>CAYVBK010000058.1:0-33541 GCA_964449465.1 uncultured Anaerolineae bacterium
TGTTTTCAAGGTACGAATTCCCCCAGCAAGGGGGTTTTTCAGCACGCTCCTAGGAGGCCACTGAAAAAAGTCTGTGTTTACCACAAAGGACACAAAGGTTTGCAATACTTGCGTTTTTAGAAATTCTTGGTGTCCTTTGCGTCTCGGTGGTGAGAGGGTTTTCTGCGTGCTTTGAGTTGGCCTTGTTAATGATCGAACACGATCCAGGGCGGCAGGTCGGCAGAGGCTTCGATGTGGACACATCTGCCCAATTCGACCTTGAACCAAAACCGGTTGGGAAAGGGTTGATCCAGCACAGCCAGCAAGAATAGGTTGAGGTAAAAAGTGTGCGAGACGACCAGCAGCGTGTCATCGCCGCCGTGCCGGATTTGAAGCCACTGCCAGGCGCGGCGGGCGCGCTGCAAGACCTGTCCCAGCGTCTCGCCGCCGGGCCAGGCAAAGTCTACGGTGGGGTGGACGCGGCTCTGGGCGAAAAATTCAGGGTAACGCTCTTGGGCCTGGGCCCGAGTCAACCCATCAAATACGCCAATGTCGGCTTCGCACAGATCGTCCAGGGGGGTCAGTGGCACATTTCGTCCGCTCAAGATGATCTGCGAGGTCTGGATGGCCCGCCGCAAAGGGCTGCTATAAGCGTGGGTCAACGGCGCATCGGCTAATTGCTGTGCCAGCCGGCGGGCCTGATCTTGCCCGCGTTCGTTTAGGGCAAAATCACCATACCGCTGTTCGGCCATGCCGTGTGTTTCGCCATGTCGAACCAGATAGAGGTGCATCGAGGTCACTTGTTTCTCAACACATAGATGCGCGCCGCCTGCCCCAACACGCCCACCAGCGTCTCACTTTCCAACGCAAATTGAGGATGTTGGTGGATCAGGGTGTGCATCAGTTCCTTCTCGCTGGTCAGCAGCACGGCCCGCCCACCCGATACCAGGATGCGGCCCAACTGTTGAAAAAAGCGGCCATACAGAGCCGGGTTTTCGGCGGGCGAGCCGATTTTGATGCCAAAGGGCAGGTTGCACACCACTGCATCCAGTGAAGCGGCGCCGATGGGCAGTTGATGAGCATCCCACTCAATCAGGGCGCACTGCTGCACCCGGCCGAGGTTGACCTGCGCGGCATCGAGCGCGGCGGCATCCACATCGCCGCCGAGTATGGCTCGGTAGGGTCCCCAGGCCGCTCGCTCGGCCAGAATGGTGCCGGCGCCGCACATTGGGTCACAAAAGCGGTCGTCGGGGCGGGGTTTGGACAGCATGACCATGGCCGCAGCCAGGGTGGGGCGCAGTGAGGCTGGCAGATGCTCTTGCTTGTAGGCGCGGTGACGCATCTGCCGGTCGGAGAGGCGGATGGCGATGAGCGTCCATTGGTTGATCGTCGGCGCCCAGATTTCCAGATGGGCATCGTCAGCCACAGGCTTCCACTTGGGCCAACGGGCCTGCACGCCCGCCAGCACGGCGTCGCGCATTTCTTGCCGCCTAAAGCCCGTCTGCCCGGTCATTTGCGCAATCACCCGAAAGGTGATTCGTTGCACCGGGCGGCGGGTGCGTTGAAAGCAGGTCAGGGCTTGCTCCCAATATCGGCTGCCGGCGGCCATGCGGGTGAGCAGAGGCAGCGCATCATGGCGAAAGGGAGGCAAATCGGCGGCGCGATAGAGCAGCACAAACACATCTTCGGTGGTGCGCAGTTCCAGCAAGTCGGTGGGATCACCCTCGAATGTGAACACGATCCAGCCGCGCTGTTGATCGATCAGCCGCAAGCCGTCCAGCCGTGAGGTTATCTCGCGGCCGGCGATCTGTTCCAGGCCAGGCAACACCGACGCGGCGTATTCAAGCGGATAGGTGGGCGCACGGCGTTTGGTCAATTAGAGCTTGCCTTCCCGGTATCGCTGCCCCAGTTTCTCCAGCATGTCGGCAGTCATGGCTTCCAGGTCGTAGGCCGGCTGCCAGCCCCATTCGGCGCGCGCCGCGCTGTCGTCAATGGACTGCGGCCACGAGTCGGCGATGGTCTGTTTGATCGGGTCGGGCTGATAGACAACCGTAAAGTCGGGCATATGTCGTTGAATTGAGGCCGCCAGTTCGCCGGCCGAAAAGCTCATGCTGGCCATGTTGAAATCGGCATGATGCTGGAGGCGGTCAAAATCGGCTTCCATCAGGTCCAGGGTGCCTTTGATGCAATCGGGCATATACATCATTGGCAGCACGGTATCCTCGCGCACAAAACAGGCATAGTTTTTGTGCTTGATCGCTTCATAATAGATTTCTACGGCATAATCGGTGGTGCCGCCACCCGGCGGGGTGACATTGCTGATGATGCCAGGATAGCGCACGCCGCGCACATCCACGCCAAAACGGCGCACATAATACTCGCAGAGTAACTCGCCGGCCACTTTGGTCACGCCGTACATGGTGCGCGGACGCAGCACGGCCTCTTGAGGCGTCTGATAGCGGGGCGTTTCGGGGCCAAAGGCGGCAATCGAACTGGGGCAAAAGACCCGTGTCAACTCGCGCTCGCGGGCGACCTCCAGAATGTTGCGCAGGCCGTTCATGTTGACATCCCAACACAGGTGTGGTTTGGCCTCGCCCACCGCCGACAGGATGGCGGCCATGTGATAGATAGTGTCAATGTGATGGCGAGACACCGCCGCCAGGACAGAGTGAGGGTCGGTCACATCCAGGGTTTCAAACGGCCCCGAGTCGCGCAGTTCTGCGCTGGGGGGGGTGTGATGGCCGGCGGCCACCACGTTTTCGGCGCCATATTTGTCGCGCAAGGCCATCGTCAGTTCTGAGCCGATTTGCCCGACAGCGCCGGTGACGAGAATTTTGCTCATTTTGTTTCCAGACATCGTTGTCTCCTTGAAAAAATGATCGGAAGAAAAGTAATTTGAGTATAGCACAGCGATCATGTTTCGTCAAACAAATTCCCTTTGAGAGCGCTCAATTGACAGTCCTATCATTTTCGGGTATAGTCGGAACGATGTCATTTGGAATCTGCATGGAAGAAAGGGAGGGTTTTATGTCGAAATATGCCATTGGCGTTGATTTTGGCACCGAATCGGGGCGCGCGCTGCTGGTAGATGTGGCCGACGGTCGCGAGGTGGCTTCGTTCGTGCATCCTTATAGCGACGGCGTGATAGATGATGTGCTGCCGACCAGCGGGGCCAAACTGCCACCCGATTTTGCCCTGCAAAATCCGCTCGATTACATTGCCGTGTTCAAGACGGCCATTCCGGCGGTGCTGGCACAGAGCGGCGTGGACCCGGCCGATGTGATCGGAGTGGGGATTGACTTTACAGCCTGCACCATGCTGCCCACCCAGGCCGACGGTACGCCGCTTTGCACATTACCGCAGTGGCAAGACAATCCTCATGCCTGGGTCAAGCTGTGGAAGCATCATGCCGCCCAGCCGGAGGCCGATCGGATCAACGAGACGGCGCGACAGATGGGTGAGGCCTGGCTGGATCGCTATGGCGGCAAGATCAGCTCGGAATGGTTTTTCTCCAAGGCCTTGCAAATTTTGGACGAGGCCCCCGAGGTCTATGCTGCCGCCGGCCGGCTGATCGAGGCGGCCGATTGGGTGATCTGGCAGCTCACCGGCCAGGAAAAGCGCAATGCCTGCACTGCTGGCTACAAGGCCATCTGGTCAAAACGCGAGGGGTATCCCGGCAGCGAGTTTTTCAAGGCCCTTGACCCGCGTTTTGAGCATGTGGTGGACGAAAAGATGAGCCGCGATATTTGCCCCATCGGAGCTCAGGCTGGCGAACTGACCGCCCAGGCGGCGACCTGGACCGGTCTGCGCCCTGGCACAGCGGTGGCGGTGGCCAATGTGGATGCGCATGTATCGGTGCCGGCGGCGACTGTCACCGAGGTGGGGCGTATGGTCATGATCATGGGCACTTCGACCTGCCACATGGTGTTGGGCAACGAGGAGAAAATTGTGCCGGGCATGTGCGGCTTTGTCGAGGATGGCATCATTCCTGGCCTGTTTGGCTTTGAGGCCGGTCAAAGCTGTGTGGGCGACCATTTTGCCTGGTTTGTGGAAAACTGTGTGCCGGCGCGCTATGAGCAAGAGGCTCAGGCACAGGGATTGAGCCTGCATCAATTGTTGGAGCAAAAAGCGGCGCAACTGGCGGTGGGCGAGAGCGGCCTGTTGGCCCTGGATTGGTGGAACGGCAACCGCTCGACGCTGGTGGATGTGGACCTGACCGGCCTGCTGTTGGGGGCTACCCTGTCTACGCGGCCAGAAGAGATTTATCGCGCCTTGATCGAAGCGACGGCCTATGGCACGCGGGTGATCATCGAGGCGTTCGAGGCCAACGGCGTGGCAGTGAACGAGATCGTGGCGACGGGCGGCCTGCCGGGGCGCAACAAACTGCTGATGCAGATTTATGCCGATGTGACCGGCCGCGAGTTCAAGGTGGCGGCTACCGAACAGGCCGGCGCGTTGGGATCGGCCATGTTCGGGGCGGTGGCGGCCGGAGCGGTCCGCGGCGGCTATGACAGCATCTTGGACGCGGCCTGGCAGATGGCCCGCCTCAAGCCAGAGAGCTATCGGCCCATCCCGGCCCATCAGGCCATCTATGATCGGCTGTATGCCGATTATGTGACTCTGTATGACTATTTTGGGCGCGGCGCCAACGACGTGATGAAACGGCTCAAAGCCATCAAGGCCGGAGTGCGCCGCTAGACGCGCCGACAGACACGCGCGATCAGGCAGGTTGGACCGGGGGGAAAACCGCATGCTCACTTTGATCGTCAGCGATCTACACCTGGCGGCCGGGGTAGACCCACAGACCGGCAAATTTTCGCCGCTGGATGATTTTCTGGCCGACGATGTGTTTGCTCGCTGGCTGGCTTTTTATCAAGAGACCGAGCGAAACGCCCATCTGGTGTTAAACGGCGATACTTTTGATCCCACGCAGGTGACGGCCCTGCCGTCTGACGATCAGGTGGCGGCCGTCACCGGCCAGGCCCGGCTGGATGCCGATCAACGGCGCTATGGCCTGCGTCACTCGCCGCGTGAGGTGTGCTGGAAGCTGCGGCGGATCGCCCAGGGCCACCCGGCCTTTTTTGTGGCCCTGGCGCGTTGGGTGCGTCATGCTCACCACATCCATGTGATCGTCGGCAATCACGATATCGAACTGCGCTATCCAGAGGTACAAGAGGAATTTTTGCGATGCGTGGCGCAGAGCATTCCTGGCCTTTACCCGGATACGGTGCGTTCGCACATTCGCTTTTATGACAGCTATTTGTATCAGCCTCAGCAGCAGCTCTATGTCGAACACGGCGGGCAGTATGATTCGTTTTCCAGCGCCGACAACGGCCATCATCCGGCCAGCCATTTTACCACCCGCTATTTGTTCAATCACCTCGAAGCGCGCACACCCGAAGCCGACAACATTTTTCCGTTTACCCGCTACCTGGCCTGGCAGCTTTCTACCGACACGCTCTGGGCTGTGACCATGCTGCTGTTTCGGCTGCCCGATTACGTGCGCGGTCTGTGGCGTGGCGAGCATCGGCTGCCGGCCGGCACGCCGCCGCTTTGCCGATTGCCGGCGCAGGCTGAGGCACGCATTGCTCAGGCTGCCCAAGATCAACGCCGGCGACTGGCACGGATCGGCCATCGCACCGCCCTGTTGACCCTGGCGGCGGTCTTGTTGAATGTGGCTTCGCACATTGCGCCGTTGGGAATCGTCCTCCTGGCCCTGCACGATCACTGGTTTCTGGCCGCGCTGACTCTGATCGCCTGGCCGTTGACGCGCACCATCGGGCGTTCCATCTCGTACAACCATTTGCACCGCTCTCTGATCCGCGAACACGACTTTTTGTGTGAGAGCGCGGCACAGTTTGCCCCGACGCTGGCCGAACAACAGATCAAGACGATGGTGTTTGGGCATACCCATCAGCCAGATCAGGCTGTGCTGTCGGCCGGGCTGACTTATTTCAACACTGGCACCTGGATGCCCTTGTTGGCCGACCATGATCGGCTGATCAGCGAACACAAACGCTATCCTTTTGTGCTGGTGCGCGATGGTGAAACGATGTTGTATCGCTGGGATGATGCGCTCGGCCGGCCCTGCCGGCCCATTCTGCTGGAAACCCGGCCGCACACAAAATAGACCTGGCAGATTGGGCAACCTGCCAGGTCTACACAAGAGGGAAAACAACAGGCTGGACCTGTTAAAAGAGGCTATCGGCGTTTGTACCCGATCTGGAACGACTGGCCGACCATGATCGGCATATTGGGGTCGGTTGTTTCTGGCCGCTCGATGGGAACCAGGCGCGGCATTTCTGGCAAAGAAGGCAGGGTGTCGGGCAGCGTCTTGTTGCCATTGCTGCTGAACGAGCCGTCCATGCACAGCTCGGATGTATAGGTGCTGAGCGGCCACAGCGGGGCGATGCCGGCCGGCAGCCCGAATGTGACCCGGTTCAGGCTGCTGGTATTGTTATTCTTGACTTTGAATTTGAGCGTCATCGTACCGTTGCCGTTGTTGATCGCCCCCATAAATGACCAGGCCAGGTTATTGTGCACGACCGGCCCGCAGCCGTTGAGCGAAGCAAAGTTGCAGCCGGTCAGTTGACTGCTGCCCACAATGCTCCCCGCTTTGCCCTCAACCTGCATCGAGGTAAAAGAAGCCGCCTGATCCGCCGTCAGCATAAAGGCAAAAACGTCCCAATCACCCCACGAGCCGCCTTTTTTGATGCCACTGTTGTCATTGTTGTCGGATGCCCAGTTGAATTGAACACCATGGAACGGTGTATTGGTTTCCGGTTCGACCGTGTAGGTTTCCTGGCGCAATCGCTGACATTGCGGCAGCGGCACGATAATGTTCACCTGGGCGCTGCCGACAACCTGACTACCGCTGTCCAGGGCGGTGGCCGAGGCTGTGTTGATCAGTGTATAGCTGCCATCCGGCGCGTTGACATTGACCAATGTGGTGCGGATCGTCCAGGTGCGCGAGTCGCACGGTTGCCAGCCGCCTGCGGGATAGTCGCTGTTGACCAGAGCGAACCCGGTCGGCACAGATGGTGTATCTATTACCGAGGCGCATTCGTCTACCTGGCTGGTTGGCGTGGCCGGCAAATTCAGGTCCACCCGGTAGACCAGCGTTTCCTGGCCTCCAGAGCCGTTGGCCAGGGTGACATAGGCCACGTTGCGATAGGTCGCGCCGGGAATCACGGTGAGGTTGATGGCATAATCCCACACGCCCACGCCGCCGACCGGAATCCAACTTGCTCCGTCTACCTGGCTGCGCATCCACTCTACCCAAATGTTTTGGTCGGGCAGGCGATATTCGATGGCGTCTACCACGCTTACAATGTGCGCCGGGCTGATGCCGTTGTTCTGTGCCGAAATCTGGCCCTGCACTATCACCGTTTCCTGGACTGCTGAGCGAATCACCTCTATGGCATAAGCCAGAGGTGTCAACTCACCCATCGGCAAACTGACATTGGTAGGGGTGACGGTTTTGTTCAGGCTCCAGCTATAGACTACATCCCAAGAGATGGTAGCCGTTTTGGCCAGAGTCAGGCCGGTAGGGCCTTCGCCCTGCCACACCTTGATCGAGGGTTCATCGGTCAGTTCGCCCTCGTTGTACGTATCATCACCGTTCTCATCCAGCCAGGCGCGCAGGTGCGCCGTGCCGGTGACGAGGGAGGTTATGGTGACTGCGGCTTGGCCGTTAGCATTGGTGGTCATTTCGATGTACTGCGTGTTGCCGGCAAAATGTCCAAAATCGGTGGCAAAGCTGACTGTCACATCGGCCACCGGGTTGCCATATTGATCGCTCACCGTGGCGGTAAAGACGTGGTTCGTGTCAACAGGAAGTTGATTGGTGGCCAGGTCGGGAGTTAGAGACAGGATGGATGGGACAGGCGGCGGCAAAATGCCCAGATAATGGCTGAGGTCGCTGTCCGAGACGGATATACTGCCCCACATTGCCGTGACCGTGCCGAGGTTGCTGTATTGGCCTTCTGTGGCCGCGCCTTGCTGTGTGCAGATTGTCGTGGCGCCGGGCGCCAGCGAGGCGATGGTGCAGATTCCCCCCAGCTGGTCGTCGTTCACGGCGATGTAATTGAGTGTTACGTTGCCAACATTGGTGATGTGATATGTCCATATCACCGTGTCGCCTACCGTCAGTGCCGGGCCAGTGGGCGTGTCGGCGTCCTCGCCGTTGGTCCACTTTTCAATGTCAATAGCCGGAGCCGCGCCGAAATAGTGGGCCAGGTCGGCATCTGACACGCTTGTGTCGCCAAAATAGCCCTCGACCGTACCCGTGTTGACGTGCGGGCCGGCGGTGGCCGTGCCGCTGATCGAGCAGGTTTCGGTGCTGCCGGCGGCCAGTTCGGCGATGGTGCAAACCTCACCCAGCACATCATCGCTGACTGAAATGTCGGTCAGCGGCGCGTTGCCCAGGTTGGTCACCACAAAGTTCCACGTCACCGTCTGGCCGACCAGAATGAACGGCCCCGGCGCCTCGTTGGCATCCTCGCTGTTGACCTGTTTGACCAGTTGAATGGCTGGAGCGGCGCACGGCCCAAAAGACGATTCGACATGCAGGTTGTCTTGGGGAATATCCAGGGTGGCCGTGTGTTCCTGCCCGTTGACGACAGCAGCCGGATTCCAAAGGCCGGCAAAAGTCTGCGAGCCGTAGGGCGGCAAAACGACGGTTTGAGAGTCAATCAGGACCTGGTCCAATCGCAGCTCCCAGATGCGGGTGAGAGAGCCGCCGGTCAGGTTGACCAGATCAAAGGACCAACCTGTGCAATCGGCGTTCAAAAGGCGGATGTCGCTGGCCCAAACTGCCGCCGGTGCGGTCAGCCCTTGCGCCAGCATGAGCAAGATGAGTATGGCTCCAAGTGTGCGAAATTGTTTCATAAAACCTTCCTCCTCGCGTTCAATTGATGTGGTGTTTGCCGATGAACAGGCATATAGATCCAAGTCTAGCATACGCCCAACAGGTTAGAAAACGGTTATGAGGCGGTTAGAAAAAATGTTAAAAATGGCATATAATACACAGGTCAATGTGGCGACCATCCGTAGGGGCAATTGCTCGGTGAAGAGCAGCCCATCAATAAGAACGCAAGGAGAAAACATGAACGATCAGCCATCGCCGTTGTTTGAACGCATTCGCTTCAAAGGGCATCCGGCGGCCCACCCCGACAGCGTGATCATCAGCGGTCAGGCGCGGTTTACCTTTCTCACATCTCGCCTGGTGCGGCTGGAGTGGTCGGCGACGGGCGAGTTTAAAGATCGTGGCACGTTTGCCTTTCCCACCCGCTATGCCGCGCCGCCTGGTCTGTCTGTGCGGATGGAGGGAGAAACCCAGGTGATCAGCACCTCTGCGGTGACATTGCGCTATCGGCCGGAGGGGCGGTTTGCTGCGAATAATTTAGAGATAACTTTTCAGCTTGACGAGCAAACCGTCATCTGGCGACCGGGTATGGCGAACACCTTGAACCTGCGTGGCGCCCGCCGCACGTTGGATGGCTGCGAGGGTGATGCGGCCCTGGACGAGGGCATTCTCTCGCGGGCCGGCTGGAGTTGTTTCGACGATTCCAAATCGGTCTTGTTCAACCCGGAGGACGGTTGGGTGACCGCGCGCCCCGACCATGACCTGCAAGACTGGTATTTCTTTGCCTACGGACACGACTATCAGGGGGCGTTGGCCGAGTATACCCTTTTTGGTGGTGATGTGCCGCTGATCCCGCGTTTCGTGTTGGGGGGATGGTGGTCGCGCTATTGGGACTATAGCGACCGGGAATTGCAAGACCTAATCGGCGAGTTTGAGGCGCACGATGTGCCGTTGGACGTGCTGGTGATTGATATGGGCTGGCACACCCCGCATGCCTGGACCGGCTATACCTGGAACCGCGAGTTGTTTCCCGACCCATCGGCTTTTTTGAAATGGGTGCACGACAAGGGACTCAAAGTGACGCTGAATTTGCATCCGGCGCAGGGCGTGCAGAGCTTTGAAGAGGTTTACCCGGCCTTTGCCCAGGCGATGGGTATGGACCCGGCCGATGGGGATGCTGTTCCGTTTCGTATCGCCGATAAGCGTTTTGTGCAAAACTATTTCGAGTTGATCCATCACCCGATGGAAGATCAGGGAGTGGATTTCTGGTGGATGGACTGGCAGCAGGGCGAGATTTCAGAGGTCAAAGGGCTGGACCCGCTGGGCTGGATTAATCATTTGCACTTTAACGATTCGCGGCGGCGCGGCCTTCGTCCGATGCTCTACAGCCGTTGGGGTGGGTTGGGTAATCACCGCTATCATATCGGCTTTTCGGGCGATACCATCGTGGGCTGGTCGGCACTGCAATTTCAGCCCTACATGACCGCGGCCGGGGCCAATGTGGCCTATGGCTGGTGGAGTCACGACATTGGCGGGCATATGGGCGGGGCCACCGAGCCAGAGTTGTATGCCCGGTGGGTGCAGTTTGGCGCGCTCAGCCCGTGCCTGCGCCTGCACTCGACCAAAGACCCTCGTTGTGAACGTCGCCCCTGGGCCTATCCAGAGAACGTCTATCGAGCCGCGCAGGCAGCCTGGCATTTTCGCTATCAACTGGCGCCCTATCTTTACACCATGGCGCGCCGGGCCGCCGACACAGCCATATCGCTGTGCCGGCCCATGTATTTTGAGCATCCTCATGTGGATGATGCGTATGTGGGGCGGTATCAATACTATCTGGGCGATCAGGCCATCGCTGCGCCCATCGTCTTTCCATCCGATCCGCAGACCGGCCTGGCTTCGACCGATGTCTGGGTGCCGGCAGGGACGTGGGTAGACTATCAAACGCTAGAGACCTATACCGGGCCGTGCTGGGTGCGTCTGTCGGGCGACCTGAACCGCATGCCGCTGCTGGTCAAGGCCGGAGGCATCTTGCCGTTGGCGCCCGAATTTCCAGAACAGCAGCCGCCGCGCCTGGCCTCGGGCAGCACCGATGCCCAACCGCGCGATTGGCTGGTGTTGGCGGTGTTTCCCGGCGATCGAGGTGAATTTCGTTTGTATGAGGACGACGGCATCACCGAATCCTATCGGCAAGGTCAGTGCGAGTGGACGACCATCCGTGCGCACATGCCCAATGCGGCCGAGTGGACGGTGGCGGTTGCGGCGGTAGAGGGGCATTGTGATGCTTTGCCATCTGAGCGGGGCTATGACATTCTGCTGTATGGCAGCTATCAGCCGCAGGTGGTGATGTTGGACGAGGCGGAGACGGCCGATTGGGAATACAACCCCGAAACGCTGACCACCATTGTCCATGTGCCGATGCGCCCCAAATCGCAGCCGGTTACAATCACGGCTTTTGCTTCGTCCAAGAGCAGCCATCAGATGGTGGCCTTGGGCGATGAGCGCAACGCCCAACTGGCACTGGCCGATGTGCGCACACTGCTGGGTGATGCATATCCAGAACATGTAGAAGATAAAAAAGAGATGATATGTGCATTGTCGCAACTGGATACATTCTCCGGCGAACAGCTCGCATATCAAGATGCCGTTGCTCGCCTGGGAGGGCCGTTTGTCCGTTTTATTGAGTTAGTCACACCCGAAGAAGCAGCGCAGCAGTTGGGGCGTGTCATTGTCGGCGGCTCGGACAGTCCTTATGATCTTGTCGTTACGTGGACATTGTTCCAGGGTGGCGGGCCGCAAACGCAGACCTGGCAGGCGCAAGGGGTCACCGGCTCCCAAGTCATCAATGCGCCATGGGCCTTTGATGGGACGGTGCAGGCCATGCATTGGGAAGCGCGGGTGGAATTGAGATGGCAGGGACAAACCCTGGTCTATACACACCAGAGCAAGCCGGCCTTTCCGACCATCTATGCCTGGCAAGGAATAGTTTACAACCAACAGGAAAACCCGTTATCGCCGGATCAGGTGGTGGATGCGCAGGGGCATCTCAACCCGTCGCTGGATTGGCAGCCTTTTGTGCAGACGGCCGAACGGCTGCGCAACATCAATCAGCCGCATGCGGTGATACTGCGTGAATATGGCGAACGCCTGCGCGCCGCTGAGCCGCTGGCGGGCTATTTTGCCACCACCATCCTTTGTCCTGAGGATCGTCAGGCCGTGTTGGGCTTTCGCGCCAGCGGAGAGGTAGACTGGTATCTGAACGGGGAAAAACTGGAATGGTCGGCGGAGGTTGCGCCGCACGGCCCACCCATTTTTCGTGAGGCGATCAAGACGTCGGTGCGCCTGCGGCAGGGCCAGAATGTCTTGCTGGCGCATAGCCGTCCGCCCACAGGGGAACGGGCATTTTGGTTTCTGGGCGGGGCCCTGTTAACGCCCGATGATCGGCCAATGACCGACCTGACCTTTGTTGCAGACTGAGCAATGAACCAAACCTCCGAGGTCGATCAGAGACCTCGGAGGTTTTGTATCAAAGTGTCAAATGGGCTTTAGCCTGGCAGCAACTCGATCAGCATTTCGAGGCCCCGCTGCGCCGAGAGCAGCTTGTTGCCGCCCCGGTCTTGATTCCAGACGTGTTGTTCGCATCGTTCGACATCGGGGCCAACCAGGGCAATATAGACCAGGCCAACCGGTTTTTGCGCCGAGCCGCCGGTGGGCCCGGCGATGCCGGTGGTGGCCAGCGCATAATCGGCGGCAAGCAGCCGGCGCACCCCATGCGCCATTTGCAGGGCGGTTTCTGCGCTGACGGCGCCGACCCCGGCCAGTGTGTCGGCCTGCACGCCCAGCACCGCTGTTTTCACCTCGTTGGCATAGGCAATCACGCCGCCCAGATAATAGTCCGAACTGCCCGGCACATCGGTGAGCAGGCTGCCGATCAACCCGCCGGTGCAAGACTCGGCAGTGGCCAGGGTGGCGCGGCGATGGCGCAGCAGGTCGCCGACCTGAACAGCCCGGCGCTCCATTACACCGACCTGGTTGATGGCTGCGCAGCAGAATTGGCCGTCAGATCGGCCGGCGAGATGCGCAGCAGCCGATAGATCGTGTCCAACAATTCTTGAGGGCCAAACGGTTTGGTGATATAGGCGTCTACTTTGGCGATGTGCAGACCCAACACCCGATCAATGCCCTGGGCTTTGGCGGTGACAATGACCACAGGGATGTCTTTGAGCCGGTCGTCGGCTTTGAGTTGACGGTAGACTTCCCATCCATCCATGCCCAGCATCATCAAATCGAGCAAAATCAGGTCTGGCTTTTCCTCGCGCACCATATCCAATCCCTGTTGCCCCCCATTCGCCCCCCGGAAATTAAACCCACGCCGTTCCAGGATCAGGCGAACCAGATCGACCATCTCGGCTTCATCTTCGATGTATAGAATTTTATTTCTTTCAGCCATGACACCATTCCTTTTCTTGCCCTCGCTTGGATAGCCATTGATATGTTGGGGCCTCGCCTTGGCCCCACTTGGAGCGGTGCTTATGATTTGGTTTTGTAATAGCGGGCCAGCACGTTTTGCACGCTTTTGACCAGATCGCCGGGGCCGAACGGTTTGGTAACATAGTCGTCCACGCGAGCCACGTTCATCCACAGCACCTTGTCAATGGGCGCAGCTTTGGCCGTGACGACGATCACCGGAATGTTGCGCAATTCGACCTCTTCTTTCATGTGGTGGAACACGTCACCGCCATCCATTTCGGGCATCATCAAATCGAGCAGAATCAGGTCGGGCTTTTCGCTGCGCATCATTTCCAGCCCTTGCTGCCCGCCCTCGGCGCCGATGACCGTATATCCTTTGGTTTCCAGGATCAGGGTGATCAGATCAATCATTTGGGGTTCATCTTCGATGCAAAGAATCTTGAGATTTGCCATGCGATCTTCTCCTTTGGCTGTTACACATATTCGCGCGCCTGTTCGACGCCGCTCAAGACACGCCAGCCGCCCTGCGCCAGTGCCAGCATTTCGTCCTCGCCCGGATAAACCAGTATAGGGGCTATCCAGGCCGTTCGTTCCTTGATCCAATTCACCAGCAACTGGCTGTGCGCATAGCCGCCGGTAAAGAAAATGGCATCCACCTCGCCCTTCAAGACGGTGGCCATCAGGCCGATTTCTTTGGCGATTTGATAGGCCATAGCCTCCAGGATGAAACGGGCATGTTCGTCGCCGGCCTCGATGCGCCGCAGAATCTCCAGGCCGTTGTTGGTGCCCAGATGCGCCACCAGCCCGCCGCCGCCGACAAACTTTTTGAATATTTCCTCATAGGTCAGGCGGACATGGGTGTAGGGTGGCATCGAATAGCACATGCGCATCACATCGCCGATGGGTAGCCCGCCGACCCGCTCTGGCGAAAAGGGACCGGTGCCGTCCAGTGCCTGGTTGACATCTATCATGCGCCCGTGCCGGTGTGCGCTGACGCTGATGCCTCCGCCCAGGTGTACGCCGATCAAGTTCAAGTCTTCGTAACGCCGGCCCAGGTCTTGGGCAGCGCGGCGGCATGTGGCTTTGAGGTTGAGGGCGTGAGACAGGCTGCGACGTTCAATTTCGGGCAGGCCGCTCACCCGCGCCAGCGGCTCGAACTCGTCCACCGAAACCGGGTCTACGATAAAAGCCGGAATGTTGAGCTGGCTGGCAATGTCATTGGCAATGATGCAGCCCAGGTTGGAGGCGTGTTCGCGCTCGATGGGGTGCCACATTTCGTTCAACATCACCTCGTTCACTCGATAGGTGCCGCTGGGAATGGGGCGCAGGACGCCGCCGCGTCCGACGATGGCATCCAGGCCGGTCAGGGAGACATTTTGCTCGTTCAACCAGTTGATCACGGCATCACGGCGCAAAGCATATTGGTCGGCAATGTGGGGGTATTGAGCGATTTCATCGGCTGAATGGCGTATTGTTTTGTCAAAAAGCAGGGTCTCGACAACCCGACCGTCTGCTGCGGCAATGTCGTACACGGCCACTTTGGTTGAAGTCGAGCCGGGGTTGATCACCAGAATCCGCGTCATATTTTGTCCTCTCTGACTGGTTTACCGAAAGCGTTGGCAAACGAAAAATGACATGGTTCTTTGATTATACCTGAACCGAGGTTTGGACGCAACTTGGTTGATCCACAACAAAAATGGTGCTACAATCAAACCAGAAAGGAGCGATACGATGAGTCCATGTGTGCGGGTAGCTACGGTGTGTCAGAATGGTCAATTTTATCCGACAATTCAAGAAAATCGCCAGTATGTTTTGAATTTGCTCGATCTGGCTCTGGCCTTGCAGCCCGATCTGGTGTGTCTGCCAGAGACGTTTACCACTGCCGGAGTGTCAGAGGCGGCCGATGGGGGTTTGGAGAGCGTGCCTGGTCCCACCGTCGAGGCGGTGGCCGAGCGCGCCCGAAAACACGGCTGCTATGTGATCTGTCCGATCAAGACGTGCCGCCAGGGGCAGGGCTGGAATTCGGCCATCGTTCTGGGGCGACAGGGCGAGGTGCTGGGCATTTACGACAAGGCGCATCCAGTTACCACCACTGCGGACTATACGGTGATGGAGCATGGCCTGACGCCCGGCGCGGCAGCGCCGCCGGTTTTCGACCTGGATTTTGGGCGCGTGGGCATTCAAATCTGCTTTGATGCCGGTTTCCCAGAGAGCTGGCAAGAATTGGCCGACCGGGGCGCGCGATTGGTGGTGTGGCCCTCGGCTTATAACGGCGGGTTTTCACTTCAGGCCTATGCTTATTTGCATCATATCTATGTCGTTTCGGCGGTGCAGGCCGACAGTTCGCGCATCATCAACCCGTTGGGGCAGGTGTTGGCGCACACCGACTCGCGCCTGAATGTCGTTTATCAAGACATTAACCTGGATTTTTGCGTTTGCCACTATGATTTCAATTACAGCATTCCCGACCTGCTGATGGCGCATTATGGCGAGCGGGTGGCGATTTACTCAGACCGCGACAGCGGGCATTTTTTGGTCGAGCCGCGCGGCGAGGGGCTGACTGTGGCACAGTTGCAGCGGGAATGGGGTTTTGAATCCAGCGGGCAATATCATCAGCGGCACCGCCAGGCTTATGCCGCTTTGCGCGAGGGCCGGCCGGCCGAGCCGCAACTGGCCGCGCATGGGGCGCGGCCGCAGTATGCGCGATGGAGCAGGTAGAATGGACATGCTACGTTTGTTTATCGCCATCGAACTGCCGCAGCATATTTTGACGCGGTTGGAGAATTTACAGTCCAGGATGAAACAAGACGTCCACTCCGGCCTGGTGCGGTGGGTGCGGCCGGAGGGCATTCACCTGACCTTGCAGTTTCTCGGCGACGTGCCGTCCGAGCAGGCAGCGGCGATTGTGGCGTCGCTGCGCCAGGTGGGGCCTCGTTTTGCTCCGTTCGAGTTTGAGGTGGGGGGGCTGGGCTGCTTTCCCAACTCGCGCCGTCCCAATGTGATCTGGGTTGGGGTTCAGGAGAACAGCGGCGAGTTGAGCCGTTTGCAGGGCGAGATCGAGCAGGCCATGACACCGCTGGGGTTTCGGCCAGAAGGCCGCTCTTTTACGCCGCACCTCACGCTGGGGCGCATCAAAGGGGGGCGGCCCGAAGAATTGCAGGTTTTGGGCGATTATATCACTCGCAGCAAAGCGCGGGTGGGCCCGGCGCGGGCTGAGGTGGTGAGTTTGATGCGCAGCGAGCTGCTGCCCGGCGGCGCGGTGTACACCTGTCTGGAACGGACGCTGTTGACCCACCCAATGCCATAGCGGTTAGGGCCAATGACCGGAACGAGATTGATTCTCAACCCGATCTGTGCTACAATGAGAAAATCATCTGTTTTGACGAAAGGAGAATCTATGCCCAGTCAACAATTGCTTGATATTTTACGCTGCCCGCATTGCGCTCCCAAAGGCGAAGGGGGATTGCTCGATCTGCAAGGCAACTGGCTGATCTGCCAGGTTTGCGCCCGCAAGTATCCGATCCGCGATGACATTCCGGTGATGTTGGTGGAAGAGGGAACGCGGTTTATGAATGTGGACGTCTCCGAATTGCCCGACATTCCTCCGGCCGAGGCACCCAAACCGCTGCCCCAGCCGCCGGCGGCACCTGCGGCGGATGATGAGCGAAAAAAGCTGCTGTTGGTTCTGATCGGCGCTTTGTTGGGAGTGGGTCTGATCGTCGGCCTGGTGCTTTGGCTGAACAAAAAACGGGCCTGCTGTCGCTAAACAATACTTGCGCCAAGCCTTGCAAGGGCGCATGGCGGTCTGGCAATTTGCCTGTGCCTTTGCAAGGATGATCCGGCCGAAATTCGGCCAGATTTCTGTTTGCCTGGGCTGAACATGGATGACGAAATTTGCTTCAAAATAGTCCTGGCTGTTTTGTTTAGCCTTTTTACCTGCATTCGCGCTTATTATCGCCGTGTCACTCGCCCCTTGCCTCTTTCGACTCAGCCCGATGGTATCTTGCTTCGCTTGTTGATTCCTGTTGAAATCGCGACCCTGTTTGTCCATTTTTTCTTTCCATCCTGGTTCTCTTGGGCCGTTTTGCCTCTGCCACTTTGGTTGCGTTGGTGCGGCGCCGGGGCCGGGTTGACGGCGCTGCCGTTGTTGGTGTGGGTGCATCATGCCCTTGGCGCCAATTTCTCGCCCGATCTGACGATGCGCCCCGGCCATATGTTGGTCATGCACGGTCCCTATCGCTGGGCGCGTCACCCGATGTATACCGCCTTTTACATGATTCACATTGCCGCCTTTTTGTTGACCGCCAATGTTTTTATCGGCCTGACCTGGATCGGCGGGTTGTCGTTGCTGGTAGCCTGGCGACTGGAGCGCGAAGAGAAAATTATGCTGGAGAAGTTTGGCGAAAATTACCGGAATTATATAAAGAGAACGCGGCGATTTATCATCCTGCCCTGGATTTAGGGAGCCTGTCGAAACGTAGGTTGCGCTGGCAGGTGTCGAAACCCTGTCGAAACCGCCTGAAGGAGATGTGATGTATCGCGTGCCTTTTGATCGAGGTGGGTTGGAATTTGATTTGTTGCCGGGTATGCGCCCCTATCTGGCTGAGTCCAGGCCGGCGGCGCCGCTGAGCGATGTGGCGGCGGCGGTGCGGGCGGCTCTGGCCGCGCCGGTGGGGTCGCCGCGATTGGGCGAACTGGCGCGGCCCGGCGATACGGTGTGCATCGTCTTTACCGACAGCACGCGCCTCTGCCCCGATCATGTGCTGATTCCGCCGATACTGGGTGAATTGGAGCGGGCCGGCGTGCGCGATGCCGACATTACCCTGCTGTGCGGCATCGGCATGCACCGCCCCAGCACCCTGGCCGAGCGCGTCACCAAGCTGGGCGACGAGGTGGTGGCGCGCTATCGGGTAATAGATAACGAGCCGCGCAACCCGGCGGCGTTAGTAGACTTGGGCGTGGTCAACGACATTCCGCTTTCAGTTCATCGCGCTGCTTTTGATGCCAACTTGCTTATCGCTACGGGGGTTGTCGAACCGCATCAATATGCCGGCTATTCGGGTGGGCGCAAGACGGTGGCGGTGGGCGCGGCCGGCGAGCCGCTGATCGCTTACAGTCACGGCCCGCGCTTTGTGGACGATCCGCACACTCGTCTGGGGCGCACCGAGGGCAATCCCTTTCACGAGGCCATCACCGAGGCGGCTCTGCGTGCCGGGCTGCGTTTTATTCTTAATGTGATTCAAGACGACGCCGGGCAGGTGGTGTGTGTGATGGCCGGCGAGCCGGTAGAGACGCACCGGCAATTGGTGCAAGCGGCGCGGGCCATCTATGAAGTGCCGGTGCCACATCAGTTTGATATTGCCATCGGCGGGGTGGGCTATCCCAAAGATACCAACCTGTACCAGGCTACCCGCGCCCCCACTTATTTGCATTTTGCGCCGACGTCGGCAGTGCGACCGGGCGGCTATTACATTACCCCGGCCCGCTGCGCCGAAGGTGCCGGCGAAGGGGTGGGCGAGCAGCGATTTTTAGAGGCCATGCGCCGCGCTCCCGATGTTCAGTTTATCCTTGATGACGCACGCCGTAATGGTTATCCGCCCGGTCAGCAGCGAGCTTTTATGATGGCCCAAGTATTGAAACAATGCAAGGTGATCATTGTCGGCAGCGAGTGTCCAGACTTGGTGGCAGCCTGTAAAATGATTCCCGCCGAGACAATGGCCGATGCGTTGCGCATCGCCGCCGCCGACCTCGGCCTCAGGACGGGCCCCGACCTGGATGTGTTGATCGTGCCGCACGCGCTGCTCACCCTGCCCCTGATTCAAGGAGAGAAAAAAGCAATGCCAGAGTAAACTTGGGAGGTCTATGATGTTGAAAAGACCGGTTTGCGCGATTTTATCTGTGGTGATGGTGTTGGGTCTGACCTGGATCGGTTGTTCCGGGTCGCGGCCGATCAAGGTGGGTTTTTCGGGTGAGCTGACCGGGCGGCGCACCGATTTGGGGATAGATGGACGAGATGGGGTGCAGTTGGCTGTACAGCAGGTCAATGATGCCGGTGGCGTCAATGGGCAGCCCATCGAGTTGTTGGTGCGCGATGACCAGGGAACGCCTGAGGGGGCGCAGGCAGCCAATCGGTCGTTGATCGAGGCCGGCGTGGTGGCGATCATCGGCCACATGACCAGCTCGCAAAGCATGGCCGGTCGAGAAGTGACCCAAGCCGCCGGGGTCATTTTGCTCAGTCCCACCACTTCGACCCCGCAATTATCTGGCCTGGATGACTATTTTTTCAGGGTCAATCCGGTTAGCGACCTGGAATCGCGCACGCTGGCCCGGCACATCTACAGCGGGCGTGGGCTGTCTCGCACTGCCATTTTTTATGACACGGATAATACTGCATATACACAAAACTATGTGAGTGGGTTTGTGCAGCGGTATTCGACGTTGGGCGGCCAGGTGATTGCCGAAATCCCCTTTTCATCATCGGCGCGGCCCGATCTGGCAGCATTGGTAGATGCCGGACGTATTGACCAGGCCGAGGCGGTGTTGATTGTCGCGGCGGCCGGCGATGCGGCTTTGTTAGCTCAGCGGGTGGTTTTGCGTCATTCTGCGGTCAAATTGTTTGCCAGCGGGTGGGCCTCTACCGAGTCTTTGATTCAAAATGGCGGCCGGGCTGTGGAGGGGCTGGAACTGGTGGTCAGTCAGGTTGCAGACAGTCAGTCACCAGTTTTTGTGGATTTCCAGGCGCGTTTTGAGGCGCAGTTTGATCGGTCGCCCACGTTTGCCGCTGCTCAAGCCTATGAAGCTGTGTTGGTGCTGGTTGCGGCATTGGAAAAAAGCCAGGGGCGATCTGATCGGCTCAAGTCGTCCTTGTTACAAATTCAAGATTTTCCGGGTCTCAACGGCACGATTTCTTTTGATCCGTTTGGCGACGTGATTCGTACCCAATTTTTGATCGTCATCGAGGGAGGATGTTTTGTCACCCGAACCACGCTGGAACCGGAAAGATAAAATATCCACACTGGACCAAATTCTGCGGCGGCTTTTGATGGGCGGTCTGTTTTTGCCACTCGTGCTTTTGACGCTGGCGGTGATTGTGCTGGCCGGCCTGACTGGCGGGCGAGAGATTGCTCTGCGTCAGCAGCGGCTGGCACAAACGCTAGCTTATCTGGCGCAAGACTATATCAGGCAGGCTGAGCGGGTGTTGGACAGTCTGGGTCAGGTGTCCAATACCTGGTCTTCTGAAGAGACAGCCCGATTTATGGATGCGACCTGGCACTCGTACGGATATTTTGAATCCCTGTACCGGCTCGACCCGGACGGATTGGTGGTACTGCACGTGCCGTTCAATCCCGATTACATGGGTATAGACATGTCCTATCAACCCTATTTTCAGCTCGATCAAGACAGGCAATTGACCTTTATTTCCAAACCGTTTACATCCCTGCGCACCGGGCGGCCGACGGTGTACATGACGCATTGGCTGGCCGATGGGGGCATGGTGGTCGGCGAGCTGAGCCTGGGCGAACTGCAAAAAGCGGTCAGTGTCAGCCTGGGCGAGTTGAGCCGCGACACCATTTTTGTGGCCGACCGGTCCGGCACTCTGGTGGCTCACTCGCAGCCCAACCTGGTGGCCTGGCAGACCAATGTGGGATATTTGTCTATTGTACGCCGCAGTCAACTCGAACCGATCACGCTGATCTATCAAGCAGACGGGGTCTGGGCGTTGAGCAGTGCGGTGCGTATGGCCCGCACCGGTTGGGTGGTGGTGACGCAGACCCCTTTGTACCTGGCTTATCGCTCCTATGTTCAGTTGATCGGGTTGGCTGCGGCTGTATCGCTGACGTTGTGGTTGACCTGGGGGTGGTTCATTCAACAGCGGCTGCGACAAAAGGTGGTGACGCCGCTGGTGCAGTTGCGGCGTCAGGCCAACGCGTTGGCGGCCGGCAAACAGGACACAGCTATGCTGACCACGCTGGATGCGCCGTTTGCCGAGATGGCTACTTTGATCGAGAATTTTGCGGCTATGAGCCGCGCCGTCCAGTTGCGCCAGGCTGCCCTGCAAGAGAGCGAGCAAAAGTATCGCTTGCTGATCGAGCAATCGAATGACGCGATTTATCTGCTGTACAACGGCAAATTTGAGTTGATCAACCTGCGCTTTCAAGAGTTGTTTGCCATCACCCCAGAGCAGGCTCGATCTCCCAAGTTTGACATGATGGACCTGGTTGCGCCATGCAGCCGGGACCTGATTCTGGAGCGTGCCCGTAAAATTGCACAGGGACAGGATGTGCCGCGTCGCTATGAATTTACCGCCATCAGCACGCAAGGCCGCGAGTTTGAGGTTGAAGCGTCGGTATCTTATATCCCTTATCAAGATGGCCTGGCCACGCAGGGAGTGCTGCGCGATGTGACCGAGCGCAAGCTGGCGGCCGAGTCGCTGCGGGCCAGTGAAGAGCGATTTCGCAAGATGGCCGAAAGCATCCACGATGGCTTGACCATCGTTCAAGATCGCCGCGTCGTTTATCTGAATGACCGGGTTTGCGAGATTTTTGGCTATTCCAGAGAAGAATTGATGCACAAAACCGGCCTGGAACTGGCCGCGCCCGAAGATCGGGAACGCATCCGGCAGATTCAGCAACAAGTGATGAGCGGCGGCGAAACATTGAGCGAATTAGAATTCTGGATCGTCCGTCCGAACGGCGAGCGGCGATGCGTTCGCAATCGTTATTCGTTGGGCCATTCTGACCAGGGCGCCAGCCTTTATTACATTGCGACCACCGACGTGACCGAACACCGCATTATGGAAGAACGGCTGCGTCAATCGGCCAAGATGGAGGCGGTGGGTCGGCTGGCCGGCGGCATTGCCCACGATTTTAACAATTTGCTGACGGCTATCGGCGGCTATACCGACCTGCTGCTCGGTGAAAGAACATTGCCTTTTTCGATGCGAGATGATCTGAATCAGATCAAAGAAGCGGCAGATCGGGCCGCCGCACTGACGCGGCAGCTTTTGGCGTTTAGCCGCAAAACTATTTTGCAACCCCAGGCTCTCAATTTGAATCAGGTGCTTGCCAACATGGAAAGCATTCTGCGGCGGTTGATCGGTGAGCAAATTGACCTGGTGATCGTCCCTGACGCAAACTTGGGCCTGACTCAGGCCGATCCGTCTCAGATCGAGCAGGTGATCTTGAATCTGGCGGTCAATGCGCGAGATGCCATTCATGCCGCGCAATCGAATGTCCCTATCGCCGCGCATGGCCGGATCGTGATCGAAACGACCAATACCGTTTTGGATGATGATTATGCTTATCATCATCTGGAGGTGAAACCCGGCGAGTATGTGCTATTGATGGTCAGCGATACCGGCGTCGGTATGGATGCTCAGGTGCTGGCTCATTTGTTTGAACCTTTTTTCACCACCAAAGGTGTGGGCAAAGGCACCGGGTTGGGGCTGGCTACCGTGCATGGGATCATCAAACAGCACGGCGGCCATATTTCGGCTTATAGCGAGCCGGGACATGGGGCGATATTTCGAGTCTATTTGCCGCGAGTTGACCAGGAGGCGCAGGCCGAATCGCCGGTGATGCAGGCCGCTCAACTCAAGCCGGGGTCGGAGACGATTTTGTTGGCCGAAGACGAGACTCCGGTTTTGGAGCTGGCCGGCCGCATTTTGCGCCAGAGCGGGTATACGGTGCTAGAGGCGCGCCATCCCGACCAGGCCATTCAACTCTGCGAGGCTGCTTCCGGGCCGATTCATCTGCTGATCACCGATATGGTGATGCCTGCGATGAGCGGGCGCGACCTGGCTGCGCGCCTGACCGAGCATCACCCGAACCTGAGCGTCCTTTATATTTCGGGGTATACTGACATTATGATCGCCCATGAAAATATGGATATGCCCACACTGCCGGGCTTGCGCACGGCCTTTTTGCAAAAGCCCTTTACGCCCTGGCAACTGACCAGTCAGGTGCGCGAGTTGCTAGACCCACCGGCGGCGATTATAGAATAGCCAGAGACAATGCCCCGATTAAACAATTTGAACCATAAAGAGGGAAAACTATGTCTAATACGGCTAAGAATTGGTTAATGGGTTGCGCTCGTTCGGCATCACTCCAGATCATTGTGCCTCTTGTTGTTTTTCCTTTGGGGTGTGTTCTGATTTTGATCCCTCTGTGGCTGGTTTTGTCATTCGATCTCAGCCCATGGTGGCTGATCGTTCCGATTGTGCTGTTTTTCTTGATTGTCTTTGGCGGGGCTGGCTTGCTTGTCGCCTGGATCGTGTACAGCCGTAATCAAAAGTTGGATGCGGCTTTCACACCTTGGGGACTGACCGGCAGCATGTATATGATCTGGTTTAGACAGTATCACGGCAATGTGGGCGGGCGGCAGGTGGATGTGTATCTCAAGCGCGGCCCCTACCTGGATGTATATGTCAGTACTGCGTTGCAGACACGGTTAGGTGTTGTCGGCCGGGATGGCGATACTCGTATTTTGGGGGCGTTGCTGGGCAGGCGTCCTTTGGCCTGGGCCGATGCGCGGATGGACGGCCTGGATGTCTATGCCTGGGAAGAATCCTGGACTCGCGATGTGATGGCGCGACCCGATGTGGCCGGGCTGCTGCGTCGGCTGGTTCAAGAAAAAGGCTCCTGGATCCGCCGTCAGGTGATTCTCAGTCCTGGTTCGTTGCGCCTCTCGCTGTCGGGCAGCACCGCCCTGTTTCGATTTGAGGTTCAGCCCCAAGAGGCACATCAATGGCTCCATGATTTGATCGCTTTGGCAGAGGTTATCGAGCGTCCGCCGGCTCCTCAGGCGGTGATTCTCGAGTCTGAAGGTGAGCGTCTGGCCCGTTCAATGCGCAGTCAGAACTCGTATTTGCTGCCGGTCATTACAGCAGTGATGATTGCAGGAATGTTATTTTGTGCTGTGATCGTGTTTGTGGCTGTGTTTGTTTGGGCCATCAATCAGTAAAGGAATCTCTATGAAACTCGTTTCCTGGAACGTCAACGGCATTCGTGCTGTTGAAAACAAGGGTTTTTGGGAATGGCTGGCTCAGGCGCAGCTCGATGTGTTGTGTCTGCAAGAGACCAAAGCGCAGCCCGATCAATTGAACGAACGCCTGTTGCGTCCCGATGGCTATTATGCTTTTTGGAATTCGGCGCAGCGCAAGGGCTATAGCGGCGTTTCGACATGGAGCAAGGTTGAGCCGCTGAGCGTGCAATATGGTTTGGGCATCCCCGAGTTTGATGTCGAAGGGCGAGTGATCATGACCGCCCATCCTGGCTTCAAGCTGTTCAATGTCTACTTTCCCAATGGCGGCATGGGGCCAGAGCGACTGGATTACAAACTGCGCTTTTACGATGCATTTTTGCAGCACTGCGATGCGCTGCATGCGCAAGGAGATCGGCTGATCGTCTGCGGCGACGTGAACACAGCGCACCGCCCCATTGACCTGGCTCATCCCCGCGAGAATGAGAACACTTCGGGTTTTTTGCCCATCGAGCGCGAATGGGTGGATCGCTACCTGGCGCACGGTTTTGTGGACAGCTTTCGGCATGTTCACCCCGACGAGCCGGGCCGCTATACCTGGTGGACCTATATCACCCGCGCCCGTCAGCGGAATGTGGGCTGGCGAATTGACTATTTTTTGGTCTCGGCCAGTCTGTTGCCCCGCGTAAGAGACGCCGACATTTGGTCCGATGTGACCGGCTCGGATCATTGTCCCATTTTATTGGAATTGGATGGAGAGGAGTATACAAGTGGAGATTAGGACGCTGGCCCTGGAGGATGGGCAAACGTACAAGCGCGAGCTGCTGCTGGATGATCAGGTGGTGGGCTGGCTGTTTGTCAATGATTATCAGATGCGCATCGGCGCGGCGACGGCGCGCATGGCCGGCATCGGCGGCGTAGAGACGCGCCGTGAGCACCGCAACAAGGGATACATGCGCATTCTGTTCGAGGATACGGTGCGATACATGACCGGACAGAACTATGACGTTTCGATGCTGTTTGGCATCTCTAACTTTTATACCAAATTTGGCTATGCCGTGTGTCTGGCCGAGTACAGGCAGATCATCCAGACCCGCGACGCCGAAGAGGTCGGCCGGGCGGCCGAGGGGACGGTCGTTCGTCCGTTCGAGGCGCGGCACATAGATGCCGTGCGCGAGTTGTACAACGGTAACAACGCCACCCGTACGGCCAGCCTGGTGCGGCTGGCGCCTTTTTTCACGGGTTTTCGCAAAGGCTCGTGGTGGGATCGGCAGGCCGAGGCCTGGGTGCTAGAAGATGAGGCCGGACGCCTGTTGGCCTATGCTGCGCTGGATCGCTCCAACACCGAGGTGAATGTGATCGAAGTGGAAAGCACCGATAGCCGACTGTTTGCCGCTCTGCTGCACGAACTGGCGCAGACGGCTATCCGGCGGCGCTGCGGCGAAATCCATATCTTGATACCGCCCGACCATCCTTTTGCCGAATATGCGCAGCAGTGCGGTTGCAAATGGGAGATTCGCTGCGAAAAGAACGGCGGCGGCATGATGCGCATCTTGAATTTGTATTCCTTGTTCCAAAAAATCGATCCGGAACTGCGCCGTCGCGTGGCCCTGTCGTCGCAGTGGGGCAGCCGGGCGGCGCTCACCTTCAAAACCGACCTGGGTGCTGTGACGGTAGATGTTCAGCCCGATGCTGTGCGGGTGATCTCTGGCGAGCAGGACGGGCTGCGCCTGTCGCTGTCTCAGGATCGTCTGATGCAATTGATGGCAGGGTATCGCAGTGTCGGCGATCTGTTGAACGACCCTCAGGTGCAGGCCGACGGCCATGTGCGGCCCTGGTTGGAGGCCTTGTTTCCTCCGCAACGTCCTTTTGTGTGGCTGGCCGATTATTTTTAGGTTTGGAGGCGAGAGGCGAGGGGCGAGGTTCAACCTCGCCCCTCTGTGTTTTCAGGCGGCCCGTTTGAATCGCTCTTGGTCAATCAAGGCCTGTGCCTGCTTTTCTCCGACCGGCGCATAGTGGTCGAATTCCATCACAAAAGTGCCGCGTCCCTGTGTGCGCGAGCGCAGGCTGGAGGCATAGCCGAACATGGTCGCCAGCGGCACATGCGCCCGCACCGTCTGCGCGGCACTGCCGCGCGGCTCGATGCCCAGCACATTGGCGCGGCGCACATTCAGCTCAGAGATCATGTCGCCGGTAAACTCTTCGGGAGCCACCACCTCGACCCGCATCATGGGCTCGAGCAGGATCGGCGAGCCTTTGCGCAGGCCGTCGCGCACAGCCATGCTGGCCGCCGTGCGAAACGCCATTTCCGACGAATCTACTTCGTGATATTTGCCGTCTACCACCGTCACCCGCAGGTCTACGGCCGGATAGCCGGCCACCACGCCTTGGGTTACGCCGTCGCGGACGCCGGCTTCGATGGCCGGCAAAAAGGTGCGCGGGATGCTGCTGCCGCGCAATTTTTCCTCAAAGACAAACCCCGAACCTGCCTCTAGCGGCTCGACTTCTAGCACGACATGGGCAAACTGACCGTGACCGCCGCTTTGTTTGACCAGCCTGCCCACACCGGTGGCGGCGCGGGTGATCGTCTCACAATAGGCTACCTGCGGCTGTCCCACCTGGGCGGCCACTTTGAACTCGCGGCGCAGGCGGTCTACCACCACTTCCAGGTGCAGCTCGCCCATTCCGGCGATGATGGTCTCGCGCGTCTGCTCGTCCTGGCGCATGCGCAGGGTGGGGTCTTCTTCTAACAGGCGATGCAAGGCTTTGCCCAGTTTGTCCTGGTCGGCTTTGGAGGCCGGCGTGATGGACAACTCGGCCACCGGCGCGGGAAAGGTGATCCGCTCCAGCATCACCGGCCGTTCCGGGTCGCTCATCGTCTCGCCGGTGGTGGCTTGCTTGAGGCCCAGCACGGCGCCAATGTCGCCGACGCCCACCTCTTCGACTTCTTCGCGGTGATCGGCGTGCATGCGCACCAGGCGGCCGATGCGCTCCTTTTCGCCGCTCTGCGGGTTGAGGATCATCTGGCCGCGCCGAATGACACCGGTGTACACACGGAAATAGGCCAGCCGCCCCACATAGGGGTCGGTGGAGATTTTGAACACCAGGGCCGCCGCCGGCGCATCGGCCGAGATGGGGCAAATCAGCTTGTCGCCGCTCTGCGAATCGTAAACCTGCACGGTGGGCCGGTCAACCGGCGAGGGCAAATAGTCTACCACGCCATCCAAAAGGAGCTGCACGCCCTTGTTGCGCAACGACGCGCCGGCAAAAATCGGCGTGATCTGGCCTTTCAAGGTGGCCCGCCGCAGGCTGGCGCGCAATTGTGTCGCCGAAATATCCTGCCCGTCCAGGTACAGGGCGGCGATGTCGTCGTCATGGTCGGACATTTGGGCGATCATCGTTTCGCGCTGGCGGGCAGCCTCGACGGCCAGCGCGGATGGAATTTCACCGATCACCGGCTGCGCGCCTTCGTGGTCGGCGTAATATATGGCCTTCATTTCGATCAGGTCAATCAGCCCCTCAAAACGATCTTGAGCGCCGATGGGCATTTGCACGGCTACCGGGTTGGCGCCCAGCCGGCTGCGCATCGAGGCCAGGACATTTTGAAAATCGGCGCCGGTGCGATCCATCTTGTTGACAAAGCAGATGCGCGGTACCTCAAACCGGTCGGCCTGACGCCACACCGTCTCGGATTGCGGCTCGACACCGGCGACGGCATCGAGAATGACCACGCCGCCGTCCAACACGCGCAGCGAACGTTGTACCTCGGCGGTAAAGTCAATGTGGCCGGGCGTATCAATCAGGTTGATCTGATGATCGCGCCAGTGGCAGGTGATCGCCGCGGCCTGGATGGTGATGCCGCGCTCGCGCTCCTGGGGCATAAAATCGGTGACGGTATTGCCCTGGTCTACATCGCCCAGGCGGTGGGTGGCGCCGGTATAAAACAAAACTCGCTCCGTTGTCGTTGTTTTGCCTGCATCAATATGTGCAATGATACCGATATTTCTGATTTTGTTCAAATCACTTTGTACAATCGTCATTCTGGTTTCCTTCAAGAACCTGCGGTGGGTTCGGGCATTAGGGCAAAAAAACAGGGCGGGCTGTTGTCGCAGCCGCCCTTTCTCAAGAGGCCAGATTCTATCATACAGGTGGGTTTTTGTCAAAAATCGATCTTGGGGTGCGTTGGTTGAGTGCGTTCGGTAGAACGCCATCGAAACCAATTTTACCGCAAAGGACAAAGGACACAAAGATTTACGATGCTTTTGATTTGTTAGAAGTGCTTTGTGTCTTGGTGGTGAGAGGGGTTTTCAGTACGCTCTTGGATGCTAAACAAAGCGCAGGTATTGGGGGGGCGTATCGGCCATGTCGGCGTAATAGCCGCGATAGGCTTCGGGTAGCATGGCGGCGATCTGTCCCATCATCTCGTCTACCATGCGCTGGCGTAGTTCTTGGGTGACGCGCTGCCCCTGGGCATCCAGGTAAAAGGGACGCCCGACGACGATGTGAAAGTCGGTGCGCCGCAGCCGCTTGATGTTGTGGCTAAACTTTTCGCCGCCATAGTGGGCGATGGGGATAAAGGGCGCTCCGCTGCGCAGGCCCAATATCACTACGCCGGGGTGGGCTTTTTGCATCCGACCATGATAGCTGCGTGTGCCTTCGGGGGCTACGGCCATAATTCGCTCGGCCTGAAGGGCTTGAAGGCCACGCCGCATGGCTTCTACGTCGGCCTCGCCGCGGTGCAGCGGAATCAGGTCCCACAGGGTGAACAAAAAGCGGGTGGCCGGTCTGCTCCAAAATTCGGCCTTGCCGAAACCGGTGATCGGGCGGGGTAGTAAACTGGTGTAAAGGATCGGTGCTTCTAAAAAGTTGATGTGATTGGCAATGATGATCAAGGGGCCTTGGGCCGGCACCGCCGTCAGCGGTGAGCGGTCTACACGGCAGCAGATATGGATCAGCGTGCTGATGGTTCCGTTTACAACTGATTTGACCAAAGGCATTGTTCTTCTCCTGGCGTATGGTGGGTGATTATTCTTCTAGTATAACACAGACCCACGTTTTTGGGTACAACCCGTTTATAGTATAATTTGTTCTATGACTCGACGATGGTCTGCATTGCGCATATTGATCGTTTTAGGGGTGATCGGGACATGTCTGCGGCCGCCGCCCGGCCTGGTGCTGCTGGGGCCGCCGCAGCGTGTGTCGAGCATCAATCCGAAAATCGGTGTCCACACTCGCCTGACCGAAGAGGTGGAAGAGTGGAAGATCAAGCGCACGCTGGAACTGGTGCGCGAGATGGGGGCGTCGTGGATTGTCGAGTATTTTCCGTGGGCCTATTACGAGCCACAAAAAGGGGTTTTTGCCTGGGATCACGCCGATATGGTGGTGCGCCATGCCCGCCAACAGGGCCTGACCGTGATTGCGCGCATCGGTTTTGTACCGGGCTGGGCCCGTCCTCCAGATACCACCGAATCCTTCCTGCCTGTTTCCTCATACGATGATCTGGGCGATTTTGTGTATTCCTTTGTATCGCATTATCGGGGTCAGATCGATCATGTGATCATTTGGAATGAACCCAATTTGAGTTTTGAGTGGGGATTCAGGCCGCCCGACCCGGCCGGTTATGTCGAGATGCTGCGGGTGGCCTATCGCCGTGCCCACGAGGCCAACCCCGACGTTCGGGTGCTGGCCGGGGCGTTGGCGCCCACGCCGGGCGGTGATCCGACGCAGGCGATAGACGATCTGCGCTATTTGGAGGGCATGTATCGGGCCGGGGCGGGGCCCTGGTTTGATGTGCTGGCCGCGCATGCGTATGGCTGGCGGTTTGCGCCCGACGAGCCGCCGGCGCCCGATGCGATCAATTTTCGGCGTGTGGAGCTGCTGCGGGCGATCATGGAGCAGTATGGCGACGGCGACAAGCCGATCATGATCACCGAAGGCGGCTGGAACGATCATCCTCGCTGGACCAAGGCGGTGCGTCCGGCGCAGCGGGCGGCCTACACGGTGCGGGCCTTTGAGTTGGCACAGCGTGAGTGGCCGTGGTGTCAGGCGGTGGCTCTGTGGGTGTTTCGTTTTCCGCGCCCGCAGGGGGGGTATCTGGATTATTTTACGTTTGTTACGGTAGATTTTACGCTCAAACCCGTCTATCGGCAGGTGCGCCGCTATGCTGCCGGCGAGGATGTGCGTGCAGAGTGGGACGAATGAGCGCAATCAGAGGTGGAGGAGGCGAAATTGGCAAGGAAACCATCGGGGCATGGACACTGGCGGCAAGATCAGGCCAGTGACCCGTATTTTCAGCGCGCCAAAGCCGAGGGCTATCGGGCGCGCTCGGCCTACAAGTTGATTCAGATCAATGACAAATTTCGGTTGCTGCGACGTGGGCAAGCGGTGCTGGACCTGGGCGCGGCGCCAGGAAGCTGGTCGCAGGTGGTATCGGGCATCGTGGGGGCGGGCGGGCGCGTGGTGGCGGTAGATTTGCAGGCTATCGAGCCGCTTCCCGGCGTGACGACGATTCAGGGCGATATGACCGCGCCTGATGTGCAGGCGCAGGCCATTCAAGCTGCCGGCGGGCCGGTGGATGGGGTGCTGTCGGATGCCGCACCCAACACGTCGGGCATCGCCTTGCGCGACCATGCGCTGTCCATCGAGCTGGTGCGCGCGGCTCTGGATGTGGCCCGCCAGGTGCTGAAACCGGGCGGGTATTTTGTGGCCAAAGTCTTTGAAGGCGAGGATATGCCGCAATTGCTGGTGGACTTGCGGCGGCGTTTCGAGTCGGTCAAACCGTTTTACCCCGAAGCGACGCGGCGAGAGGGCAAGGAAATTTTTGTGGTGTGCAAAGGGTTTCGTTGAAAGGGAGGTAAACTATGAAAAAAGCGGCGATTTTTGGAGAACGGCAGGCGGGGTTGATCGAGGTGCCGACACCGCATGCCAGGGAGGATTGGGCGCTGGTTGAGGTGCAGTGCATCCCCATGTGCACCGAGTACAAGATGTTTGTGGCCGGGCATCGGAGTGAGTTTTTGGGCCACGAAGCAGTAGGGCGCGTGGTCGAGGTGGCGCAGCCGGGCCGGGTTGGGGTGGGTGACCGGGTGGTGGTGCAGCCGCTGATGGCTTGCGGTCGCTGTGCGTTGTGTATCGCCGGCGATTATATTCATTGCCAAAATGCGATGGATGTCAAGACCTTTACCGGCTCGCCGGAAGGCAGCGCGACCTATGCTCAGTATGTGCTCAAACCTTCGTGGCTGCTGTCGCCCATTCCCGACGAGGTGTCTTTTGAGATGGCCGGGCTGGCTTTGTGCGCCTTGGGGCCGTCTATGGGCGGGTTGGAGGCGATGGGGGTGGAGGCCTTTGACACGGTGTTGATCACCGGTATGGGGCCGGTGGGTCTGGGCGGCGTAGTCAATGCCAAGTATCGCGGGGCGCGGGTGATCGCTGTCGAGTCGGTAACCTGGCGTCAGGACAAAGCCCGGCAGCTCGGCGCCGATGTGGTGATCGATCCGGGCGATGGGGACGCTCTGGCACAGGTGATGGCGCTGACCGATGGGCGCGGGGTAGACAAATCGCTGGATTGTTCGGGCGTGGTGGCGGCGCAGCGTTTTTGTATTGATGCGACCCGCCGCAAAGGGCAGGCGACATTTGTGGGCGAGTGCAGCGACCAGCTCCCAGTTGTGGTCAGCCCCGACCTGATTCGCAAGGGGTTGACTCTACGCGGCTCGTGGCACTATAACCTGAACCTGTACCCCAAGGTGATGCAAGTTATTCGCGAGTCGCCGGTGGCGGGCGACCTGATCAGCCATCGGTTTCCGCTGCGTCAGGTTCAGGAGGCTTTGCAGGTGTCGGCGTCGCATCAGTGTGCCAAGATCATGCTCAACCCATGGGCATAATATTCAATCAATAAAGGAGATTCTTGTATGAACAAGAAACGGATTGTGGTGATTGGCGCGGGCAGCATGTCTTTTGGTCGAGGTATGCTGGTGGACCTGCTGCGTTCGGACGAGTTGAACGGGCGGGGGTTGTCGCTTTGGCTGGTGGATGTGGATGGGGTGGCGTTGGAGCGGATGCGTCGCTTTGCCGGGTTGGTGCGCGATCATGTCGGCAGCGACCTGGATATCTATGCTACGACCGACCGGAACGAGGCGTTGCCGGGGGCGGCCTATGTGTTGACAGCGGTTTCGGTGCGCCGCTATGAGCTGTGGGAGCAGGATTTTCGCGTGCCGCTCAGTCACGGCTTTCGCCATCCGCTGGGGGAGAACGGCGGCCCCGGCGCGCTGTTTCACGCTTTGCGCAGCCTGAACCTGATCATGCCGATCTGCCGGGATATGGAGCGGCTGTGTCCCGACGCCTTGTTGCTCAACTTTACCAACCCGGAAGCGCGGGTGTTGGATGCCATCTTGCATCTGACCCGCGTCAAGGCGGTGGGGCTGTGTCACGGCGTCTTTTCGGCCATTTCTTTTATCTCTAGCTATGAGGGGCTGCCGGTAGAGCAGCTCGAGGTGACATCAGCGGGGATCAATCATTTTTATATTGTCCTCAAGGCCGTAGACAAGGACACCGGCAGGGATGTGTTGCCCGGCATGTTGGAGCGGCTGCGGCATGATTCGAGTTTTGCGCCTTCGGTGTGGAAAAGGTTTATTGATATTTTCGGGTGGTTGACGTACAAATCGGACGATCACATTGGCGAATATGTGCCTTTTGGCGCCGAATTTAGCGGGGTGCGCTGGCACTATGGGCTGGAGAGCCGTTCGGTGAACCAAAAGCAGCCCGGCCCGCGTTTTGATGTGCAGCCTTTTTTGGATGGGCGGCCTTTGGATGAGGGTGCGTTGCGCCGTTCGGGCGAGATTGCCGCACCGGTGATCTGTGATTTGGAGTTGGGGCGACGGCGTCGGCACGACGCGGTGAATGTGTTGAACAGCGAGGGGTATATCGAAAATCTGCCCCACGACGGGGTGATCGAGGTGCCGGCGTTTTGCGATGGGCAGGGTGTGCATCCCATCCACGTGGGGCCGCTGCCGGAGGGCCCGGCGACGTTTATGCGCACGCAGATTTCGATTCAGCGCACCCTCACCGAGGCTTTTCGCACCCGTTCCAGGAATTTGCTTTTGCAGGCACTGTTGATGGACCCGGTGGTGAACAGCATTGTCGAGGCGGAAAAGCTGCTGGATGAGATGTTGGTGTTGCAAAAAGACTTTTTGCCCGAGTTTGGCTAGGAGCGTGCTGAAAAACCCGCTCACCACCAAGACACAAAGAGCACAAAGC
>CAYVBK010000059.1:0-18028 GCA_964449465.1 uncultured Anaerolineae bacterium
AGCGGCGTCCAGGCCACCTGTGCAGCGAGCGGTTCGCCCGGAGCGCGCAATTGCGCCGGCAACCGCACCAGCGGCCGCGTCGGCGGTAGAGCCGGGCGCCAGGATGGCGGGCATTGAGGCGGTGGACGCCGGGACAGCGGCGTCCAGGCCACCTGTGCAGCGAGCGGTTCGCCCGGAGCGCGCAATTGCGCCGGCAACCGCACCAGCGGCCGCGTCGGCGGTAGAGCCGGGCGCCAGGATGGCGGGCATTGAGGCGGTGGATGCCGGGACAGCGGCGTCCAGGCCACCGGTGCAGCGAGTGGTTCGCCTGGAGCGCGCAACCTCGCCGGCAACCGCACCAGCGGCCGAGCCGGCGGCAGAGCCGGCAGACGCCGGGACAGCGGCGTCCAGGCCACCGGTGCAACGAACGGTTCGCCCGGAGAGCGCGGCGGCAGAAGTAGATGCTGCGACAGCAGGCGCAGATCGGCCTATGCTGATTAATCCCGACTTGATGTTGAACAGAGTGAGGCGTGAGGGGGCATTTTCGACTGCGCCGGTGGATTCTCTTTATCGGCCTGGGGCATATCCAATCGGGGCAGGTGCGTCGGCTGCTATGTCTGAACCCCCTCAATCTCGGCAGACAGATGAGCGCGCCGCGTTGAGCATCATGCCTTTAGCTGCTCCGCCTGTTGTTCCTGCAACTGTTCAGCGACAACCGGTCGAAGGGATGCCTGCGGCGCATGCAGCAGAACCATTTGGGATGATCCAACGGGTGACTACGGGCCCGGCTCAAGAAAAGGGCGAGCAGGAGCAGGCTTTGCCTGATTTGAATGATCTGGCTCGCCAGATTTACCCGATTGTCAGACATTTGCTGTCGGTCGAGCGCGAGCGCCGCATGGGGCGGTGGAGATAGCTGAAAATTTTGCCAGTTTTGGTAGATTGGGGATCACAATGTCAGAAGAACCCAAAGTACAAAAGGCCAAGATATTCAAACTGACTCCATCAGGATCGGTGGATCAGAGCAAGTCGGTGACATTGCATTTTAACCCCAAAGAATTTGAGATCGCCGGTCAGATCAATTGGGTGGAGCAGCCCAGCATCGGCAACAGTTTTCCACAGATGACATTTGCCGGCGGTGAAGCGCAAGATATGACCATCGAGATGCTTTTTGACAGCACCGATACGGGCAGCGATGTGCGCGATTGCTACAAGACCTTGTTGGAAATAGCGGCGGTAGACAGCACCAAAAAGAATCAAAAGACAAAAAAGAGCGAGCCGGCCGAGTGCCAATTTCAGTGGGGGCAATTTCTGTCGTTCAATGCTGTGATCAAGAGCATTTCACAGACTTTTACCATGTTCAAGCCCGACGGTACACCTCTGCGGGCCAAGGTCAAGGTGACTTTTGCGCAGGTCGGCAAGAAACCGGCTGGCCAGAACCCTACCACGCGTTCTGAGGCCAGGCGAGTTTGGGTGGTGCGCGAGGGCGAGCGGCTGGATTTGATCGCGTATCAAGAGTATGGAGACGCGGCGCAGTGGCGACACATTGCCGAGACGAACAATCTGACCAATCCGATGTCTCTTTATGCCGGTCAGATGCTCAAATTGACGCCGCTGCCCTAGAAAGCCGCTGAAAAAGTCTATTTTTTACCACAAAGGACGCCGAGAACGCCAAGGTTTACGATGTTTCTGAGTTTTTAGAAATGCTTTGTGTCCTTTGCGTCTCGGTGGTGAGAGGGCTTTTCAGCACGCTTCTAATTGAATTGGGTTTGTAAGGAGGAAGGGTGCCCACGACGACACATTTGCCTCAATGCTTTGTCAAGATCGGCGGCCAGGATATGGCCGAAGATTTTATGGACAGCATTGTCGAGGTGGTGGTAGATAGTAGCCTGTATCTGCCGAGCATGTTTACGATCTTGATCCACGATTCTCAACTCAAGTGGGTGGATGATGCCAGTCTGGATATTGGCAAGGCGGTTGAGATCAAGTTCAAGCAAAGCGATGATGATGGGGCGGCTGAGGGTGTGGTGATTCAAGGCGAGATCACGGCGATTGAACCATCGTTTTCGGCTGAAGGCCAGACCAAGCTACTGATTCGTGGTTATGACAAGGCACATCGCCTGCATCGGGGCAAAAAGACGCGCACATTTCTCAAGAAAAAAGACAGCGATCTGGTCAGCACTATCGCTGGTGAGGCGGGGTTGTCGGCCGATGCGGATACGACCTCAACCACGTATGACTATATCATCCAAAATAATCAGACCAATATGGAGTTTTTGCAGTCTCGCGCCGAGCGAATCGGTTTTCAGGTGTATGTGTTGGATGGCAAGTTGTGCTTCAAAAAAGGGCAGGCCAATGCAGGTGATGGGCCTACTCTGGAGTTGGGAGAGAGTTTGCGCAGTTTTCGTCCTTGCTGGACGGCGGCGCATCAGGTCAATAAGGTGGTGGTGAATAGCTGGGATCCCAAGAACAAAAAACAGTTGACCAGCAATGCGGTTCCTTCAAGCAGTTTGAATCAGGGTGGGATGAGCAAAACTGGTGGGGCCACAGCCGATGGAGCTTTTGGCACAGCCGAAGAAGTGATCACCGACCGTCCGGTGGCGACGGTGGGTGAGGCGCAAGAACTGGCCACGGGTTTGAGCGACGACATTGGGCGCGAATATATCGAGGCCGAGGGCGAGTGCGAAGGGCATCCGGGCATCAAGGCCGGATACAAAATCACGATCAATAACTTGGGAACGCGATTTAGCGGCGGTTATCTTGTTACATCGGCGACACACGTTTATACCGAAACAGGGTATAAAACGACTTTTAGCGTAAATGGACGCCAACCCAATACATTGAGTCATTTGCTGGGCGGCGGGTGGCAGTCTGGACAGGGGATGGGACTGGTGAACGGCGTGGTTACCGGGATGGTCACCAATCTCAACGATCCCGATAATTTGGGGCGGGTCAAGGTGAAATATGCCTGGTTGGGCGAAATCGAAAGCGATTGGATGCGCATTGCTACGCCGATGGCCGGGGCGCAGCGGGGGATTTATTATTTGCCCGAAATCAATGATGAGGTGCTGATTGCGTTTGAACACGGCGATACACATCGTCCCTATATTATTGGCTATTTGTGGAGCAGCGTAGACAAGCCGCCCAAACAAAATTCTGAAGTGTCTTCAGGCGGTAAGGTCAATGAGCGGATCATTCATTCGCGCAGCGGGCACTGGATCATTTTGGACGACACAGATGGCAGCGAAAAGATCATTGTGCGCGACAAGACCGGCAAGAACGAATGGATAATTGATTCGGCCCAAAATTCGATGACGATCAAGGTCGAGGGGGATTTTACCGTCGAGGCCGGCGGCAAGGTGACGATCAAGAGCAAGGCCGATATGACTCTGGAAAGCCAGGCCAAGTGTGATCTCAAGATCACCGGTGATTTGACGATGGATACCAAAGGTCAGGGCGCGTTCAAGAGCATTGGCAACCTGACCCTGGATACCAAGGCGCAGGGCAGCATCAAGAGCGCGACACAACTATCAATGGAAGGCACCGCTCAGGCCAGTCTCAAGGGCGCCCAACTCAGCGTGAGCGGCGATGCGATGGCCGAGGTCAAGAGTTCGGGTATCCTGGTAGTTCAAGGGTCGTTGGTTAAAATCAATTAAGGCGGTGCGAGATGACCAAACCAGCAGCCAGAATGGGGGATCCGACCGCACACGGCGGTTCGATTGTGATGGGGTTTCCAACGGTGTTGATCGGTGGGCAGCCGGCGGCGCGGTTGGGCGATATGCATGCCTGTCCCATGTTCACCGGGCCGGTGCCGCATGTGGGCGGGCCGATCTCGATGGGTAGCGCGACGGTGCTGATCGGCGGGCAGCCAGCGGCGCGGTTGGGCGATATGGCCACCTGTGTAGGCCCGCCAGATACCATCGCGATGGGATGTCCAACCGTTTTGATCGGGGGTTAGTGTATGGCAAACAGGTCTTCGATTCGAGATCGCGAATTTTTGGGGCAGGGGTGGGCCTTTCCACTCCAGATTGGTCCGCGCGGGGGCATTGCCCTGGCGCGCGGCGATCATGACATTCAGCAGGCTATCCGGATCATTCTAGAGACCATACCCGGCGAGCGGGTGATGCGGCCCGAATTTGGCTGCCGCATCCACGAGTTGACTTTTGCGCCGCACGATGCGGCCACCGAAGGATTGGCGATCTATTATGTGCAGCAGGCTTTAGAGCGATGGGAGCCTCGCATCGAACTGCGCGATGTGTCTATCTCTTCCAGCTCGGAGCAAGAAGGGGCCATGATGATCGAGGTCAAGTATGTGATCAAGGACACCTATGATGAGCGCAGCATTGTTTATCCCTTTTTCCTGAATGGCGAAGAACGCTGATTTCGCCGGGAGCAGACATCATGCCATTACCTACGCCTAATCTGGACGATTTGCGTTTTCAAAAGGACCTGGTGGATGAGACACGCCGCCGGATCGCCCGCTATTGCCCCGAGTGGACTGACTATAACTTGAGCGATCCGGGCATTACTTTGATCGAATTGTTTGCCTGGATGATGGAGCAGATGATCTATCGTCTCAACCGAGTGCCGGAGAAAAATTACATCAAGTTTCTCGAGTTGCTGGGCGTTCAACTCAAGCCGGCGGTCAGCGCGCGCGCCGAAGTGACGTTTTGGCTATCGGCGCCGTTTCCGCTGACACCGGATGACGAAACACAGGCGGCGGTGCCACAAAATACCGAAGTAGCGACCTGGGAAACGGCCGAGGAAGGGCAGGTGGTGTTTACCACTGATGAAAAACTGGTTATTGCTGCGCCCAGGCTGGTCGAGTTGCGGCGGCAAGAAGACCGTTATCGCAATTACCTGCCGCAGGTGCAGCGCGGCACGGGCGAAATGTATGCTTTTGATGAAGCGAATCCCAAAGAAGGGGAGACGTTTTTCATCGGTCTGGACCCGCTCCAAGACATCAGTGGCACCATTTTGCGGTTGACGTTTCGCTGCCGCGAGACCGAGGCGCCGGGCATCAAGCGACAGGACCCGCCGTTGATTTGGGAGTGTTCAATGGGCAACGGGGTCTGGAAAGAGGTGTTGCCCAGCACTCGCCGCGATGAACGAGATACGACCGGTGGTTTGAATAATGCGGTGGGCAGCATTGTATTTTATCTGCCACTGTCTATGCGCACCGACGAGGTGCATGGACGCCAGGCCTACTGGTTGCGCTGTCGCTTTGAGCGTCGGTACAAGGGGCAGGGCATGTATACCCAGTCACCGCGTATTCAAGGGCTTACGGCTTTTACGCTGGGGCGAACGACCTGGGCCAGCCATGCTGTGCTGGTCAACAATGAGGTGCTGGGTTATAGCAGCGGCGATCCGGGGCAGATATTTTATTTGCAGCATGCACCCTTGATGGCTCTGCGCTCTGGCGAGACCGTCGAGGTGCAGGAAGAACATAATGGTCAGGCGATCTGGATGCCGTGGCAGCAGGTCAATGATTTTTCCATGTCGGGCATGCATGACCGGCATTTTACCCTGGATCCGGCCAGCGGAGAGGTGGCTTTTGGCCCCAGTGTGCGTCAGCCTGAGGGAGGGGCGCGGCAATACGGCCGGGTGCCGGAAGCCGGGCGGATGATCCGTATCAATCGCTATCGGCGTGGCGGCGGCACGGTGGGCAATGTCTCGGCCAACAAGCTCCAGGTGCTTCTCTCAGCCGTGCCATACATCGACCAGGTGATCAATCTCAGCCCGGCCGATGGGGGGCGGGACCAGGAGACTTTGGCCGAGGCTATGTTGCGCGCTCAACGCGAGATGCGCACGCAACAGCGCATGGTCACGCCACAAGACTTTGAAATTTTGAGCCGTTCTGCCCCACATGTAGCCCGCACTCATTGCGATACGACGGCGGAAGGGCGTAGCGATCTGCCGCCGGGGATGGTGGTGCTGCTGGCCGTGCCGGCGGTTGCCGATGCGGTGAGAAAGGGCGATCTGGCGCGCCTCTCCATTGACAATCAGATGGAACGCGACCTGCGGGCCTTTTTGGATCGTTATCGTCTGCTGACGACCACATTGGACATTCGCGAACCCAACTATTTGGGTGTGCGCGTTGAGGCGCGGGTTGTGCCGACGGATATTTATATGGCCGAGGTGGTGGCGGCGCGGGTGGGGCAGTATTTGCAGCATTTTATCTCGCCTTTGCTCTTGCCCAGCGACGAGCCGGTGTTGAATGCCGTTTTAGGCACAGAGTGGGAAGGTTGGCCTTTTGGACGCAACCTGTATGTTTCTGAGGTCTATTCGTTCATCCAGCAGGTGCCGGGCGTGGCGCATGTGCTGGATGTGCGGTTGTACTATCGTTCCATCTTGCCGCGCCAAATGCTGCCGTTGGATGAAATGTCAGAAGAAGAGCGGCAGGCGCAAATGGGGCGAGGAGATGACCTGGTTGTGGCCGAACAGGGCATGATCCTGGTGCCGCCCAATGCGCTGCTCTGTTCGCTCGATCATCGAATTCAGGCTGTCAGGACCAGGAGTGAGGGATGAGCGGTGCAAATCTCTGATGATGCCCAACCTGCGGTTGTTGTGTCTTGCATTGCAACTCCTTATCGTCCGCATCCCGGCGATGAGGTGATCTGGAGCGTCTGTGTCGAGGCACGGCGGCGGTTGTCTGGCTGGACGGTGCAGATCACGTTGCCGCCTGGGCTGGAGGCGGGCGACACCGATGCGCCCGATGAGGCTGTGCCGGTGTTGCTGATGGGAGGCGGCAGCCATACGCTGCTCTGGCGCGTACAAAGGGCGGTCGAGCCGGGTGTTTATGAATATCAGGCCCGCGCGGTCATTCCGCCCATGTCCGAAAATGTCACCTGGACCACGCGCGCCCAGGTCAGTTGGCCGGGCGAGGATGGGGCGAACCGATGGTGTTCGCAAGCTGTTTCGATCAATGTAGCGGCGCAGGGGCAGTATTTGAATTATTTGCCCTCGTTGTACCAGCAAGACGATTTGATGGGGCGATTTTTGCTGCTGTTTGAGAGCATGCTCTCGCCGGTGGATCGTCAGGTCGATCACTTGCATTTATACCTGGACCCGCTCATGACGCCATCTCGCTTTTTGCCCTGGCTGGCTTCATGGCTGGGGCTGACGTTGGATACGTGCTGGTCGGAGGCCAAGTGGCGCAAGTTGATCCAGTCGGCCATCTCACTCTATCGTAAACGCGGCACCCGGCGCGGCTTGACCGAGTATCTGGAGATTGTGGGAGCGCGCGATATTGTGATTGTGGAGCATCGCGCCAGCAATTTTCGGCTGGGCTGCGATGCCCGGTTGGGTCAGGGCATTGCTTTGGGGCGGAACAATCAGCCGCATACGTTTGATGTGTCTCTGAGCCTGCCTCCGCTGTCTCCCGATGAGGTGCGGATCGGATTTGTTCCGTCCAGAGAAGAGCGTATCCAGGCCGTTCGTGCCATCATCGAGGCCGAAAAGCCGGCCCATACTCGATACACTTTGCATATTCAAGCCGATTCAGACGGAAGGACAAGTGAACGGTGAACACAGAAGAGTTGGTCGCCCAGTTTCCTGCTCGACGGATCAGCCCATTTGATGGTATGACCATCACGGCATCTGTTTGGAATGAGGCGCACGAATATCATCGTCAGCATCAACAAATTCAAACGGCATTGAGTTTTGGCTCTGGCATCCTGGGCGGTTTGGAGGTGCATGCCAGCGATCCGCCAGATCGGTCGGTGTATATCTCGCCGGGGTTTGCGCTGGACAGTTTGGGGCGGATCATTGTCTTGCCGCGCCAGCGTAGCTATGATCTGGGCAGCGAGATGGATGGGCTGCTTTACCTGGTGTTGATGTATGAGGAAAGCCAGCCAGTGGCCGAAGCCGGTGAGACGGACGAAGGCGCGCCGTTGTATGTCAATAGCGAGTTTGTTTTGCAGGCCCGCCCGGCTTGGCCGGCTGTGCCTTGTGTCGAACTGGCGCGCATCAGGCGGGTGGGGCGCGACGCGGTGATTACCGATGCCCTGCGCCCCGATTTTCCGGGTGCCAATGAATTGGACCTGCGCTTTCGCCGCGAATTGGGGCTCAAGCCCCGCCCGGCAGCGCAAGTGGCGATTTGCTATGTTGGCGGCGACCGCACACGCACCGGTCAGGAGAATGCCCAATCGCGGCATACGCGGGGCCTGAACTGGCTGATCAAGACCATTCGCCGCAGCGGTGATGTGCAGATTTTTCTGGATGACGACGTGCCGATTTCGGATGCGCTGTCGCAGTATGCGCTGATCTATTTGGTGGGGCAAGGCTCGGTTCAGTTGGATCGCGATCAGGCGGTGGCACTGCGTTCATTTGTCAAGAATGGCGGTTTTATTCTGGCCGAAAGTTGCCGTCAGGATGCTGCCGATCCATCGGCCCTGTCGCCGACTGACACATCACTGGAGCGGCTGCTCAATTCGATGCTGACTTCGAGTGAACTGCCGCCGTTGGCCGAGTTGCCGGCTGCTCATCCTGTGTTGAGCGATCCCTTTGTGTTTGCGGCTCCTCCGCCCGGCTTTGAGAGCGACGGGCAGATTTTGGTCGGCCAGGGGGTGATTCTCAGCCGGCGCGATTATGGCTGTTTGTGGCAGGGCCAGGGGCGCGGGCGTACGCCGTCGCGCAGCGAGATTCGCGCTGCCCAAGAGTGGGGCGTCAATATGCTGACTTGTGCGCTGAGCCAGAGCAGGACCTGGCGTCCATGAGCAGTAACTCGTATGATCAATTGCCTTACCCCAGCCTGTCTTATGGGCAGACTCACCCGGCTCATCTGGCGACGCTGGCGTTGTTGCGCGGCATGTCACCTGCACCGGTAGAACGTTGCCGGGTGTTGGAGTTGGGCTGCGCCGGCGGCGGCAATCTGGTCCCCATTGCCTATACCCTGCCTGATAGCCAGTTTGTGGGGGTGGATTACTCGCTTCGCCAGATTCAAGAGGGACAGGCGGCAGTAGAAGCGTTGGGCCTGTCTAACGTCCAACTCTTGTACATGGATATGATGGACCTGGACGACAGTCTGGGGCAGTTTGATTACATTATTGCGCATGGCGTGCTATCGTGGGTGCCGCCGGCGGTGCAAGACAGGGTATTGGACATTTGCCGGCAAAACCTGGCCGAACAAGGGGTGGCTTATGTCAGCTATAACACCAATCCGGGGTGGCGGCTGATGGGGATCATTCGCGATTTGATGTTGTATCACACTCGCAACCTGCTCGATCCGTTGGAGCGAGTGGCGCAGGCGCGAGCGGTTCTGGATTTGATTGCGGCGGCGGTGCCGGCACAGCACAGCGCGTATGGCAGTTTTATCAATATGTATGCCGATATGCTGCGCGGCGATGAAAAGAGCGCCACCAGTCGGGGCGATGCTTTTTTGTTTCACGATGAACTCGAAGATGTCAACGAGTCATTTTATTTTTACCAGTTTATCGAAATGGCACAGGCGCATCAGCTTCAGTATGTGGGCGAGGCCAAGTTCTCTTTGATGTTGGACAGCGACCTGTCGGCAGAGACCATTGAGCAGTTGAATCAGATTTCGCACAGTCTGATCGAGTTGGAGCAGTACAAGGATTTTTTGCGCAACCGGATGTTTCGGCAGACCTTGCTTTGTCATCAACATGTGCCGCTGAGCCGCACTTTGGACGCTGGCCTGGTCACCCGGTTGTATGTCGCCGGGCATACCCGTTGGGATGGCGAGTTGTCCGATTTGCGCTCGGATGAAGTGGCACGGTTTCAAGGCGCAGATGAGGCGGTCATTTCGACCAATCATCCAGCCACCAAAGCGGCTATGGTCTATTTGTCTGAAATCTGGCCGCAGGCTGTGCCGTTTGTCACCTTGCTGCGTACGGCGCGCGCCCGGCTGAATGTCAACACCGACGAGTTGGAGGATGCGCAGGTGATGGCGGTCAATTTGCTGCGGGCCTATGCCACCAGCTCCAGCCTGGCCCAACTGACGGTCTCTTGTGTGCCGTTGGCGGTCGAGCCGAGTGAGCGGCCGGTCGCCAGCCGTGTGGCTCGTTTTCAGGCGCGGCGCGGCGACAGAGTGACCAATTTGCGTCACGAGCGCGTAGACCTGGATGGTCTGGATCGTTATATTTTGGCCCTGCTAGACGGCGAACATGACGTGGATGCTGTGGTAGAATCACTATGGGCCGGGCCGGTGGCCGAGGGATACATCCAGATCGAGGCCCCAGGTGATGCGCCGCAGCGCGCCCGCCAATCTTTGCGGCAGGCTGTGGAAAAACGGTTGCGTTGGTTGGGGCGTGCGGCTTTGTTACTGGGTTGAGCCAATTGGCCGGATTTTGAGCATAGAAAGTAGAGCCGATGGACACGACAAACTGGATCGAAGCCAAAGACAAAGGCGATTGGGTGCGCATTTTTAACCTGCCCTCCAGGCTGGCCTATATCGGTAGCGGAGCCACCGATGATGTGGTGTTGGACTCGGGGCGCGGCGGTCTGATCGCTCCGCGTCACTTGCAGGTGGTGCCTACGTCAGAGGGCGGCTGTCGGTTGATCAATCTGGGTGGCGGCGAGGTGACATTGGATGGCGTGGCGATGGCGACACGGGCGGCGGTGCCTGTTCAAGAGGGCAGTGTGGTGCGGGTGGGCGACTTTACCCTGACCTTTCATACTCAGGGCGGGGCGCCGGTCAGCGCAAAGGCCGTCAGCACATCCGGCGGTGCCACCCGTCGAGATGAAAATGCCATGATCGGCTTGAGTGTCACTTTGTCCGAGTTGACCTTGACGTCCGATCAGCCCATTCAAGGCACGGTGGTGGTGCGAAATTTGGGCAATTTGTTGGATGTCCAGTTTATGCTTGAACTGTTGGGCCTGGAGACCGATTGTTATCAGATCGGCCCCGGGCCGATCTTGTTCCCGGGCGATGCCAAAGATGTTCATTTGCGGATTGTGCATCCGCGCCGTCCCACTCCGCCGGCGGGCAATCATCAGATCGTGATCCGGGCCACTGCGCCAGATGCCTATGTGGGGCAAAAGGTCGAAGTGGCGCAAACAATTCGGATTATGCCGTTTTATGCGCACAAAATGCGGTTTGTCTAGGCCGGGTGGTGCTGGCTGTTGGTTGTTGGCTTTTGATCCGAGGGAGAATTTGATGAAGGCATCCACGATACTCACATGGGTCCTGGTTTTGACGTTGGGAGTGTTCGCTGCCGCCGCCCAAAGCGACCCATCCACCGACGGCTTGTGGAGTGTGGTGATCAATCGGGTGGATAGCTCGGCATTTCCGCAGGTGACAGCCTTTGTTTCGGTGTTGGACGAGCGGAGACAGCCTGTGTTGGGTTTGACTGCGGCCGATTTTCAGGTGACCGAGGCCGGCCGCATCTTGCCGGGTGAGATGGTTGGCGTGTATAGCGATGCCGACCAGAATCTCGGTTTGGTGTTGGTCATTGACACCAGTTTGACGCCGAACAATCATGCTTTGCCCTTTATTCAAGACGCGGCGCGAGCCTTTTTGCGTAAGCTGGATTCTCAATCGCAGGTGGCGGTTGTGACCACCTGGGACGAGGTCAATCTGATCCAGCCGTTTACCGATCCGCTCAACGCGCTGGCGGCCATAGACGAGTTGACTGCTCAGGGTCGGATTACCCGTTTGAACCAGGCGATGGTCGAGGCGGTCAAACTGGCGGCGACCTGCCCGCTGGAACGCCGTGCTATTGTGGTGATCTATGACTGCCTGGACAATGCCGGCGACCTGGCCTTCAAGGATGCTCTGGCGCAGGTTCAGGCGGCTGCCGTTCCTGTTTATACAGTCGGCTTTGGCCCCAAAATAGATCGCTCTCGCTTGAACGAGATAACCTCTCTGACCGATACAACCGGCGGCCTGTATTTTGTCATGAATACGGCATCCGAAATTCAACCGCCTTTGCAATCCATCGCTTTGACGCTCCGCCAGGGGTATCGCCTGACCTTTATGTCCAACGTTCCGGCCGATGATGCTGCCCATTCTTTGACCGTGACCCTTTGGCGTGAGGGGCAATCGCTCCAGGCTGAGGCCGATCTGAAGGCGTCGCGCCGCTCGATGGGGGTGCGTTTTACCGGTCTGACGGCCGATCAGACGGTCGGGGGAGTGGTTTCGGCAGGAATTGCGGCCGATGCGCCCGGCGATTTGACCAGGGTCAGATATTTGCTGGATGGTCAGCTTTTGAGCGAGACATCTGAACCGCCTTTTGGTTTGGTGTGGGACAGCACTACGACCGCACTGGGGGCTCATACTTTGACCGTCCAGGCGTGGGATCATGTGGGAAATCAGGGGCAGGCCGACATTCGGGTGGTGGTGGCTCTGCCAGTGACGGTATCGCTTCAGGCCAATGTGGAGCAGGTCAGGGTGGGCGAGGCGGTTCGTTTTCAGGCACAGGTCAAATCGCTGACTGAGATAGCCCAGGTTGAGTGGACGGTGGATGGGCAGGTGGCCGAGACCCAGGTTGCTTCTCCAGGTGGAGACATGTGGGCCTATACCTGGGACACGCTGCCCTGGAGCAGTGGCTATCATGTGATCTCGGTGCGCGCCCGCGACAGGCTGGGGCAGGAAGCGCAGAGCAGTGTGCGGGTGTACTTGAGCGATCTGCCAACGCCGACGCCGGCGCCGACCTATACGCCGACACCGATTCCGACCCCCAGGTCTATTCCGGCGCGGGTGCGCGATTGGAGCGATGGGCCGGGCCGGCCCTGGATCCGCGGGGTGATGCTGGTTGGTTTGGGGCTGTTGATCCTGGTGTTGGCTGCCCTGATCACGATGCTGGTGGTTTTTCTGCAAAAGAGGCATTGGCGCAAGGTGTTCAAGCTGGAAATCACCAACGCGGGCAATATGCCCAACACCTTTGATCTGTGCGCCGACGACCCGACCGGGCACCTGCGCTTGCAGTTCTATCATCGTAAGGTGTTGTTGGTGCAAAAGCCAGAGACAGTGACGGAAACGGTTGAACCAGAACCGGCTCCTGTGTCTGCTGCCGCTGCCAGCGCATCGCCGCGCAAGACCCCTGCTCAGTTGCCGGCCGCTTCAGCGCGACCGGGGGCCATGGCCCAGGCACGGCGTCAGGTGGGGCGTGTCTCTTATCTGGGCGGTATGCTGGCCGATTTGCTCTCGGCTTTTGGCTTTTTGGTGCCGCGTTCGATGAAAAGCGGATTCTATCAAATGGTGGGGCGGTTGCGCGGCGCGCAGATGGCGGCGGCGCAGGTGGACAATGCGGCTTCGCGGGTTTCACAGGCCGGGCAGACGGCCGCCTGGGCCACCTCTGCTGCCTCGCGGTCGCCTGCCGAGCGCGCTTTGCCGCCGGTGGCTGGCCAGACGCCGGCGGCCGGGCCAGATGTGGCACGTCAACCCCGCCAGCGTACGCGTTCGCGCACCTGGTATCGCACACCGACCATCGAGCCGGGCGAGCAGGTTGTTTTTGACCTGATCAGCCATCCGGGCTGGATTTATCGTACCCGGCTGTACGAGTTTGCCGTGATTTGTCGGCCCAACGAGCCGGCCGATGCAGTATGCTCAACTGAGCAGCGCAGCCTGCAAATCAAGGGAGTCTCGTGGTTTTGGCGGTTTGTGCCATACGCACTCATTTGCGGTATTGCGGCCGTTCTGTTATACTTGCTCATTCGACTGGCATCTGCCGGGTTTTTGAGCGGGTAATCAGAGGAGGAGAGGTTATGCCTGACCCGTCTCAGCTAGAGATCATCCATCCAAACGGCGATATAGAATTTCATACCCTGGACCCGCTCAAAGGGATCACCAACATTGGCCGCCATCCCGATAACGATCTGGTTATCGAGAGTGCGGCGGTGGCTCCTTTTCAGGCCATGCTTGATCATCGCCAGCGGCCGCATCATTTGCTGTCGCTCAGCTCTGAAGGTCAGATGCTCGTTCAGGGCAAGCGGCTTGAATCGGGTACGTCGGCGCCGTTGAGCAACTGGGATACCATTGAGCTGGACGGATACTCGTTGATTTTACTCGAAAGCTCCGATGTTCCGGCTCAGGAGCAGGTGGCTCAGGCGGTCAAATCTCTTGAAGAAATGGCCCTCAGCGATTTCTTTTATGACCAAACGGATGATTTGGTTATTACCGAGGTGGGGCAGCGCGAGTGGACGGTCAACGTTGAAGAGCAGGTGGCCTGCCCTATACTGCTAGTCAACGGCGGCGACATCGTAGCTGCTTTTACCGTGCGCGTTGAAGGGTTGGACCCGGGCTGGGTCACGATCTCGCCGCCGCAGGTCAACCTGTATGAAGGCGGACGGGCCACCATCAATATCTTTATCACGGCGCCGCGCGCACCGTCAAGCCGCGAAGGGCCGCACCGCTTTGCCATTGTGGTCACATCGCCCAACTATCCAGGACATGTCAGTCGTGTCAGCGCCACACTGATTTTGAACCCTTATTATGATTTTACGGTGAGCGAACTGGCGCGTCGTCAGCAAACCGTGTCATGGTCACGGCGTTATGGCCTCAACGAGTTTTCGATCTTGAACCGCGGCAACAGCCGCGCCCAGTTTACCATCGAAGGGTCAGATGACGAGCGCGCCTGCCTGTTTGAATTTGGGGTGCCGGGTCAAGAAGCCATGCAATCGGGACAGGTGGGGCTGCGTCTGCTGCCCGACGAGTCGGTGACAGTGCCGATCCGCATCTCGCCGCTCAATCGTTATACATTTGGCGTGCGCAGCCGCACATACCCCTTCAAGGTTACCACCAACGTGTTGGCGACCGAGCAGTCGGCGCGGATTATTGTCGGTCAGTTGAAAAGCAAGCCGCTGATGGGGCCTCTGCATGTTATTTTGGGTGGGTTGTTGCTGCTCATCCTGGCTATTATCATCACCCGACCGAACATCACCGAGTTTTATGCCCAGGACGGCAGCACGGTCCTGGCCGGCGACCCGGTGACGTTGGTGTGGCGAGGTTCACCGTTTGTTACCAACTGGAAAATTGACGAGATTGAAGAAGAGTTTGGCGGACAGGTGCGCCAAACCAGCGTTGTCCCTCAAGTGCCAGGCCAGACTTTTGTGCTGCATGGCAACAACCTGTTTTCCAGCATCTTGGGGCGGTTTGGTCTGCGCCTCGAAGCCACCAAGACGGTGCGGGTGTTGGTGCTGCCTCTGCCACCCCTGATTGGGTCGCTGAGCGGACTGGAAGCCGATAAAAAGTATATCAATTTTGGCGATTCGGTGACGGTCAAATGGTCGGTGGGAACCAATGTGCAAGACTTGAAATTGTACATCGGCAACAGCGTCGAGCAAATCCCGCCGGAAGAATTTATCGGCCAGCGCGAGATCAAGCCGCAAGAGGATACGCTGGTGGTGCTGGAAGCGCGCAATGCCTCTGGCACCGACATTCGCAGTGCGATGATCATGGTTTACACGCCACAGTTGATCGAATTTAATGCTCAACCGACCCAGATCACAGCCGGGGAGTATGTGACCATCACCTGGGCTGTAGACTATGTGGACAAGGTCTCGATTGCCCCTCTCACAGACCCCTTTCCGCCTTTTGGCTCGATGGTGCAGCAGCCAGAAAAAAACACTCAATATGTGCTGAGCTATAAAATCGGCGAGAGCCAGGTGCACGAGATGCGCGAGGTGATTGTCTTGCCGGCGCCGACGCCGACCCCGCTGCCTGAGGCGCCAGTGATCGAGTTTTTCACTGCCTCGCCAGACCAGGTTTTGTCTGGGCAGGCCAATCAGGTCGAGTTGGCCTGGTCGGTCAAAGGAAAAACTACCAACATCCAGATCACCAGCCTCAAGTCGTACAACGCCTCTAATCTCAAGCCCGCTGATCTGATCAATATCCAGGTCAGAGAGCCGGCGTTGCTGATTTTGACTGCATTTAACGGCGATTTGATGGCCAGTCAGACGGTGGCTATCAAAGGCATTGATGTCAAGCCAACCGAGGTGCCGCCCGGTCCCGAAATTGTCTTTTTCAAGGCAGAGGGCGACAAGGATTTTGAAGATCAGGTGGTGTTTCAAAACAAAGTGCAACAGGCCGATGGACCGGTCTATACATACATGGTGTTGTGGGGAGCCAAAGTGGTGTTGAGTTGGGAGACCAAAAACGCCGATGTGATCAGCCTGAACGATGAAAGTCAACCGCCTGCCGGCAAGGTGCCTAAGGTGATCACCGGGCCGGTGGTGCTTGTCCTCAAGGCGCAAAATGCGGTCGGCAAAGTGCAGGCTACGATTGCGATCAACATGGATTGGTCGAGCCTGCCCAACAAGGTCTATTTGCCGATGGTGTATCGCAGCTATGTTGCTCCTCATTCGCGCTAGTCATCCGGCACGCAGCGTCATTGGGATACCTGCAAGGAGTTGACCAAAGCTATGAAACACGGCCAGGTTTTGTCGTTTTTGCTTGTGGTGTCGTTCCTGTGGACAGCGTGTCAGGCCGATGTGGGGCAGTTGGTGCAAAATTTCCAGGCTCCCAGGTCAACAGCGATGCCCTGTCCTGTGCGTATTGGTATTATCACCTCCACATCGGGCAAGCATCGCGCTCAGGGTGAAGAGCAGTTGCGGGGTTATATGATGGCCCGCGATGAGATCAATGCGGCCGGTGGGATTCAAGGGTGTTGGGTTGAATTGGTGGTGCGCGATGACGCCTCGGACCCGGCCCGTGCGGCACAGATGGTCAAAGAAATGACCGATGTAGACCGGGTGCCTGTGATCGTTGGTTCTTATTCCAGCGATGCCACACTGCCGGCCGCCGGGGCCGCCAATGCCTATCAGATGCCGTTTATTGTCCCTTCGGCGTCCAGCGATCTGGTGACAACACAGGGGTACAAGTGGGTGTTTCGGGTCAATGCGCCGTCGTCGGCGTATGCCAAGGCGGCCCTGGATTTTATGGCTCAGTACTTGAACAATCCAACCACCTCGATTGTGTTTGAAGAAACATTGTTTGGCGAGAGTGCGGCTGTCGAGGCAGCGCGTGGCGCCCTCAAGCTGTGGTTCAAGTTGCTGGATTACGAGCCGTATCAATCTGGATCGACAGATTACAAGAACTTTTTGGAATGGATCAAGTTATCCCAATCCGATGTGCTGTATCTGGCTTCCAACTCGGTGGCCGATGCGGTCTTGTTGATGAAACAGTGCCGCGAAATAGACATCAATCCAAAAATCTATATCGGCCATGCAGGTGGGTATGCCACACCAGATTTTTTGGCCCGCGCCGGCTCGGACGCCGAGTACATGTTGGTGACAACTCAGTGGACCTCGGATGTTCAGTGGCCGGGCGCGAGTCAATTTGCCGAGCGTTTTGTCAATCGCTATGGTCGCGAGCCGGACATGCGTGCGGCGATGTCTTATGGCGCGATTCTGGTGGCGCAGGATGCGATTGATCGGGCTTTTAAGAAAAATTTGGAGCAAAAAGAGCCGCTGGATTGGTCTTTGCCCGACCAGTTGGGCGAGGTGCGGCGCAGCGTTCGTGATGCACTCAAGGAAACCAACATCGCCAACTCGCTGATCGGCCCGATCAAATTTGATGAGGCCGGACAGAACGCACATCCGGTGTTATTAGCTCAGGTGCTGGGTGGTCGGCTGGTTGCCGTTTATCCCTCACAATATCAGTCTCGGCCCCCTGTTGTACCGGTGCCGCGTTGGAAGGAGCGACCTCAATAGCTTTTGGTTCGTTCATTTTTGATGGACATATAAAAACCCTTTAGATTAAAAGCGATGTTTTATGAACTGCCGTCTGAAAAAGGACTGATGCCCTTTTCACTTTCAAGAACTCAAAAAAATGAGCGAATCGCAAGCAATAAGGCCTGGCCGGTGAAATTCTGGCTTGGGCGGTGCCGATTTTGGTATGGGCAGGTATCTCATGGCAGGGGGCCGATTGGATGAAAAAGAAAGAAGGACAGTGTGTCTCCTAGAAAAAGCGCAAAAGCAGTAGAAGAGCAGCCGGTGGCAGAAGAGCAACCGGTGGCAGAAGAGCAGCCGGTGGCAGAAGAGCAACCGGTGGCAGAAGAGCAACCGGTGGCAGAAGAGCAACCGGTGGCAGAAGAGCAACCGGTGGCAGAAGAGCAGCCGGTGGCAGAAGAGCAGCCGGTGGCAGAAGAGCAGC
>CAYVBK010000059.1:18128-32927 GCA_964449465.1 uncultured Anaerolineae bacterium
CCGGTGGCAGAAGAGCAGCCGGTGGCAGAAGAGCAGCCGGTGGCAGAAGAGCAGCCGGTGGCAGAAGAGCAGCCGGTGGCAGAAGAGCAACCGGTGGCAGAAGAGCAACCGGTGGCAGAAGAAGAAAAATCACCCGGCCCCGGCAGCGCTGACCTGGAAAAGGGCCAACAATGTCTGGCTCAGGGGCAATATGCGCAGGCGCAGGCGCACCTCGATCAGGCGGTCGCCGCTTTTCAAGCTGCCGATGATCAGTTCAACCTGGCCGAGGGCTATGAGCAGTTGGGCGTTTTGGCTCTGCTGCGCGGCCAATACGCGCTGGCCCGCCTGAATTATGGCAAGGCGATGACGATTCGCCGGCAGATCGGCGATGTGGATGGACAGGCTGATCTGCGGCAGCAACTGTCTTTGCTGGATCGGCTGGGCGGGGCTTGATGAGCCAATCTGCGTCGGTTTACCAAAAGCGTCCGGTCACCCTGCAACAGGTCATTGAGCGAATTGAGGTCGGCGATCCTGCTCAGGTCTCGCCGGTTATTTTATCGGTCTCGCCTTGTCGCAGCGGCACGACGGTGTTATTGCGCGTATTTGGTGCTGTGGGAGTGACGGCGCACTATCAGGAACTAAAAAATGTAATGCGTTGGCTGATGCAGGGCGAGTATGCGTCTTGGAAACTGCCTCAGCAGCCGCAGCAGCGCCTCTATCTCAAAGAGACCATCGGCCCTTATACCCAGATCGAAGCCGGGTTTAATCCTCTGGATGTGCTGATCGGGGCCGGGTATCCGCTCGACAAATTGCACATGTTGATATTGGGGCGGGCGCCGCTCAACACATGGCTGTCGTGGGATTTGTGGTGGCGCGGTCGGACATCGGTGTCGCTTTTTGTTCAGGCCTATCGCACCACCGAGCAGATTCGTCAGCAAGCCTACGAGCTTGGGTTGCCGACGACCGTTTTTGTCTACGAGTCTCTCCGCGACAATAGCCCGGAAACCGTCATTCGCGGTATGTTTGGGCGATTGGGTGTCGAGTATCGGCCCACTGCCGTGCGCGATTGGACGCAACTTCCGACGATGGGAAAAGATGGCTCTGGCGTCGTTTTCCCTGTCGAGCCGCCGGTGTTCGATGTGCCACATCTCCACGATCAGGCGGTGTTGGCCGATGGGCTGTCTTTTACTTCACGAGATGATCGTCTGACCGAAATTTGTTCCGATGATGTGCAGCAGATTGTTGTGGCTGGCCTGCGCGAGATTTATGGGCATTGGCGTGAGGCTTGCGAGCGCGATTTGGGTATCGAAATAGACAAAGGACGTGAATGGGAATGAGCGCGGCGTGTGATTGGAGCAGACTGGGGCAGCGATCTGTTTTCGAGTGGGCGTTAAGCCCATTCTTTTTTATAGGCGGATTTCAATGAAACTAGATCACGTCAGCAAATGGGTATGGATCGGCCTTGCTGCTTTGCTGGTGGCAGGTCTGGCTGCTGGGGTTGCGTGGGCCTGGCAGGTGCGGGCAAGACGCTCTGAGGCATTGTACATTGCCGTGATGGCGCCACTGAGCGGCCCCAACCAGACGGATGGGCAGGATACCGTACGCGGGGTTCGTCTGTGTCTGAATCAGATTAACCAACAGGGCGGCGTCAACGGCCGCCCGGTCGAATTGTTGGTGTATGATGACGCCAACAAACCAGATGTGGCCAAAGCACAGGCTTTGGAAATGGCCCAACAAACCCAGGTGATGGCCGTTTTGGGACATTCGCTCAGTTCAGCTTCGATCCAGGCCGGGCAGGTGTACAAAGAGTATGGCATTCCGGCCCTGACCGGCTCGGCCACCGCCGACCGGGTGACAGCAGGCAACGAGTGGTATTTTCGACTCATCCCCAACAGCCGCTCGCAGTCCACTTTTTTGGCGAATTATGTTGTGCAGGTTTTTCAGCAGCGTCGCGCGGTCATTGTCTATGACACCGACGACTATGGCAAGACATTGGCTGCGCCCTTTGAAAGTGCGTTTCGCGAACTAGGTGGCGAGATTGTCGGCGTGTGGAGCCTGGATACTGCCGAGCCGGATGTGGATGGGCGGCTGGATGAGATGGCCGATCAGATCGGCCAGAAAAACCCTCAAGTGGTGTTTATGGCCTTGCATGCGGTCGAAGGCGCCAAATTGATCGCGGCTATGCGCTACCGCGGCCTGACCTATCCGGTGATTGGCGCCAGCGCGTTTGCCAACCTGGATTTTGTCACCAGCTTTGATCGCTTTGAAGAAGAGAATAGCAGTCCCGGCTATTTTTCCGATGGCGTCTATGCCACCGCTCCGGTTATTTTTGATGTATCGGGCGATCAGGCGCAGCAGTTTCGCACCGAATATCTGCGTCAATATGGAGTGGCCCCCGGTATGAAAGCGGCGACCAATTGCGACGCGGCGCGCATTGTGGTTCAGGCGATGCGCGATTTGAACGTGCAGGGCCGCCCCGAAGGCTTGGCGCAAGAGCGGCAGCGTGTGCGCGATTACCTGGCCGGCCTCGACCGGATTGACAAAGCTATGTGGGGTGTGACCGGCCCGGTCTATTTTGATGCAGAGCGCAACATAGCCCGGCCGGCCGCAATGGGTGTCTACCAAAAGCGCAATCTGATCTCGGCCATGACCCAATTTCAGCCGGTGGTGGATGTGCGGCGCATTTTCAACCTGGAACAGGCTTTGGCCGACGGTAAGGTCATTGTTGTAGACAGTCAATACATGTATAAAACCAGGGTGATTTATGCAGGTCTGGATGTCAATACGATCAGTAATCTGGATACCGGCAAGTCTACCTACACTGTAGATTTTTACCTCTGGTTTCGCTACCGCGGCGAGTTTCCCGATGCGGATATCGAGTTTATCAACGCGACCAGCAAGCTCAAGCTGGATGCTCCCATTGCCGAAAGTGTGGATTCCAACGGCCTGACCTATCGGGTCTATCGGGTCAAGGCCGCTTTTGTGGGCGATTTTGACTTTCACAACTATCCTTTTGACAGTCAAGAGTTGGGTGTGCGTTTTCGCCATCGCACGCTGACTAAAGAGAACCTGATTTATGTGGTAGACTTGATGGGCATGCCCCGCCTGGCCAAAGGTATATGGACCGAACACCTGCGCGCACATGCCTTTACCAGCACCGAGGGCTGGAGTATTAACGAATCAAATGTGTTTCAGGACACTTTGACTCAAAGCTCGACATTGGGCAATCCCAATATGTTTGGCGCAGAGCCATACATTGCTTTTTCTCGGTTCAACGCCGAAATTGTGGTCAAGCGAGATGCGCTGAGTTATATCATCAAAAACCTGTTTCCGGTGTTGATCTTGATCGTGGTGTCTTATCTGGTGTTGTTTATGCCGGCCAAGGTGCTGCCGCCGCGCGTCAGCGTCAGTGTGACCGTCATTCTGACCACGGCCTTTTTCAGCGCCCGTCTGTCCAGCGATCTGCCCAGTCGGGTGGGTTATCTGTCAGCTTTGGAGTATGTCTTTTTTGTTGTGTATGTGCTGTGTCTTTATGGCCTGTTGGTGAGTAGTCTCGATTTCAGATATGAGGGGCAGGCCTGGATGAATCGGCTCAATCTGATTAGTCGAATTGCTTATCCTATCGTGGTGCTGCTTACTTTTGCGATCATTGCCTGGGTGTATATTTAGAAGGGTGTGGGATGAGAAAAAACTGGATGGCCCTCGGTCTGTTGGTATGGATGATTGGCTGCCTTGGGGCTTGCCGACCTGCCGGCTCGGATCGGCAGGCGATTTATATCGGCGCGGTGGGCGCGCTGCCCGAATACGATCAGACCATGTTTCAAGGCATGCGCCTATACCTGGATCAGATCAACAAGCAGGGCGGCATCCAGGGGCGGCCGGTCGAACTGATCGAGTTGTACGATCAGGGCGACCCCGACATAGCCCGCCAGCAGGCTCAAGAACTGGTCAAACGTCAGGTGATTTGTGTGATTGGCCATTCGTGGAGCACGCCTTCGCTGGCTGCCGGCCCAATTTATCGCCAGCAAGGCATCCCGGCCATCACCGCCTCGGCCACCGCCCCCGATGTGACTCGGAATAACGAGTGGTATTTTCGGACGGTGTTTAACAATGATTCACAAGGACGCTTTGTTGCTTATTATTTGAAGCAGATTTTGGGCCAGGATCGGGTCAGTATTATCTGGAATCAAGATGATTATGGCACTTCGCTGCAACAGGCCTTCAAGCAGACGGCTGCTCAGGTGGGGATTGAGGTGCCTTATGAATGGCATTTTGATGATCAGGGTGCCGATATGGTGCAGGTTTTTGATCAAATTGTGGCCGATCTGAACACCCGCTCTGACGCCGGCGCGCTCTTTTTGGCCGTTCAATACAACGACGGCATTGAATTGGTGCGGCGCATTCGCGATTTGGGATTGACCAACCTGATCGTCAGCGATGATGCCGTCGGCTCGCAGAGCTTTCCCCAAGAATTTGCCGGTTTACCTCACGAGCAGCAGCGCCCCGGCTTTTACTCGGACAACGTTTACGCGCCCACCATGTTGATTTGGGACATTGCCAATCAACACGCACAGGATATTTACCTGTCATTCAGGTCGGCCTATGGTCAAGAGCCAGATTATATGGCGGCCGTCTATTATGATGCGGTTGCGCTGGCCGTCGAGGCGATTCGGCGCAGCGGCGCGGCCGGACTGCCTCTGCCGCAGGCGCGACAGGCTGTGCGCGACCAACTGGCCGCTTTTCAAAGCCTGGATCGCGCATTTGCCGCTTCGACCGGCCCTCTGTACTTTGATGCCAACCGCGATGCCGTGATGACTGTGCCGATGGGTATATTTGTCGGTCAGCGGTTTATTTCTGCGCCGATGCAGTTTCAGCCTGTCTTGAACTCGGAGCGCATTCCCGATCTGGAACAGGCCGTACAAGAAGGCCTGGTTGTTCAGATAGACGGGCAATATATGTATAAAACCAAGGTGGTTTATACAGGTTTGGACATCAATGAGATCAGCGATCTAAGCACCGGCAAGTTTAGCTATCTCCTGGACATGTATGTCTGGTTTCGTTATCACGAGCAGCCGGGCGTGGATGTGACCGATGTCGAGTGGGTCAATGCGGCTACTCCTTTCAAGCTGGAAAAACCTGTGGCCGAAAGCCATACCGCCGATGGGATGGCCTATCGCGCCTTTCGCGTCAAAAGCACGTTTTTGGGTAATTTTAGTTTTCACAACTATCCATTTGATCAGCAGGTGTTGAGCGCACGGTTTCGCCACCGCACCTTGACCAGCGAGTATCTGATTTACGCCATAGACCTGTTGGGTATGCCGCGCCTGGCCGACGGCAGCTGGTCGGACTATTTGCGTTCCAATGCCCTGAGCAGCTCGGAAGGATGGTATGTGACCAAATCGCTGATCTTTCAAGACACATTGGTCCACGATTCCACATTGGGCAATCCGCGATTGTTCGATGCAGACACCGCCATGTCTTATTCACAGGTTAATGCACAGATATACATTAAACGAGATACATTGAGCTATAGTATTAAAAACCTGTTCCCCATCTTGATCCTGATTATTGTGTCTTTTATCGTCCTGTTTATTTCGGCTCAGGCTTTGATGCCGCGCATTGCCACCGAGGTGACGGTTATTTTGACGGTGGCCCTGTTCAGCAATCGTCTCTCCGGCGATCTGCCTCAGGTGGGGTATTTGTCGGCGCTGGAGTATGTCTTTTTCCTGGTTTATGTGTTGGCTCTTTATGTGATGGCGATCAGCATCCTGGACTATCGTTATGAAAAGACAACCTGGATGAAGCGGCTCAATCTGATCAGCCGCATTGCCTATCCTTTGGTGATCTTGATCGCGGCCGTGGCCATGATCTATGTTTACCTGCTATGACGGAGGGAATGATGAGTCAAGTCCCGCTCTATAAACAACTTGTGGCATTGACTTGTGTTTTATTGATCGTTCTGGTTCCGCTTGATGCACGTCTGGCGGTGCCGGTATGGGGGAGCGGCGAGGCTCAGGTGGATGCGCCGCCGACGCCGGTACCGCCTGTTGTCGAGCCGGATGGTTTGATCCATCTTCGCAAGCTGACAATTTCGCGGCCCGATCTTGTACAGCCCGATTTGGCGGGGGTGCAGGATGTGCAGCCGGCCGGCAGCGCGATTTGGGTCAATACACTGGCCGACGAGTTCAGGCGCAATGGCAACTGTTCGCTGCGTGAGGCCATTGTCGCTGCCAACACCGACAGTCCGGTAGATGCCTGTGCGGCCGGCAGTGGCGCAGATGTGATTTATTTGCAAATTCGTGCTACCTATGTGCTGACTCAGGTGGACAATTATCAGTATGGCCCCAACGGGCTGCCGGCCATCGCCGGCCCGCTGACGATTGAAGGGCGGGGCGCAACCATCAAGCGCGGCGATGATGCACCGGCTATGCGCTATTTTTACATTGCTCCGGGCGGCAATTTGACTTTGTACGACCTGGTGCTGACCAAAGGTAAGGCCAAAGGCGGCGACGGCGGCGGCGGCAAGGGCAGCGGCGGCGGTGGTGCTGGCCTGGGTGGGGCGATTTATAATCGCGGCACGGTCAATTTGCAGCGCTGCACATTGACCGAAAATCAGGCTGTCGGCGGAAACGGCGGCCCTGGCGGTTCGGGCGGCGGTGGCGGCGGCGGCGGTCTGGGCGGCGCGGGTGGTGATGGCGGCTCTGGCGGTGGCGGCGGCGGTGGGTTTGGCATCGGTGGGCGCGGCGGCGAGGGCGATCAAGGTGGCGGCGTTTCGGGGATGCCGCCGGGTGGCGGCGGTGGCGGCGGCACGCTTGGCATTGCCGGTGGCGGCGGCAATGGTGGTGGTGGCGGCGGCGCCGGCAATACCAACGGCGGTGGCGGCGGCGGCGGCGGGTTTGGCGACTCGGGCGGCGCAGCCTTTTATACTTTTCTGCCTGTGCCGGGCTTTATGACCGGCGGCGAAGGCGGAGCAGCCAGCAACGGTGGCGGTGGTGGTGGTGGCGGAGCTGGCACCGGCATTGTGGTTTATATCTTTATCGTGACGCCGATTGGCCCCATTCCGATTCCTATTGCGGCCGGTGGCGGCGGTAAAGGCGGCAATGGCGGCATCGGTGGCGGCGGTGGCGGTGGCGGGCGCGATTTTGGGCAGGGAATGTTGGGCTGTGGTTATGGTGGCGCCGGCGGCAACGGCGGCTTTGGCGGCGGCGGTGGCGGGGCCGGCAGCGGCGTAGGCGGCAGCATCGGCGGCGGCGGTGGCGGCAGCGCGGGCAATGGCGGCTTTGGCGGCGGCGGCGGCGGCGGTGGCGATAACGGCGGCGTGGGCGGCTATGGCGGCTATGGCGGCGGCGACGGCGGTGGCAATGGCGGCAGCGGCGGCGGCGGGGCCGGTATGGGCGGGGCCATCTTTAATGACGGCGGCACGGTGACGATGGCAAACTGCACTCTGGCAGAAAATGCGGCTGTGGGCGGCGCCGGCGCCGGCAGCGGCCAGGGCATGGGCGGCGGCATTTTCAATCTGAGCGGCTATGTGACGATGGACAACAACACCCTGATCGCCAACAAGGCCAAACAAGGCGGCGGCGGTGTGTTCAATCTGGGCAATGGCGCGCACGGCTCTGGCACGGCCACGATGGTGATTCGCAACACCATTTTGGCCCTTTCAGCCGATGGCGTGCCAGACTGCAAAGCGACCACCATCTCGACCGGCGGATCTATGCTGAGTGGTGGCTCGAACCTGGTGATGAGCCACGAGGGCTGTTCGTCGCTGGGTATGCCGATCAAAGTAGACCCCAAACTGTCGCCGCTGGCCCACAATGGCGGCCCTACACCCACATTTGGCGTCACCAAAGAAAGCCCGGCCTATAACAGCGGTTCGTGCGGTATGGTCAGCACCGATCAGCGTGGCCGCCCGCGGCCCGGCTGGGGCGGCTGCGATATTGGCGCGTTCGAGTTGAACGAAAAGTTGTGGGTGGGCGGAGCGACTGGCTCGTGGTCGCTCAAAGACAACTGGTTTCCTCCGGGTGTGCCGGGTCCTGCCGACAAGGTGTTGATTGACAATTCGTCGGCGCCCAAGGTGACGCTGGCTGTGCCGCCCAATGTGACGCTAGCCGGTCTGGTCATAGCCGGTCAGGAGGTCACGCTCACTCTGGACAGCACGGCTCTGACGGTGACAGAAGACCTGGTGCAGGGAGGCGGGCGGTTGTTGGGCCGAACCGGTCAGGTGAATGTGGGCGGTTCGCTCGAGTTGATCAGCGGCACCCTGACCGTGCCGTCCAAATCGTTGCGGGTGGGTGGCGATGTGGTGCAGGCCGGCGGTGTCTTGAACGGCGGCACGCAGTCGTTCGGCTTGAACGGCAAACTGGTGCTGGCCGGCGGCACATTCAATGTGCCTGTCAACACTCTGTCCCTTCCTGGCGATCTGGAGCAGACCGGCGGCACATTCAACGGTGGTGGCGGACCGCTGCAAATTCTCGGCTCGCTGACGCTGGCCGGCGGCCGGTTCAATGCGCCGGGCGGCGATCTGACCATCGCTGGTAACGTGACTCTATCGGGGGGGGTGTTGCAAGGCGGCAATTCAAGCATTGCCATCGGTGGCGCCCTGGCTATGTCGGGCGGCAGCCTGGCCGCGCCCACCGATCCGGCGGCGCGGCTGACGGTAGGCAGCGATTGGACACAGTGGGATGGCAGTCTGGTGGGCAGCAGCAGCAGTGTGACCATCGGTGGCTCGATGACGCTGTCTGGCACATGGACACTGCCCTTTGGCGCTTTGACGGTGCAGGGCAGTCTGACTCAGTGGGGTGGCACATTTCAGGCCAACACCATGCCGGTCAGCATTGGCGGCGGGTTGACCGTTTCCGGCACATTGATCGCTCCGGCGGTGACATTGAGTTTGGACGGCGATCTGGTCGTGTCTGGGGCCGGCTCGTTCAGTCACAACGGCGGCACGCTGGCTTTTGAGGGATCGGGCCTGGTCAACCTGGTGGTGCCGGATGGTGCGCTGATGTTAGGCAGCCTGAATGTCGGCATCGGCGTCACTCTGGCCACATCGGCCCATGTCACCCTGACCGGCTCACTGCTCAATCGCGGGGCCATTCAGGAAACCCGGGTGGTGTCGGGTAGCGGTCCGATGACTTTTAACCTGGCCCGGTTGACCCTGGATATAACCGACTCTGGCAGCCTGTCGGCTTTGCAAGTCACGTCGGCGCATCGCAATCCGCCTTTTGCTTCAGACGGAGTGGAAACGGGCAAATACTGGTTGCTGGAACCAACCGGCAGCGGCGTTGCCAACCTGACTTTGCCATTTGCCAATCCCGGCGCCGAGGACACGCTGTGTCTGTATACTGGCATAGACGAGGTGTGGGACTGTGCCGCAAGTGGGTTTGATGCGGCGAGCCAAACCATCACCCGAAACGGCATGGCTTTGGCCGGGCTGTGGGCGGTGGGCAGCAACAAGGTCAAATACACCGAGCTGTTTATGCCGGCGGTGGTGAAACAGTATCCTTACCCGGGTCCCGACCTGATCGTGGAAAGCCTGGCCGTGATCGGCAACAATGTGCGTGTAGTGATCAGTAACCAGGGCACTATGGCGGTGACAAACTGGTTTTGGGTGGACGTGTATGTCAACCCAAATCCGCCGCCAACCGGCGTGGGGCAAACGTGGGACGATCTGGGGTCGCAAGGTCTGGTCTGGGAAATTCCGCACAGCGCGTTGGGCGCGCTCAAGCCCGGCGGACAGATCACTCTCAACGTCGGCGATGCGTTCTACAGGACGGGGTTGAGCCGGATCAACTGGCCGCTGCCGTCCGGCACGGTGCTGTATGCTCAGGTTGACTCGGCTGGCGGGCTGTATGGTGACGTGGTAGAAAATCACGAGAGCATTGGCGGCCCGTACAACAATATCCTGGGGCCGGTGATCGTGCCATAGGCCTGACGGCGTTTCCCTGTTTTTTGAAAGATGGATCTGTGAGTGAGTTCGAGTTTTTGCGCCATGTGACCATTGGCCAATACCTGCCCGCCGATTCACCGTTTCATCGGCTGGACCCGCGGGCCAAGCTGCTGATGGCAATGTTTTTGATCGTTGGGTTGGTGATCGGCAATAACCTGGCCGGAATGATGGTTGCCTTGATGGTTTTGAGCGGCGGATTTGCCGTGGCGCGCGTGCCGCTGCGCTATGCGGCGCAGGGCCTACGTCCGGTGTGGTTCTTTTTTATTTTGCTGGCCGTGATCCAGGTGTTTACGATCCCACAAAACGACGTAGGGACGACGCTGTGGCGATGGCACAGTCTGGTTGTCACCCTGACAGATTTGCGCATAGCAACTATTGCTCTCCTCCGCTTTGTCGCCCTAATCTGGGGACTGACCCTGTTTTCCTGCGTCACCAGCCTGACCGAATTGATTCACGGGATCGAACATTTGCTGCGGCCGCTGCAACGCATAGGATTGCCGGCGCACGAGGTCTCTTTGATCGGAGTGATTGCCTTGCGTTTTGTGCCGCTGCTGGCGATAGAAGCCGAGCGATTGGCCAAGGCACAAGCTTCGCGCGGTGCTGATTTTGGGCGCGGGCGGGTCGGGCCGTTTAGACAAATGATGCGCTTTCTGCCGCTGTTGGTGCCATTGTTTGTCAACGCACTGCGCCGCGCCGAGGTGTTGGCTCTGGCAATGCAGGCGCGCGGTTACATGGGAGGGCGGGGGCGCACGCATTTGGTGCGCTTGCAGGCGCGGCCGATGGATGGGGTGGCCGTTGTCTTGACTGCCGTCTGGAGCGCAGCCCTGATCGGCCTGAACTGGTTGGATGTGGATGTTGTTTTGTACAAAATGATATTTTAATACATGGAGGATGTGTTAATGTCGAATTTGCCTGTTCGCAAAATTGTCATTGCCGGGGCGATGAGCGCGATGGCAATTCTGCTCGGCGCGACGCACTGGGGATTTATTCCCTGGGTGGGCGGTGCATCGCTCACTATCATGCACGTGCCGGTGATCATTGGCGCGGTGCTAGAGGGCCCTGTGGTGGGGCTGATTGTGGGGTTGCTGTTTGGCCTGTTTAGCCTGCTTCAGGGGGCTATTGCGCCAACCGGTCCGGCCGACACGTGGTTTGTCAATCCATTGATCTCTATTTTGCCACGTCTGTTCATCGGCCCGCTGGCCTGGCTGGTTTATCGCGCTCTGTCGCGCTGGCAAATTGTCGCCCTGGCTGTGGCCGGGGTGGTGGGCAGCCTGACCAACACGGTGTTGGTTTTGGGCATGATCGGCTTGATGGGGCATTTGCCATGGGGACTGATCGGCTATCTGGCGGCGGTCAATGGCTTGCCCGAAGCAGCCGTGGGCGCCATCTTGACGGTGGCTGTGGTGGCTGCCTGGCTGGGCATTGAACGCGGTCGTGGCGGCCCCAAATTGCAGGAGTAAGTATGTTATTAGCCATAGATGTAGGAAATACCAACATTGCTTTTGGCGTTTATGATCAAAATATCTGGCGGCATCACTGGCGCATCCGCACAGTGCCGGATAAAATGCCCGACGAATATGCTGTGTTGCTGCGCGATTTGATGCGCGATAGCAACCTGTCTATGCGCGATATGGAACATGTGGTGCTGTCGAGCGTGGTACCGCCGCTGACCGGCACGCTGGCCGATATGTTGCGTCGGCAGATGGGCAAAGAGCCGTTGGTGGTGGGGGCGGGGCTGCGCACCGGCATTCGCATCCGCACCGATAATCCGGCCGAGGTGGGCGCCGACCTGGTGGCCAATGCCGTGGCTGCTTTTGCCCGTTACCAGGATCACTGCATTGTGGTAGATTTTGGCACGGCACTCACATTTACGGCGGTGGCGCATCCGGGCGACCTGGTGGGAGTGGCCATTGCGCCTGGCCTCTATTCGGCGGCCGGCGCTCTGTCGCGCAACACGGCGCAATTGCCACGTGTGCAATTGATTCCACCGCCGGCGGCCATTGGTCGTAACACCATCCATTCCATTCAGTCAGGTATCGTGTTCGGCTATATCGGTCTGGTGGAAGGGCTGCTCAAGCGGATTCGAGGCGAGTTGGGCGGGCAGGCCAGGGCCATCGCAACAGGAGGGTTGGCCCATATGATCGCTCCCCTGACCGCAGAAATAGATGACATAGACGCCTGGCTGACACTAGACGGGCTGCGCCTGATCGCCGAGCGGAATCTTTGATCAAGTCCGAGCCCACTGAAAAAACTCACCGCAGAGTTTTGATCAAGTTGGCACGTGGGCGTGCCAAACTCCATCCATTCAACTGAAATGAAACACACCCATCCTTAAAAAATACACCGACGACCCTGATTGTGGTCGTCGGTGTATTGCGTGAGAGCGGATCAGCCCTGGACGTTTTGAATGGCCTTTTGCTCCAGCCATTTGTCGAGCAGTTCGCGTTTGACGCGCCATTGTCTGCCCAGCTTGAATGCAGGGATTTTTTCTTCGCGGGCCAGACGGCGCACGGTCAATGGATGTAGCTTGAGATATTCGGCAGTTTCTTCGATGGTCATTAAAGAGGTTTTTTCTTGCTCCATCGCTCTATTCCTTTCTAAAAAATGAATCCCCCTCAGTCATTCTTTATTTTAGCAAAAAAACGTCAAAAGGTCAAACAATTGTTTGTGATTTCTTGTTTTTTCAAAATCTCTGTTGGGACCAAGAGATGATCGGACAAAAAGAGGTGGATGGAAAGAGGAGGCAATGAAACAAAAACGACGTCCATGGGGGTTGTTGAGCGATTCGACGCGTGTCTGGATGCGTGAAGCGCGTCGGATGCCGGGCATATCGTGGTTTGACCTGGTACATGGCTATGTGTATACTCGCTGGCCCTATTTGTATATTGGCCTGGCTGTAGGCGAGCATCCTCTGTCCAGGCTGCTGTCGCCGCTGCTCGATTTTTTGGCGCGCTGGCTGACCCGCCGTGCCCAAAACGGACGAGAGCCGGTCACGTTTGCCGATACGTATCACGGCAAAGTGATGCCGGTCGAGTCGGCTAAACGCCTGATCGCCGTGCAGCAGCCGATCAGCCTGGCCGATTTGGGCAATGTGATTCCCTATACCCGCGCCCGGGCCATTCTGCTGGAAAACCCCGATCACATCGTGGTGCTGGAATGTCCCTGCCGCGCGGCGCGAGAAAATCCCTGTCGGCCTCTGGATGTGTGCCTCATCGTGGGGGAGCCGTTTGCCAGCTTTGTCATCGAACATCACCCTCGCCGTTCGCGCTGGATCACTCAGCAAGAGGCGGTTGACATTTTGCAGGCCGAGCATGAGCGCGGACATGTTCAGCACGCCTTTTTCAAAGATGCCATGCTGGGGCGATATTATGCCATTTGCAACTGCTGCTCGTGCTGTTGCGGGGCTATGCAGGCTCAACGCGGCGGTGTGCCGATGCTGGCCGGTTCGGGGTATGTCAATCAAGTGGATGCGGCGCGCTGTGTGGGGTGTGGCCGCTGCGTTCAGGCCTGCCCCTTTGCCGCTCTATCATTGAGCGAGGGCGTCATTCGGGTAGACCTGACTCGATGCATGGGCTGCGGTGTTTGTGTGGGGCAGTGCGAGCATGGCGCGGCGGCTCTGGTTCGTCACGCCGACGCCAGCGTGCCGCTGGAAATCGAGACATTGCTGGCACAGGCCAGATAGGGCCTATCCCCCAAGATCGTTGCTTTTCGAGCAAGGATTTCATTCCGGGCGGCCAGGCCCTATTCAGTTCCGATTCATTCGGGATAGGTTTCAATTTCGTCTAGCGCGGCCAGGATGCTGGCTCTGGTCTCCAGGCCGTTTAATCGGCGGCGTATGTCTCGGGCGCCAGGCTGGCCGCTCAGGTAATTCAGCAAATGTCCTTTGAACAAACAGCAGGCTGCCCTTTCCATCTGATGTGCAGGAGCACGCCGCCAGTAATCGTTGAGCATCAAAAGCTGGTATAAACCATCCAGATGTTCCAGAATGACGGCACGGCGTTCGGCCCAGGTGGGAGGTTGATAAGGCTGTCCGCTCCACAGGGCGGCAATTTCGGCCAGCAGCCAGGGGTTGCCGATGGCTCCGCGCCCGATCATGACCCCGTCTACGCCAGCGGCAGCGACCATACAAGTGGCATGTTCGGCGCGGGTGATGCCGCCGTTGCCGATCACGGGAATGGATCGCTCTTGTTTAATGCGGCGCACCGTGTCCAGATCGGCCTGGCCGCTGTGACGGTTGCTGGCAAAGCGGGCGTGCAAAAAGATGGCCTGGGCGCCGCCTTCCTGGGCGGCCTGCGCCACCTCAGAGATGTTAAACTCGGATGAGGACATGCCCAGCCTGGTTTTGATCGTCACCGGCAGCGACACGGCTTGAGTGATGGCCTGAACGATGGCCTTGATGCGGTCGGGGTTGCGCATCAGGGCGACACCGGCGCCCTTGCCGACAATTTTGCGCACCGGGCAGCCACAGTTGACATCAATCAGGTCAAAGCGGCCCAGTGAGGCGATCACCTGGGCCGCGCCGGCCATCGCCTCTGGGTTGCTGCCATAGATGTGGGCGGCGATGGGGCGTTCTGATTCGCACGAGTCCAAATAGTGCATCGAGGGGGTCATGCGCCGCCAGACGCCTTCGGCGGTGACCACTTCGGTGAAAACCAGGCCGCAGCCATATTGGCGGCACAGACGGCGAAAGGGCATGTTGGTGTATCCGGCCATCGGCGCCAGCAGCACTGGCGGGTTGATGGCGAGAGGGCCGATTTTCAGAGGGTGAATCAAGGCAACTCCAGAAATGATCTTATGACTGTATGAGTCCGCTGAAAAAATCTATTTTTACCACAAAGGACACCGAGAACACAAAGGTTTACGATACTTTTGAG
>CAYVBK010000060.1:0-29991 GCA_964449465.1 uncultured Anaerolineae bacterium
GTTGCTGCCCAGTCTCTAGATGAGTCATCCTACACCATCCACCTGAACGGTTACCAGTTGTTTGAAACGAACGTCCGCGGAACGTTACGCCAAGAACTTGGTTCGCTTGAGGGATACCATTTGGCGAAAGCACGGTTTGAAACCACAGAAGACACAACCATCGTCCGCGCAGTTGTGCGAGGCCCTAATCCGCCAACTGCGTCAGATGTTGCTAATCTGGAAAGTAAGTTACCGCCCCCGCCCAACAATACAACCCTTGAGTTGAGAGTGAGATTTATCGAAACGGTGATAGTCAACAGAGATGGTGTCCTTTTTACAGATTCTGGTTTTGGCGCAGAACCATAGCGGGCATCAAAACGCGCCCAACATTGCATCAAGCCGACCGTGCCTTTGGCGCGTGCTGGCAGCGGGGAGACGCGCTTTGGGGCGTGCCTGCTGGCAAAGGGGCTTTCCACGCAGTCGGCGCGGGTGAAGCCCATCTTAGCGCGCCAACCTCTTGCTCTACAGGAATAATATGGTCAAGACCATCTGGAATCCCATAAACAAAGAGAAAAGCCCAGAGGAATACGAACAGCGTGTAGGAGATGTTATCGAAGAGCTAATCCGCGCCCCAGATTTCCTCGCGTCGTTGTTCAAAAACCTGGTAGATGATCGCCGATTGCTTGAAGCGCTCACCGGTCTACAAATGAACAGGAGAACATCCGAAAAACCAAGGTGGAAAGGGGCTTCTGGATATGAACACCAGATTGATGAATCTTTCAGCACCGATGATGAAAGAGTGGTAGTATTAGTTGAATGCAAATGTTGGGCAAAGAGTATTGGCATCCCCGAATTCTCGACGTTCTTAGTCCGACTCATTGATATCGCCTCAGAGAAGCAAAACTGCATTATCTTGGGGATATTGGTAACAACGCAAGGTCATCAAGGAAGAGGGGGCGGACGCGAGCAAGACCAGGATTGTATTGCCAAATTACAATCGCACTTTGGGAAGAATGGTTACCCGATTGCGATACAGATATTGAGTGATTGACTCAGCCAACAAATGCCAAAACTCGCACCACCTTTGAATGTTCCCTATCTCCGAGATTGTTGGTTCCAAATTCAGTGGCACGCTAACACACACTGCCGGCGACGCCGCTGCGCCGCCGGCTGGCGGCGGCTTGTGCTGGCCGTTGAGCGCACCGACAGCGACTAAACCTTAACGCTGAGCAAAACACTGGTATTAACATCAATGCCCAAAGTGACTATGGAGATACGGCCCTGAACCTGGCGGCCGAGAATGGACACCTGGGAGCGTGCTGAAAAATCCTCTCACCACCAAGACACAAAGAATTTCTAAAAACTCAACAGCATCGTAAACCTTGGTGTTCTCGGTGTCCTTTGTGGTAAAAATAGACTTTTTCAGCGGCCTCCAAGGACAGCATCATTCAAATTCCACCGCAAGATCAAGACCTTTAGCCTCAAGGACCAGATATGACAATCTCTTTATGGCAGGCGGCTCTGATCGCCCTGACCGCCTACCTCAGCGTCAGCGTGTGGTGCGTGGGCGTAGGCTATTTCACCCTCTACCGCCCCCTCGTGGCCGGCACACTGGTCGGCCTGATCTTGGGCGACCTGCCGCGCGGCATGGCCTTTGGCGCGGCCCTCAACGCCGTCTATTTGGGTTTTGTGTCTACCGGCGGCTCGCTGCCCGGCGACCTGGCCGTAGCGGGCTATATCGGTACGGCGCTGGCACTGGCCTCGCGGCTCGATGTGGATGCCGCCCTGGCCGCCCTGGGCATCCCGCTGAGCCTGTTGGGTGGGTTCTTGTGGTTTGGCCGCATGACCTTTGGCTCGATTTTGGTGCGCTGGGCCGATACCTGCGCCGAACGCGGCGATGTGCGTGGGGTCGCCACCGTCAACCTGTGGGCCGGCCAAATTTTGATGGCGGTGTTTTACGCCATTCCCACGTTTTTATTGGTGTATTACGGTCAATGGGGCATTGACCATCTATTGACCCTGATCCCCAAACAATTGATACAGGCACTGTCGGTGGTGGGCGGCATGCTGCCGGCTATCGGCATCGGCTTGCTCTTGCGCAGCATCGGCAAGGCGCGGCTGATTCCTTATGGTGTAATCGGCTTTGTGCTGGCAACCTACCTCGACCTGCCGCTGCTGGTATTGGCTCTGTTGGGCGCGGCGGCAGCCTGGCTGACTCTGTGGACAGACAGGCCGGCACAGGCTCCTGCCGCCGAAACGCCATCGCCGCTTGCCGCGCGGCCGGTGCCGCGCCGGGTGCTCCATCAGGCGTGGTGGCGGTGGATGATGTTTTTGCACGCCAGTTACAACTATGAGCGGCTGCAAGGGCTGGGGTTTGCCCACACCCTGGCTCCGGTGATCGCCTATCTCTATCCGGCGCAGGTCGAACGCGCCGCAGCCTTGAAGCGTCACCTGGTTTTTTTCAACACCGAGCCGCAGATCGGCGCCTTGACACCGGCCGTGGTGATCACCCTGGAAGAGCAACGCGCCGGCGGTGCGCCCATCTCCGATCAGGCCATCAACAGCGTCAAGAGTGGGTTGATGGGGCCGCTGGCCGGTGTGGGCGATTCGCTATTTCAGGGCTTGATCACGCCGCTGCTGCTGGCCCTGGGGATCGAGTTGGCACAGCAAGGCTATCTGGCCGGGCCTCTATTGTATGCCGTCTCGATCTCGATCATCGTGCTGGCTTCTAGTTATTCGTTTTGGATGCTGGGCTATCGGCTGGGACGGGCGGCCGTGGGGAAAATTTTGGCCACCGGATGGCTGAAAACGGCCACCGACGGTGCGTCGCTGGTGGGGATGATGGTGGTGGGCGGACTGACAGCTACGGTCGTGCAGGTCAGCACACCGGCCTCGCTGCAATGGGGTTCGCTGACTCTGTCACTACAGCGTGACGTGCTGAATACCATTTTGCGCGGCCTGCTGCCGCTGGCTCTGACCGGCAGCGTGTGGTGGTTGTTGAGCCGGCGCGTCTCGCCAACCCGGATCATGGGGCTGCTCTTTGCGCTGGGCATTGACCTGGCTTATCTGGGCCTGGCCGGCCAGACGGCCCCGCCGCTGTTTTCGAGCGAGTGGCTGGCTTTTGTGTGCGGTGCAGACGGCAAGACGCCTGTCACCCTATGGTCGGCACTGGCACACCTGTGGCCGCCGCTGACAATCAGCGGCCTGATTGCCATCGGCTGGTGGCGACAACGAGGCAACAACAAACCTGGCCGGCTTTGAAAACCGACCAGGTTTGTTTTAGTGGGTTAGAGGGTGATCTGTGTGCCCAAAACCTTCAAAAAGGCAGCCATCCAGGCCGGATGGGCCGGCCAGGCCGGCGCCGTAACCAGGTTGCCATCTACATGGGCGCCGTCCACCGGAATGGCCTGAAACTGCCCTCCTGCGCCGGTCACGTCGGGGCCGACAGCCGGATAAGCCGTGCAGCTTTTTCCAGGTAGCACACCGGCGGCGGCCAGCACCTGCGGCCCGTGACAGATGGCGGCGATGGGCTTGTTGGCCTGAGCAAAATGGCGCACCATCTCCAGCACCCGCTCGTTCAGGCGAATGTACTCGGGAGCGCGCCCGCCGGGGATGACCAGAGCATCATAGTCTTCGGCCCGAATCTCGTCGAACGTGGCATTGAGGGCAAAATTGTGGCCCGGCTTTTCGCTGTAGGTCTGATCGCCCTCAAAGTCGTGGATGGCCGTGCGCACCTTGTCGCCGGCCTTTTTGCCCGGACACACCGCATGCACCTGGTGGCCCACGGTGAGCAAGGTCTGGAACGGCACCATCACCTCGTAATCCTCCACAAAGTCGCCGACCAGCATGAGAATTTTCTTTGCCGACATTACGATCTCCTTTCTACATTTCGATTTTGCTAAAAAGAATATCGAAAACAATGAGAGAGATTTCAGCCATATTGGTGGTCAGACAATTGATTCGGGGGATTGGGCAAATTCCAGCGGGGAAACTTGGAGGCCGCTGAAAAAGTCTATCTTTACCACAAAGGACACCGAGAACACAAAAGTTTACGATACTTTTGAGTCGCTAGAAATGCTTTGTGTCCTTTGTGCCTTGGTGGTGAGCGGGTTTTCAGCATGCTCCTTGTTTGCACAGCCGCTCACGGCCTGTCCTGGCTATTGGGACCGACAAGATCCCACAGATTCCCATACAAATCCTCAAATACGGCAACTGTCCCATAAGAAGCGACTTGAGGTGATCGGACGAACCTGACCCCGACCGAGCGCATCTCGTCATAGTCCCGCCAAAAATCATCCGTTCTCAAAAACAAAAAGACCCGGCCACCGGTTTGCCGGCCGATGAACGCTTCCTGTTCAGGGGTCGCAGCTCGGGCCAGCAAAAGGCCAGTTTCTGTCGATCCGGGAGGCGCAACGATCACCCATCGCTTGTCCTGTTCAGGTTGATACGTGTCCTCGATCAGAATGAAATGGAGCTTGTGACAAAAAAAATCAATGGCTTGATCATAGTCGCGCACCACCAACGCAATGTGGGCAATGGATTGTTTCATAGCCGACAAGGCCTCCTGTGTCTGCCACAAATACCTGGGCTTGCAAATATCGCAGCGGCGTACAAGCCACCTTCCAGTGGACTCGGTCCTGAAACAAGTCAATTTTCACACAGAGGCCAGGTCGCAAAAACGCAGAAAATGCTAAAATACCTCAAGCCTTCTTGAACAGCATTAAAACTCTGTCTCCGCGCCTCTGCGTTGAGTTTCTTTCGTGGACTCATTGTAGCATAAACAAAAGCGGCACGCAAGGCCGCATTTGTCACCCCGGCTTGCTCTGCGTATAATCAATCTACCGACACCCATTGTCCCGATGCTGTCACCCCTCACCTCAAGGAGCATACCATGAACGACCTGTGCGCCCGCTATCTGGCCGACCTGGAGCAGCGCATCAACCCCCAAATCGAAGACCAACTGCTCGACGACTGGAAGGACTTTGGCCAAAACCGCTTTCACGGCGACATTTTCACTCCGTCTCGATGCACCGCCTCGCCCCCGGCCATAGACTGGCCGCACGTCACCGTCAACGCCGCTCTGGACCACTGGGAGATGATGGTCTTGCAACAATACGGCCAATGCTCAGACCAACTGGCTCAGGGCAGCGGGCAACTGCTCAACGTGCGCAGCAATTTCGGCACCAGCATCATCCCCCTGCTCTTTGGCGTCGAGCCATTCATCATGGCCGACGAACTGGACACCCTGCCCACCTCCCGGCCGCTCAACGACGCCGAGGCCATCCACCGCCTGGTAGACGCCGGCGTGCCAGACATCCATCAAGGCTACATGGCCCGAGTGCTCGAGATGGGCCGCCGATACATCGAGATCGCCGAACAATATCCGCGCATCGGCCGCTATGTGTTCATCTATCACCCCGACCTGCAAGGGCCGATGGATATCTGCGAGGTGATATGGGGTTCATCGCTGTTCTACGCCCTATACGATCAGCCCGATCTGGTGCATGCCCTGCTCAACCTCATCACCGAAACCTACCTCCGCTGCATGCGCGCCTGGATGGACGTTGTGCCGTTTCATCCCGATGGCAATGCCCATTGGGGATTTTACCACCGCGGCAACATCATGCTGCGCGACGACTCGGCCATGAACCTGTCTCCAGAGATGTTTGACCAATTTGTGCGCCCCTATGATCAACGGCTGCTCGACGAATTGGGTGGCGGAGCCATCCACTTTTGCGGGCGCGGCGACCACTATGCGCCATCGCTGGGCGAGATGCGCGGCCTGTATGCCGTCAACCTGTCTCAGCCCGAATACAACGATATGGAAACCATTTATCGAAATACCATAGACAAGGGGATCAAAATCATCGGGCTGAGGTATGAGACGGCCCAAGAGGCGGTGAGGCAAAAAAGAGGCCTGCACAGTCAGGTGCAGGCCTTTCCATAACATTCGAGCCAACAAGCCGGCAACGGCAACGCCTCTATTCCACCCCGGCCGACCGTCCCGTCTCGCGCCGCCCCATCAACAGCGGCACCGCCGTATCCAGCCGCACCTGCACCGTGCTGCTCACCGAGGTAGTGAGGGTGCGGGCGGTGGCTTCGGCCTCATAAAGGCCCACCGGCACCAGGTTGCCCTCATCGTCGCGGCCGTCCCACACCAACACATGCTCGCCGTTGTCGCGCCGCCGCCGATACAACAGCGTAGCCACCAACTCGTCTTTATCGTTCCACACATCCACCGTCACCTGCGCCGACCGCGACAGGTCCAGGCTGAACAGCACCGGCTCGACATGTCCCTGCGCATCCAACGACATCACCTGCCGATTCGACGCAAACGAAATTGAAATGGGGCTGAGCCAGCCGCCCAACAGCAGCCACGACGCCAGGATCGTCCCTGCCCCCAACACCAGGCCCGGCAAAATGATATTCATCACCGGCGGTAACGTTTGCGCGGTCGGCAAAGCATACGTCACCCGCCGCGACAGCGTAGTGGCATTGCCGGCGCGATCCACCGCCTCGGCCTTGATCAGATTATCGCCCTGCACCAGGCTGACCAGCCCTTGAAAGCCGCCCCGGCTGTCCACTGCCAGGTCTCGCCCGTTCAGCCGCACCGATGCCCCCACCTCAGTCTGCCCCGTCACCAGCAGCGACGGCTCACCGACCTCCATGCCCTCTTTGACCGAAGTCAACGCCAGGGCCGGCGGACGCGTCTTGAGAAACACCCGCCGCTCGGTCTTGGCCACATTGCCCACCTGATCGGTGGCCTCGAACGTCAGCACATTTTCCCCTTCTTGCAGCAGCACATCCACCGTAAACTTGCCGTCGGCATTGACCGCTGCCGCCTTGCCATTGACCATCAACAGGGTGCCGGGCGGCACAATGCCCTGTACGCTGAGCAGTTTTTGGTTCAGCCACAAATTGTTGGGCGGATTGTCCACCACAATGTCGGGCGGACGCAAGATCAATGTCACCTGGCGGGTGATCGAAGATTTGTTTCCCGCTGCGTCTGTCACCATCAATTCAATGCGATTATCACCCTCTTGCAAACGATAGTCAAACTTGAACCCGCCGCTGGTGTCAATGGGCACCGGCTGCGGCTCGTTGTTCAACCACACCGTCGCATCCGGTTCGGTCACACCCTCCACCGAAATGGCCTCACTTTTGACGCGCAAAGCCTCCGGCATGTTAGCCAGGCGGATCGTCGGCGGTATGGTGTCCACCAAAATCGGCGCCGTGCTGTTGGCCTCGCGCGCCGTTCCCTTGGCCGTGATGCGCACATAAAACTGCCCATCGGCAACCACTTTGCCATGATCGTCTCGCCCGTCCCACACCACCGAATGTTGACCGGCCATCTGCCCGTCCTGTGCCAACAAGGTGCGCACGCGCGAGCGCGTATCATCCAACACCACCGCGCTGACAGTCGCATCTTCCGACAGGGTATACAACACCACCGCCGTGTCTTGATTGCCGTCTTGATTGGGTGAAAACGCCTCTTGTTCGATGGAGACGGTCACACTGGGCGTGCGCATCCAATCCATCGGAAACAAAATCACCAGACCGGTCAACACTGTCATCACCACCACCACCGTAGCCACTGCCGGCAGGCTAACCAGACGTTGAGGCGTGCGCCGCTTGATCGCTTCCGACCGACCGAGTCCCTGTTTCGTCCGCATAGTCCCTCTTAATCCAGTTCCAACATGATGATATCTTCATCCTCACGCGCAGATGACTTGGATCGTGCCTTTTGGGGCAAATGGGGGGGACCCGATGTCTTGATCGAACGTTTTTCCGGGCGCGGGCGAGCCACAGTCGGCACCACATCTCCCCCCAATACTGGCTCGCCGAAATAACGGCCCAACCTGTCCAGGCTCCAGGCCACTGCGCCGGCCCATACCACCTGTGCGGCCAGCCAGCGCGGCTCAAGCCACAAGGCGCCGGGCCATTGCAACCACATCGGCACAGCCACATACCCGGCCCAGATCAACAACAGCCCCGGCCCCAGGCTCAATGCCGCTTTGCGCCCCGCCGAAACCTGCGCCGGCAGAGCTTGGGCCAACCCGCCCACCGCAAAACCGGCCGCCGCCCAGGCCAGCACTTGGAGCAAATTGAACAACAGCCCCAGCGAATCGTGCGCCAGCGGCTCAACCAGCCAGATCAGGGTTTGCAACGAATTGGCCGTATGAAACCGCTCATACACCGCTGCCGCCGTCATAGCCCAGCCGTTGACAGCCCACAAATCCACCGGCGCGCCGCCCATACCCGCCGCCACTTTGAGCCACAAGGCTGCCAACGCACCCACCATCGCACCGCCCGCGCTGCCCCACCACAACCCGGCCAGCAGCGGCAACACCGAAATCAGGTGAAACGGGGCCATCCAGGGCGCCGCCAGCACCACCAATGCCTGCGGCAAAAAACGCGCCGCCACCGGCGCCGTCAGAATCAACACCGCCAGGGCCAGGGCCATCACATAAATGGAAATCTGATACAGCGGCCATGCCACCGCCACCACAAATAAAGCATAGGCCACAATGGGGCGATACAATCCCCCGGCCAGGATCAGCACAGCCAGCACCCCCCGCCACTGTATGGGAAATGTCGGCAACCCTGCCGCCGCAATCCCGCCATCGCAACCCACATACAACAACGCCCACCCCACGGCCAGCACCGCCCGCTGCCACAACTCGCTATGCCGCTGATACAACCAGGCCGGCCATCGCCAGAACATCCGCCACATACCTCTAGCGCTCATAGTCAGGCCGACCCACCGAAACCATCCACGGCACCGCCTCTTCGCCACTCAACGAAGCCGGGCGAGCATGCGTGCGCGCCCAGTTGCGCAGCAACGTCACCTGCTCTTGCATGGTCTGCGACAGCGGCACCGTCTGGGCAATGTTGCGAAGCAGGTCAGCCTGCGTCAATTCCCGCTCGGTCTCAAAAGCATCATACAATGCCGAAATCACCACCTGCTCGATCTCAGCCCCACTAAACCCCTCGGCCTGCTGCGCCAACGCCCTCAAATCAAACTGCGCCGGGTCGCGCCGCCGCCGCGCCAGGTGAATGGCAAAAATCTCTTGCCGCTCTTCCAAACGCGGCAGGTCTACAAAAAATATCTCGTCAAACCGCCCCTTGCGCAACAATTCGGGCGGCAGCCCGGCAATGTTGTTCGACGTGGCAATGACAAACACCGGAGCCGTCTTTTCCTGCATCCACACCAAAAAGCTGCCAAACACCCGCGCCGCCGTGCCGGCATCCGAGCGATCCGAGCTACCCAGCCCCGACAGTCCCTTTTCCAACTCGTCGGCCCACAGCACGCACGGCGACACCGACTCGGCCATGCTCATAGCCATGCGCATATTTTCCTCCGACGAGCCAACCATCTCGCTAAACACCTTGCCCATATCCAGGCGCAACAAGGGCAACTTCCACAGCCCGGCCACCGACTTGGCCACCAATGACTTGCCGCTGCCCGACACCCCCAATAGCAGCAGGCCGCGCGGTTCGGGCAAACCAAATCGCCGCGCCCGCTCGCTAAAGGCCAGCCCACGCTTACGCAGCCAGTCTTTTAGCTCGCCCATGCCGCCCACATAGGCCATATCCTCGACGGCCTCATAGTATTCCAGCACCCTCGATTTTTGAATGATCTGCTTTTTCTCGGCCACGATAATGTCCAGGTCCAAATTGTGAGTCATCACCAACGACTTGGAAAAAACATTCTCGGCCTCATTCACAGTCAAACCCTGCGCCGCTTTCAGCACCCGCTCGCGCAGCCCATCCTCCAGATGCAATGTCAAATCGCCGCGGCTGCGCGCCGACCGCAACACCCGTTCCAGCGCATCGGCCAATTCATCGCGCGTGGGCAAGGCGCAGTCCAACACGGTAATATCTTTTTCCAGTTCGACTGGAAAGCGCAGCACCGACGACACGAATATGATGGTCTTGGCGCTCTCTTTGAGTGGATCCACCATATCGCGCAGCTTGCGCACCAGCGTGATCGTTTCCGGCACCCGCATATCTTGCAGGTGCGGGTGCAGGTCCTTGAACACAAAGATGGCCGACTCGCGAGACTGCGCCACAACATCCAACGCCTTGAGCGGGCTTTGAGCATTGGGGTCCACCGGCGTCGGCCGAACTGTATCAATCGCCACGACGCCATCCGTCACTGTCCAGGCATACAGCCGCTTTTTTCGCTCGGCCGCCACCCGCCGTAACATGGCCTCAACGCGCCGCTCTTCCCAAGACAGCAAATAGATCAAGGGATACTTGGCCTTGATCAAAACCTCCAACTCAGCCTCTCGCTGAGACTTGCCTTCCCACCTTGCAATCATATACCTATTATATCATCAATCAATTTGCTTGACAATAATCAATTTACCATAACTAGGCCAGCGCGGCGGCAATCTGCTGACTGATCCGCTCAGCCTCGAACGAGGCAATGCCGATCTTGGCATTGGGTTTGAGCAACACCACACACAGGGCCAGCGGCCCGGCGCGGGTGATCACCATATTGCCCTTGGAGCCGAGCAAAATCAACTTGCCCAGATTCCCCCGCTCCAGCGTCTCAGTAGCCTGACCGCTCAACTCAAATGCCCGCGTAGCCACCGCCCCCACGTCCGAATCATCCAGGTCTTCCAGCGACCAGTTGGCGGCCAGCACCAGACCATCGCGCCCCACCAACACCGCCCCCTCGAAATCCGGCGACGCCTCTACCAACCGATGCAGCAGATCGGCCAGAATTGCCCCACGCCCTTGTTTTTTGGTCATCCTCGCTCCTCCCAAGACATCACTGCAACTGAATGGATACCATTATAGCAGAAAAATACACGCCACAAAAACAGGCCTGATTTGACGAAAAATAAAAAGCATGTAAAATCAAGTTTACTAAATCAGAGTTTACTAAATTCAAAATGACTAAAGCGAGGATAACATGTTCTGGGACCGCGAAACCGAGATGGCTTATTTGGAGAAACAATATGAAAAGGCAGGTAGCAACCTGGTCATCATCTATGGACGACGGCGAGTAGGCAAGACCACCACCATCGCCCGCTTTACGGCCGACAAACCCAACATTGTGTTTCTAGCCGACCGGGCGATGGAGACCATACTGATGCAGCGGTTGTTGGGGGGGGTGGCGCGTTTTTTGGGCGATGATCTGCTGGCACAGGTGGCGCCGCCCAGTTGGGATTTGGTGTTCAGCCAACTGCTCAACCGGGCGCCGCTGGAGCGCAAACTGGTGCTGGTGTTGGACGAGTTTCAAGCCCTGGCACAGGTGAATGAGGCCTTTCCATCCATCTTGCAGCGGTTGTGGGATGAGCAGCTCAAGCCGCGCAACATCATGTTGATCTTGTGCGGCTCGCTGGTGGGCATGATGTATGAAACCACCCTGGCCTACGAGTCGCCGCTATATGGTCGGCGCACAGGTCAGATTCGCATGCGCCCGCTCACTTTTACCGCGCTGCGCCAGGCCTTTGCCTCCAAATCATTCAATGAGATTGTCGAGCTGTATGCCGTCAGTGGGGGCGTGCCGGTGTATGTCGAGGCGCTGACCGATGGCGACCTGATGGAGCAAATCCGCGACAATGTGCTGGATCCGATGGGGCGATTGTATGACGAGCCACGCTTTGTGTTGAGCGGCGAAGTGTCGGATACCACCACCTATTTTTCCATTTTGCAGGTCACCGCCTCGGGCAACAGCCGTCAATCCGAGATCGCCGGCAAGTTGGGGTTGTCTACCGGCTATTTGGGCACCTATGTCCGTACGCTGCTGGACCTGGAGGTGTTGGAAAAGCGCATCCCGGTCACAGCCAATCCTCAGAGCAGCCGCCGCTCGCTGTACTACATCGGCGATCATTTTTTCAACTTTTGGTTTCGCTATGTCTACCCTTATCAGGGCGAACTGGAAAGCGGCCGTCCGGCCATTGCCCAGGCCGACATTGCCCAGAGCTTTGACCAATATGTCAGCCGGACTTTTGAGGACTGTGTGCGCAACTGGCTGGAATATTTAGACAGCCGGGGCGAACTGCCTTTTCCCTTGCACAAAATAGGCAGTTGGTGGGACAAGCAAAGCGAAATTGACATTGTCGGCATTAACAACACCACCCACGACATTTTGTTTGGCGAGTGCAAGTGGTCGCAGATGCCGGTGGGGCTGGATGTGCTAAAAGGGCTGTACAACAAGGCCAATCAGGTGCAGTGGCACAAGGGCGAACGGCAAGAATGGTTTTTGATTGCCAGCCGATCGGGCTTTCAAGAAGCATTGATCGAACGGGCGCGACGGCCCGAAGCGGGGGGGCGGCATGACGTGTTGCTGCTGCACAACGGAGAGCTGATCCGATAGGGATAGGCGTGCATGCGTCAATGGGTGCGCATGACCGTCGGCGCGGTCACACGCCGCCTGTCAGACAGGCCGGCACAATCAGGTTGGCCCTGTCTGACACATACTGCCGCAGGCCAGACAAGTATCGCCCCACATGAAAATGTCCATCGAGGAGCATGGGATGCTCACGTCCCCCATCGCGCGGGGCATTTTCAGAGCAGCCGGCCTCGTTGGTTTCGACAGGCTCAACCAACGTTTCGACAGTGTCTCGACAACATTCTACCGAACGCGCTCAACCCACCGGCTCAACCTGCGTTCTGTGCAAACTCACCCAGAACTCTTGGAAACACCTTCAACAAGATTTGCGCCATTCGCTATTCGCCATCCGCTATTTGCTATTCGCCATCAAACAACATGGAAAAACCACTTGCAATTCTGGCACTAGGGTGGTATAATTAAACTATATTGACCTTTTGGGAGGAGAGCGATGTTGGACTTTAGACCTTTGGGCGTTGTTGAACCCCCATTTTCACTCTCACCAGATCCGCGCTTTTTTTTCCTATCATCGCAGCACAAGACGGCCCTGGCCAAGATCACCTATACCGCCGAGCAGCGGCAAGGGCTTTCGGTGGTCTATGGCGATGTGGGCGTGGGCAAAACCACCATCGCCCGGCGCATCTACCAAACCTACAACGACGACCCCAACTATCAGGCCGCCTACCTGCCCATGCCCATTTTCCCGTCCGAGTTTCAATTTCTCAAGGCCATTTGCAGCGAGTTCAACATCTCGCCCAAGCGCAGCAAATATGCCCAAATCGAGGCCTTGAACACCTATCTGATCAATGTGTGGAAACAGAGCAAAAACGCCGTCTTGATCCTGGATGAAGCCCAGGCCCTGGTGGGCCAGCAGTTTGAGTTGATCCGCCAATTGCTCAATTTCGAGTCCAACACCCAAAAACTGATTCAGGTGATCCTGATCGGCCAGAACGAGTTACGCAACAAGCTGCGCCCCAAAAAAGCCCTGCGCTCGCGCATCGCCACCCGCTCGACCATCGAGCCAATGGACCTGCTGGACACCCGCGATATGATCAATTTCAGGGTCATGGTAGCCGGGCGCACCGAGCCGCTGTTCACCGATGCGGCCATTCAAAGCATCTATAACTATTCGCGCGGCATGCCACGCGACATTTGCGCTCTGGGGTTGAATGTGCTGCCCCTGGCCCTGCTGCGCCATGCGCACATCATTGACGCCGACCTGGTTGAGCAGGCTATCCAAGAGCTGCGCGAAGCCTGATAGGGCCTATCCGCCAAGATCGTTGCATTTGGGGCAAATTTGCTCGAGCAACCAAAACCTGTTCAGTTCCGATCCAGTCGGGATAGGTAAAAACTATGTCCAAAAATCAGCCCGGAACATTTGCCGATTTGTATGATGTCGAACAGCGCATCAAACCCTCACGTTTGGGGCGACCGCGCCGTGCCCAGTCGCGCAAGCAGGTCACTCTTTACCTGACCAGCGAACAAGACAACATCTTGTCGGATTTGCAGCACAGTTGGAGCAAACAATTCAAAATAGATCGCAGTGACATTGCCGGGCTGGCCATCCAGTTGTTGGAACACCTGGTCGAGAACAAAAACGAAATTTTGGACTTTACAACTTTTGAAAGTCTAAAAGTCTATATTCTGGAACAATTGACAAAATAAAGCCGATTGAGGCTGCCCTCCTCAATCGGCTCTCGAAAAGCGACACAACCTGTCACTCGAATGAATGTCACCCCACACAGACGCCAAAATGCGTTGATGAGGGACGATTGCGCTTTTCTCTGGTAGGATAGCACAACCTCTTTTGATTGTCAAACGATGGGCATAATACCAGACAACAGTCGGTTGAGCGCATCCGAGAGACGGGGCAAAAGGATCGGCCTATGACAGAACCGCGTGACCCCAACAAGCATGGCGACGAAAAGGCCATCATCATCCGCGACCGGCGCAAACCGACCCAATACACCACCGATAACGTGATCGCCCGCGAATGGCTGCCCATTTTGCGCGTGGGCGATGCGTTTTTCTTTTATTCGGTCTATCTCTCGATGGCCAACCGCGAAACCGAGAGCAGTTGGGGCAGCCTGCGCACCATGGCTCAATATCTGCAATGCGGAGTAGACCTGGTGATCCGCGGCAACCGCCTGCTGGAAATCTGCGAGCTGATTCACATTGAAACCGGCAATCAACACGTCACCAACGAGTATTACATCCTCGACCCGCCCTCCCTGACCGACGATCTCAAAACCCGTATTCTCGAGCGATTGGACGACATTGAACATCAGGAATCCAGCCAGAACTGGCAATCGTGGGTAAAACAGGTGCGCAAGGCCATTCAAGACTATCAATCACTGCCGGATATTTGGGCGCAACGACGGGCCAACAAGGGCGGCCGGCCGGCGCGGGTGCGCCCGACTGAAAACCCTGCTTGTGAGCCACAAACAGGGTTTCAAAAGGGTGGTTGTGGGACACAAGCAGGGTGGTTGTGGGACACAAGCAGGGTGGTTGTGAGCCACAAGCAGGGTGGTTGTGAGCCACAAACAGAACAAGAACAACTAACAAGTAAAACTAACACAGAAAACAAAAGAGAGGGATCCCTCCCTGATGTGGTGTTGTGGATCCGTGCTCGCTGCCGGGCGTTGGGGATTGCCACAACGGTGTTGCAGGTTTTGCTTGAAAAATATAAACCAGAGCAATTGAAACAACAATTGGAGTGGCTGCCGGCGCGTCATCCGCGCGACCCGGCGGGGATGTGGGTGCGGGCCGTGCAGGAAAACTGGTCATGCCCGTTGCAGTTCGATGCCGAACAATCGGCAGAGGTGTGGGCGCAGTGGGAAAAGGAGCAGGACACCGCGTCGGTGAACGAGAGCATCGCAGAGGATGAACCGGCAGATACGTCGCTTGTCCGGCTGAATCAGGTGTGGGAGCAGGCCTTGCAGGAATTGGAAATGCAAATGACCCGAGCCACATTTGATCGCTGGCTGCGGGGTAGCCGGGTGGTGGGGGAGCGAGATGGGGGAATTGTAGTGGGTGTGCGCGATGGATACGCGGTGGAATGGCTCCAGGCGCGGTTGTCGGCGCCCGTTCACCGCACCCTGGCGGCCATGCTCGGCCGACCGGTCACGGTCTATTTTGAGGAGGTAGCCTGTTGACCGGGCGGGATATAGTCTGGCACATCACGGTCTGCCGCGGTCAGCACGTCGCTGAGCATACCGGGCGTCCAACCGCGCTCGCGGATGATCTGAATCATGTCAGGCAGGGCGTTCACATCATCCCAACAGCTACAGTGCATAATAATGATGCCGCCGCTGTGTACAGTATAGCGGACATAATTGACCACATCCTCGGCGGTGACATTCGGCTCCCAGCCGCGCGGGTCCATATCCCAGAACGCCGATTGGTAGCCCAACGAGGCCACGTGCTGGCGCAGTTCGTCGGTTTTGCCGGCAAAAGGAAAGCGGAAATAGCGCATCGGCACAGGCCGGCCGAGCGCCCAGTTGAGGGCGGCCTCGGTGTAGGTGATTTCCTGGCTGGCCTTGACCAGGCTGATCTCGTAAAACAGGGGATGGAAAAAGCTGTGATTGCCAAATTCGTGTCCGTCGGCGGCGATGGCGCGCATCAGGTCCGGGTAGGTGTAGGCATAGCGGCCCAAAATGAAAAATGTGGCGCGCACGTCGGCCTGGCGCAGGGTATCCAGGATGTGGACAGTGGTGTCTATGCCGGCCTCACAGTCAAAGGTCAGTGCCACATAGGGCTTTTTGCGGTCGCCGTAGCGGATTTCGTGCTGTGCCAGGTAGGTGATCGTCTCGGTGGAATACGAGCGCGCAGCAATGGGGATATGACTCAGAGCGTCGGGATAGTTCATCAGCGGCGGTGGCTGAATCTGCGACAACAGCCGTTCGGGATTGGTGGCGGCGCGGCTGTGCAGTTGACCGAGCGAGAGAAAGGGGCCTTCTTCGCCCGCGCTCAAACGAGGGCGTGAGCCGCCGCCGGTGAGAGCCGGACGCAGCGGTTTGTCGGTCGGCGCTTCGGCCTCCAGACGGGGGGGCGACCAGACAAACAACAGTGCAGCAATTCCCCATACTCCCAACAGGGTGAGAGTCATCGAACGCAGTATGGGCAGGCTGGCTGGACGCGACCGGACAGAGCGCATCAACGACCTCAACAGAAACGATAATGACCCGGACAAGACACAGGTTGAACCTGTCAGTACCCTATGTCGGGTGATCTGGCGACAGGCGCACGGTAATTATACCCGCCTGTTTTCTTTTGACAACTGGACGGTGTGAGGTTAAAATGAGCGCAATCAATAGTTGCCTCGTCGAGTACGCTTGCCTCAAAACCTTGAGGGACCGCCGTCATTCTGACGGTCTGAGCCGGCAATGTGGTGGCGTTCTCCTATTTTTGAGATGATATGTAGAGGAGGCCAATATGGCGCGGTTGATGCGCTGTAAATACTGCGGGACGCTGCAAGATGAGCCGCCAGGGGCCAAGATTTGCGCTCAGTGTGGCGGTGAACTGGTCTTTGAAAACGCAGTTTCGCCCGATAATTCGTATATCAAAGCGCAGTTGGAGCTGGATCAGATTGCGGCACCGGCCGATCGGTCAGTAGAGCGGCACCTGGTTGTCACTGTTGAGGCGCCGGCGAGCATCCCGCGCTCAGAGCAGGCCGGCACGGCGTCTGGGCGAGAGCCGCTGCATTTGGTGGCTGTTCTGGATGTGTCGGGTTCGATGCGTGGGGCCAAGATCGAGTCGGCGCGGGCAGCGGTGCGGCAGGTGGTGCAGCGGCTGCAACAAGGCGATCTGTTTTCGTTGGTCACATTTGACACCGAGGTGCGCTGTCTGGCCGAGGGGCGGCGCATAGACGAGGCTTTTCGGCGGGTGGCGCAAAGTCTGGTGGATGAGATGGAGGCCGGCGGGCAGACGGCGCTGTGTGGCGGGTTGGAGCAGGGCATCGCTCAGGCGTTAAAACACGCCCAGCCAACCAATCTGGTGCTGCTGCTCAGCGACGGGCAGGCCAATGTGGGCGAGACCGACCTGGAGGCGATTGGCCGGCGGGCCTGGGAGGGGCGCCGGCAGAACGTGACCGTGTCTACATTGGGCGTCGGTGTGGATTATAACGAGGCTCTGATGTCCGAGATCGCCACCGAGGGCGGGGGACGGTTTTATCACATCGCTCGCCCGCAGCAGATCACCGCTTATCTGACCGGTGAGTTGGGTGAGGTGGCCTCGCTGGCTGCCCGTCAGGCGGTGATCTGGTTGAACCTGCCGGCGCAGGCGGTGGTCTCGTCGCTGTCGTCGGCGTTTCCGGCGCAGGGGCATCAAGTGGGGTTGGGCGATATTCCGTTGTCTACCCGCCTGGAAGTGGTGCTGCGAGTGCGGTTGCCCGGTCAGCCGGCCGGAACGCGCCTGGAGATGGATGGCGAGTTGGCTTTTCAATCGCCGGCCGGTCGGCAGTGGCGGGTTCCGCTCAACACGGTGACGTTGCGTTATGACCCGGCTGTGTCGTTCCCCCTGGCAGCCGGGGCGGTAAGGCCGGTAGCGCGGCGGGTATTCGATCAACTCCAAGCCGCCGGCGTTCTGGCGGCCTCCAAAGCAGCGACGCGTGGCGCGGCAGCGGCGCAACAGCAGAGCCAGGCCGAGATGGAGACAATGCGCCAATATGCCTCGTTGCTGGGCGATGCGGCGGATGTGGTGGCTCAACTGGCCGAAAGTGAAAAGCTGTTGGGGCGTATGGCCGCTCCGGCGCCTTCGGCCGAAACCAAAGCCGCGTATTTTGCCGCTTATCGGCGACATCACGGCAGCAAAGATTTTGACTCGACCTGAACGCGGGGCAAAGGAAGGGTGGAATGAAGAACAAAGTTGTATTTGGGATATTGGCCGGTCTGACGCTGCTGATCGGCCTGTTGATGGCGGCCCCGTCGCCGGCAATTTTGCAAGACATTACGCCTACCGCGTTTTTGTATATGCCTTTGATTCGCAAGGATCCCACTCTGACGCCCACGCCTACGCCCTCACGCACCTTTACGCCGACACCGACCGTTACCCGCACGCCCACACGCACGCCGACCCGCACACCCACCGGCACGGCGACGGTTACTGCCACTCCCGAACTGTGTCAGGTGTACGAGGTGGGGACAGGTAAGACGGTGAATGGACAGGTGCGCATCCTCTGGTCGGTGACCGGCACAGATGCGATAATTAATTTTACGGTATCTTATCGCAAAGTAAATGAATATACATCCAGAAATTTTTCCAATCGTACGGTGACAGTGGGCGAAAAATGGCATACCTATGCGGATGGGCTGGCGACGGACTGGATAGTGTACAGTGTGTCGGTCACCAGTAAACAGTGTCAGGCCGGTACGCCCACTGTGTCTGCCCAAAGAGGACAATAAACATGGCCGGGGCAACGCGCTCAATTCGCGACCTGGAACTGCATACCTTTGCCTTTTATATCCGCCGCGAGGCCGCCCTGAGCGGAGCGGTCTGGGGATTGGTGGGCGGGTTGGGCGCGGCCGTGCTGATCAACCTGGCGGCCTGGCTGTGGCCGCTGCTGACCTGGTGGCCGCGCCTGGCTCTCTCGGCCGGCCTGCCGGCGTTGATCGCTCTGCTGGTTTTTCTGGGCGTCTATGTGTATCCGCGCTCGGCCCTGTCTATTGCCCGCATCGCCGACGCCCGCCTGGGGCTGCGTGCTCGCCTGGCGACGGCGCTGGAAATCCAGGCTGGACAGATTGTCGTGTTGCCCGACCTGGCCAAGCGTCAACGCGCCGACGCCGTGCAGGCAGCCGGCGCGGCCGATCCGGCTGTGGCGTTTCGGCTGCGTGTAGCGCGACGCCCCGCGCTGATCGCGGCCATTTTGTTGGTGTGCCTGATCCTGGGCCTGACCCTGCCCAACCCGCAAGAAAAGGTCATTGCCCAACATCAGGCCGATCAGCAGATCATCCAAGAGCAGGTCGAGCGGCTAGAGCAGGTGCGCAAGCAGATCGCCGAAAATCCCAACCTGGCTTTTGAGGATAAACAGGCTCTTTTGAAAGAACTTGACGATACAATTCAAGACCTGAAAGAAGGAAACCTGAGCAAAGAGCAGGCCTTGGCCCGCCTTTCAGAGGCAGAGGAAAGGCTCCAGGCGCAACTCGGCGAAGAGGCATTGGCACAAAAAGCCGCGTTGGATCAGGCCGGACAGGAGGCCATGCAGGGCGGCAGCACCCAAGAGATCGGCCAGGCTCTCAAGCAGGGCGACTATCAGGGGGCGGCACAAAAGCTAGAGATATTGGGCCAAAACCTCGATCAAATGTCAGCGGCCGAGCAGCAGGTCACGGCTGAGCGGCTTGATGCGATGGCCGACGCCGTGCAGGCGACCAACCCTGAACTGGCGCAGGCGTTGCGTGATGCTGCCGAGGCATTGCGGCAGGGCGACCTGGCCGCAGCGCAGGAGGCTTTGCAGCAGGCCGCCGACCTGACCGCTCAGGCCGGCCAGGAAGTAGCGGCGCAGCAGGCGGCGCAACAGGCTTTGGCGCAGATTCAAGAGGGCAAACAGCAGGTGGTCCAGTCGGGTCAACAAGGCCAGCAGGGGCAGCAAGGACAGAACACCGGCAGCGGCAGTGGCAGCGGCGAGGCCAATGGTCAACAAGGTGGGCAAGGCACGCCGCAGTCGCCGACCGGCCCCATTGACCAGAATCAGCCCGGTGACGGCGGCCAAAAGGCCTATGATCCGGTCTATGTGCCGGAACGGCTGGGACCGGGCGAAGGCGGGCAGACGGTGGTGGTACCGCCGACCGGCGAAGATGGCTCTCCCGTCGGCGAAACCGAAGGTGGGCCGCACGAGCCGGGCCAGGCCTTGGTGCCGTACAATCAGGTTTACAGCGACTATCAGGCACAGGCCGCCAGCGCGCTGGAAAACAGCTATATTCCGCTGGGAGTCAAGGATTATGTGCGCGAGTATTTTAGCGCGCTAGAGCCGAATCCCTGACGGAGTGGATAGAGCGATCCATCACCGACGTCAAACGGTTACAAGATTTGCTGCGGGCCAGCATTCGAGCGGCCGATCTGGCCGAATTTGAACAATTCTCGGCATCTTGACCGACATTTTGCCTGGAAAGGGTTTGTTTATGCCCAATATCTATTACACCGCCGCCGGAGGCGTGGTCGTCAACGGCGGCAAAATTTTGCTTTTGCGGCGGCCGGTACGCGGCGAGATTCGTTTGCCCAAAGGCCATGTCGAGCCAAATGAGCCGTTACAGATGGCCGCGCTGCGCGAGGTGGGCGAGGAGAGCGGCTATGTGGATGTCGAAATTGTCGCCGACCTGGGCGAGCAGTTGGTCGAATTTGATGGCCGCGATGCCCATGTGGTGCGCACCGAGTTTTATTACCTGATGAGCCTGCGCAGCCCCCGCCAGGTGGAGCGTGACCCGTTTGAGCATCAGTTCGAGCCGATCTGGGTATATTGGGCTGATGCTCTGGCGCAACTCAGTTTTGAGCCAGAGCGCGAATGGGTGCGACGGGCGCAGCAGGCTAACCTGGCGCGTGCATGAGCGATACCGCAGATTTTTACGATGAAATTTATCGAGAATTTATGCAGGGCGATCACATCTCGCGCATGCCGCTTTGGGAGGGCATCGGGCTGGGGCTGATTGTGCCGGTGTATGACGCAGACATTTTGGCACGTATGGTCGCAATCCAATATCGAATCGTGGCCGCGCTAAACATTCCTGCCGTCGCGCTAGACACGGCACACGTCACCGTGCGCTCTTGCGGCCGCCTGACCGATGAGCCTGCGTCGCCCTGGAAGATTTCGCCTGCCGATCTGCCTGCGCTGATCGTGCGGCTGACCGACTTGCTGCGTGATGTGCCGTGTTTTGACATTGCGCTGCATAGAATCAGCTCTTTTTTTGTTTGCCCTATCGTCGAAGCGCATGATGATGGGGCGATTGGGCGCATCCGGGCCCGGCTGGTCCCCGGCCTGGCCGGATTGGGGCTGCCCGACCTGGATTATGGCCGATACGGTTTTGTGCCGCACCTGACCCTGGCCTATTATTCCCAGAACGGTGATGGGGCGGCAGCCCGGCAGATCGTGACCGCGCTGCGCGACGAGACCCTGGGCGTGTTGCACGTAGAGGCCCTGTCGCTGGTCAAGGCGCAGATGAGAGAGCAATTGTGCTGTCTGGAGACGGTGCATCAATTTAATCTAGCAAGAAAGCATTGACATCATGACATCCCGGTTTTTGATTCCTTTTTGCTATCTCACGCTGTATGTGGTGTGGGGGATGACCTATTTTTTCATCAAGATGGCAGTAGACACTATTCCGCCGTTTTACGTGGTCGGCGGGCGATTTTTGATCGGCGGCATCCTGCTGCTGGGGATTTCGTACCTGACCGGGCGGCTCAAACGCTGGCCGACCTGGTCTGAATTGGGGGCGACACTGTTTTTGGGGACATTGTTGCTGTTGGGCGGCAATGGCCTGGTGACGCTAGGCGAAAAGCAGGTGGATAGCTATGTGGCGGCTTTGGTGGTGACATGCACGCCCATGTTGGTGGCTTTGTACGACCGCCTGCTGCTGCACATTCGTCTTTCGCCGGTGCGACTGGTGGGCATTGGCGTGGGCATCGGCGGGGTGGCGCTGCTGCTCTATAACGGCCATTCCCTGCTGCACAGCCTGTCGCCGCATGTGTTGATGGTGGTGGGCGGGGTGGCACTGTGGTCGTTGGCGACCAGTCTGGGCCACAAGCTGCGCGTCTATCCCGACACATTGGTTAACAGCGGCATTCAGATGTTGTTTGTCGGTGTGTTGTGTATCGGCACGCTGTCTTTTTTCCCGCCGTCGCTGGCCGAGATCGTGCCGACTGTATCGGCGCAGTCGGCGTTTGGGCTGGCTTTTCTGGCTATCATCGGCTCGCTGGCTTTTGGGGCGTTCAATTATTTGGTGACGCACGAACCGGCTATCCGCGTGACCAGTTATGCCTTGATCAACCCGGTGATTGCCACCCTGCTGGGGCTGTGGGTGGGCAACGAGACGCCTGCACCGCTGCTGTTCTTGGGCCTGCCGCTGATTTTGGTGGGCGTGACTCTGATGCTCTATGGCGAGGCTATTTGCAAGTACGTGCAAATGCGTCGAGGCATTGCCCGCACAGAAATGTAAAGGGAGATGTTTATGCAAGCCTATGGTCAACCTTTTGCGCGAATTTATGATAAAAAATGGCTGGCTTTTGCCCAACGCGTCGCTCCGTGGATCCGTTTTTTCTACGAGACGATGCCGATCAGTCAACAGAGCCGCGCTTTGCTCGATGTGTGCTGCGGCGCCGGGCACCTGGCGCATTATTTTCTGGAGAACGGCTATACCGTCACCGGCATTGACCTTTCGGAGGCCATGCTGCATTTTGCGCGGCAAAACAATGCCGATTATGCCACGACCGGGCAGGCGCGCTTTATCCAGGCCGACGCAGCCCATTTTCAAGTAGATGGCTCTTTTGGTCTGGTCACTTCAACGTTCGATGCCCTCAATCATCTGCCCGACGCGGCGGCATTGCGTTCTTGCTTTGAGTGTGTCTATCCGGCCCTGCTGCCTGGCGGCTGCTTTATCTTTGACCTGAATACTCGCGCCGCGTTGCTGCGCTGGAACAACATTGCCATTGAAGACGACCCCGAATGTATGATCGTCAACCGCGGCCTCTATGACGGGCAGGGCGACCGTGCCTGGATGCATATTTCGGGCTTTGTCCACACCGAAAGCAGGCCCGATGGAACGCCAATTTATGAGCGTTTTCAAGAAACAGTCTATAACATCATTTTCGATCTGGATTGGGTGAAACAGGCTTTGCGTGGGGTGGGGTTTGATCTGATTTATGCAGCCCAGGTGAACGACCTGCATACGCCGCTGCCCGAGCCGGATAAAGAAAATCGCGTGTTTATGGTGGCGATCAAACCAGGGTTGGATTGAACAGCTTGAGATAGCCCGCCTGAGCTTGAGGAGTCCCAATCTGGCAAGCTGGGACTTTATCCGCCATTCGCTATTCGCCTGGCTCCTTTGGGTCCAAAGTTGCCTGCTCTTGTCCTTGCAGCTGTTGCCCCCAGGTTTCCCAATCGGGCAGGTCCTGGATATGGTTCAGTCCGAACTGCTGGAGAAATTCAAACGTGGTGCCATAGAGGATGGGATGGCCGACCGTGTCGGCGCGGCCGACTTCTTCGAGCAGACCGCGCCGTACCAGGGCGCGCAGCACGGCATCAGAATTGACGCCTCGAATGGCATCTACCTGGGCGCGGGTGACGGGTTGCCTGTAAGCGACAATGGACAATGTTTCCAGGGCCGCCGGCGAGGGTTTACCCGAAATGTCCAGCCCCAAAAACTTTTCGATGTGCGGTCCGGCCTCGGGGGCCGATACCAGTTGGATATGATCGTTTTTGCGCTGCACGCGGATGCCGCGATCCTGGCAGGCTTCGGCCAGAGTTTGCAGGGCCTCCTGAATCTGCCCGGCGGTGACATCGAGGGCGGCAGCCAGGTCGGCGATGGCGACTGGTTTGGATGCGACAAAGAGCAGGCTTTCGACAAGCGATTCCAGTTTCAAGTTTGATCCTTTGATCGGGATGGTAAAAGTTTGGCTAAAACGCCTTTACGGTGGTTTCGGGTTTTGCCCCGCTATCTGATCGGCCTGGTTATTGTGGTGTTGTTGATCCAGGCCTCGTCGTGCTGCTGCTGCCTGGGCGGGGCCGTCACTCCCCCCATGACCCCGTTTTCTATTGACCGCGCTCAGGCCGAATCGCTGCGCGAGCGGGTGCGCCAGGCCGCTGCTGTGCCCGGCCCGGTGACGCTGACGGTGAGCGACCAGGAATTGACCTCCTACCTGGTCGGCCTGGCGCAATCGGGCGAAGGTGAGTTTCCGGCCCGCGACATGAAACTGGCTTTTGGCGACGGGCATGTGGACATTTGGGCCACGTTTACCGACATTGCCCCTACCGATATGCCGGTCTATGTGCGGGCCAGGGTGCAGGCGGTGAATGGACAGGCTGTGTTTTACATCGAGCAGGTGCATGCAGGCCCGTTTCCTTTGCCTGGGGCCATGCGCGAGGCGGTCTCGCAATGCCTCAGCGAAACGCTGGCCGAGTTGGGGCTGGCCCTGCGCATTGACCAGATCGAAATTCGCCCCGGCGAAATGATGCTGCGGGGCGAGGTGACAGGCCATCTACCCGATTTGCCCATCTATGCCGGCCGTTGATTGCTCTGTGTCAGGATGATGATGCGTTTTTGACCTCGATGATCTGGGCAGGCTGCGCGCTGCTGGGCGGTGTGTCGGCAGGCGGTGTCTCGTCGGATGGTGTGTCGGTAGGCGGCTCAGCGGCAGGCGCGGCCGGGCTTTTGGGGAACGGCACCGGTTGGATGATTACCCGGCTGTCGCCGCTCAGCCGCAGCCCCAACTGCTCTTCGATCACTCGCCGGGTGACGGCCTGGATTTCGGCAGTTTTTTCCGGCACGCGCACGCTCGGCGCCGTGTCCACGCGCAATGTCACCTGAATGCTGTTGCCCTTGCTGACCACTTCGGGGCGTACTCGCAGCACATCGGGCAGCATATCAATGTGATAGCTCAGATGCGCCGGGATGCCCTCAACCATCACTTCACCGCCGCCGTCTCGGATCTGGACGGTCTGGCGGCGGATGTGAATCACTTCGAGGGCCAGGAACAGCAGGCCGACCAGCAAAGCGATCAATCCCAGTCCGCCCAACACCAGGCGCATGCCAAAATAGGCCACCGGCGACAGCCCATGCAGCCACTCCAGGTTGGCTTGCAGCACATCGGCGACATAGCGCAGCACAAACTCGGCTTGTTCGGGCCAGGCCAGGGTGATGGGGATGATCAGGATAGCCAGCAAGATGGCCAGGATCACGATGATGCGGTTCAATAGATTCATAGTTCCTCCTTGATCCAGAGTATCAAGCCGCTTGATGTATCTTTGCGACACAGAGAAGCGTTTTTATTATACCTCAACTGGATTTCTATAGCCAATCATTTAGCAGGGTAGAGATGTCTTTTTCTGATATGGTGATCGGTAGTCTGAAAAATCCGGCCATTGTCGAGGCGCGCAAGCTCGATCAGCGCAAACATCGCCAGCAGCAAAACCAGTTTTTGGTCGAGGGGCTGCAACTGTTGCACATGGCCCTCGACGCCGGCGCCGTGCCGGTGAACGTGTTTTTTTGTCCAGAGCAGTTTGCCGGGCAGGAAGCGGGGGTGTTGCTGGCGCGTTTTCGCCGCACCGCTGCGCGGGTGATGGCTGTGTCGCCGGCGGTGATGGATGCGTTGTGCGAGCGCGAGGCTGTGCAAGGCATCGTGGCGACGTTTCGGCTGTTCGAGACGCCGCTGCAGAGCCTTCAACTGAGCGGGCTGACCCTGGTGCTGGACCGGCTGCAAGATCCCGGCAATCTGGGCACCCTCATCCGCACTGCCGACGCGGTAGGCGCGGGGGCGGTGATTCTGATTGAGCCATGCGCCGACCCGTTTGATCGCAAGACGGTGCGCGGCAGTATGGGGTCGCTGTTCAACCTGCCGCTGGCGCGCACCCACGATGCGCCGGGCCTGTGGAGGCAACTCAAGGGGCAAGGGGTGCGGGTGGTCGGCGCCGACGCCCATGGCGGCGTCGAATGGGGCCGGGGGGTGTGGTCGGGGTGGGTGGCCCTGGTGCTGGGAAACGAGGCCAGGGGGCTGTCGGATGATGTGATCGCCGGTTTGGACGTGCGCGCCTGCCTGCCGATGCGCGGCCGCGCCGAGTCGCTGAATGTGGCCGTCGCCGGCGGCGTGCTGATGTATGCCTGGCTGCGAGAAACCCAGACATAGAGGCGGCCTGTTGCAAGCCGCCTCGGTGTCCTCAGGTCACTTGTATGCCGGCTCAGTCTCGCTTGATCGCCGCCGTGATCGCCCCGCCGATGGCGCCCAGCGCTGCGCCCAGGAGCAATCCACCCACGCAGCACATCGCCCCACCGAGGATGCTGCCGCCGGTGCTGGCAAACATGCTAAACATCTCGGGGTCCAGCCCGGCCTCTTCAAGCTGGGCCATGGTGGTCGCATCCAGCATCGAGCGGCCCGAACCGGTCAGTCCATAAACGATAGCCATAATGGTTGACACGATAGAGCTGCCTAGCCCGCTGAGCACTCCGGCGATGGCCCCTTGCCCGGCCCCGGCCCCGGCCGAGCGCGGCGGGACGAGCCAAAAGGCGGCCAATGCCCCTGCCCCCACATACACCAACAGCCCGGCCAGAGAAAAACAACACCCCACCATCGGAATCAGGCTCAACAATGACACCAGAAATCCTGCTGCCGCGCCGATCAACCCTGCCTTTAACCCTGCTGACATTTTTGCTCCTTTCAAAAAAAAGCGAATAAACTCTCTTCAGTATACCATAATTAAACCAGGCGGCAACCTCCAAGCCCTCCGCCCCCTGTCTTCCGACCCAGGTCGTATATCGGGCCGGACAGATGTGGTATCATGGTGCTGTGATAGGAGGCTGAGATGAATGTATCTTGCTCACTCAAACAAACCAGATCGTTTTGGTCGGGCGGCGCAGGCTGGTCGTGGACACGGCTGAGCCGGGCTGTTTTGTTGGGACTGCTGCTGGGCGTGCTGGTTAGCCTGCCTCTGGATGTGTTGTTGGACCTGCCCGGCCTGCTGCGCCTGGCCGTCCAATCTGCGGTGATGGTCGCCGCGCTCTCGGCGCTGTTGAGCCACACGCCGGTCGAGATGGTTGTCGAAAAAGCCTGCTTTGCGGTCTGATCGGTCAAAATGTTTCACCATCGCTGGCTGGCTACATCATCAAAAGTTTTCTGAAAAGGCTTTTTAACAGTCTCATAACCCGGAGGTCAGGGGTTCGAATCCTCTCCCCGCTATCAAACCGAACGGACACCCATCCAATAGATGGGTGTCCGTTTTTTTGTTGCCAATTTTCTAGTAGAAAAGGAGCTCGTCGGGTTTATGAAACTTTCACACGCAGCAACAGGTTTCATACTACACAAGGCCGCTGAGGGCAAGTCTCAACGCACGCTCGACGGCTACAAGGCGCATTTGGCCTTGCTGACCGGGTATTTGGAAGACCCAGAAATGTCCGAATTGGACACCGCCGCTCTACGGGCTTTTATGGCCTACTTGCGCACAGATTATGTGTCTACGCGCCCTATCGCCGTGCCCAAACAGCTTGCACCCAAGACGCTGCGCAATTATTGGATCACCTTGCGTTCATTTGTCACCTGGGCAATGGCCGAGTGTGGCATCGCGGATATCCTCAAGCCGCTCAATCCGCCCGAATTTGAGCCGCCAGAGATCGACCCGCTGACCGAGGCTGAGGTGCAGGCGCTGCTCCAGGCCACGTCTCACACCCGGCGCGCAAAACCAGATGGCAAGGTTGCGTATACGATGCGCCGGCCCACCGCCCGGCGCGACCGGGCGCTGCTTTTGTCTCTGCTGGATACCGGCCTGCGCGCTTCCGAGTTAGCCCGGCTGCACGTCGACGACGTAGACCTGAACACCGGCGCGGTGTTGGTTTCGCCTCATAATTCGAGCCGCAAGTCCAAGCCACGCACGGTGTACCTGGGAAACACGGCGCGCAAAGCGCTGTGGCGCTATATAACCACGCGCGGCGCGGCCGGCAGTGATCCGCTGTTTGCGGCCGGCGATGGCAAGCCGTTGGGAAGAACCGGCATCCGGTTTATCTGCCGGCGATTGGGCGCCAAAGCCGAGGTCGCCAAGCCGGTTTACCCGCACCGTTTCAGGCACACCTTTGCGATCACGTTTTTGCGCAACGGCGGCGACATTTATACCCTTCAACGCCAGCTTGGACATACCAGCCTGGAGATGGTGCGCCGCTACCTGGCCATCGTCCAGAACGATGTCGCCGAGGCGCACCGGCGCGCCAGCCCGGCGGATAATTGGAACCTGTAGAGATACCGCGCTCCAGCGCCCGGCGAGGAGACCAAGAAAAACCCCAGAGGCTTACACCTCTGGGGTTTTTGTGCTTACAGGTCTTCCCACACCAAGCGATCGGTGTCTGCTTGCCCGAGTATCCGGGTCAGAAGCGCCCGGTCGTGATCTCTCCCTGGTGTGGGTTGGGAATCGTCAACCGCAGCGTGCCTCTAACCATAAACTCGTGCCTACCGCCGGCATACGGGCCTTCAAAGCCCAGTTCGCGCAGTGCGCGGATCAGGTCGCGGCGCTTGATTGGGCCGAAAGGCGGTATTACGCAGCCTCCAATTCAATGCCCAGCGAGATGCCATCGACCTCTGGCAAGGGATGCCCCAACCGCAGGCCCAACACAATCCACCCTTCCAGCACCTCGCAGAGTGGTCATTCAGCCCTCCTTTCCTAATCAACTTTATCGGCCATTATGTTGCGAACTAGTCGTCTTCTTCATCATCTGCCGGCGCTTCGCTGCTGTGAGTAATAGTCGCTTTTCCCATTGCCCGTTCAATGATGCTGACCAGTGCTTTTTTGCGTGCCTGATAAAAACCTTCAAAATCATCTTGACGGAGATGGACCGCATCAATGAGGTGCGAAGCCAGGATTTCGTCTTGTTCAGCCAGAGTAATTTGCACCTGTGGGTGGGTTTGAAGTTGTTCGAGATACCTGGATGGTGCGTTTCCGCCGATCATACGGTTGGCTTTGTAAGAAATGGGGGTCTTGTTGACAATGGCATTAAAGACACGAGGTGCAATGCCGCGCGCTTGACACCATGCGCGTGGAAAGATATGGTGGATGTCAATGCCACAATCGTCGCGGTCAAGATCGCGCATTCTGGCTTTCCAGAAAAAGTCTTTGGCTCCTTCGCGCTGCAGCAAGACATACAGACCGCGATATGCCGCACTGGTGCGCGTGCGCAAAGTGTCGAGGCGGGAATCCTGAAACCCGGCCGCGATGACTGTTGCTGGTTCGGGCGCACCTGGTTGATCGATCCAGGCCAAAAGATCGTGCAAGTCAAGTGCAATGCGAGTCTCTACTGCGCCGCCGTACAACTCACCAAAGACACCGCACCAATACCATCGCGCCAACTTGTCATAGATGACCGGCTCTAGCCAGCGATCGCCAAGATGCACCAGGGTTGCGGCCAGTGGGACCAGTTGGCTGCGATAGGGGAGATAATTGGGGTGATGAAAACCTTCCTGCCGTAAAAACCGGTCAGCGGCGACGAACCCCTCGGTCAGCTTGTCGGCCCATTTTTGATAAGCCGAAAGCGGCATTGCCAGTACGTGTTCGCGCTTGGCGCTGACGGCGGTTACTTCTTTGCCTGTTCGTCCATTCGCCAAGTCTGTGCCCCGGTTCTCGTATGTGTGCAACAGCGAGATTCCCTGGAGAAAATCGGTTGACTCGACGTCACGCAGCAATTGCTTGCTGCTCAACTTGATCTTGCGCCCGACGATCTGTTTGGCCGGGTTTCCAAACCAATCATCTCGCAAGTTAAACCCATCGGCGGCATAAGAGGCGGTCACCAGTTCAAACACAGACAATGAGACGCCGCCGGTGTTGACTTTTTCGAAAACCAGGCACACGGCCTCTTTGGTGTTTTCTTTTTTCAGTTCGATGATCGGGACCTGATACTCTCTGAAAACATTTAGCACGCTTTTGCGGAACTGCATATTAAGGTTGGCCCTTTTGTCAAGACCACAAAAACGCCAAAATAGATGAAACTGCT
>CAYVBK010000061.1:0-29308 GCA_964449465.1 uncultured Anaerolineae bacterium
GAACGACTTGGGCCTGGTTTTCAGCCCCTGCCGACAGAATGTGGGCGGCTTTTGGAGGGTCGTAACAGTGAAATGGGCATCAGTCCTTTTTCAGACGTCAGTTCATAAAACATCGTTTTTAATCTAAATGTTGGCAAGATTGTTTCTTGCAAGAAAGGAGATTCGATGATTGTTAAAATTTTAGGTATGGGTTGCCCCAAGTGCAACCGGTTGGAGCAACTGGCCAAAGAAGCCGCCGAAGAGATGGGTATCGAAGCGACCTTTGTCAAGGTCAAAGATATGGACGAAATCATCAATTACGGCGTCAGCGTGACCCCGGCCCTGGTGATCAATGAAGAGGTCAAGTCGGCGGGGCGGCTGCCGCACAAAGACGAGATCAAAAAGTGGATGCAGGCGGCATGATTTCAAGGAGGCGATGATGGTTCAAATCAAGGTTTTTGGCACCAACCCGCCCTGCGCCAACTGCAAGCGTGCCGAAGATCAGGCGCGCAAAGCGGCGGCGCAGTTCCCCGGTCAGGTCGAGGTGTTGAAACTCGACGCCCTGGGGCCAGAGGCAGAGGCTTTTGGCATCATGTCTACACCGTTGGTGGTGGTGGGCGACCAGGTGGTGGGGCGTGGCAAGGTGGTGCCGGCTCAACAACTGGTCGAGATCGTTAAACAAAAATTGGGAGGATGACAGAATGGTCAAACTAGAAGTGTTCAGCGGCGATCCGCCATGCCCCGGCTGCGTGGCCCTGGTCGAACTGGCGCAACGGGTGGCGGCTCAATATGAAGGCGAACTCGAACTGACTGTACTAAAAGGCGCCGCGGCGATGGAAAAGTTCGAGCAGTATCGACTCTTTTGCGTGCCGGCGGCGGTGGTCAATGGCAGCATTCGTATCGAGGGGATGTGTCCCAGCGAAGCAACACTCAACAATGCGCTGAGGGAGGGTGGGTTATGCCTCAAGTAACAGGGTCTAAAATAAAGATCGAAGCATTCGTGTCGGTGCCGCCCTGCTCTGGCGGCGTGGCGGTCAAACGGCTGCTCAAGCAGATCGAGGCCGAATACGGTGAACAGGTCGAGATTGCCTTTCACACCGGGCCGGGCGATCCGGCCTGGGAAGAATATGCCATCACCAATGCCCCCGCCTTGGTGGTAGGCGATCTGGTCAAGTTTGTCGGGCTTGCGCCGAGCAAAGAGAGCCTGATCGGCGCGCTGCGCGAAGCCGGGCTGGAATAGATGCGCGTCTATATCGAAACAGACTGGCTGCGCCAAAACATCCAACGCTGGAATGGGATGATTACGATCCAGAATCAGGTGATATTCGAGACCTGATGAGGGGCGCAATATCAAGGCCCGGCGGGCCTGTCAGCGAAACCGGAAAATCCGGCAGCATTCGTCCAATTTCAGGCCGACGGTGCAGTCATTTACCTGGCATACGAGTTGGTTCAAGCTCTGCCGCCGGATGGCCGGCTGCGCGTACATTTCCCCGGCTATGGCGACGCCTGGCTGCGCTTTGAGAGTACAGCCCATTGATGACCCAAGGAGTTCATTTTATGCGACCCGTTTTGGATGCGCGCAAATGCCCGGCGCAAAAAGAAATCTGCCAACCACTGCAAGCGTGCCCAACTGGCGCGATCGGCTGCTCATACTCAATGCGCAGTGACAAGTGTGGTCGAACAAAGTGGTAATATCCTCGGATGAAATACATCCGCGCCACCACGCCAGATGCAACCCGAGTCCACCTGCTGTCTGTGCTGTCCCCCATGTGCGGCGAGTCAGCAGCGACACACATTGTCGAATGCTCAGGTTGACTCGTTCTACAAAGGCTGTGTTCAGCCGACCACTCAAGCCCAGCGCTTTCAATCGTGCCTTCAGGTCGGCCAGCACTCCCCACTGCATGCGGTGAACTCCACCGCCACGTATTCCACACTGTCCACACGTCGGCGGCGACAGGGTTTGATCACCTGTCCATAGAGAAGGTCTGGTGAAACCTGCCACGCGGATGGGTACATCCGAGCGGCTTGCGTTTTCCTTCCTGCTCCATCCACGCCCCCCAATGCGCCGTCGGTGACGTAATGACCCGGACGAACAAAAGGCCGTGATCCACTTGGTCACGGCCTTTTGTCATAAGCAAGAGGCAATGGTATAATATTTATAGTTAAAATAAGCGCCTCGCGGTTTTGGGCGAATGCGCCAACATTCGCCAACCCGAGGCACTGAATAGAACTGCAGGTTGCCGGTGACGGGCAGCCCACGATGCCTCTAGCAGCCTGTCGGAGAACCTGGATGAGGGGGAATCCCCAACTTGTTGGGGCAGTTTTTGCTCATCAGATGGGCGTCCCCGAACAAGTTCGGGGATCCGGCGTACCCCAATGGGGCATTTGGTCTTCTCTCCGACAAACTGCTAGGAGACCGCTGAAAAAGTCTATTTTTACCACAAAGGACACCGAGAACACAAAGGTTTACGATACTTTTGAGTCGCTAAAAATGCTTTGTGCTCTTTGTGTCTTGGTGGTGAGCGGGTTTTTCAGCACGCTCCTAGTATATCACCAGGCCCGTCCACCGTCAAGCACCGGTGTGGCGGGCTTGTTTGTTCCGCTCTAAAATCCAACGATCACATCGAGGTTCTCAATGGCAATCAAAAAATCCGAACTCTACTCATCTCTCTGGGCCAGCTGCGACGAACTGCGCGGTGGCATGGACGCCAGCCAGTACAAGGACTATGTTCTCGTTCTGCTGTTTATCAAGTACATCAGCGACAAGTACGCCGGGATGCCCTATTCCGCCGTCGTCGTCCCCGCTGGGGCCAGCTTTGCCGACATGGTCGCGCTCAAGGGCAAGTCCGACATTGGCGACCAGATCAACAAAAAGATCATCGCCCCGCTGGCCAGGGCCAACCAGCAGCTTTCCCAATCCGACTTTCCCGATTTCAACGATCCGGTCAAGCTCGGCGATGGCAAGGAAAAGGTCGACCGGCTGACCAACCTGATCGCCATTTTTGAGAATCCCGCGCTCGATTTCTCCAAGAACCGCGCCGAAGACGACGATATCCTCGGCGACGCCTACGAGTATCTGATGCGCCACTTTGCCACCGAGAGCGGCAAGAGCAAGGGCCAGTTTTATACTCCGGCCGAAGTCAGCCGGGTGATCGCGCAGCTGCTTGGCATCCGCGCGGCGCAGACCAGCGCCGACACCTCTGTCTATGACCCGACCGCCGGTTCCGGCTCGCTGCTGCTCAAGCTCGCCGCCGAAGCGCGCACGCCGGTCACGCTCTATGGCCAGGAAAAGGACGCCGCCACCGCCGGCCTGGCGCGGATGAACATGATCCTGCACAACAACCCCACCGCGCTGATCAGGCAGGGCAACACGCTGACCGACCCCAAATTCACGGATGGCGAGGTGCTCAAGCCCTTTGATTATGTGGTGGCCAATATCCCGTTCAGCGACAAGCGCTGGAGCACCGGCCTCGATCCGGCCAACGACCCCTACGAGCGGTTCAACGGGTTCGGCATCCCGCCGGCCCGTCAGGGCGACTATGCCTACCTGCTGCACATTGTCCGCTCGCTGAAAAGCACCGGTCAGGGGGCGTGCATCTTGCCGCACGGCGTGCTTTTTCGCGGCAACGCCGAGGCCGACATCCGCCGCGCCCTGGTGCGCCGGGGTTACATCAAGGGCATCATCGGCCTGCCGGCCAACCTGTTCTACGGCACAGGCATCCCGGCCTGCATCGTCGTCCTCGACAAGGCCGAGGCCCGCGCGCGGGCGGCCGGCGGCGGCATTTTCATGATCGATGCCAGCGCGGGGTATATGAAGGATGGCCCCAAGAACCGCCTGCGCGACCGCGACATCCACAAGATTGTTGATGTGTTCACCCGCCAGCTCGAAATCCCACACTATTCGCGCCTGGTGAGTTTGGACGAGATCGCGCAAAACGAGTACAACCTCAACCTGCCGCGTTACATCGACAGCCAGGAAGCGGAGGACGTGCAGGACATTGAGGGCCACCTGCGCGGCGGCATCCCCGCTGCCGACGTCGACGACCTCGACCGCTACTGGCGCGTCTGCCCGCAGCTCAAGTCGGCGCTGTTTGCGGCCGGCCGTCCCGGCTATTTCGACCTGGCTGTGGACAAGGCAGCGATCAAGGCGGCCATTTTCGAGCATCACGAGTTTGCCGCTTTTGCCGCGCAGATGAGCGCCCACTTTGACCGTTGGCGCGATCAGAGCGCGGCGCTCCTCAAGGCGCTGCGGCCGGGTTTTCATCCCAGGCAGCTCATCGCCGACCTGTCTGAGGGCCTGCTGGCGCATTATGACGGGCAGCCGCTGATCGACCCGTACAACGTCTACCAGCACCTGCTGGACTATTGGGCCGAGACGATGCAAGATGACGCTTACCTGATCGCCGACGGCGGCTGGAAGGCCGAGACCACGCGCATCGTTGAAACGGACAAAAAGGGCCGCCAGCGGGACAAGGGCTGGACCTGCGACCTGGTGCCCAAGGCGCTGATCGTGGCCCGCTATTTTGAGGTCGAACAGGCGGCGCTCGATCAACTGACCGCCGATCTGGATGGCGTGTCTGCCGAACTGGCCGAATTGGAAGAGGAGCAGGGCGGCGAGGAGGGCGCGTTTGCCGAGCTGGAGCGGGTCAACAAGGGCAGCGTGAGCGCATACCTGAAAGAGATTGAGGGCAATGCGGATGTAGAGACGCAACATATTGCGTCTCTACGCCGGTGGCTGGCCCTGAACGCCCGCGAGGCCGAACTGAAAAAAGCGATCCGCGAGGCCGAGGCCGACCTGGACGCCAAAGCGTATGCCCAATACCCCAAATTGAGCGAAGCCGAGATCAAGACGCTGGTGGTGGACGACAAGTGGCTGGCCGCGCTGGAAAGGGCCGTGCGCGGTGAGATGGACGGCATCAGCCAGGCGATTGCCGGGCGGGTCAAGGAACTGGCCGAGCGCTACGAGACCTCGCTGCCCGACCTGACCGCCCACGTGAACGCGCTAGAGGCCAGGGTAAACGGCCATCTGGAGAGAATGGGATTTGTATGGAGCTAAGGCAATTCAAAAGTACGGTTCCTTTGCGCCAACTCTGTGTTGACATCATAGATTGTCCACATTCGACTCCAACTTGGACAAGTCATGGGGTAGTTGTTTTACGTAACCAGAACATTCGGAATGGCCGGCTTGATCTCACGGATGCAAGTTATACTGACGAAGCGAATTTCACAAAACGCACTCAGCGTGCAATGCCAGCCTACGGCGATTTGGTGATAACACGTGAGGCTCCTATGGGGGAAGTTTGCATAATCCCAGTTGGACTACGCTGTTGCCTTGGACAGCGTATGGTATTGCTACGCCCAGACTCCCAAGTTGTTGAGTCAAGGTATTTGCTCTATGCGATCCAGTCTTCGGTCGTTCAAGATGCGATTCGAATTCAGGGAGGCACAGGGTCGACGGTGAGTAACCTACGTATACCTGTTCTCTCTGCCCTTGAAATTCCCCTTCCTCCCACCCTCGCCGAGCAGCAAGCCATCGCCGGGGCATTGAGCGACGCCGACGCGCTGATCGAAGCGCTGGAGCAGCTCATCGCCAAGAAACGGCAGGTCAAGCAAGGCGCGATGCAGGAGTTGCTTACCGGAAAGAGACGGTTGCCGGGGTTCAGCGGAGAGTGGGAGGTGAAACGATTGGGAGATATTGCTGAGATAGTTATGGGACAATCTCCAAGTTCGGCATATTACAATACCAAGGGAGAGGGCTTGCCCTTGATCCAAGGAAATGCAGATATTTCCAACCGTGAGACCATCAAGCGAGTTTTTACAACCGAGATCACCAAGCGCGGTCGTCATGGCGATATTCTTATGTCTGTTCGTGCTCCGGTAGGAGAAATTGCACGTGCCACATTCGATATCTGTCTTGGTCGAGGTGTATGTGCTATTCGTCATCCCAATGACTTTCTCTATCATACTATGATTGCGAAAGAGCCTACGTGGGCAAAACTCTCCAAAGGTTCCACTTTTGATGCTGTAAACTCGACAGATGTAAAAGCGTTTGAAATTGGACTCCCCGTAGATGAGAAAGAACAAACCGCCATCGCCGCCGTCCTCAGCGACATGGACGCCGAGATCGCCGCGCTGGAGGCCAGGCTGGCCAAAACCCGCTTGCTCAAGCAGGGCATGATGCAAGAGTTGTTGACGGGGCGGATTCGGTTATTGTAGAGACGCAAGATATTGCGTCTGGCGGGTAGAGACGCAAGATATTGCGTCTGGCGGGTAGAGACGCAAGATTTTGCGTCTGGCGGGTAGAGACGCAAGATATTGCGTCTCTACGGATAAAACAGGACCATGACGATGGACAAATTCAAAGGCAAATATCGCGTTCCCAGCGCGCGGTTGGCGTGGTGGGATTATGGTCGTAACGCTGCGTATTTTGTCACCATTTGCACTTTCAACCGTACCCACGATTTTGGCCGGGTTGTGGGTGGCAAAATGATCCTCACCCCATTGGGGCAAGCCGCGGCCGATTGCTGGCAAGCCATCCCTGACCATTTTCCATTCGTGGTGTTGGATGGATTTGTCGTGATGCCCAATCACGTTCACGGAATCATTGTGATTGACAAACCCGGTAAAGACGCCGAGACGCAAAATGTAGAGACGCAAAATGTAGAGATGCAAAACGTAGAGACGCAAAATTTTGCGTCTCTACCACACCGGCAGAACCAATTCGGCCCACAGGTCCAAAATTTGGCCTCCATTGTGCGGGGATACAAAATCGGGGTAACAAAATTTGCAAATCAGCACAATATCCCATTCAAATGGCAGGCGCGTTATCATGATCACATCATCCGCAATATGGATGAATATCAACGAATTAGAAAATACATTGACGAAAACCCACAAAAATGGGATGAGGATCGGTATTTTATGCCGTAGAGACGCAACATCTTGCGTCTGGCAGGTAGAGACGCAACATCTTGCGTCTCTACAACAGGGGGATAGGATGAATATCGGCAAACCCGAACGGGCCACCCAAGACCGCGTCATCGCCCTTTTTCGCCACGAGTTGGGCTATCGCTACCTCGGCGACCGGCGCGACGAGGACAACAGCAACATCGAAGAAGGGCTGCTCAGCGCCTGGCTGGAGCGGCGCGGCTATACCCCGGCGCAGGTCAGCGCGGCGCTGTTTCGCCTGCGCGGCGAGGCCGACAACCACAGCCGCGGCCTGTATGGCAACAACCAGGCCGTCTACAGCCTGCTGCGCTACGGCGCGCCGGTCAAGGTCGAAGCGGGCCAGGTCACGGAGACCGTCCACCTGATCGACTGGGACGAACCGGAACAGAACGACTTTTTCATCGCCGAAGAGGTGACCCTGCGCGGCAACCACGAGCGGCGGCCCGACATTGTGCTCTATGTCAACGGCATCGCCGTCGCCGTGCTGGAATTGAAAAACAGCCGCGTCTCGATCGGCGACGGCATCCGCCAGAACATTTCGAACCAACGGCCGGAATTCAACGAATGGTTTTTCAGCACCGTGCAGTTTGTGCTCGCCGGCAACGATTCCGAAGGGCTGCGCTACGGCGCCATTGGCACGCCTGAAAAGTACTTTCTGACCTGGAAAGAAGACGAGCAGGACAACACCCGCTTTAAACTCGACAAGTACCTGCTCAAGATGTTTTGCCCCGAGCGGCTGATCGAACTGATGCGCGACTTTGTGCTGTTTGACGGCGGCTATAAGAAACTGCCGCGCGCGCACCAGTATTTCGGCGTCAAGGCCGCGCAAGAGCACGTGCGCCGGCGTCAAAGCGGCGGACCTCCCCTGCGGGGAGGCATCATTTGGCACGCTCAGGGCAGCGGCAAGAGCATCGTCATGGTGCTGCTGGCGCGCTGGATTCTGGCGCACAACCCCCACGCCCGCGTGGCCATCATCACCGACCGCGACGAGCTGGACAAGCAGATCGAGCGGGTTTTTGGCGACGCCGGCGAGACGATCCACCGCACCAGCAGCGGGGGTGACCTGATGCGCCAGCTCGGGCAGGCCAGGCCGCGCCTGCTCTGCTCGCTGGTGCACAAGTTTGGCCGGCGCGACGTGGACGATTTCGAACAGTTTATCAAGGACCTGGAAGCGCAGCCCGGCCGGACGGTGGGCGAGGTTTTTGTCTTTGTTGACGAGTGCCACCGCACCCAGAGCGGCAAGCTGCACCGGGCCATGAAAGCGCTGCTGCCCGACGCGGTGTTGATCGGCTTTACCGGCACGCCGCTGCTCAAAAAAGACGCCCAGACCAGCCTGGAGGTCTTTGGCGGCTATATCCACACCTACAAGTTTAACGAGGCGGTCGAGGACGGCGTGATCCTCGACCTGATCTATGAGGCGCGGGACATTGACCAGCGCCTCAGTTCGCAGGAAAGGGTCGATGCCTGGTTCGAGGCCAAGACGCGGGGGCTGAACGACTGGCAAAAAGACGAGCTCAAAAAGCAGTGGGGCACCATGCAAAAGGTGCTCAGCTCGCGCTCGCGCATGGAGCGGGTGGTCAGTGACATCATTTTCGATTTCAGCGTCAAGCCACGCCTGTCCGGCGAGCGGGGCAACGCCATGCTGGTCGCGTCGAGCATCTATGAGGCGTGCAAGTATTTTGCCCTGTTCCAAAAGACGCCGTTCAAGGGCCACTGCGCGCTGGTCACGTCCTACAACCCGCAGGCCGGCGACATTTCGCTGCAAGACACCGGCGCCAACACCGAAACGGACAAGACGTTTGTCTACAACACCTACAGCGAACTGCTCCAAGATGTTCAAGCCCGGCCGGGCCAGTCCAGAACCGAAACCTATGAGGATTGGGCCAAAGACCGGTTCATCAACGCCCCGGCGCAGATGCGGCTGCTGATCGTGGTCGACAAGCTGCTCACCGGCTTTGACGCGCCGCCCTGCACCTATCTCTATATCGACAAGTCGATGCAGGATCACGGCCTGTTCCAGGCCATCTGCCGCACCAACCGGCTGGACGGCGATGACAAGGACTTTGGCTATATCGTCGATTACAAAGACCTGTTCAAAAAGGTTGAAAATGCCATCGCCGTGTACACCTCAGAGCTAGATCACAGCGCCGGCGGCAGCGATCCGGAGGTGCTGGTGCAGGATCGGCTCAAAAAAGGGCGGGAACGGCTCGACGACGCGCTGGAAGCGCTGGCCCTGCTGTGCGAACCGGTCGAGCCGCCCAGGGGCGAACTGGAGCACATTCACTATTTCTGCGGCAACACCGAGCTCGCCGGCGACCTGCAAGCGCGCGAGCCGCAGCGGGCCGCGCTCTACAAGGCCGTCGCCTCGCTGGTGCGCGCCTATGCCAACATTGCCGACGAGCTGCAAGCCGCCGGGTACAGCCCCGCCGACGTGGAGCGCATCCGCCGGCAGATCGACCGTTACCTGAATTTGCGCGAGATCATCCGCCTGGCCAGCGGCGAGAGCCTCGATTTGAAAACCTACGAGGCCGATATGCGCCATCTGATCGACACCTATATCCAGGCCGACGAACCGCGCAAGATTTCGCCCTTTGACGACATGCCCCTGCTGGAGCTGATCGTCAAGACCGGCATCGCCGCAGCCATCGCCGCCCAGCTGGGCGGGCTGCAAGGCGACCAGGCCGCCGTGGCCGAAACCATCGAGAACAATGTGCGCCGCAAGATCATCCGCGAACACCTGGCCGATCCGGCCTACTATGAGAAAATGTCGGCGCTGCTGGACGAGATCATTGCCGCGCGCAAGGCCAGGGCCATCGAGTACGAAGACTATCTCAAGCGCATCGCCGAACTGGCCAAACAGGTCGAGACCGGGCAGGCGGACAGCACGCCGGACACGCTGGATACGCCGGGAAAACGTGCTCTGTACAACAATCTCAAGAGCGTTGGCGATCGGTTAAAAGAGCAGCCCGCCGAATACCGGGTGTCCGGCGACGCGGCGCTGAATGTGGCCTTGCAGATTGACGCGGCAGTGCGGCAGGTGCGCCCCGACGGCTGGCGCGGCGTCGAGCCGCGCGAGCGGGTGATCAAGCAAGCCCTGTTCAATATTCTGAAGGACTTTGACGAGGTGGAACGCATCTTTGCCATCATCCAGGCACAAAAGGAATACTGATGAGTCCACTGAAAAAACCACCAAGAACACCAAGTACACGAAGAAAGTCAAGACTTGCATTAATTATTTCAATGTTGTATTTGAACAATTTCAAGCTCAACCTGAATTTTCTTTGCGATCTTTGTGTTCTTTGTGGTTAAACCCACCTTTTTTTAGGAGAGTCACTGATGGTCAGGCAGATCGAGCTGGGCGACATCACGGTAGACGTGGTGCTCAAGGAGATCAAGAACATCCATCTGAGCGTGTACCCGCCCGCCGGCCGGGTGCGCATTTCAGCCCCATCGCGAATGGACCTGGACACCATCCGTGTCTTTGCCATTTCCAGGCTGGATTGGATCCGGCAGCAGCGAGCCAGGATGCAAGAACAAGCGCGCGAAACGCCGCGCGAATACCTGGACCGCGAAAGCCATTATGTCTGGGGCAAGCGCTACCTGCTGCAAGTGATCGAGGCCGATGGAGCGCCCTCGGTCGAACTGCGACACAGCTGGCTGCACCTCAAGGTACGTCCGGGCGCCGACCAGGCAAAACGGCAGGCGGTGATGGAAGCGTGGTATCGCCAGCAGATCAGACAGGCCGCGCCGCCGCTGATCGCCAGGTGGGAAGGGCTGATGGGCGTGCACGTGGCGCGATTTTTTGTGCAGCAGATGAAAACCCGCTGGGGCAGCTGCAACCCCGACGCGCGCCATATCCGCCTCAACACCGAGCTGGCCAAAAAACCGCCGGTGTGCCTGGAATACATTGTTGTGCATGAAATGGCGCACCTGCTCGAACTGACGCACAACGCCCGCTTTGTGGCGCTGATGGATCAATGGCTGCCGAACTGGCAGTTCTACCGCGCGCAGCTCAACCGGCTGCCGGTGCGGCATGAAGATTGGATGTATTGAGGTGCATTTCGTTCCCGCGAGATGACGCCGGGCATCATCTCGCTACCCCAGGAGCCAACTATGTCCCGCCAAACCGATCTCCACCAGCTCATCATCGACGACCACGGCCTCATCAAATCCTACGTCGCCGTCTTTCAATCGTCCAGCGACCCCCGCGAGCTGCTCCGCGCCAGGCAGCAGATCCTCGATCTCTGGCCGCAGGCCGTTGACCACCTGTCCGCATACCGTCGTCTCGTCGATCCCCTGCCTGATGACCTGGCCGGCATCGCCCGCTACATCGACGCCGGCATCCCTGCCGACATCCTCTCCTGGGGACCTGACCAGGAAGCTCTTTCCCGCCGACCGCGTTTCCCGCTCCAACGTCCCGCCCGCGCCGACCACTTTACCGACCGCCGCGCCGAACTCGACCGGCTCCTGGCCGACCTGCAACCGGGCCGCGTCGTCACCCTCTGCGGCCCCGGCGGCATCGGCAAGAGCGCCCTGGCCGCCGAAGCGATCTGGACGCTGGCCCCCGCCGACGAGCCGCCCCCGCTTTTCCCCGACGGCATCATCAACCACAATTTCTACAACCAGCCGCAAGCGGCGCTGGCGCTGGAGGCCATTGCCCGCGCCTATGGCGAAGACCCGCGCCCAACCCCGCGTGACGCGGCGCAGCGGGCGCTGGCCGGGCGCACGGCCTTGCTGCTGCTGGACGGCACCGAGGTAGTGGACGACTTGAACTCGGTGCTCGAGATACGCGGCCGGTGCGGCGTGCTGGTCACCAGCCGGCAGCGCAAGCAGGCGGTAGCCGCCCGCTGCGACATCACGCCCTTGCCGGTGGATGAAGCGGTGCAGCTGCTCCAGGCGTGGGGTGGGGGGCGTGCGGCAGACGCGACAGCGGCAGAGCAGGTGTGCCGGTTGGTCGATGGCCTGCCCCTGGCCGTGCAGTTGGCGGGCAAGTACATGGCCGAGCGGGAGGAAAACGTTGCCGTTTACCTGGGCTGGCTGAGCAAGACGCCCCTGGCGGCGCTGGATCACGGCCAGCGCCGGCTGGAGAGCGTGCCGGTGCTGCTGGCGCGCAGCGCGGCGCAGGTGAGCGAGGGGGCGCGGCAACAGTAGGCATGGTCGGCCTGTTGAGGAATAATCTATGACTTGCCTGAAAAAAGTCAATTTTAACGCAGAGACGCAGAGAACGTTAAAATACCGTAAGCCTTTTTGAACGGGATCACGACTCTGCGTTTTTGCGTTGAGTTTTTTCAGTGGACTCATCCATAATCTGAGTGCAGGCAGTTGTGGCCGGACGAGATTTGACAATGTCTCAGATTGAAATATAATTCAATTATGGTTGAATTATCTGTCGAAACTTTTCCTGTCAACGACCTGGCGGCGACGCTCAAGTCCCTGGCCGACCCGACGCGCTTGACCATTTTCAACGTGCTGATGGAAGGCGTGCAATGCAATTGCGAGATTGCTGAGCGACTGAACCTGTCGCTTAGCCTGATCTCGCATCACCTGCGCGTTTTGCGCGAGGCCGGCCTGGTAGAGAGCATTCGCGATGAGCAGGATGGCCGCTGGATTTATTACTCTGTTGCCCGGCCCAAACTGGCCGAACTCGACGCGGCGATGAGGCACTTGCTGGACGAAAGACGCATTCAACCTCGCTTGCCGTCGTGCGGGCCCAAGAGTTGTCCAGGCTGCCAGAGCTGAGCGCTGGTTTTGCTGAGGCCGGAGCGCGCTGTTATATTGGGCCCAGGATATGGGCGACGCCGCTCTGTCGAACCTGCGGCAGGGCGTGAGCAGGCGGTTACGATTTGACAGATGGTATGTTCGGAGTATAATTTAATGAATATTGAATTATATACCGGGTCGGTACACAGCATAGGCCATAACCCGGTTTTTTTTGTGGCAAAATAGTTCAACGTTTATTAAAATAATTTAGCAAAAAGGAGATCGTATGAACACATTTGAAAAATACCTGGCCGTTTGGGTGGCTCTGTGCATGATCGCCGGCATTGTCCTGTCGCAGACTGTGCCGGGCATCGGCGAAACCATCAATTCGTGGCAAATTCGCGGCATTTCAATCCCCATCGGCATCTGCCTGTTTTTGATGATGTACCCGGCCATGCTCAACTTGCAGGTTTCCGAACTGAAAAAGCTGGGCCGCAACCCCAAGCCGATCTTGCTCAGCTTGTTTTCAAACTGGATCATCTCGCCGATCATCGCCGCGCTGCTGGCCAGGCTGTTCCTCAAGGACAATGAGCAACTGATGGTTGCGGTGATTTTGCTCGGCTCCAGCCCGTGCACGGCGATGGTATTGGTGTGGGGCAAGTTGGCCGAGGGCAACCAGGAACAAAATGTGGTCAACACCAGCCTGAACACGGTAACGATCATGGTCTTGTACGCGCCGGTGGTGGCCCTGCTGACCGGCATCCAGGGTATCCCGGTTGATCGGGGGCTGTTGGTAATTTCAACCCTGGTCTTTATCGGCCTGCCATTGGCGCTGGGCATTCTCAGCAAGCGGCTGCTGATCCAGGCCAAAGGCGCCGGGTGGTTTGAACACACCTATCGGCGGATTGTGGAAAAGATCGCCATTGTGGCCCTGCTGACTACGCTGGTGGTGCTTTTTGCCTTGAACGGGCAGGTGTTGCTCGAAAATTTCAGCACCTTGCTTCTGGTTTCGATCCCGCTGCTGCTCGGTTTTGCAATCGTGGTTGGCTATAACCTGATTGTCACTCGTGCGTTCAACCTGGCCTACCGCGAGGCGATTACGACTGTGCTGATCGGCTCGTCGAGCCATTTTGAAATTGCCATTGCTACGGCGGTGGCGATGTACGGCGTCGGCTCGATAGCCGCGCTGGGCACCACGATGGGGTTGTTTTGGGAAGTGCCGGTGATGCTTGGTCTGGTCTATCTGGGCAAGGCATTGGGAAAAAGAGGGTTTTGGAAATTGCCGGCGCCGTCTGCTGCGTAAAGTGAGTTGGTACCATCTCAAAAAAATAGCGAAACGCCATCATCTTGCCGATCTGGGCCGTCGTTTTGACGGTAGCTGTCAAGGTGAAGGCGTTTTCTCAAGATACCCGGTCTGCTATTTTTTGCGCGAGAGCATCGCCCAGAGCAAAATCAGCCCGACCACGATGCCGCCAAAAATGGCATAGCGGATCGGTGAACTGGCAGGTGGGCGAACTGGCTCTGTAATCAGGGTTGAGGTCGCTGTGGCGGTGGCTGTAGCAGCGGCGGTTGCTGTGGCGGTGGCTGTAGCAGCGGCGGTTGCTGTGGCGGTGGCTGTAGCAGCGGCGGTCGCTGTGGCGGTGGCTGTAGCAGCGGCGGTCGCTGTGGCGGTGGCCGATATGGCGGGCTGATGGGTTGGCGCAGCAGTCCATGTGGGCGTCGGCGACGGTGTCGGCGTCGGCGTCGCTGTGGCTGTGGCTGTGGCGGTAGGGGATGGACGGACGGACGGTTGGCAGATTTCTTCCAACGAGGGCAGGGTCGGCGGCGGGTCGGCCCCCCAACTCCAGCCATCTATGTCGCCGGGCCGTACCCTGGTGATGCCGGCTCCGGCCGGCGCATAGACCCAGCCATTTTGGCCCAACCGCCAATATGACCAGTACAGGCAGCGATCTCCTTTACATTCGCAAAAGCAATTGTCGGCGGCGCAGCCCTGATTTTCGATCTTGCAGATGGCGGCGCCGATGCCGCTGGATTGTGTCATCACACTCAGGCCAGAACGGCCGAGCAATTCCAGGCCGCTGATCTCGTCTTGGGTAAATGTTACACAACGGGTGATCACCCGACCATCTCCAAAACGCACTACCAGGCCGGCACGATGCGAGGACTGTGCATTGGCCGCGCCAGACATCCCCACGATCATCACCAGAACCAGGCACAGACACCCGGCCCGGCCCATCCAGCGTCCGGGAGCGTTTACGGCTGTGCGGCCACGCATCGAATCACCTCGTCGTCATAGCTCATCTCGATACGATGATGCGGCGGCAGAACCAGAAAATCCTCATTCCAATCGCCGTTCAGCAGGCGGCGGATCAGAATCATATCGCCGGCCATGCGCTCAAACGTCCAGCCGCGCCGCGCTGCCTGTTCTTGGGTTTGCGCCTGTACGGCGTCGCCGTTGCCTATGCCCATATCAATATAGACGGCTCTCTTGTAATGTTGCTGCCACGCGCCCATCACCTCCATCAGGTAATCGGCGTTGTCCTGGCCGTATTTGGCGACATAGTCTTTGTATACCGAGCGGATGTCCATGTCGCCGGATGAGCCGGGCGAGAGGGTCACGCCGGGGCTGTCGTTGCGCTCGACGTAATCGAGGACATACCAATAGGTACCTGGATAATCTTCAAATTGTGTTTTGTACCTTGCTCGACCGCCCAAAAAGAGGGTGATGCAGTCGTGGGCGCGGGGGATGATCAGCGGAATGTCGCGGGCGGTCAGCCCTTCGGTAGATTGTCCGCACAGACCATAGCCCAACACGATGGCATCATATTCGCCGGGCGGGGTGGCGTCAATGCGATCTTGGAGGCGGGCGCGCAGATCTGCCGCGTTTTGGTGCAGGCCGATCCGAAACATTTCGACATCTATGATGTGGGGTGACATGGCCGCGCTCTGATAGATCAGGCGGGCTAGCGCTTCACAGGCCAGACATTTGAATTTCATCGGTATCCTTTGTAAATTAGTAGGGGCGGCAGGGGCAAGCCCTGCCCCTACCGGGCAATTATTTTCAGACCAACGCGGGTTCAGTATATTGATCAGAGCCAGAATGTCAAGTTGTTTGACCATGCCTTGCTTTTGTGCTATAGTTTCGGCCTTGTCAATCCAAAGCTGGGGTGAGATATGATCGAATTTGACCATCTGAGTTTTTCCTATCCAGAGGAGCGAGGGCCGGATCGCCGTCCGATATTGCATAATGTGTCGTTGTGCATCGAGACGGGCGAAATGGTGCTGGTGATGGGCCGTTCAGGCGCCGGCAAGTCAACCTGGCTGCGCTGCCTCAATGGCCTGGTGCCACACTTTTATGGCGGTGCAGTCGGCGGGCGGGTGCGCGTGCACGGCCTTGACCCCATTGCTTTGGGGCCGCGTCGTCTGAGCCAGACGGTGGGTTTTGTTTTTCAGGACCCCGAAGCGCAGGCGGTGGTAGACGGGGTAGAAGATGAGCTGGCTTTTGCGCTAGAGAATCAGGGTGTGCCGGCGGCGGCGATGGGGCGGCGGATTGACCTGGTTTTGCAGCAGTTGGAGATGACTCATTTGCGTCGTCGTTCTCTGTCATCACTGTCGGGCGGTGAGCGGCAGCGGGTGGCGATTGCGGCAGTGCTGGTTTTGCAGCCGCAGGTGTTGGTGTTGGATGAGCCGACCTCGCAACTGGACCCAGAGGCCGCCGCCGAAGTGCTTGATCTGTTGGCGCGGCTGAACCGCGAGATGGGCCTGACCGTGATCCTGTCCGAGCATCGCCTGGAGCGGGTGGCGCAGTATGTGGATCGGATGTTGTACCTGCCCGGCGAGGGGCGTCCTTTGGTGATGGGCGAGCCGCGCTATGTGCTGGAGCAGGTCGAGTTGACGCCGCCGGTGGTCGAGTTGGGCAAACGGCTGGGCTGGCGGCCTCTGCCTTTGACGGTGGACGAGGCGCGGACATGGGCGGCGAGTCAGGGGCTGCTTCAAGATGTGGGCGTGCGGTCGGTGGGGCAGATGGGCGATGTGGTTCTACAAGCGCGCAGTCTCGATTTTACCTACTCGGGCGCGCCGGCTTTGCGCGGCCTGGACCTGACTGTGCGGCAGGGCGAGTTGTTGGCGGTGATGGGACACAATGGTGCCGGCAAGACTACGCTGCTCAAATTGTGTATGGGGCTGCTCAAGCCCGAACGCGGCGAGGTGCGCGTGTTGGGTCAGGATACCTGTAGAACGGCGGTGGAGCGGCTGGCGCGGCAGGTGGGTTATGTGCCGCAGAATCCCAACGCCCTCTTGTTTGCCGACACGGTGCGTGATGAGTTGGCCTTTACCCGCCGGGCGCGCGGCCTGGTGGCTGAACGAGATGAATTATTGTTGGAAACGCTGGGGCTGAGCGATCTCCAACATCGCTATCCCCGCGACCTGAGCGTGGGCGAACGGCAACGGGTAGCTTTGGCGGCGATTTTGGTGGGTGATCCTCATTTGATCTTGTTGGACGAGCCCACGCGCGGCCTGGATTATGAACAAAAAGCATCCTTGATGACCTTTTTGAAATCTCAAAAAGAGCGGGGGCGGGCCATTTTGGTGGTCACGCACGATGTCGAGTTGGTGGCACAGTGCGCCGACCGGGTGGTTTTGTTGGAGCGAGGGCAGATGGTCGCTGATGGGCCAACCGGTGAGGTGATGCAGGCCTGGCCGGCTTTTGGTTCGCAGATCAGTCAGTTATCGGGCGATGCGCGCTGCTGTACGGTGCAAGACGCTTTGGCTATGTGGGGGAGGGGGGTATGAAACGGCGGCTGAGGTCGAGTCGGGTGCTGAACGCGGCCATTCTGGGCCTGGTCAGCCTGATCGGGGTGGCTTCGTTTCTATCGCCGTTTTTCGTCCCGCCGACGCAGGCCGGATCCATGTCGGGCGCTACGGCGCACGCCCAAGACGCTCCGCTGCTGACCATGACCCTGATCGCACTGTCGCTGGGCGCCGTGATGGGCAATTTGTTGAGCGGCGGCGGCCTGAACTCGAAAATGGTGGCCGCTTTGGGATTGTTGGTGGCGGTCAATGCCATCTTGCGCGTCGTGCCAGGCCCGGCCGGTTTTTCGGCCATTTTTGCCCTGCCCATTTTGGGCGGATATTGCTACGGGGCCACATTTGGCTATTTGCTGGGCGCGCTGTCGCTGGTGGTGTCGGCGTTGCTGGGCGGCGGCGTGGGACCCTGGCTGCCCTATCAGATGTTCACGATGGGTTGGGTCGGCCTGACTTCGGCCTGGCTGCCGCGTTGGCCTCATCGTCCGCGCCTGGAGGTGTTGATGTTGAGCCTGTGGGGGATGGCGTGGGGCGTTGCGTTTGGCTTGATTATGAATGTGTGGTTCTGGCCTTTTATCTTTGACGCCGGACAATCGGGCATTTACTGGCAGCCCGGCCTCGGCGTGTGGGAAGGTTTGCGCCGCTATCTGGCCTTTTATTTGCTCACCTCTTCATGGTGGGACCTGGGGCGGGCCGGCGGCAATGCCTTGCTATTGCTCTTGTTTGGCGGACCCATCTTGCGCCTGCTGCGCCGTTTTGGGAGGCGGTTCACCTTTGTGCAGAGCGAACAAAATTTCTAAAAAAGGCGGCTGCGGCGGCAAAATATGATCGAATCTGACAGGTTTTAGGCGTACACTGGTTTTATGCGGGCAGATTCTCATTTTGTTGTGGAGAGGTATTTTGCTTTATGTATCAAGATAAAATAGTCATTCGTGGGGCCAAAGAGCATAATTTGAAAAATGTGGATGTGGTGATCCCTCGATTCAAGTTTGTGGTGATCACCGGCGTATCGGGCAGCGGCAAGTCGTCGCTGGCTTTTGACACCTTGTATGCCGAAGGACAACGTCGTTATGTCGAGTCGCTGTCGGCGTATGCGCGGCAGTTTATCGGCCAGATGGAAAAGCCCAAAGTAGACTTTATTGGCGGTCTCAGCCCGGCTATTGCCATCGAGCAAAAAGCGGTGAGCAAAAATCCGCGTTCGACCGTTGCCACTGTGACCGAAATTTACGATTATTTGCGTGTGTTGTATGCCCGCGTCGGCACGCCGCATTGCCCGCAGTGTGGCCGCGAGGTGCATGCGCAGTCGGCCCAAGAGATTGTCGAGCAGGTGATGGCCCTGCCGCCCGGCGTGCGCTTTCAGGTGTTGGCTCCGTTGGCGCGCAACCGCAAAGGTACATTTCAGGATGCTCTGGAGCAGGCTCGCGCCGATGGGTTTTCGCGGGCGCGGGTAGACGGGGTGGTGCGCAGCCTGGAAGAGCAGATCGATCTGGACAAAAAGAAAAAGCACAATATCGAGCTGGTGGTGGATCGATTGATTGTGCCGACAGACGAGGGGCAGGTAGACGAGGAAACTTTGTTGGTTGAGAATCTGCCCGGTGATTCTTTTCTCACCCGTCTGACCGAGGCGGTCGAGACGGCGTTGCGTTTGAGCGAGGGGTTGGTGTTGATTGATTATCAAGACGGGCAGGGGCGTGACCAGGAATGGCTGCTCTCTGAGCAGAACTCGTGCCCCGACTGCGGAATCAGTTTTCCGGCCCTCAACCCGGCTATGTTTAGCTTTAATTCGCCGCTGGGTATGTGTCCCGAATGTAACGGGCTGGGGACGCGGTTCGAGTTCGACCTGGAGCTGTTTATCCATGCCGACAAGTCGCTGCACGAGGGCGGCATGCGCGCCTGGGGCGAGTTGGGCAAAAAGAGATCATCCGGCACTTATCAGGTGGCAAATCAAATCGTAGAGTATTTTGGATTTACGCTGGATACGCCCTGGAAAGACCTTTCAGCCGAATGTCAGCATGCCATTCTTTATGGCGGGGTCAAGATCGTCTGGCATTGGGATAACAAGCATGCCAAAGGGCAAAATGAGACAACTTTTGAGGGCGAATTTAACTCGATTCGCCGCCGCTACAAGCAGACTCAATCGGAATGGACGCGCCGCTGGTATGCTTCTTTTATGAGCCAGCAGCCTTGCCCGGTGTGTCATGGGCAGCGGCTGCGCCCGGAAAGCGCGGCGGTGACGGTGGGGGGCGAGACGCTGATTCGCGTGACCGGCTGGAGCATCGGCGAGACGATCCGCTGGGTGGAAGGGCTGTGGCCGCAGTTGAACGCCGAACAACGGCAGATCGGCGAAGAGGTGCTGAAAGAGATTCAGGGGCGATTGCAATTCTTGATGAACGTCGGTTTGCACTATTTGACCCTGGATCGTCCGGCGCCGACCCTGTCCGGCGGCGAGGGGCAGCGCATTCGCCTGGCCAGCCAGATCGGTTGCGGGTTGGTGGGGGTGCTGTATGTGCTGGATGAACCGAGTATCGGTCTGCATCAACGCGACAATCGCCGTTTGCTGGACACGCTGGAAGCGTTGCGAGACATGGGCAATACGGTGCTGGTGGTCGAGCATGATGAGGAAACGATGCGCACGGCCGACTGGATCGTGGACCTGGGGCCGGCAGCCGGGATCAACGGCGGGCAGATCATTGCCGAGGGAACGCCGGAGCAGATCATGCTCAATCGGCACTCGCTGACTGGCCGCTATTTGAGCGGCGAGATGATCGTCAGTTCGCCGTATGACCGGCAGGCTACGGGGCAGCGTCGCCCTACCAATGGCAAGTGGCTGACGGTGGTGCGGGCGCAGCAGAACAACCTCAAAGACCTGACCGTGCGCTTTCCATTGGGCCTGTTTTCGTGTGTGACTGGCGTGTCGGGCAGCGGCAAGTCGTCGCTGGTGACGCAGACGCTTTACCCGGCTCTGGCGATGGCTCTGCACGGCGCCGAAGGCAAGCCGGGCAAACACGAGCGCGTTGACGGCCTGGAGTATGTGAACAAGGTCATTCACATCACCCAGTCGCCCATCGGTCGCACGCCGCGCTCCAACCCGGCCACGTATGTGGATGTGATGCCGTTGATCCGCGACCTGTTTGCTCAGACGCCCGATGCCAAGGCGCATGGCTACAAGGCCGGACGGTTCAGCTTTAACGTCAAAGGCGGCCGCTGCGAAGCCTGCAAAGGTCACGGCCAAAAACTGGTCGAGATGCACTTTTTGCCCGATGTGTGGGTGACATGCAGCGTGTGCAAGGGCAGCCGTTTTAACCGCGAAACGCTGCAAATTCGCTACAAGGGCAAAAATATCGCCCAGGTTTTGGACATGGATGTGGATGAGGCATTGGTCTTTTTTGAAAATGTGCCGGCGATCAAGCGCATCCTCGGCACCCTGTCGGATGTGGGGCTGGGCTATATCAAATTGGGGCAAAGTGCCACCACGCTGTCGGGCGGCGAGGCGCAGCGAGTCAAGCTGGCCAAAGAGTTGGCCCGCGTGTCTACCGGCGACACGGTGTACATTCTCGACGAGCCGACCACCGGTCTGCACTTTGCCGACATTCAAAAATTGTTGGATGTGCTGCACCGTCTGACCGATGTTGGCAATACCGTGATCGTGATCGAACACAACCTGGACGTGATCAAGACGGCCGACTGGCTCATTGATATGGGGCCAGAGGGGGGCAGCGAGGGCGGTTATGTGGTCACCGAGGGGACGCCGGAGCAGGTGGCTCAGGTCGAGGCCAGCTATACCGGTCAGTTTCTCCGGCGTATCCTGTGCACCGAGTCGGAGGAGCGTATCGAATTGCCGGTGGGCGAGTGGGTGGGTGCAAATCGTTGATTCGATAAGGAGCTTGATGATGCCTGTTGATTTGAAGAAGGAACTGAAGCATCTCTACAACCCATCGGCCAGACAGCCGTCGCTGGTTGATGTGCCGGCGTTCAACTTTTTGATGATAGACGGCACCGGCAATCCCAACACATCGGTCTTTTACCGTGAGGCTGTGCAGGCTCTTTACACGCTGGCTTTTACCCTCAAGTTTATGCTGAAAAAAGGTGAGCAGGGCATTGATTATGCCGTTTTGCCGTTGGAGGGGTTGTGGTGGGCTGATGATATGGCCGCTTTTAGCCTGGAGCGGCGAGAGGATTGGCGGTGGACCATGATGATCGCCCAGCCTGAATGGATCACTGCCGAGATGGTGCAGGTGGCGTTGGCGCAGGTAGCTCGCAAGCCCGACGCGCCGGCTGCATTGGCGCAGGTTCGTTTTGAGGCCTATCACGAAGGGCGGTCAGCCCAAATCATGCACATCGGCCCATACGCGGCCGAAGCGCCGACCATTGCGGCATTGCACGAGTTCATTGCCGGGCAGGGGTATCAACGACGCGGCCGGCATCACGAGATTTATTTGGGTGACCCCAACAAAACTCGCCCGGAGAATCTCAAGACGGTGATTCGACAGCCGGTGGCCTGAGAGCAGATCATTTTTGCCTGGCCGTGCCAAGAGCCGGATTGGGACAGTTTACTGTCTCAATCCGGCTTTTTTTTAGCATGGCGATCCCTTTTCGCTATCTTCGACGTCCATCTCGGTAAATTCGCCGGTGACGGTGAAAATGATCCGCTCGCAGATGTTGGTGACGCGGTCGGCGGCGCGCTCCAGGTTGTGGGCCGCCCACAGCAAATAGTTGACCTGATCAATGACCTTGGGATCGGCAATGACATAGGTCATCAACTCGCGATAGACCTGATTGTACAGGCTGTCTACCTCGTTATCGTCCAGCGGAATATAGCGGGCCGCCTGGATATCGCGCTCGACAAAGGCTTTGAGGGAGCGATGCAGCATGTCGCAACCCTGGGTGGCCATGCGCGGAATGTCAATCAGTGGCTTGATCAAGGGCTGTTCGCCGATCAAAAGATTGACTTTGGCGATGCCTTTGGCATAGTCGCCGATGCGCTCCAGTTCGCCGGCAATTTCAATGATCGCGGCAATGCTGCGCAGGTCGCCGGCCATGGGCTGCTGCGTGGCGATCAGGATCAGGGCTTCGCTTTCAATTTCGTAGCGTTTCTGGTTCAGGTCGCGGTCCTGGTTCATGATCTGTCGTGAGCGGTTAAAATCGCGCAGGCGCAGGCTTTCTACGGCATCCAGGATGGCCTTTTCGACCATGCTGCCCAGCACCAGGACGCGGTCTTCGAGTTCTTGCAATTCACGGTTGAACGTTTCTCTGGCCATATTTCCTCCTCTTGGGCGATCAACGCCGCACTCTTGCCGCGCCCGGCAGATCTCAGCCTGCCCGCCCGGTGATATAGGCTTCGGTTTGGGCATTTTGTGGATGTGTAAAGACGTTCTGGGTAGCCCCAAACTCGACCAGTTTGCCCAGCCAGAAAAAGCCGGTCCAGTCGGATGCGCGGGCGGCCTGTTGCATGCTGTGAGTGACGATGACAATGCTGTAATTGCTTTTGAGTTGTTGCATCAGTTCTTCAATTTCAAGTGTGGCGATGGGATCCAGAGCCGAACACGGCTCATCCATCAGAATCACCTGCGGCTGTACGGCGATGGCGCGAGCAATGCACAACCGCTGCTGCTGTCCCAGCGACAGGTTGAGGGCGTCTTGCTTGAGGTTGTGTTTGACCTCGTCCCACAGGGCCGCGCCGCGCAGGCTTTGCTCGATCAGATGATGCAGGCCGTCTCTGGTGGCAGCCTGTGGCATACCCAGCACGCGTGGCCCAAAGGCGACATTGTTCCAAATGGACTGCGGAAAGGGGTTGGGCCGCTGAAAGACCATGCCCACGCGGTGGCGCAGAGCGACCACATCGGTCTGTGGATCATAGATATTTTGGCCGTCCAGCAAAATTTCGCCCTCGACTCGCGTGCCGCGAATGGTGTCGTTCATACGGTTCAGGCAGCGCAAAAAAGTAGACTTGCCGCAGCCCGACGGCCCGATCAAGGCGGTGATCTGCCGGTCGGCGATGCGCATGCTAATATCGCTCAGGGCGAGGTGCCGGCCGTAATAGAAATAGAGTTGCCTGACATCGATCTTGATTGGGGGATGTTCCATATTTAACCGTCTATCCAAACCGTCCGGTGATATAATCTTCGGTTCGTCTGTCTCTGGGAGTGGTAAACAGCTCGGCGCCGGGGCGATGCTCAACCAGTTCGCCCATCAGAAAAAAGGCGGCATAATCGGCGACGCGGGCGGCCTGCTGGATGCTGTGTGGCACAATGATGATGGTATAGTCTTTTTTGAGTTGCTCCAACGACTGCTCTACTTTGCCGGTAGAGATGGGGTCGAGGCCCGAAGTGGGCTCGTCAAGCAGAATGACCTCTGGCTGGAGGGCCAGGCTGCGGGCGATGCACAATCGCTGCTGCTGTCCGCCCGACAGGGTGTGTGCCGGCATGTTGAGCCGGTCTTTGACTTCGTCCCACAGGGCGGCCTGATTCAGGCTGCGATAGACCATCTCGTCCAGTTCGGCGCGGTCGCGCAGGCCGCTCAGTCGGGGGCCGTAGACAATGTTCTCGCGAATGGTGCCAGGCAGCGGCAGCGGCAGGGCAAAGACCATGCCCACCTTGCGCCGCAGGGCGTTGACATCGGCGTCGGGAGCATAAATGTCTTGATCGTCCAAAAAGATATGGCCGCTGAATTTCGAGGCGTCTTCCAGGTCGTTCAGCCGGTTGATCAGGCGCAGCAGGGTGGTTTTGCCGCTGCCGGCCGGGCCGAGAAAGACGGTGATGGCATGCGCCGGCACGTTGAGCGAAATGTCCTTGAGCGCAGGTTTATCGCCATAGGCGCAACTGACATGTTCAAGGCGGATTTTGGGAGTCGGGTTCATGTTACCACTGCCTCTTTTTCCTGAAATAGCCGCGAATCAGCGTAGCCGTCATGTTGAGGGACAGGACAAAGATCAGCAGGGTCAGGGCGGTGCCGTATTGGATATGAGCCGGCATACCGGGCACCTGCGTGCTGATCACATACAGGTGATAGGGCAGAGCCATCGTCTGGTCGAACAGCGAGTGAGGCAGGCTGGGCAAATAGAACGCGGCCACGGTGAACAAGATCGGGGCGGTCTCACCGGCGGCGCGCAGCAGCCCCAAAATCACGCCGGTGATGATGCCGGGCAGTGCCTGTGGCAGCACAATCTGCCAGATTCCCTGCCAACGCGTGCCACCCAGACTGGCGTTGACGGTACGAAATTCGGTCGGCACGGACCGCAGGGCTTCTTCGGCCGCGCTGATAATGATCGGCAGGGTCATAATGGCCAGGGTCAGCGAGCCGGCGATGATGGATGTGCCGAGCTTGAGAAAAAGGACAAACATGCCCAGCCCAAACAATCCATACACCACCGAAGGGATGCCGGCCAGGTTGATGATGGCCAGGCGGATGGTGCGCGTGAGCCAGGTGTCGCGGGCATACTCAGACAGGTAAATGGCTCCGCCGATGCCGACCGGAATGGCCGCCAGGGCCGTGCCAAGCGTCAAAATCAGTGTGCCGATGATGGCCGGCAGGATGCCACCGGCTTTCATCCCCTCGCGGGGCATGGCGGTGAGAAACTCCCAATTGATCGCGCTCAGGCCACGCGCAATGATGGCCGTGATCACAAACAAAATAGGCAGCACCACAATCAGGGCCATTAACCCCAGCGCGGCAAAGCCGATGCGTTGCACCAGGTAACGACGGGGCATCAGCGCAACCCTCCTTTGCGCCGCTTTTGAAAGATGGTCAGGGCAGCGGCCAGGTTGATGATAAAGGTGATGGCGAACAGCAAGATGCCGATGCCGAACAGGGCATGGTAATGGGTGCTGCCCTGGGCCACTTCGCCCATTTCGGCGGCGATGGTGGCGGTCATGGTGCGCACCGGCCGGAACAGCGAGTCCAGCGAGAGGGGCATGCGGGCGGCGTTGCCGGTGACCATCATTACGGTCATCGTTTCACCGATGGCGCGGCCCATGCCCAGCATCACGGCGGTGACGATGCCCGAACGCGCCGCCGGCACCGTGACCCGCCAGATGGTCTGCCATTCGGTGGCGCCCATGGCCAGGGCGGCGTCGCGATAGCTTTTGGGTACGGCATCCAGGGCGTCTTCGGCCACGCTGATCAGGGTGGGCAGGGCCATATAGGCCAGCAGCACCGCGCCGGTCAACGCGCTCAGGCCGGTGGGCATGTTGAGCGTTTCGCGCAGCAGCGGCGACAGGATGGTCATGCCGAAAAAGCCCAGCACCACCGAAGGAATGCCGGCCAGGATTTCGATCAGCGGCTTGAGAATGTCGCGCGCCCAGGGCGGGGCCACTTCGCGGATAAATACCGCCGTGGTCACGCCGAGCGGCAAGGCGATGAGGATGGCCGTCACCGTGATCAGGATCGACCCCAAAACCAGCGGCAGCACGCCAAACAGATCAAAGGTGGGATACCAGCGCGTATTGAACCAGTTGGCCCAGGGCACCTGCCAGAAAAAAGGCAGCCCTTCGCGCAAGAGGAAAAAGAAAATCAGTGCCACCAGGCCAATGCTGGACAGACCCAACACTCGTATGGTGTTTTCGACAACAAATTCAGGCCGAAGAGCAGGTTTGCGTTTGAACATAGGGGGTGCTCTCATTTTTGCAAGGGGACAAAGCCCAGTTCCAGAGTCAGGGCTTGCCCTTCGTTTAGAATCCAATCCAGATATTGGCGTACCGCGCCGGTGGGTTCGCCGGCCGTGTACATGAACAGTGGCCGCGAGATGGGATAACTGCCATCGTTGACCGTGTCCATCGAGGGCAAGACATACGGGCTGTTGGCATCGCGGGCTATGGCGAGCATTTTTTGATCGGGAGTGACATAACCCAGTCCATCATAGCCGATGGCATTGGGGTTTTGGCGGATTTCGGTGCTGATCCCTTCCGAAGAGGGCATGAGCAGGGTGTTGGGCGAAAAGAGCAGGTCGCTTTTTTGCCCCAACCGCACCACATTTTCCACAAAATACACATAAGTGCCCGAGTTGGACTCGCGCGAAAGCAGTACGATGGGGCGATCCTCGCCGCCTATCTCGCGCCAGTTGGTGATTCGGCCGATGTAAATGTCCGAGATTTGGGCCAGGGTCAGTTGATTGACCGGGTTGGATGGATGAACCACGATGGCGACGGCATCCAGGGCGACGGTAAATTCGACCGGGTTGATGCCATTTTTCTGGGCGGCCTGCTTTTCCTCTTCTTTCATCGCCCGCGATGCGTTGGCAATGTCTACGGTGCCGTTAATCATAGCGGCAATGCCGGTGCCCGATCCGCCGCCGGTCACCGAGATGCGCAGGTTGGGCGCCCGCTGCATATATTGTTCGGCCCAGGCCAGCGCCAGGTTGACCAGGGTGTCTGAGCCTTTGTTTTCAATCACTTCTGTAGGGATGGTGGGATCGGTCGAACGAGATGCTGTGCAACCGACCAGTAAACCGATCAAGAGTAAGAAAAGGTATTTCTTCATTATCTCATCTGCTCCTCAAGGTGGAGCTAGTTTATCATCGTTTACCCATCCAGTCAAACGCCTGGCGGTGCGTTTCATTTCAGTTGAATGGATGACGAGTCTGGCACACCTCGGGTTTTGAGCATCCTCTATTTCCTATGTTTTGACAAGACAGGCCGATGATGGTAAAATGAAAACAATCGAAACAAAAAAAAACTCTAAAAAGAAAAAAGGAAATCCCTTGGCCGAGAAATTGTTTCCCCAAGAGCGTCTGGATCGCATTATTGCCCTTCTTCAGGAACAAGGCCGCGTGTCGGTGATCGAATTGAGCGACATGTTTGGCGTCTCGTCTGTGACCATCCGCAACGATCTGACTTTGCTGGAAAAGCAGGGTTGGCTGATCCGCACGCACGGCGGAGCGATGGCCAAATCGGAGGCGAACACCGAGCTGGCGTTTGATTTTCGACGCGGGCTGCACGTGGCTGAAAAAGAGCGCATCGGCCGCGCTGCCGCCGAAATGATCCAGGATGGCGAGGCCATCGCCCTGGATGCCAGCACCACTGCCTGGCAGGTCGCCCGCCACCTCAAAGACCGTCGCGAATTGACCGTGATCACCAACGGTCTTTTTGTTGCCCTCGAATTTCTCAATTCCCCTGGCGTGACGGTGGTTATGCCGGGCGGCTCTCTGCGCATTGCCTCTGCTTCGCTGATCGGCGACCTGGGGGCCAACATCCTGGATCGGTATAACGTGCAAAAGGGCTTTTTTGGCGCACGCGGCTTGACGCTGGCCGAAGGGCTGACCGATGTCAGCCAATACGAGGTGGAACTCAAACAGCGCATGGTGGTTCGCTCCAAGCAGGTGGTGGCCATTGTGGATTCGAGTAAGTGGGGGCAGGTGGCTTTTGCCACCTTTGCGTCGCTGGACCAACTGGATTGCGTGATTGCCGATACGGCTGCACCTCAAGGCATGCTGGATGTGCTGCGCGAGCGACAAATCCAGGTGATTTTGGTGTAATTTTGAGATTTTTTACAACCAACAAGGAGATGACATGAGTCACGATGCCGAAAAACGAGTTCAACAGGTCTATGAGTTGGCGCGTCAGCAGTATGCCGCGCTGGGCATAGATACCGAACAGTCGCTCAAGACGCTGGCCGGCATTTCGCTCAGCCTGCACTGCTGGCAGGGTGACGATGTGGGTGGCTTTGAGAACCCCGAAGCTGGCCTAAGCGGTGGCATTGCTGCCACCGGCAATTATCCCGGCAAGGCGCGCACCGCCGACGAATTGCGCGCCGACCTGGACCTGGTGTACAGCCTCATCCCTGGCACGCATCGCCTCAACCTGCACGCCATCTATGCCGAGACCGGCGGCAAACGGGTGGATCGCGACGAGTTGGGACCAGAGCATTTTGCCCGCTGGGTAGACTGGGCGCGGGCCAACCGGCATGGTCTGGATTTTAACCCCACCTTTTTCTCGCACCCCAAGGCCGCCAGTGGGCTGACTCTGGCCAGCTATGACGAGGGCATCCGCCGTTTCTGGATTGATCATGCCATCGCCTGCCGGCGCATTGGGGCGTATTTTGGCCGGGAGATTGGCACGCCCTGCGTGACCAACATCTGGATTCCCGACGGTATGAAAGACATCCCGGCCGACCGCAAGACGCCGCGCTTGCTGCTGCAAGATTCGCTGAACAGCATTTTGGCCGAAAAAATTGACCGGCAGTACAACCTGGATGCCGTTGAGGGCAAGCTCTTTGGCCTGGGCGCCGAAAGTTATACCGTCGGCTCGCACGAGTTCTACCTGGCCTATGCCGTCTCTCAAGGCGTGCTGCTGACTCTGGATTCGGGCCATTTTCACCCCACTGAGACCATCGCCGACAAGCTCTCGGCGGTGATGCCGTTTGTGGACGAGATTTTGCTGCACGTCAGCCGCGGGGTGCGCTGGGACAGTGACCATGTGGTTGTTCTCTCGGATGATTTGCAGGCCATCGCTCAAGAGTTGGTGCGCGGTGGATACCTCGGCCGCACTCACATCGGCCTGGATTATTTTGACGCCAGCATCAATCGCGTGGCTGCCTGGACGATTGGGGCGCGCAATGCCCTGCGCGCTTTGTTGATCGCCCTGTTGGAGCCGTTTGAGCAATTGCGCCAACTCGAAGTATCGGGCGATTATACCGCCCGCCTGGCCCTGATGGAAGAGGTCAAGGGGCTGCCCTGGGGCGCAGTGTGGGATTATTTCTGCTGGCAGCACGGCGCGCCGATGGGAATGGCTTTTATGGACAGGGTGCAGGCCTATGAAAAGGACGTGCTGTCCCAACGAGGCTAGGCCAGAGAACTGACCAGGCCTGAGATCGGTCCTGGGAGACTGCTGAAAAACCCGCTCACCACCAAGACACAAAGGACACAAAGCATTTCTAGCGACTCAAA
>CAYVBK010000062.1:0-27820 GCA_964449465.1 uncultured Anaerolineae bacterium
GACCTTTCTATTTGGAGCAGTTTAGTTCAATTTTGCTTATTGTGCAACAACTCTATTAAAGGATGATACCTTTGCAGAATCTATTGCCAAACTGTTCCTCGAAGGCCGAAGTGGAAAAAAAGAGACGGCGTGAAAACAACAATGGCCATAAAGCGGAAACGGCAGAAATCGCTCCAACGTTGCAGCCAGCGTTTTTGGACGGACCAGACCAATATGAACCTGATCGGTTGAACGAAGAATAGCATAAAAATCATCTTTATTTTATAATTTATGAAAGAAGGCCAACCATTGGCAACTGTAAACATTGTCATTGACGGTAAAAAGATCGCTGCCCCAGCCGGGCAGACTATTTTAGAAGCGGCGCAGGCGGCCGGGATCAAAATTCCCTCGCTCTGCCATCACCCCGCCCTGATCCCCATCGGGGCATGCCGGATGTGCCTGGTAGAAGTGGAAAAGCAGCGCACTCTCCAGCCAGCCTGTACGTTCCAGGTCAGCGAAGGCATGGTCGTCCATACCGAGTCGCCCAAGGTGGTGGAGGTGCGCAAGTTCTTGCTCGAGTTGCTTTTTTCGGAGCGCAACCACTATTGCATGTACTGCCAGATGAGCGGCGACTGTGAATTGCAAGCTTTGGCATATCGGTATGGGTTGGATAGCTGGCTCTATCAGCGTCCTTATACTCCGCTGTATGTGGACGCCACACGCAAGCACTTTGTGATGGATCACAACCGCTGCATCCTTTGCCGTCGCTGCATCCGTATGTGCGGCGAGCGGGTGGGCAACCATACGCTGGGGTTGGGCGCGCGCGGAGCCAACTCAATGATCATCGCCGATATGAATGTGCCGTTCGGCCAGTCATCATGCATTTCGTGTGGCAACTGCCTGCAAGTGTGTCCAACCGGCGCATTGATGGACCGCCGGAGCGCGTATCGTGGCCTGGAAAAAGAGTTGACCGCGATCAAGAGCACATGTGCAGCGTGCAGCGTTGGCTGTGGCATAGAAGCATTGACCCGCGACAACCAGTTGATCCGCATCGAGGGCGATTGGGATGCTGCCGGAAACAAAGGGCTGCTGTGTGAAGCGGGCCGCTTTAGTGTGTTCGATGACACTCGCCGCCGCGTCTGGACGCCGATGGTCAAGCGCGAAGGGCGCATGTGGTCAATCACCCTGGAAGAAGCCTTGGATGCCGTAGCTGCCCGGTTGAGAAGCGGCGCGGTTGCGGCTGTTGTCTCGCCGCGCGTCACCAATGAGGCGCTCCAGCTTTTTGCTCAGATATTCAAACATGCTGGCGTTGACGTGGCCAGCCTGAATCCTTTGCCTGATTGGATGGTGCAAGCCGAAGGTTCGCTGGATGCGTTGAACGAGTCCGACTTGTTTATCCTTGCTGGCGTAGATCTGACCACAGATTATCAGGTAGCCGGGTTTGCCGTCCGGCGCGGCCTGATCAACCGGGGAGCACGGCTGATCATCGTTGGCGATAAAGCCAATGGCATGGACAGCCTAGCGTTCTGGCGGTTCAAACCGGATCAAGTCACCCAGGCAGTTGATCTGGCCAAGCGAGCCGAACTGCCCACGGTTATCTATGGAGTCGAGGCAGAGCATGTGCTGCCTGCTTTGCGCGAGGGGCTGGCCGGCAAAGCGCAATTCCTTGGCTTGGCACCGGGCAGCAACGGGCGCGGCGTCATTGCTGCCGGAGTGAATGGCCATCTAAAAGCCAACGGCGTCAAAACTGCCTTTGTCTTGGCCGCCGATGACCATGTGGATGAAGCGCTTTTGAGTGAAATCGCTCAAGCCGAGTTTGTGGTCGCGCAGGCTGCGTATGAAAGCGCCCTGACCGAACGGGCCGATGTCATTCTACCCTGCGGCACCTGGGCTGAGAAAGCGGGCACGTTTACCAATACTGAGGGGCGCAGGGTCTCACTGTCCGCTATGCTCAAGGCGCCTGCCACCGTCAAGAGCGATGAGGAAATTTTGCAGGCCCTGGCTGCCAAGATGGGCCGGGATCGCATATAGGAGGATGTGTCAATGCCTAAAATCAAGTTGGCTTCCAATTGGCTGGATGCTTGCGCCGGGTGCCATATGTCGCTATTGGACATTGACGAGCGAATCGTCGAACTGATCAAGTATGTCGAAATCACTGCCACGCCCATCACCGACCTCAAGCACCCATCCCGGGAAGGGGTAGATGTCGGCATTTTGACCGGTGCGGTTAGCGATACGCACCAGCTTGAAGTAGCCGAGCAGATGCGCGAGCGCAGCAAGATTTTGATCGCGATGGGCGACTGTGCGGTGTTTGGTGGTATATGTACGATGCGCAACTTTTTTAAAACAGAAGATGCGCTGCGGCGCGCCTATGTTGAGACCGAGAGCACCGAAGCGGGGAGCTCCATACCATGTTCGGGCGAGATTGCACGGCTGTTTGATCGGGTCAGAGCGGTTAATGAAGTGGTCCAAGTAGATGTGCATATCCCTGGCTGTCCTCCCCCGGCCGACGCGATCTGGTACGCGCTGACCGAACTGCTGGCAGGCCGCCTCCCGGTATTGGCCGGTGACAAGCTGACCTACGAATAATGGAGGAGTCAATAATGAGCCAAAAGATCATGATCGAACCTGTGACCCGTATCGAAGGCCATGCACGGATCAGTATCTACCTAGATGACAAAGGTAAGGTTGAACGCTCTTATTTTCACGTTGATCAGTTTCGCGGCTTTGAGAAGTTCTGCGAAGGGCGGATGTTTTTTGAAATGCCCTCGATCACGCCACGCACATGTGGCATCTGCCCGGTGAGCCACCACCTGGCCTCTGCCAAAGCGTGCGACCAGATCGTTGGCGTCGAGCCGCCTCGTCCAGCCCAACTGCTGCGCGAACTGATGCACATGGGCCAAATGATCCAATCGCACTCGATGCACTTTTTTCACCTGGCCGGCCCTGACTTGGTGCTAGGCTTTGATGCGGATCCAGCGATCCGCAATGTGGTCGGCATCATCCAGGCCAACCCGGAATTGGCACTCAAAGCGGTTAATCTGCGCAAATATGGCCAAACTATCATCAGCACATTGTCCGGGCGGCGCATCCATCCCAAGTTTGCCGTTCCGGGCGGGGTCAACAAGGCACTGACCAGGCAAGAACGAGACGAGATGTTGGCTCCGCTTGATGACATGGTCCGGTACATCCAGGAAGGTATCGCCATCGCTAAGGATTGGCTGGAAGCCAATCAGGATATCGTACAGCGATTTGCCAATTTCCGTTCCGGTTACATGGGACTGGTCAATCCGCAGACAGGCGCATTGGAGTTGTATGACGGGCAGGTGCGGCTGATGGATAGAAACGGCAAGTTGTTAGAACAATTCGATGGCCGAAATTATCTCGACTATATCAGCGAGCATGTCGAAGACTGGACCTATCTCAAGTTTCCCTACTACAAAAAGATGGGCTGGCCAGACGGTGTATACCGTGTCGCTCCGCTGGGCCGCCTGAACGTGGCCGACTGCATCAGCACGCCATTGGCAAACGAGGAATTCGCGAAATTCAAATCTCTGTCTCAGGGACCAGTTGAGCCGACGCTCTATATGCACTATGCACGGCTGATCGAAGACCTTTACGCCGCTGAGCGAGTGCGCCAGCTCTTGCAAGACCCCGACATTCTGTCTACTGACGTTGTCACCGAATCCCATGTCATCACTGGCGAAGGGGTCGGTGTGATCGAGGCGCCGCGTGGCACGCTGATCCATCACTATAAAACTGACGAGAACGGCCAGATCACTCGGGTCAACATGATCGTTGCCACCGGCCACAATAACTGGGCCATGAGCCATTCAGTAGATATGGTCGCTAAAGAGTTTGTGGACGGCACTCACCTCACCGAAGGGATGTTGAATCGTGTCGAAGCGGCCATCCGTGCCTATGACCCTTGCCTATCTTGCTCGACCCATGCCATCGGCCAGATGCCAATTGTTGTACAAGTATGCGACGCAGCAGGTAACTTGGTCAAGACCTTGCAGCGCGACTAATTTGTCCATAGAGAGGTCGGTAAACAAGGAGACAAGGATGTTCATCTCCTTGTCTCCTTGTTCCTTGTCTGCCGGTTGCTGATGATAGAATAGTGAAAAGAGGGAGTATCTTTGTCCAAAACCTTGGTGATCGGCTTTGGCAATCTTTACCGCCGCGACGACGGGGTGGGATTTGCGGTGGTCAATGCTTTGCGAGAACAGTTGGGACGGCCGCTACTGGATGCTCAAGACGACGGATTTGACGACCTGGGGCATGATGTAGACACGGTGATCTTGCACCAGTTGACGCCAGAATTGGCCGAAGTGGTTGCCTGCTATGACTGGGTGGTGTTTATGGATGCGCACATTAGTTCTATTCCAGACCCAATCCGGATAGAAGATATAGAAGCTTGCTATCAAGCAGCCACCGTCCCCCATCAATTGCACCCGCGTACTTTGCTGGCATTGGCGCACGAGTTGTATAACTGCGCTCCACATGGTATACTGGTCTCGGTGCGCGGCGACGATTTTGATTTTGGCGAAGGATTGTCGGAGCAGACGGCGGCGTTGGTCCCGCAAGCCGTTGCACACATTCTCTCGATCATTATGGAACAATGAGAGGTATCCGCCTTGCACGAACTCTCGATCACGGAAGACATCCTGCGCATCTCGCTTGAGCACGCTGGGCGGGCCGGTGCCAAACGCATCACCGACATTCACCTGGTCGTCGGCGAACTGAGCGGGGTGGTGGACGATTCGATCCAGTTTTACATGGACTTTCTCAGTCCCAACACCCTGGCCGCAGGAGCCAGGCTCGATTTTCGACACATCCACACCCGCCTGCGCTGCCGGCAGTGTGGGCGCGAGTTTGAGCCGCAGGGAATGGATTGGAATTGCCCAACCTGCCAATCGCTGGGCGGCGAGATCGTGGCCGGAAAAGAGTTTTATGTAGAAAGCATTGAAGTGGAGTGAACCCAATTTCGTATTGCGTATTTCGTGGATGAACTTGAATCTAGACTAATCGCTGACTCTCCTGAAAAAAAGGTCATTTCCACCACGGAGACACCGAGAACACGGAGATCAGAAGAGTATCAATGCATATGTATAGAGGTTTAGTGATATTGATATTCTCAGCGAACTCTGTGTCTCCGTGGTAAGATGCTTTTTTCAGTGGACTCATCGCTAGAAACCGGGTTTTTGATCAGCAAATTGCCAATCGTAGCATAGTGTAGGATATTCTTCAGTGATCTAGATTCTAAAAAGCGACCAAAAACCTGGTTTCTCAAAATAGTCTAAACTCCAAGATGAATTGTACAGTACAAAAGTAGTGGAGTTCACTGTACACATCTTTATAGGAGAAAGCCTATGACGAAAATCGCGGTTATTGAAAACATCGCCAAAGCAAATGACCAAATTGCAGCCAGGAATCAGCATTTATTGGACGGTCATGGCATTGTCGCTGTCAACCTAATGGCCTCGCCGGGAGCGGGCAAGACGAGTTTGTTGATGCGCACCATCGAGGCTTTGCGCGGCAGGTTGCGAGTGGGAGCGATCGAGGGCGATACGGCCTCTCAGGTGGATGCCGAGCGCGTGGCCACGACCGGCGTGCCGGTGATCCAGATCAATACTGGCGGCGGTTGCCGGCTGGATGCCAACATGGTGCAGTCGGCGTTGGAGCAATTGCCGCTGCACGAGATCGATCTATTGTTGATCGAAAATGTCGGCAATCTGGTCTGCCCGGCCGGGGTTTCCCTGGGCGAGCACGTGAACGTCGTCATATCCAGCCTGCCTGAAGGAGATGATAAGCCATATAAATATCCGAATATATTTACAAAAGTGGATGCGGTGGTGATCAACAAGGTTGACCTGTTGCCCTACCTGTATTTTAACCTGGAAGCTTTTCGCCAACTGGTGCTTGGCCTCAATCCGCAGGTGAAAATTTTCGAGGTATCGTGCAAAACTGGCGCGGGGATTGCCGAATGGGCCGATTGGCTGGCAGGGGTATGTCCTGCGCGAATGTAGACTCTTTGGACCGGATGCGTAAGAAAATCGCTGTCCAGGGCGTCGTCCAGGGAGTAGGCTTTCGCCCCTTTGTCTTCAACCTGGCCGAAAAACTAGGGCTGACTGGTTGGGTGCGCAATCACTCTGGCGGGGTAGATATCGAGGTCGAAGGGCTGGCAGAGGCGGCAGAGCAGTTTTCCACCGACTTGACTGAACATGCTCCGCCGTTGGCGCGCATTGAGTCAATTCGTGTGCAGGATGCGCCATTATGCGGTGATGAACGGTTCGAGATCCGTTCATCGGAGCGGCAGGAAGGACTGTACCAGCTCATCTCGCCCGACATCGCCACCTGTCCTGACTGCTTGTGCGAGTTGTTTGATCCAAACGACCGCCGTTATCGTTATCCTTTTATCAACTGCACCAACTGCGGCCCGCGCTTTACCATCATTGCCGATATTCCTTATGACCGTCCTAACACGACGATGCGCGCTTTTGCCATGTGCCCGGACTGCCAGCGCGAATACGACGACCCACACAATCGCCGTTTTCACGCCCAGCCGAATGCCTGCTCTGTCTGTGGACCCAGACTGGAACTTGTCGCCAGCCATAACTCGCAATTCGTGATTTGCAATTCCCAATTTGAGAATGATGCTCTTTTACAATCTGCTCGCCTGTTATGCGATGGTGCTGTTCTGGCGATCAAGGGCCTGGGCGGGTTCCACTTGGCCTGCGATGCTACTAACGCCAGTGTGGTGCGCACGTTAAGAGATCGCAAGCATCGCCCAGATAAGCCCTTGGCAGTCATGATGGCGACGCTGGAGGAGGTGAAACAACACTGCCGGGTTTCGCCGGAAGAAGAGAACCTGCTCCTTTCGCCGCAACGGCCAATTGTATTGTTGCCCTGGCTTCCTGAATCCACCGTTGTCGCTGAGGTCGCGCCGAAACAAGGCTATCTGGGCGTCATGCTGCCTTATACACCGCTCCATCATATCTTATTGCGCGACGTAGGTTGCCCGCTGGTGATGACGAGCGGCAACTTGAGTGAAGAGCCGATTGCCGCCGACAACGAGGAAGCACTGCGCCGCTTGGCACCTCTGGCTGATGCGTTTGTGCTGCACAACCGCGACATTTATGCTCGCTATGACGACTCGGTGTGGTTTGTGCCGACGGGGCTGCCGTCGACAGGCTTGCCGCCGCAGCCGATCCGCCGTGCACGGAGCTACGCGCCCTTTCCGATCAAACTGCCCTTCAAAACCAGTCTGATCCTGGCTTGCGGCGCTGAAAGCAAAAACACGTTTTGCCTGACCCGCGACGAGTATGCATTTCTGTCGCCGCACATCGGCGATATGGAAAATCTAGAGACGCTAGAGCATTTTCAAAACACCGTTGAACTTTACAAACATTTCTTTCGTATCGAGCCAGCAGCGATTGCCTATGATCTGCATCCGAATTATCTGGCAACCCGCTATGCAAAAACGCAAATTGCAAGCGTCCTACCGAACGCAGGCAAATTGCAGGGTATAGGGGTTCAGCATCATCACGCACATTTGGCGGCCTGCCTGGCTGACAATCACTGGCGGCTGGAAGATGGGCCAGTCATCGGTGTGATCTGGGACGGCGCCGGCTATGGCGAGGACGGGCAAATTTGGGGCGGCGAGTGGCTGGTTGGCGATTACAAGAGGTATCGCCGCGCCGCACACCTGGAATACCTGCCGCTGCCCGGCGGCGATGTGGCCACCCGCCATCCCTGGCGGATTGCCGCTGGCTATCTTTATACGCTGCTGGGACAGGTGCCATCGTGCGTGGCGCCTGCCAGCATCACCGGCGATCAGGTGACATTGTTAAAACGCCAGGTGGATCGAAAACTGAACTGCCCGCAGACCTCTTCAATGGGCCGCCTGTTTGACGCCGTATCAGCGCTGCTGGGCGTGTGCGCCGACGCTACGTATGAGGGGCAGGCGGCGATGGAACTGGAATGGATTGCGGATGGCGGGCGTTCAATAGAACGCAAGCAGATGACAGGCAGTATCGGGTATCTGTTCCGGGTCGTCAAAGATGAGCAGTCCAGGATCGTGCGGTTGCGAGAGGTATTCTCAGCGATTCTTGACGATATTGAAAACAAACTGCCGATCAGTGAAATAGCCTGGCGATTTCATCGGACGATGGCGTGCATGGCCGTCGAGGTGTGCGAACAAATTGCATCCGAGTCTAGGCTGTGCACGGTGGCCCTCGGCGGCGGGTGTTTTCAGAATCGGCTGCTTTTGGCGATGGTGGTACCCTTGCTCAAGGAGGCCGGTTTTCAGGTTTTGCTGCACCAACAGGCGCCGTGCAATGACGGCGGACTGAGTTTAGGACAGGCAGCCATCGCCCAATTTAGAATGCGCAATATGGAATACGATCAATGTGTCTAGCTATACCTACGCTCATCAAATCCATAGACGGCCAGCGAGCCCGCGTCGAAATCGGCGGCGTGGAGCGGACGATCAGCCTGACCTTGACCCCCGAAGCGCGCGTGGGTGATTACGTGATCGTCCACACCGGTTTTGCCATCGCTGTGTTGGATGAACAAGAAGCGCAAGAGACCCTCCACTTGTTTGCTCAAATGGAAGCATTGGCCGACGAAGGGGAGCGGTGAAGTACATAGACGAGTTTCGCAATGCAGCGATGGTTCGCCAGTTGGCTGATGAGATCGCCCGGCACAGCACCCGCCCGGTGCAGTTGATGGAGTTTTGTGGCGGGCACACCCACGCCATCGGCAAATTCGGTTTGCGCCAATTGCTGCCATCCGCTGTGCGCCTGCGTTCCGGCCCGGGCTGTCCGGTCTGCGTCACCTCGGCCGGCGACCTAGAGCAAGCTATCGCGCTGGCACAGGTACCTGGCGTCATCCTGGCGACGTTTGGTGACATGGTGCGCATCCCTGGCCAACAATCCAGTTTACAGGATACCAGAGCGCGAGGTGCGGATGTGCGCGTAGTTTATTCGCCTCTCGACGCTTTGGATATGGCTCGCCAGAATCCCGACCGGGCGGTGGTCTTTCTGGGCGTCGGCTTTGAGACCACCGCGCCCACTGTCGCGGCCACGGTGCTACAGGCTGAATCGGAAAATATCGCCAATTTCTATGTTTTGAGCCTGCACAAGCTGACTCCGCCGGCTACCCGCACCATTCTGGGCGGCAAGCTCGCCGTCGGCAAACTTGCCGACGCAGATGAGACACGGTTGGATGGCATCATCGGCCCCGGACACGTGACGGCGATCATCGGCGCCGATGCCTGGCGATTCTTGCCTGAACGGTATGGCATGCCCTGTGCCGTCGCCGGTTTCGAGCCAGTGGATATCTTGCGCGCAATTGCCATATTGGTTACAATGGTGAAAACAGAGCGGCCGGCCGTTGGCAATGCCTACGAACGCGGCGTCAAGGCACAAGGAAATCGCACGGCGCTAGAGATAATAGATCGCGTCTTTGAGCCGACCGCCGCCGAGTGGCGCGGCCTGGGATTGATCCTGGACAGCGGCCTGGCCTTACGAAAAGAGTTTGCTCACCGGGATGCAGCGCAGGTGTTTGCCGGCGAGCTTGCTCGCCAAAACCAGGTTCCTGCCCGTGAACTGGGCGGCAAGTTCGCCGATGGCTGCCGCTGCGGCGATGTGCTGCGCGGTAACATCGAGCCGCCTGACTGTGCGCTATTTCGCCGTGTCTGCTCCCCGCGCACACCGGTCGGCCCGTGCATGGTCAGCAACGAGGGCGCGTGCGCAGCATATTACCAGTATGGAGGGGACGAATGAGGGCGGCACACTCGCCGGCGGCACACTCGCCGATCGAGACGCCGGCAATCCTCCTGGCTCATGGCAATGGAGGACAACTGGGACATGAACTGATTGAGCAGGTTTTTCTCAAGCACCTGGCCAATCCTGCGCTCAGTGAGTTGGGCGATGCTGCGTTGATTGACATTCTACCTTTGCCTGGCTCGCAACTCGCCTTTACCACCGACAGCTATGTGATCTCGCCCCTGTTCTTTCCGGGCGGCGATATTGGCAAGCTGGCGGTGTGCGGCACGGTGAACGACCTGGCAGTCAGCGGCGCCGAACCGCGGTGGCTCAGCGCGGGTTTTATCATCGAAGAAGGGCTGCCGATAGAGACGCTGGAACGGGTGACCTTTTCAATGGCCGAGACATGCCGCGTCGCCGGCGTGCAGATTGTCACCGGCGATACCAAAGTTGTGGGGCGCGGCGCGGCCGATGGGCTGTTTATCAACACGGCAGGGATGGGCATCGTCCCGCCAGGACGACGGCTGTCGCCGCACAGACTTCGCTCCGGTGACGTCATCTTGGTCAACGGCGCGGTGGGCGATCACGGCATGGCGGTTATGATGCAGCGCGAAGGGCTGTCGTTGAGGTCGACGCTGGAAAGCGACTGCGCTCCTCTGAACAGCCTGATTGCCGATGTGCTGGCTGCCTGTCCAGGCGGGATCCGTTGCATGCGCGACCCCACGCGCGGCGGCCTGGTTTCCACGTTGAACGAATGGGCATTAGCAGCCGGCCTGGGCATTGAGGTTGAGGAAGAACAGATCCCGGTAAAAGAGCAAGTTCGCGCCGCCTGCGAGTTCCTCGGCTTCGATCCACTGTACGTGGCAAACGAGGGCAAAGTTGTCGTCGCCGTTGCCCCAGAGAGCGCTGAGGACGCATTGAACGCGCTCCGGCGGCGTCCGTTAGGGCGAGAAGCGGCGATCATCGGCCGGGTGACCGAGGAACATCCCCGGCGCGTCGTGCTGCGCACGTCTTTTGGCACACAGCGGGTATTGGATATGTTGGTTGACGAACAGTTGCCAAGGATTTGCTAGAGTATCATTATGTTAGCAGATTACCTGGATCAAGTCACTGTCGGCGACTGTTTGCAAGTCCTGGCCGATATTCCAGAAAACAGCGTGGACATGTGTTTTGCCGACCCGCCGTTCAATCTGGAGAAAAATATACCTCTTATCAGGATCGTCAATCGGCGCAGGAATATCTGGATTGGTGCAGGCGTTGGCTGAGCGAGTTGGTGCGCGCGACCAAACCGACGGGCAGTGTTTTTGTTCACAACATTCCACAATGGCTGACCTATTATGCCGGCCTGTTGAACGAGATAGCCTTTTTTCGGCACTGGATCGCCGTGTGGACGGACATTCATCGCATCCGCCACAATGTCCGCCGCGATGAGCATCCATGCCAACTCCCCATTCATTTGCTAGAGCGACTGGTTCTGATGAGCACCGACCAGGGCGACGTGGTGCTAGATCCGTTTCTGGGCACCGGCACCACGGCCATTGCCGCTAAAACATTGGGGCGACATTTTGTGGGTATAGACCTGGACCCGGAATATGCCCAAATTGCTACCGCCAAGCTCGATCAGGTCACAGAAACAACTTTTCAGGGCTATTATGTCTCTTTTTTCCTGGGGCAGATCGCCAGCATCCGAGACTGTGACGCTGCCCAGGTTTTTCCAGCACAGCTCACCTCAGTCGAGAAAAAACGGCAGCGTGGCAATAATGGACATCAACCCGAAATGATATCGAACACGGTCACATTGCAAGCGACCCTTTTAGAAGACCCGGTCGCTTACTCGCCTGAGCAGTCGGACGAAAAATAACATAAAATTGTTTATCATTGACGAAAGGAGACCGACCATTGGCAAACGTAAACATTACCATAGACGGTAACAAGATCGTGGCCCGCTCCGGGCAAACTATTCTGGAAGCGGCGCAGGCGGCCGGGATCAAAATTCCCTCGCTCTGCCATCACCCCGCCCTCGTGCCGATTGGGGCATGCCGTGTGTGTCTGGTCGAGGTGGAAAAGCAGCGCACCCTCCAACCGGCCTGCACATTTCAGGTATCTGAGGGTATGGTGGCCCATACTCGCTCGCCCAAAGCCGAAGAATCGCGCCGTTTTGTGTTGGAACTGCTCCTTTCCGACCATCCGCTCGACTGCATGACCTGCGAGCGGGCCGGCAACTGCGAGTTGCAAGATCTGGCCTACGAGTATGGCATCAAAGAGTCGCGCTATCCGGGGATGCGGCATCACTATGAGAATACCGACCCCAACCCGTTCTACCTGCGCGATTACGACAAGTGCATCCTCTGCCGCCGCTGCATCCGTGCCTGCGATGAGATGAACGGCGTCGAGGCCATCGGCCTGATCGAGCGCGGCTTTGACACCAAAGTGGGTACCGCCTTTGATGGCAATATGGCCGACAGCCCCTGCGAATTCTGCGGCATGTGCGTCGAAGTCTGTCCGGTGGGCGCCCTGGTGCCCAAACAGCGCATCGGCAAGGCGCGCGAGTGGGAGCTACAAAAAGTTGCCACCACCTGCTCGTACTGCGGCATGGGCTGCCAGTTTTATCTGGAGGTCAAAGACGGCAAGATCGTCAAAACCTCGTCCAAGTGGGACGCCCCGGCCAATCACGGCTGGCTCTGCACCAAGGGCCGTTTTGGCTGGGATTACGTCCACCACCCCGACCGGTTGACCCAACCACTGATCCGCCGCGTCAAGGGTGGCGAGTTGGAACCGGCCACCTGGGATGATGCGCTCGATCTGATTGCCAGCAAGTTCAAAGAGACTAAAGCGCAGTATGGCTCCAATGCGTTTGCTGCCCTCGCCTCGGCCAAGTGTACCAATGAAGACAATTTTGCGCTTCAAAAGTTCACCCGGGCGGTGATGGGCACTAACAACATTGACCACTGCGCCCGGCTTTGACACAGCGCCACGGTGACCGGTCTGGGCACCTCATTTGGTTCTGGCGCAATGACCAACTCGTTCGATGATATTGCGAATGATGCGCAGTGTTACTTTATTATCGGTTCCAACACCACCGAGCAGCATCCCACTCTGGGTATGCGCATCCGTCAGGCGATCAAGCGGCGCGGAGCCAAACTGATCGTCTGCGATCCGCGGCGTATCCCCATTGCCGACTATGCCACGTTGCACATCCGCCAAAAGCCGGGCACCGACATTGCCCTGCTCAACGGCATTATGTATGTGCTGATTTCCGAAGAACTGTATGACAAGACCTTTGTGGCCGAACGCACCGAGAATTTCGAGGCGTTCAAGGCCAAAGTGCTGGAATACCCGCCCGAACGCGCCGCCGAAATCTGCGGCATTACCGCCCAAGAGATTGTCGAGGCGGCACACATCCTGGCGGCCAACCGGCCCGGCGCGCTGCTCTATGCTATGGGCATCACCCAGCACACTAAAGGTCACATGAATGTGCTTTCGTGCGCCAATCTGCAAATGCTTTTGGGTAACCTCGGCGTGCGCGGCGGCGGCGTCAACCCCTTGCGCGGTCAGAGCAATGTGCAAGGCGCCTGCGATATGGGCGGCTTGCCCAACGTCTACACAGCCTATCAGGTGGTGACGTTGGAAGCGGCGCAAAAGAAATTCGAGGAAGCCTGGGGCGTGTCGTTGGATAACAAAGTCGGCCTCACTGTCGTGCACATGCTCAACGCCGCCGAAGAGGGCAAAATCAAGGCCATGTACATCATGGGCGAAAACCCCATGCTCTCCGACCCCGACCTGAATCACACTGAACATTGTCTCAAGTCGCTGGATTTCCTGGTGGTGCAGGACATTTTCCTCACCGAAACGGCGCAGTTGGCCGATGTGGTGCTGCCGGCAGCCAGTTGGGCCGAAAAGTATGGCACATTCACCAACTCGGAACGGCGAGTGCAGTTTGTCCGCCCGGCTATCCCGGTGTTGGGTGAGTGCAGGCAAGACTGGTGGATTATCGGCGAGATTGCCAAACGTATGGGCTATGACGGCTTGACCTACAACGGGCCGGATGCGATCATGCAAGAGATCAATCGCCTGACCCCCAGCTATGGTGGCATCACCTATCAGCGCATCGGCGATCAAGGGCTGTGCTGGCCCTGCCCCAACACCGAGCATCCCGGCACGCCGGTCTTGCACATCGGCAAGTTTAGTCGCGGCGCAGGTCTGTTCAATGCCGTAGACTGGCTGCCCCCCGCCGAAGTGCCAGACGAAGAGTATCCGTTCATCTTGACCACCGGGCGCATCCTCTATCACTATCACACCGGCTCGCAGACGCGCCGCTCAGCCCCGCTGGACGCCCATGTGCCGGAAGGTGTGGTCGAGATCAATGTGCGCGATGCCAAAAAGCTCAACATTCAGGACGGGCAGCCGGTGCGCCTGGCCTCGCGGCGCGGCGAGATCGTGGCCAAAGCCCAGGTCAGCGACATGACCGAGCCGGGGGTGGTCTTTATGGCCTTTCACTGGGCCGAAGCGGCGATCAACAAGCTCACCAACGCCGCCCTCGACCCAACGGCGCGCATTCCCGAGCTCAAGGTCTGTGCGGTCAAGGTCGAAGCGGCCTGATCGGTTCCAACCTGCCGGGCCGGGCTTTGTTCCGGCCCAGCCCCACTCTAAACAGGAGACAATCAAATGGATATTCGTCAGGTGTACGGATACGCCCTTCAGCGCGAAAAAGAGGGTTTCAAGTTTTTTAGCGACAATGCCAAACGGTTTGGCCATGCCGCCGCGGCGGGCGTGTTTGAGCAGTTGGCCGGCGAGGAGGCCAAACATATCGAGTTTGTGCAAAGTCTGCTTGACCATCTGGATGCCGGCGGCAGCGGCGCCATCAGCGGCGAATCGCTGGAGCAGGCTGGCTTTTTCTCGCAACGCGCCGGCAGCGAAATGCTCGATCAAACCGTGATCGAGGCCATGGTGCCCGACCTGCCCGTATTGCGCATGGCCTATTTGATCGAGCGTGACCTGGCCGAGTTTTACGAAATGGCCGCCGACAAGGTCGCCAACGACGAGGCCAAAAAGGCCCTCTCGATGCTGGCTAAATGGGAACGCGGCCACGAAAAGCTGTTCAAAGGCATGCACGACAAGGCCTTTCAAGAATATGCCGGCATGCCCTGGGGGGGCTGATCGGATAGACCTTTAGGTTTTCAAAACCTTCAAGGTCTGCCGGTGTTTTAACCTGTGTGCAAAGGACAGGATGTCCCTTTTAATAACATTTTATTCCACAAAGAGGAGGAACAAGAATGACGGTCGGTCTCAAAAGTCCAGGTGAAATCGTAGACAGCGCGTGTACCATCGGCAAGACCAAATCGGAAAACAACTGGCTCAAACTGCTGGTGTTGGCCTTTTTGGCCGGGGCGTACATCGCCTTTGGAGGCACGGTGGCCATCGCCACCGGGCGCGGCATCACCGCCGAAGGGTTTGGCGGCCTGGCCAAGCTGGTCTTTGCCGGCACCTTCCCGGTCGGCCTTATGCTAGTGGTCATCGCCGGGGCCGAACTGTTCACCGGCAACGTCGGCGTGATCACCCCCAGCTGCCTGGCCGGCAAAGCCAAGTGGGCCAACCTGCTGCGCAACTGGGGTATCGTGTACGTGGGCAATTTCATCGGCTCGCTGTTCCTGGCTTTTTTGGTCAGCAACTATGGCGGCGCGCTGTTCAAGGCAGATCCTTATCTGGCCGGCACCAAGGCCATTGCCGAGGGCAAGGTGGCCCTGTCGTTCATGGAAGTGTTCTGGCGCGGCGTGGGCTGCAACTGGCTGGTCTGCCTGGCGGTGTGGCTGGCCGTCTCGGCCAATGACGTGGCGGGCAAAGTGTGGGGCATCTGGTTCCCGATTATGGCCTTTGTGGCCATCGGCTTTGAGCACAGCGTGGCCAACATGTTCTTTATCCCGTTGGGCATGTTCAACGGCGCCAATGTGACCTGGGGGCAGTTTTTGATCAACAACCTGCTGCCCTCCACTTTGGGCAACATTGTCGGCGGCGGGTTGTTTGTGGGCGCGGTTTATTGGTGGGTCTACGGGCGCAAATAGCCCTCGATCCTGAGAAACTGCCATTGACGAGGCAGGTTTCTCCGGTGGGGGAATACCCGCCGGGTATGGGGAGTTACAGCCGACGGTGTAACAGGAAACCTGGTTCAAGATACAAGCCGCTCGAATGTTCGGGCGGCTTGTTTTGTCAATGCCGGTTCGAGGGAGAGAACAAGATGGTTCATATTGTCACCGACACCACATCGGGCCTGCCGCAAGAAATAGCCGGGCAATACCACATCCCGGTCATTCCGCAGGTCATTCATTTTAGCCAGGAATCTTTTTTAGAGGGCCTGGACCTGGACTCGGCATCGTTTATGACCCGGCTGCGTTCGGCCAAAGAACTGCCGCGCACGGCCGCGCCGCCCCCCGAATTGTTTTTGCCCCATTTTGACCGCCTGAGCCAGGACGGACAGCCCATCTTGTGCATTCACCCATCCTCGCTGGTCAGCGGCACAGTGCGCTCGGCGCTGATCGCCCGACAGTCCTTTCCACAGACCGACATTCGCGTGCTGGATACGCAAACCATCGGCGGGCCGCTGGCCTCGATGGTGATCCAGGCGGCGCGCTGGGCCGCCGATGAGATGAGTGCTGACTCGATTTGGGCCGGCCTGGAAGACATGAAGCAGCGCATGCGTCTCTATTTTACCGTAGATACGCTGGAATATTTGCAACGCGGCGGGCGCATCGGCGGGGCCAAAGCCTTGCTGGGCAATTTGCTGCAAATTCGCCCCATTCTGACTTTCAAAGGCGGGCAGGTTGAGCCGCTGACCAACGAGCGAACGCGCAAGCGTGCCCTCAAGCACATTGTCAACCTGACCTGCGAGCAGGCGGCGCGTGATCGCGATCCGTATCTGTCGGTGATGCACGCCGCCGCGCTCGACGTGGCCCAAGAGTTGGCGCAAGAAATTCGCGCCGGTCTGGGGCCGGTGGACATTTTGATCATGAACCTGGTGCCGGCCATCGTCACACACGGCGGGCCGGGCGCCATCGGTGTGGGTTTTTTTATCTAGGCTCGATTTTCAAGGAGAAAAACTATGGGTTCGCGCATTGTTTTGATCGGCGCCGGCAGCGCCCAGTTTGGGTTCAGCACCATGGGCGATATTTTTCAGAGCCAGGTGCTGGCCGGCAGCCACGTCGTGCTACACGATATCAATCCAACGACGCTGGCGCGGGTAGAAGCCCAAGGCCGGGAATTTATCCAGGAACACAACCTGCCTTTTACCCTCTCAGCCACCACCTCGCGCCCCGAAGCCCTGCAAGGGGCCGACTTTTGCGTCATTTCTATCGAAGTAGGCAGCCGCTTTGACCTGTGGGAGATGGACTGGCGTATTCCGCAGCAATTTGGCATCCGCCAGGTCTATGGCGAAAATGGCGGGCCGGGCGGCCTGTTTCACTCGCTGCGCATCATTCCGCCCATTCTCGACATTTGCGGCGATGTGATGAAAATTTGCCCCGACGCCTGGGTGTTTAACTTTAGCAACCCTATGAGCCGCATCTGTACCACCGTACATCGTCAATATCCCGACCTGAAATTGGTGGGGCTGTGCCACGAGATTGCCTCGCTGCGCCACTATTTGCCACCTATGCTCGAAACGCCATACGAACAACTCCACATCCGCGCCGGCGGCCTGAACCACTTTAGCATCCTGCTCCAGGCCACCTACCGCGCCACCGGTCAGGATGCCTATCCCGACATTCGCGCCCGCGCGCCGGCCTTTTTTGCCAGCCTGCCCGGTCTGCGCGACGTGGAAGCATATGCCGCCCAAACCGGCAAATGGCCCACCACCCCCGAAGAATATCGTCAGATTCCGGTGAGCAAGCCCTGGTCGGAGCGAGGATTGTTCAAGGTGTTATTGGAGCAGTTTGGCTATCTGCCCATCACCACCGACAGCCACCTGGGAGAATACATTCAGTGGGCGTATGATGCCGTAGACCACGAGGGCATTCTCGACTTTTACGCCATGTACAAGCATTTCTGCCTGAACCGCGTGGAAGAGCCGAAAATTGAACTCAAGCTGACCGAGCGAGTGATTCCGATCATCGAGGGGATTTTGACCGACGCCGGCTATGAAGAAGAGGCTGTCAACCTGCCCAATGCCGGCCTGATCGCCGACCTGCCCGACTGGATCGCCGTCGAAGTGCCGGCCATTGTGGATGCCGGCGGGGTGCATGGGGTGCCGCTGCCCAACTATCCCAAAGCCTTTGGTGGGCTGCTGCTCAACCAGGCTGCTGTCCACGATATGACCGCCGAGGCCGTGTTGAGCGGCGCGCGTGCTGTTGTGCTGCAAGCCCTGCTGGTGGATCCCATCGTGGACAAATGCGCGGCCATGGACAAGATGTTGGATGTGGTGCTAGAGGCACAAAAGAAATATCTGAGATATATTAAATAGATTTACGAACAACAGCACCCACAGCCATCTGCCCCATCATCCGGGCCACAGGTGGCTGTTTTTTTGCCACGCAGAGCCGCTGTCATCATGGCAGCGGCGCAGCCCACCCCGCTGTCCACCTCAATGGCTCCGGTGGGGCAGTTGCGTTGACACGCGCCACATTCCATACAGGCTGCTGCTTGCACCAGGCGGGCTGCTTTTTCGCCTGGCACAAACACGCCGTGCGGACACACCGCGCTGCACATACCACAGTTGATGCACAATGAAGCATCATATTGCAGCGTGTTAATACGATTTTTCATCACCGTCGAGCCGCAGCACGAGCCGCCTCTCTGTATCCGATCAATACGAGTTACCATCAACTTATCTCCCTATCGGCCAAATCATTTTTACCACCGCCCCCCACACCATCAAAACCACGCCGCAGCCAAAAAACCAAGCCATCGTCGGAATATAGCGCATCATCTCACGCTGCACACCGCTTTTCGAGGTGAACGGCGTGGCGCCGGTAAAATTGAGCGCAAGGAATGCCGTCACCGGCGGCATGCCCAGCAAATAGGCCAGCAACTCGCCCAACCGCAGCCACCAGGCCGCGTCGGGTTGGCGCAGCCACGCCGCCAGAGCAAATGGCAATGCCATCGCCCCGCCCAAAATGAACCCCTTGCTGCTGAAATCACGGGTAGGCAGCCAGGGCAGCAAAATGGGAAACACGACCACGCCGGCCATCGCCGCCGCCATCGCCGCGCCGGCGCCCACCCAACCGGCCAGCAGAAACAGCAAGACGGCGGCCAAAAGCGTTGGGGCGAGTGTATGCACCAACTCTACCGGAATCAAGACCAGGCGGTCGGCCAGGTCAAAGCGCACCTGCCGCATGGCCGGTGTGGCCTGATGGGTTTGCAGAAAAGCCTTCAGGTCGGCGGCGCGCACCGGCCCATACTCGATGCCAAACCCCGAGCGGGCCTTGACCTCGCGAGCCGACACACCGGGTGCGCCCAACTGTGGCAAGATCAGCTTGCGATGTCGTACCACCTGGGACAGACCCGTCGCCTCGATCCGCCGCACCAATTCTTCGGTGCCAAATGTGCCTTTGCCGGCTGCGCACCACACATTGATGCCGTGCGTGTCCAGCACCAGAATGTACCCATCTATGCCCTGGAGTGCAGAACGAAGCGCATCAAAGCTCAAGGTGTAATTGGCCGTGACAAATACCGGCGAGTCTGGCGCAGGATGGCCCAGCGCGTACAAACCCGGTTCGACGCGGTGATGGTTGCGGCGAATGCCCCAACGAGCCAGGACGTGATCCCATCGGTCGGACCAGGTCAGGGTGGCGGTGACAGGTTTGATGATCTCGGCAGGGTTCATTTTTCCTCTTTTATCGGCTCAGCTATCAGGCGGCATCTCGACGCGCTCGGTCGGCGCAAAGGTAGCAATCAACCGGCCGCAACATTCGTTGAGCAAGGCGCGGTTCAGCGTGTAGACATGCTGGCGGCCTTGTTGTCGCATCAGCACCAGGCCGGCTTTTTGCAGCTTGAGCAAATGATGGCTGACGGTAGGTTGATTGACCCGTCCGTCCAACGCCTGGACAATCTCGCCGACATTGAGCCACACGCAACACAGACATTTCATAATCTCCTGGCGCGTTTCGTCGGCCAGGGCTTTGGCAAAAACAACCGGATCAACGCTCATCAGTCTGCTCCAATCCATTGATGAGTGTCAATGGGTATTATATTGAAGTTTATCAATTTGTCAAATCCAAAACCAGCCGTTGGGTATGGGTGTACACATTCATCCGCCCGCCCCGCAAATAGCCGATCAGGGTCAGGCCGCGATCTTGGGCCAGCTGCACGGCCAGCGAGGTGGGTGCCGACATGCTCACTATCACCGGAATGTGGAGGCGCAACGCCTTGGTGATCATTTCATAGCTGGCCCGCCCAGAGGTGAGCAACAGTTTATCGTCGAGCGACAGGCCGCGCAGCAGGCTGTAGCCCAACACCTTGTCTACGGCATTGTGTCGCCCAATATCCTCGGCCAATGCCACCAATGTCCCATCGGGGCGAAAAATTGCCGCCGAGTGCGTGCCGCCAACCTGCCGATGAACGTTTTGCCGCTCACGCATCGCCTGGCCCAGCCTCAGCACCATTGAAGCGGTGACCGTCCAGGTTGAGGTCAACAAAGGCAGCGACTCGCCCATCGCCGACACATCGGCGGCGGCACAGCCTGAGCGGATCAGCCGGGTCGCTTCGGCCCGTTCCCCAGCAATCAAGCCGGCTGCGTCGGCGTGCACCTCAACCCGATTGCGCGACAGGCGGCCGGTTTCCGGTTCGGTCTCCGACGGCACGGGGTGGCCCAGCCCGCAGTGATGGATGAGCAAAATGTCTTGCATGCCGCGCACATAGCCCTCGCTGATGCAAAAACCGGCCGCCAGCTCTTTTTCCTGGCCGGGCAGGCGCATCAACACGGCAATGGGTTTGCCGTTCAAGACAATCTCGAGTGGCTCTTCCAGCGGCACCAGGTCGTCCAACTGCTCAAGGCCATCCTCGCGAACGCGACAGATCGGCCACCTCAGGCCGGGCAGATCATCATTGGGGGTCGGTACAGACATTGGCATCCTTTCAAAACTTTTAAGGGGGTATCTTCAGATCGGCGACCGAACAACGATAACCATCGCCGAAATCACCGCATGTTGACCCATGTCTTTGAAAAAGTCAAATTGGTCGGACGGGGCAGTGGCTTGGCGAGTTATCTGGGTTTGTTATTGCAGGGTAGATTTGTTTGTGTTAAAATGTAGACGGTTTGACAGGTAGAATGGTTTGGTCAATCTCATTTTAGACAAGTGAAGGGGTAAAAACTATAAAATGACATCACATAATCTATCAAGAATTGGCTATTTGCTGATTGTTTTGATCGTATTTGTTGTGGGGTGCAAACCCACAACTCAAGACATCCTGTCTTTATCCACCGTTCAGCCGGATAACAATGCAACTGCGACGATATGGCCAACCCGAACCAACACGGCAACGCCATTGCCTCCAACGGCAACATCAACGCCAGAACCAACGACCAGGCCAACATCAACACCGACTTTAACCGCGACAGCAGTCCCCACGTCATCTCCCACAGCGACGCCAACGCCGACTCCCCTGCCTACCGCGACAGCCACTCTGACGCCAACGCCGATGCCTCAAGTCATAGTTCTTGGCGAGTCGGTCAACCTGCGTGCGGGTCCCGGTACAGTGTACGATATTGTGGGTAGCATACAACAAGGAGACAGTCTTGTCTTGCTGGCGCGCACGCAAGGCGATGATTGGTGGCAGGTCGAATACAAGGGTCAGGAAGCCTGGGTTTTTGCCTCGTTGGTCAAGGCGAATCGAGAACCGGGCGATGTCGCTGTGGCTAGAGGGATTCCTCCGACGCCAACGCCGCGCCCCACTCTGACGCCGACGCCGATGCCAACCACGTCGTCGCCCCAACCCGGTCTTTATCCGCTCGAAAACGCGTGTGTTGATTACCATCCTATTGACAAGGATCAGGCTATCATCCACTGGTGCATCGAGAGTATCGAGATCAAAGAAAATGGAAATATGTGGTTTTGGTCAGCATGGACTGCCGATCTGTCTTTGTCTTGGTTCAAAAGCCTGGTCAAAGAGCCTGATTCTGTATATCGAATGTATTTACAGGATAATATTGGTAATTATTATTATTTTATAGATAATGGAGGCGCATCTCGCGATAAAGATATAATTTCACATAACAAAACTTTGCGTGGATGGTTTTTGTTCTCGCCACCCCAGCCAGGGGCGTCTTCTTTTACATTTCATGACGAAGATCAGTGTGTTCGCAACGAACCCTGTCTGATCGAGAACATTGTTATTCGATCACCTCAATAGTCATCATGTGCGATTCTCGCACACCACCAAACATGAAAATGCCCATCGAGGAATCTGGCACGCCCACGTGTCAAATCGTGTCATTTTATGCACCAGGCCATGCCGCACTCATCCTGGCGCTGACGAAACACCCCCATCTCAAAAAATAGAGGAACGCCGTCATCCTGACGACAGTCAGCCAGATGACGGCGTTCTTCAAGATGTTGAGAGGATGCGACGGCTGCTCATTCCAAATCCTGGAGCTATTCCAAATTTTGGAGCATCGCCCAGGCAAACCGCGCCGCTTTTTCCAGCCCTGCCGGCACCAGATTGTCTACATTGTCGCTGGTCTGGTGCCAGTTTTCCAGCCAGCCGTCTGCGCCGAAACCGGCCAGGCACACGCCGCGATACCCTCGCGCCCGCAGCACGCCAACCTCTTCGCCAATGACCATTTCTCGCCCCTGAATCTCCATTTCAGGATGCCGGCGGCTGGTGCGTTCTGCCCACGCCAACGATTCCGCGTCGGGCCGATAGGCCGAGAACAGCGAAAAACCCGTGTGCCTGGTGACATAGGCCATTTCTTGGGTGCCGACCATCTCCAGATCGAGGAACCAGGCCGTCCGCAGCTGTTCGCCATAAGCATCCAGCAGCGCGTACGTCCCCAGGCCGCCGACCTCTTCGGCGCCGGTAAAGGCCAACCAGATCTCGGTATGGCGCAAGGGCTGCTGTTTCAATTGCGCCGCCAGCCCCAACAGGCAGGCCACTGCGCTGGCATTGTCGTTGGCACCGGCCACATAGGGGCCGGTCTCGTCATAGAGGACCAGCAGCAGGCTGGCGATGACCGCACCCAGACCCAGTTGGCGGAATCGTCGCGCCCCCGAACTGCCGCTCACCCCTTCGGCAATTTGGGCTATTCCGCTGCCGACTGCGGCGGCAAGCCCGGCGGTTGAGAATCCCAGAATGTACTTTTTGAGACGTGGGCTAAAGGTAGGACGGTGCTTGTTGCTGTCGGTGTGACCGAGCAGCACCACAATGCGATGTGGCGTCTCGGTGGGGGGCACACGCACGATCAGCGTGGCGCTGCGCCGCCGCGGGGATAGGGCGGCCAGCGACTGCCTGTCTACACACATCGCTCGCCAGAGGGCATAGGCGCCAGCCAATGTCGCCACGCCACCCAGCACACGCGCCGTGCGACTGTGGTTCCCGATCAGGTTGCCGATCAGAGCCAGTGCCAATGGGTTGGCCAGACCATACCCCCAGGTATCCGGCGTCGAAAAGGGCAGCGTCTCGATGGCGTCATAACCGAGCGCGCCAAGCACCTGGCCGATATATTGCTGCGCCTGCGCCTCGGCCAGATGCCCGGCCGGGCGCGGCCCGATTTCTTGCGCCAACCGACGCACGTGAACCATCAACGCATCAGATTGAAGCGCGTCGGGATAGCAATCTGAACATTCTGTTTGTTGTGTCATCTCGGTTTTACTCCTTTATAAAGAACCCGAGTTCGCAATCAAAGCGTCAAGAGCGAAATCCAGATGTGCGCAACGCCAAACAGCAGCGATGCGCCCAACATCCACCATGAACCCATCAAATAGGACGAAAGCATGAGAAACGCGATGGGCGTCACCGCCAGCGGCTGAGGTATGCCCAGGAATGACGCCCCAAGCAGCGTGACCGATCTCCTGCTCACAAAATACCTGATCCAGCAGCCATAGTAAATGGCCAACGCCAGTCCCATAGCGATCATGACCGGCAGCGAAAACTTTTTGTACAGATCCAGCGAAAAGAAGAACGGCAAGATCAGCGTCGCCAACCTACCCACATTCTCCGCAATGGTCAGCCACAGCGGCTCGGCGACTTGATGTCTGACCCCGCTTTTGGGTGCCAGCATCCACACCACATTCGGCAGCATGATCAGCAGCGGAATCAGGGCGCCGGATTTGATCGGAATGTTTATGTCGCTCAACATCTGTCTCACCTACTGCCTGGACGCTTACGACCAGCCCTGCTGCATTTCCGCCGAATGAGAACCCTCACACCAACGCCCACGCCGCCCACCAATGTGCTGACGACGATCAGCGTGGTTTTAAAGAGAATGGGGAACCCCAGGTCCACCTTGAAAACCATGTGGGTGTACGTGTACAGCGAATCGTCGGTCACGCCGGTGTCGTAGAAACTGGTCAATAGCCGCTCGCTCGCCTGGGGTTGAACCTTCCAAAAATCGCCAGTGTGTCCGGCCTCCGCGATAAGAAAAGAACTGTTTTGTCCTCAATTTTGTTTTCCGACCTTTTTGCTTGCGGTTCGCTCATTTTTTCCAGAGTTTTTCAAATTGCCTGCTCGCAAGCTATTCAGATGCCATTTTAAGCAATTTTGTGAGCATTTTGAAAGCCAGACCTCTGGAGGCGATCTCGAGTCGCTCCTGAAACTTTATAAAATATCATTTATATGAGCAGATATTTTTATATCTCTGTCAGAAAATGAGCGAACCGAGAGTCAAGACGGATTTTCAAGGTGTTTATTCATCTCCAAAGCCACCAGCATGATATTTCCCGTCACCTGCCCACTTTGGGGGAAGGTCGTGTTGACAATTTTCAGCACATCTGGGCCGCCGCACCTATGGTTTCCCCAGCAGATAGAGTACCGCCGCACAGCACAGCGTCAAAATTACCGGTGCAACGCGATGGACGGTCAACATCAGGGCATAATCGAGCTTGCCGGCACTCATCAGCGCGCCGCTGACAAAAAGGGCAATCACGCACAAGGCGGCGATGACCAGCAAGGCAATGAGTAGCCCACCCGGTGAGTGCGGCGTTTTGAAGATTTGAATTCCGGCCAGTACCACGCTGCCGAGGGCAATCAACTTGTGGATGTTGAACAAGAGGCTGTTGTAGGGCTTGCCGATGTGGCTCAGCCAAAAGCCAAAGGCCAGGGTCAGAACGAACAGAATACCGGGAAGAATGAACATGGATAGCAATTGCATATAGATTATCCTTATTTTACTCTGTTTTGCTGCGTACAAGCTGTTTCCAGCGTTGCTGGCGGTGACAATAAAACAGGTGGGCGAAAATCCAGATGACGCCGGTCAGCAGCCCGGCCTGAATTTCGATTTCGTCGCTGTAATGTAGCTTGCCATTCCCAAGCGGGTGAAAACGGATGGTGTGATTCCAAATCGGAGAGAGTGCGCCGCTTTCCCGGCTCTCGATCAGGTTGGCCGCCCGGTCTATGTTGATCAGGGTGATGCGGTGTGCGCCGGCTGGCAGGAAACCAAACAGGGACAGCCGCAAGGGGTAGGTTTTGCCCACCACCCATTCGCCATCGAGGTCGCCGGCAGCGAGCGGCTCGAAATGCAAGAGCGGCGCGGCCACAAAGCGCAGCGAGGCCGGGCGGCTGATTTCGGCCCACAGTTGTTCCGCCGTACAGTCGAATGTGGTTGAAATGCGCGCTAACATAAATCAACCCAGTTTTTTGACCAGGTCGTTGGCCCAGTCGCGGATGGCCTCCCAGTCGCGGATGTCGTTGACCGGCATCTGCTTGAGGGCGGGGATCAGGTTGTAGGGAAAGGTTAGCCGGGCCGGGTCGAATTTGCCACCGAACAACTCGACCGCCGTCGACTTGAGCCAGGGAAATTTGGACAGCACCTTGTCGAATTGTTGCCGCGTTTCTGTCCAGTCTTTTTCCTTGTCCTCGGTCGGGCCGAGAGCAAAAACGGCTACGGGTATTTTCTCCAGTGCTGTGCGATGCCGTGACAGGAAATCGCGCGCGTCTTTGAGCCAATCGAACATGTAGAGCGGCGCGCCTACCACCACCGCGCGGTAGCCATCCAGCATCCGCACCTGCCTGACCGGCTGTACGTCTACCGTCAGGCCGCCTTCCCGCAAGGTCGCCGCGATCTGTTCGGCGACCTCTTGGGTAGAACCGTATCGTGTCGCAAAAGCTACGAGAATGGAATCCGACATAGGCTTTCTCCTTTCTGCCAGTTGGACAATACCTCTCACCCTATGCTGCCAGATGAGTTGTTGATGTCTGTGCCAGATGAAAACCCGAACAAGTTCGGGAATCCAGAATTCTCAACTTTTGAGTTTGCAGTTCGCTCACTTTTTTTTCGAGTTCTTGAAATTGCCTGATCATATTTGACCATAGCTTCATGACATCCCTGAGACAGGTCCATTCTAACGCAGAGGAGCCAAGACGCCAGGATCGTCCGATCATCATCAGATATATCATCTCAAAAAATCTAGGAATATCAACATCTTGCCGGCGGCGTTTCCTGACCTATTCAGAGCGCGGAACCAGCCGGTCAAAATCTTTGCGCTGGAGATAGTGATAGGTGAGCAGTCGGCCGTCTAGCACGATGCCAAAAACGCCGTAGGGACTGGGAGAGTTTTCCTGTAATTCCTGTGCCGATTGAAAGGTTGCCACTCGCGCCGGGATGCCCTTTTCTGCGGCAAATTCCAGAGCCATATTCACGGCGTCTTTAATATAGGGGCATTGCGGCGTGCGGATGACGGTCAGCCCGGCGCCAAAGCGGGCCTGGCGTGCTTCCCAATCGGTGGGAAAGGTGGGGAGTGGAGCATAGTCATCAAAGCGATAGGCCAACAGGTGAAACGCAGGCGGCGCCTGATCCACCTGGACAAAGCCGTGCTTGAGAAAAATATCCTTTTTCGCCATCCACACCCGGTCGGTGGTGACCGTGACGACGCCGTGCTTGCCCTGAGCGCGCGCGTCGTCCAGGCAGGTCTGGATGAGGTGTGCGCCATAACCTTTCCCCTTGCCCTTGCCCACCACCCACAGGCAGTGAATGAGCAAATAGCCGGGAGCGTGGACGGCCCGCCAGGCATACTCGCCGGGGATGTACTCGATAAAACCGACATTGCGCCCGCCGATTTCGTGAATCATGTGCAGCTTGAGGCCCTCGGCCAGGCGCGCTGCCAGCCAATCGCGTTTTTGCTGGTAGCCCGGCGACTTGGGTTTGCTCATGTAGCAGAAAAAGCCCTGCCTGTCAATGTTATCGGCGTTCACGGTGATCAGTTCAAAAGTGTCATTCATAGCTCATCTTCCTCGCGTCATTTCCCACATGGGCAGGTTGATAATGGGCAGCATCATCTCTTTGATGACGGTAAATCCGAAATGTTCATACATGCCGACATTGGCTTCAGTTTCGGTCTCCAGGTAGAGCGAAACACCGGTCTGCTCGCTTTTTTCAATCAGCGTACGCAACAGTTTACCGGCAAATCCCTGCCCCTGAAAAGATGGGGACACGCCAATGATCTGGAGATAGATGCAAGATTTTCCACTTGTATGCTTTTTGCGATCCATTTCAAGGGGGCTAAAGATGGACTGCATTTTTCTGACGATTCGTGTGCCGATTTTCATTCCTGACCAAAACGCTCCGCTACGTAAAATGCGCCCAAAGGTCATATCGGCCAGCGCACCCGGCAGCCAGGCGGCGACGCCTTCCAGAGTTTCAGAGGGCGCATAAACCTCGCCGTATTTCAGGCTATAGCGGATAGGCGTCTCAAAGGCATACACTCTTTGCGCCAGCGTGGCGTTGCCCAAGACCGCGTTCCATACCGGGTCGTGTTGGAAAGCGTCGGCCAACACGATAGCAGCCCGGTGGATGTCTTTTTTCTGTAAGCGATACAAATTGTCCAGTTTGGTTGACATGACGCTACCCCTCAGTCTATCATTATCCCATAAAAACGCAAGGTAACCGTTCAGGTGGATGGTGTAGGATGACTCATCTAGAGACTGGGCAGCAA
>CAYVBK010000063.1:0-27072 GCA_964449465.1 uncultured Anaerolineae bacterium
TATGTTGACATAAAAAGCTATGGTCAAATATGATCGGGCAATTTCAAGAACTCGAGAAAAAATGAGCGAACCGCAAGTTATACCTTATCCCTTCAGGACTTGCGCAAAACGTTGATTGAGCCTGCCGAAACCAATATTTTGGCATCAAAACAGATATTTTAGCCAAGTTCTTGGTCTACTCGGCCGGCGAACTGCGCAAGCCCTACCCTTATTCCTTTTCTGCCTGGAGAATTTTACATGGACTGGATCATCATCTTGCAATCGGGGGTAGCTACCGGCACGGTGCTGCTCTTTGCCACCATCGGCGAGATTTTTACCGAGCGGGCCGGGGTGCTCAACCTGGGCGTAGAAGGAATGATGCTGCTGGGGGCGATGAGCGCGTACAGCCTCTCGGCGCTCACCGGCAGCCCCTGGGCGGGGCTGATTGCCGCCATGTTGTTCGCCGGGCTGCTCAGCTTGCTGCACGGATTTGTGTCCATCCACCTCCAGGCCGATCAGGTGGTCAGCGGCCTGTCACTGACCATGCTCGGCGCCGGCCTGAGCCTGGTTTTCGGCGAAGGACTGAGCAAAGCCGGCACAGTGTCCCAACTGCCCTCGTTCAATCTTGAACCACTCAACCTGATTCCGCTGCTGGGGCCGATCTTGTTTACCAACCACAACATCCTGGTGTATCTGGGCTATCTGTTTGCGCCGGCGGCCTGGTATTACATCAATCACACCCGGCCGGGCCTGCACCTGCGGGCATTGGGCGAGCACCCCGCCGCCGCTGATGCGCTGGGCATCAATGTCTATCGCCTGCGATACACCTATGTCTTTGTTGGTGGCATGTTGGCCGGGCTGGCCGGCGCCGCCATCAGCCTGGCCGTGTCGCCGGGCTGGTTCAGCGAGATGACCACCTCCGGACAGGGCTGGATCGCGGTTGGGCTGGTCATTTTTGCCCAATGGGACCCGCTGCGCGGGGCCTTGGGGTCGTATATTTTTGGCGCGCTGCGGCGTATGATCCTCGATTTGCAAGGCCCCACCCGGCTGCTATTCTGGCGCAACCCCTTTTTCTACAACCCCTATTTGGGCTTTTTCCTGCAAATGATCCCCTATGCCTTTACCATTGTGGTGCTGGTGATCGGCTCACGCGAGGCCATGCGCCGACGTTTGGGCGCGCCGGCGGCCCTGGGGCTGCCGTACATCCGCGAGGAAAGGGGCTGAGTATGAAGATCAGGTTGATCGGCATTGTTTTGTGTATTTCTTTGTTTGTGACGGGCTCGCCGGCCATGTCGCAGCCGGGTGTTCCTTTTGTGCAGCCGGCCGATCTGATCGAGCAAGAGATGCAGGTGGTGTACCTGGGCAACCTGGCACGACTTGACCAGGGTGTGCCGCCGCTGCGATGGAACGCCTCAATGACCCAGGCCGCGCGCTGGTTTGCCTGGGATTCGGTGGAAAACCGCCCGGATGGGTACTGTGGACACATAGATACGCTAAATCGCTGGCCTTCTCAACGGGTGCCGCTGTTTGGCTATGGGGGCATCTGCGGCGCCGAGAACAGCTATTGCGGCTATATGCTCCCTCAAGATGCCGTCAATGGCTGGATGAACAGCCCGGGACATCGCGCCAACCTGCTCGATCCCAATTCGCGCGAAATCGGCATGGGCTATTATCGGCGCGCCGGCGATGGGCGCGGTTATTTGACCCAGGATTTCGGCCACGATCCGGCCTATCCGCCGGTGATCATCAACAATGAGGCCTTGAACACTGCCACCCCGACGGTGAATTTGTATATCTATGATCGCGAGCCGGGCGGTGGGTTTGCCGGCCTGGGGCCGGCCACCGAGATGCAGGTGAGCCATGATATGTGCTTTGACGTGCCCTGGCAGCCTTATCAGGCCGAGCGCGCCTGGACGCTGCGCCCGGGGCAGGGCTGGCGCACCGTCTATGTCAAAACTCGCGATGCGATAGGGCGCACGACGGTAGCCAGCGATACAATCTATCTGGGCGAGGCCGCCCCGCGCTCCGAGTTGGGCCTGCACCTGGCCTCATCGCACACCAATCAGGTCACGCTGTACGGCCTGAACGCCGCCTGGCCGCTGGTCCAATTCAGCCCCAACTGGTTTGTAGACGATCAGTTTGAGACATTTAGCCGGCTGTGGGGAAACGGTCGGTCGGTGACGGACGCGGCAGCGCGCGGCGGCACAGCTTTTCGGCTTGAGCCCGGCGATTATGAAGCCTCGGCCTGGGTGTGGACGACCCAATTTTTCCACGATGTGCCACTGATGGCCTATGTGCGGCTCAAGGTGGACAACCATACCACGTCGAGCAATGTGGCGCGGTTTGCCATCAACGGCGGTGGAACCGAATATGGCCCGCTGATTCTCAAGGGCAGCGATTTTGACGCCTCGAACGTGTATCAGGAATTTCCACTGGCTTTTACCTTTCACCAAAATCCCGATAACCTCTTTTTGATTTTCCAGTTTTGGCAGATGGGTCAGGCGCAGGTGACGGTGGATGGCGTGACTATTTTCACCATGCCGCAGGCCACCCAATCTCCGCTAACCTGGATGCCGCCGGGGGGCAATTACCGCGGCGGCGGGGTCTGGGTGCGCTATCGCGACGCCGCCGGGAATTTTTCGGCGATGGAAGAGGGGCGGTTGGTGATGCCGCAGATGGCCGTTGCGCCGCAGGCCATGTCGCCGATGGTGCAGGTAGGGAGCATTTCGCCGGTTGGCTCGTTGACAGTGCGTCAATTGGGCTGCCCATCTTTTAGCTGGACGGCGCAATCGAGCGCAGCCTGGCTGACGGCGCAGGCCGACGGCGACGCCATCCGTCTGGTGGTGAATGCGACCGGAATGAGCATCGGTTTGCATCAGGCAGTGGTGACCATTCGCGCTGACGGCGACGTGCTGGACAGCCCCATCAATGTGCCGGTGCAGGTGCGGGTGGTGGCCGAGTTGTACCGAAATTATTTGCCATTGACGATGCGCAGTGGAGGCTGACGATGGAGATTGTATCTCTGGACGGCGCAGGTTGGCCCGCTCTGGTAGAGGTGTGGAATCGCAGCCTGACCGCCGACCTCATCTCGGCGGCGCGGTTGGAATCGCTGGTGCTGCTCGACCCCAATTTTCGAGACGAGTTTGCCCTGCTGGCCCGGCAAGATGGTGCGGTGATCGGGTTCGCGCTGGGGATTTGTGGACAGGGTTTTCATTTCCCGGCCCGTCTGGAGGGCGACAGGGCCTGGATCCTGGCTCTGGCCGTTGCGCCGGAGCATCGTCGGCGTGGCGTGGGCGCGGCTCTGCTGGCCGAACTAGAAGAGCGGTTTCGGCAGAGGGGCAAACGCCACATCTGGCTGGCTTCGTACCCCACCGCCTATATCGTCCCCGGCCTGGACCAGGCAGCCTACCCCGCAGGACTAGCCTTTTTTCAGGCACAGGGCTATCAGATGGCCTCACAGGCCATGTCTATGGATGCATCTTTGTGGCCGCCGCAGTTCCTCTCTGACCTGGACGAACGCGAACGCAAATTGGCCCGGCAAGGCATTTCGATCCTGGCTTACAGTTCGCGCTGGCTGATCCCTTTTCGGCGATTTTTGCGCGCGGCGCTGCCCTGGGACTGGGAATGGCTGGCCTTGCGCAATTTGCGCCGCATCGGCGAAGGCACCTTTGCGCCGCACCAGTTCGTGCTGGCCGTGTCGGGCGAGCAGGTGATTGGCTATTGCCAGTATGAGGGGGCGCATTTTGGGCCGTTTGGCGTGGCCGAGGGGTTTCAAGGCCAGGGCATCGGCACGGTGTTGCTGGGACGCACCTTGCAGGCTATGGCCCAAGACGGCCATCATTCGGCCTGGGTGTTGTGGACGGGCGGCGATGCGGCGCGATTGTACGAGCGGTTCGGCTTTCGCCCCAGTCGTTGGTTTTCCATTTTACACAAAGGAGTGTAGCGATGGAGCAAAAGACAATTCTGGCCGTTGGCGCGCATGCCGGCGATATGGAAATTTCGTGCGGCGGCGTGTTGATTCAAGAGATCGCCCGCGGCAGCGAGGTGCACCTGCTGCACCTCAGCCTGGGCGGGCGCGGCCACCCACTCAAACCACCCGACGAGTATGGCGCGCAAAAACGCCAAGAGGCTCTCGAATTTGGTCGCCGGACAGGAGCCCTTGTGCATATCCTCGATTATGCCGACGCCGAACTGCCCGACTCGGACGAGGCGCGGGTGCGTGTGGCCGAGATCATTCGGCAGGTCAGGCCAACGGTGGTGATCGCTCACTGGCGCGCCAGCCTGCACCCCGACCATGCCACCGCCCACCGCCTGACGGATATGGCTGTGCTGTGGGCGTCTTTGCAGGGCATCGGTCAAGGGGCAGCCTGGCGCGGCGTGCGCCGCTTTTTGTTCACCGAAAACTGGGAAGACCCTGAAGGCTTTGCGCCTTTTTTGTACGTGGACGCCAGCGAGTTTCGCGAGGCCTGGCGCAGCGCAGTGCGGGTTTACGAGCTTTTTCGCGGCGGTGTGTCGGCCTTTGATTATGTGGGCTATTACGATGCGCTGGGGCAGGTGCGCGGCATTCAGGTGGGAGCGAGTTGGGCACAGGCCTTTGGCGTGTGGCCCTGGGCACACAAGCAGCGCATCAATTCGCTCTAAGCTCCTTGTCTACCTGTCTGGAGGCTATATGGAGATCAAAAAAGCCGTGATCACGGCGGCAGGACGCAATCAGCGCACCCTGCCTTTACAGACCGTCATTGACCGGGATGGCGTCGAACGGTCGGTATTAGGGATTTTGTTGCAAGAGGTGTCGAGCGCTGGCGTGCAAGAGACGGTGGTGGTGGTGGCGCCGGACGATCAAGAGCCATATCGCCGCGCCGCTGGCGAACATGCCGGGCGGCTGACCTTTGTGACCCAAGATCGGCCCTGGGGCTATGGGCATGCGGTGTATTGCGCCCGTGAGTGGGTGGGCGCAGAGCCATTTTTGCACCTGGTGGGCGATCATTTGTACGTCAGTCGCGGCCAGGAGAGTTGCGCCCGTCAGTTGGTAGAGGCGGCACGGGTCGAAGCCTGCGCCGTGTCGGCGGTGCAGGCCACACGCGAGCATCTGCTTCCCTATTACGGCACGGTCGGCGGGCGGCGTATGGGCGGACGGCAGGATGTCTATGTGGTCGAGACGGTGATCGAAAAGCCCACCCCCACTGAGGCCGAACTGCGCCTGGCCGTGCCGGGCATGCGCGCCGGCTATTATCTGTGCTTTTTCGGCATGCACGTGCTGACCCCGACGGTGTTCGAGATTCTGGGCGAGCAAATTCAGGCACAGACCGACGATCCTCAAGTGACCTCGCCGCGGGTCACCTTGTCGGGCGCGCTGGCCGTGCTGGCCACCCGCGAAAAGTATCTGGCTCTGGAGCAGCATGCCTGGCGCTATGATGTCGGTGTGAAATACGGCCTGCTGACGGCACAACTGGCTCTGGCCCTGAGCGGACGCGACCGCGAAGAGGTGCTGGCGCGGCTGGTCGAGTTGCTGGCACAGCGCGAGGCCGGATGGCCAGGGAGGTGAGCATGGACAGCGAGTTGATCGCGATCATCACCTCGACCGATGATGCCGTGCGTCACCGTTCGCTGGATGCATTTTGCCGCCAGGCTTCTCTAGATGTCTTGCTGGCCGAATGCGCCACGCTCGAGTCGTTTCGCCGCAGCAGCGATAATCTGTATGAACGGGTGCGCGCTCTCTTTTTTCTGTATGCCATTCATCGCTTTCACCTGCCGGGCAGGTTGACCGAACGGCCCGGCCTGATTCCGTATGAGGGATATGTGCATTTGCTCCAGCGACGATTTGAAGAGGCCATCGGCGTGTTTCTGGCCGCCCAAAAACGAAATGGCCCCAGCGACGGCCTTTGCAGCGCGCTGGCGCAGGCTTTTCGTCAGTTGGGCTTTCAAACTCTGGCCGATCAGGTGCGGCGCAGCGTGCGTTCGGTGCGCGGCAATCAATGGATGTTTCGCATCGGCCACCCCATGGATCAGCCGCTGCGCGTGCGCGGCGAATTGCTGGAGCGTTCGGCCAACGGCCTGTTTCCCATCCTGCACGAGTCTACGCCGGTGCGCATGGACCTGAGTCACAGTGCGTGGAGTGACATTTTCTTTTTGGGCATGGATTTCCCCAAAGGGGCGCGGGTGCTCAACATCTCGATTGACCTGGCCGTGCGCGGGCGCGATGCCCGCCCCAAACCGCCGGTAGAGGCCTTTTTTCGGGTCATTGACCAACCCGTGCTGCGATTGGTCAGCATAGACCTGGGCGCGGTGGCCGAAATCACCAGCCTGGCCGAGGTGTTTGATTTTGCCCGCGACTATTTGGGGTTGCTCAAGGCCGCTCTGATTGCCGCCGGCATTGTTCCGCCGGGCATCGAGGGCGCCGACGAGCCGCTGACCGACCTGTTGGCCCGCCTGGCGGGGCCCGGTCGCGGCATCGAAGTAACCAGCCTGGTCAACGGCATCCCCAAAGGCTCGCGGCTGGCCGTCTCCACCAGCCTGCTGGCCTGCCTGATTGCCCTGTGCATGCGCGCCACCGGCCAGGCACATTCGCTCACCGGCACACTGTCAGAGCAAGAGCGGCGGTTGGTGGCTGCGCGGGCCATTCTGGGCGAGTGGTTGGGCGGATCAGGCGGCGGCTGGCAGGATTCGGGCGGCGTATGGCCGGGCATCAAATTGATCAGCGGCGCCCTGGCCGAGCCGGGAGACCCCGAATACCAGGTCAGCCGCGGCCGGCTGCTGCCGCAGCATCACCTGTTGGGCAACGACGAGGTATCGGCCGAGACGCGCCAACGGCTGCAAGACAGCCTGGTGCTGGTGCATGGCGGCATGGCGCAGGATGTCGGGCCGATTTTAGAGATGGTCACAGAAAAGTATTTGCTGCGCTGCGAGGCCGAGTGGCAGGGCCGGCAAGAAGCCTGCACCATCCTGGATCAGATTGTGGCCCTGCTGCGGCAAGGCGACATTCGCGGCATTGGTGCGGCCACCACCCGCAACTTTGAGCGGCCGATCCAGGCCATCATCCCCTGGGCCAGCAACCTGTATACCGAAACGCTGATTGACCTGGTGCGCGCCGAATTTGGCGATGCTTTTTGGGGTTTTTGGATGCTCGGTGGCATGTCTGGCGGCGGAATGGGCTTTATTTTCGATCCGGCACATAAACCGAGGGCGCAGGCGCGCCTGCACGAGATGATGCAGCAAACCATGCGGCGACTGGAGCATGCCTTGCCTTTTGCCATGCAGCCGGTGGTTTATGATTTTGCCGTGAACGAGCGCGGCACGTCGGCCGAGCGGCTGGCCGGCGAGGCGGCTTTGATGCCGGCCGGCTATTATACGCTCACCCTGCCGCAGACATTGCGCCAGGATCGCCGGCAACTCTCGCCGGCACAGCGGGCCGAACTGGATGCGTTTGGTGCCGCCTGCCATACCCGACCTGATTTGAGCGGGATGGTGCAGGCCTTGTTTGATCGCCTGGTACCGCGCAGCCCGGCACAACAGCCCGGCGAGCAGAGTCTGGCGGCTTTGTTGAGCGAACTGGGCTTTGACCGCCTTCAGCACGAACAAATTCGCGCCGACCTGCGCGGCGGACGCATTGGCCTGGCGCAAAACCGCCTGCCGCCCAACAGCGACATTGACGATATCGAGTCGGGCGACGTGCAAGACTGGCCGGGGAGCGGCCCGGATGCGGCGGCACTGCGCGAGTTGGGCATCCGAGCCTTGCGCCAGGGGCAGGTGGCCGTGTTGACGCTGGCCGCCGGCGTGGGCAGTCGTTGGACGCGTGGCGCCGGCGTGGTCAAGGCTCTACACCCATTTTGCAAACTCGGCGGACGACAGCGCACTTTTTTAGAGACGCATCTGGCCAAGAGCCGCCGTGCCAATCGGCTGTATGGCGCCGAGTTACCGCACATCGTCACCACCAGCTATTTGACACACCAGCCGATAGAGCAGTTTTTGGGCGGCGCCGCCGACGCGCAGGGCCGTCCGTATGGCTATGCCGCCCCCCTGATCCTGTCGCCGGGCCGGGCAGTGGGCCTGCGCATGATTCCGATGACCCGTGACTTGCGCTTTGCCTGGGAAGAAATGCCGCAGCAGTTGCTCGACGAGCAGGCACAAAAAGTGCGCGACAGCCTGCACGCGGCCCTGATCGGCTGGGCGCAACAAATGGGCGAGGGCGCCGATTATACCGACAATGTGCCGCTGCAATGTCTGCATCCGGTGGGGCATTGGTTCGAGATTCCCAACCTGTTTCGCAATGGGGTGTTGGCGCAATTGATCGCACAGTATCCCAATTTGCGTTACTTGATGATACACAACATTGACACGCTGGGCGCCGACGTGGATGCGGCTATGCTGGGCTGGCACATTCGCTCCGAGGCCACCATGACGGTCGAGGTGATCGCCCGGCGGGTAGAAGATCGGGGCGGTGGGCTGGCCCGCGTCAACGGACGGCTGCGTCTGGTGGAGGGTATGGCTTTGCCGCGTGAGCAAGACGAGTTCAAGCTCTCTTTTTACAATTCCAATACCATGTGGATCGATCTGGATCAACTGCTCCATGTGTTTGGCCTGACGCGGGCCGATCTGTGCGACGCCGGGCGGGTGGCGGCGGCAGTGCGGGCGATGGCGGCACGTATGCCTACCTACATTACCCTCAAAGATGTCAAAAAACGATGGGGGCAGGGTCAGGAGGATGTTTTTCCAGTGGCGCAGTTTGAAAAGCTGTGGGGCGACATGACCGCGCTGTCCGAAATGGGGTGCCAGGAAATGCGCTGCTGTTTTGTGGCCGTGCCGCGTATGCGCGGTCAGCAGCTCAAAGAGCAGGCCCAGCTCGACGGCTGGCTGCGCGATGGCTCGGCGGCGTATGTAGAGTCGCTGTGTGAGTGGGAGTAGAACGGATGATGGCGGGACAGTTGATTTGCCAGCAGTGCGCGGCGATTTACGAGCGGCACGACCTGCGTTGGCGGTGCGATTGCGGGGGGGTGCTGGACCTCGATTTTCGGCCCACGTTCGATCTGAGCCAGATTGCGGCGCGGCGGCCGACGATGTGGCGATACCGCGAGGCCATCCCTGTTTGGGATGAGACCAGTGTGGTGTCGTTTGACGAAGGGTTTACCCCGCTGCTGCCGTTCGAGTGGAACGGACGGACGGTGTGGCTCAAGCAAGACCATCTGTTTTCCACCGGCTCGTACAAAGACCGCGGCGCGGCGGTGTTGATCAGCCATGCCTGCGAACTGGGCATCCAACGGGTGGTCGAGGACTCGTCGGGCAACGCCGGCTGCGCCATCGCCGCATACTGCGCCCACGCCGGCATCGAGTGTGCCATCTATGCACCGAACAGCACCTCGCCGGCCAAGCTGGCCCAGATCGAGGCCTACGGTGCCACCCTGCGCCTGACGCCGGGTCGCCGCGAAAATGCGGCACAGGCCGTACAGCAAGCCGCCAAAACGACATTTTACGCCAGCCATGTGTGGAATCCGTTCTTTCTGCACGGCGTCAAAACGGTGGCGTTTGAAATCTGCGAACAACTGGGCTGGCAGTGTCCCGATGTTCTGATCGTGCCAGTAGGCAACGGCACCTTGCTACTGGGAGTGTTCATCGGGTTCGGCGAATTGATGCAGGCCGGCGTCATCGCCCGGATGCCGCGCCTGGTAGGAGTGCAGGCAGCTCGCTGCGCCCCGCTGAGCCGCATGTTTCACGGCAGCACAGAGCCGGCCGCGAGTGGCGACACCCTGGCCGAGGGCATCGCCATCGCCGAGCCGGCCCGCGCCGCGCAGATCGTCGAGGCCGTTCGCCGCAGCAACGGCACCTTTTTGACCGTGAGCGAAGACGATATCCGCACAGCCTGGCAGCAGATGGGCCGGCGCGGCATTTACATCGAGCCGACGGCAGCAGCGACCCTGGCCGGCGTGTCGCACCACCTGGAAACAGCTACAAGCGATGCGTTGATCGTGTCGGTGCTGACCGGACACGGCCTCAAACACCCGGCCATATAATTTGGGTGCATTTTATGATGTAGGGGCAAGCCTTGCGCTTGCCCTGGTCGGGCAGGGGCAAGCCCTGCCTCTACACGAACAGCAACTCTCACAGCAGGAGGTTGATCGGATGTCTTTTAATCGAATTTCTATCCAGGAACCCAATGGGGCCAAACGAACCCGCCCGTTAAACATTGGCAATTTGACCCTTGGCCGTGAACCCGACAATGACCTGGTGCTGGCCTATACGATGGTTTCGCGCCATCATGCCCGCATCACCTTTGATGGCAAGCGCTGCCAGGTGACCGACCTGGAAAGCGGCAACGGCACTTTTATCGGCAACACCCGCCTCAAACCCAACGAGCCAACCAACTGGGACTCGACCCTGCCGTTGGGGGTGGGGCCGGTCAAAATCTATTTGCAGCAAGAACAGGCCGCCGAATCGGCGGCTGCCGGCGGCGCCACCATGATCTGGGGGACAGACAAGACCCAATCTGTGGCCAGTCCCAAGAAAAAGGGGCTGCCGGCCTGGGTCTGGATTGTCATTGTCGGAGTGGTATTGCTGCTGGCCGCGGCGTTGACGGTGACATTGGTTCTGATCTTGCGCTGATGGCTGGATGATGCAGACAAAAGAACTGACCCAGGTCTTGGCCGATTTGACCCACATCGGCCGGGCGGTCAATGCCCTGACCGAACCGGATGTTGAGGCCGGTCAGGCGGCATTGCGCCTGATCCTGGAAACGGCAACCCAGAGAATGTCCGACATCCAGATTGCCATCTGGCCGGGCCCGCCCATCTCAGATGCGGCGTCGGAGCAAACAACCTGCGACGCGAACGAGTCGCCCTGGTCGCTCCGTTTGCCTTTAACGGCGGGCGGGCGAAAAGTTGGCATGTTAGAGGCGCGCGCCGACCATCCGGCCGATCCATTGCAACAACTGCTTTTGCACAACCTGGCCCAATGGGCGGCGGCGGCCATCGAGCGGATGGGCCGTGGTCGGCAAGGGGCGCGTCAGGCCGACGAGTTGAACCGTTTACGGCGCGCCGGGTTGCTCATCTCCTCGCGGCTGCGCCTGGAAGAGACGTTGGAGGCCATTTTGCAAATGGCCCTCGAAGTGACCGGGGCTGTCTATGGCATTTTTCGGCTGGTAGACCGGACCGCCGGACGGTTGATCATGCGCGCCATCGCCGGCGAGCGATTGGGGCGGCCCCTGGTTGAAGCACTGCCGCTGGACGAGACCAGTGTGATGGGCTGGGTGGCCGTTCATCGTCAACCGGTCTGCATCGCCGATTTGCACAGTGAGCCGTGGAACAGGGTATATTATCCTTTTGACACAGACCTGGAGATGCGTTCCGAGCTGGCCGTGCCACTGGTGGCAGCCAGCGGGCGGCTGGAGGGTGTGCTCAACCTGGAAAGCCCGGCAGTGGGGGCGTTTGGTGAATCGGACAGCCATTTGCTGCAATCGCTGGCCACGCAGGCCGTGATCGCCATTCAAGAGGTACGGCTGTTGGATGCGCTGCAAGAAGTGGCGCAGTTGTTGCTGGTGCAGCCGTGTCACCAGGTACTGGCACGGCTGGTCGAACTGGCCTGCGATCTGCTCAATGCCGCCGCCAGCGCCATCTGGACGCGACAGAGCGACGAACTGGTATTGCAGGCAGCCAGCGCGGGCTATCGGCGCGGCGAGCGCATCCCCTTGCACGGCAGTCTGACTGGCCTGGCGGTGTTGGAGCGGGCGGCGGTACGCACCGACGATTTGCGCACCGACCCGCGCTTTCATCGCCCCGATCTGGCTCTGGCGCAGGATTGGAATCGCGCCTTGATTGTGCCGCTGCTGTCCAGCCCAAGCGCGGCGATACAAGAGGCGACGGGCGCATTTAGCGTGTATAGCACCGCGTCCGAGCCGGGCCATTTTGCCGAGTCCGAATGGGACGAAAAGGTGTTGACCTGCCTGGCGCACTATGCCGCGCTGGCCGTGCGCAACGCCGCCCATCAAGACACGCTGCGGGCCATGCAGGAAAAGCACGCCGTGGCCGAGACTCTGGCCGCAGTGGGCGATATTGCAGCCAATGCGTTGCATCACCTCAACAACAAGGTGGGAGCCATTCCAGTGCGGGTGCAAGGCATTCAGGCCAAATGCGCCGCCGCGTTGCAGGCCGATCCTTATCTGACGGCCAACCTGGACGAGATCGAACGCAGCGCTCGCGAAGCAATGGCTGCCGTGCGCGCCAGCCTGTCGCGGTTGAGGCCAATTCACCTGGCCGCGGTGGATGTGTCCGAATGTGTCCGCGCTGCCGTGCAGACGGTCGACCTGCCCGAGCAGGTGAGGGTGCAGTTGGACGGGTTGGATGGTTTGCCGCCAGTCATCGCCGGCCAGGATAGCCTGATCCTGGTCTTTGTCAACCTGCTGGAAAATGCAGCGACGGCGATGAACGGACAGGGCGACATTGCCATCGGCGGGCAGAGCGAGCCGGACAACGTGGTGGTGCAAGTGAGCGATAACGGGCCGGGCATCGTCCCCGAACTCCATGATCGCATCTTTGAGTTCAATTTTTCCGGGCGCAAAGGCACAGGCAAGCTGGGCTTTGGCTTGTGGTGGGTCAAGGCATTGATGGTGCGCCTGGGCGGAACGGTGGCAGTCGAGAGCGACGGGCGTCGCGGCAGCACATTCTGGCTCAGGTTGCCCCGTGCGGCCGGGCCGAGACAGGGAGATTGAGCGGGTATGCGGGCGTTGGTGGTTGAAGATGATCGCTCCTGGCAGCAGGTTTTGAGCGAAATTCTGGCCGATGTGGGATTGTCGGTGGAGCAGGCCGATGATTTAGAGATGGCACTGGCGCATTTGCGCGCCCAACCGCACCGCCTGGCGGTGATCGATCTGGCGTTGGGCGGCGGCGATTATGACAACCAGGACGGTCTGCGCGTGTTGGAAGCAGCGCGCCAGGTGGATCCGGGCTGCATCACTATTCTGCTGACGGGTTTTGCTACCGTCGAACTGGCCGTTGCTGCGTTGAACGACTATGGGGCATTTACCTGCCTGCGCAAAGAAGTCTTTGATCGCCGGGAATTTCAAGAGACTGTTCGGCACGCCCTATCCAATGCGCCGGCCTTGCCGCGCGAAGAGCGGACGGCGGCACGGGTCGCCCAGCCAGAATCGTCACTCCATTCAACCGCGGCCGGCTCGCCCGGTCTGGTGCTGCTGACCGAAGATGACGCCGGCTGGCGCAGCATTTTGGCCGAGTTGTTGAGTGATGCCGGTTTCAAAGTGCAGGCATGCGCCAGTTACGGCGAAGCATTGGGATGTCTGCGGCGAGGGCAGTATGCGCTGGCGGTAGTAGACCTGTCGCTGACGCCCTTGTTGCAGCGGCATGAGGGCGGATCGGGGCAGGGGGCAGAACTGGACGGCTACCATCTGCTGGCCGGCGTGCGCGCCCAACACATTCCCACCATCGTGGTCAGCGGCACGGCGTCGCCGGCCGACATAGAGCGGGTGTATGCCGAATATGGGGTGTTTGCCTGCCTGAGCAAACAGACTTTTGACCGCCATCTGTTTGTGCAGACGGCGCGGCAGGCCTGCGCGTCAGCACACAGCAAGGATGGCCTGGATGCGTTGACCGAACGCGAGCGCGAGGTCTTGAATTTGCTGGCCCAGGGCCTGACCAACAAGGAAATCGCCGATGCGTTGGTGATCACCACCAATACAGTCAAACGGCATCTCAAGGCCATTTTTGCCAAGCTGGATGTGCATACCCGTGCGGCAGCAGCGGCGCGGGCGCTGGGCCGCATCGCCGTGACCGCGTTATAACCGCGTATTGTCGGTATCCTCTCAAATCCTCAAAGGAACACCGTCCGAAAACCTATCGGGTTTTGAAAACCCGATAGGTTTTGTCTTGTCTCAAATTGGACAATTTGGGCGGTCTGAATATAATTTTGAGGGCTGAGAATCAAATCGCAGCCTTTTTTATTCGCCTGCCTCGATCTGGAACGGGAGTAATTTGTATGTTGAGCAGTATCATCACGCCGCAGAATTTGCCTTTGGACATTGTGTTGGGCCTGACGGCGCTGGCCTTGTTGATCTGGAGTTCCAATCTAGCCGTCAAAAAGCTGCTGGGTCTGGCCGACTATTTTAATTTATCTTCGACATTTATGGGGATGACGGTGGTTTCGCTGGCCACCAGCATCCCCGAAATTGCCGCCCACCTGACCGCCTCGGTGGGCATTTTGAGAGGCACACTGGATTACGAGATTGGCTCGGCCATTGTTTTGGGTGCCAACATCGGCTCGGATGTGGTGCAGCAGACCCTGATTATGGGGCTGGTAGTCTTTTTATCCGGCATACTTTACTTTCGCCGCTATTTCCTGTGGAAGAGCATGATTCCGATGATCGGCACGACGGTGATGTGTATTGTGCTGGGTTGGGATCGCTCCTACTCCAGGCTAGACGGCTTTATCCTGTTTGGCACGTTTATTTTATACACTTATTATCTCTATTGGGACGAACGCAAACACTTTAAAAAGGTGGAAACCGAAGAAGTGACCGACAAGCCGCAGAACGGTCAGCAGGTAGTGGTTTATACCCTGGTGGCGATGGTGGCCATGTCTTTGACCATCTTGAGCGCGCAAATTGTTTTGACTATTACCGAGATGATTGTGCAAACAACGGGTATCGGCGGTTCGCTGATCGGGGTGATGGTGTTGGGTATCGCTTCGGCACTGCCCGAGTTTACTACGGCCATCGCCGGCGTCAAACACAATGCCCAGGGCATTTCACTGGGGACGCTGGTGGGCAGCAATATCACCAACCCGCTGGTGGCCATCGGCGGCGGTGCGCTACTTTCTACCTATTGGGTGCCGCGCCCGTTGATCTATTGGGATTTGCAGTGGGAGACCTATACCGGCATCATCCTGTGGCTGATCCTCTGGTTCAGCAAAGGCAAGCTAGGACGCAAGGCAGCTATTTACCTGATGAGCTTGTATTTTGTCTATATAGTGTGTAGAATGGTGTTTTTCGCAGTAGATTGAACAGGACAGAGGTCAATCGGGCCGAACAAGAAACCAGGTTCAGGCGAGCCGGCTCGTCCCAACCTGGTTTTTGCTTTCTATCACCTCTTTGTCTGCGCCTGGATGGTTTGCCCATCGCCAATCACCTCAATGCTGCCGTGTTGATCGGTGCGGGCGACGGTGGCGCCTACCCCGGCTAGCCGCTCCAGCACGGCCTCGTTGGGTTCGTGGCCCTCGACGCACGAGATCACGGCCAGCGCCGGGCGCACAGCCTGGATGAACGCCGCGCTGCCGGCGCGGGCGCGGCCGTTCTGGCCTATCTGAAGCACATCGCAGCGCAGATTTTGTCCACTGGCCAGCAAAGCCGTTTCCTCGTCTAGGCCGGCGCTGCCCCCCAACAAAAAGCAAGTGGCGCCCGCATTCAGGCGCAAGACCAGCGGCCCCTTGGCAGAGTCGGGGGAATACAGCACGCCCAAAATGACGCCACCGCCCAGATCGATCTCGGTGCCGGCTGTGACCGATTGAGCGACCAGATTTTTTCCCTTGAGCGCGGCCTGCCAGCGAGCACAGATCGGCGATTGGTCGAACAGATCGCTGCAAGCCAGCGGCGGCTGGAGCAGGGCGTTGACCCGGTACCGCTCGACAACGGCGACCAGGCCGATCAGGTGTTCGTCGCGGTCGTCGGTCAGGATCATCAACTCGATGGTGCGATCCCAAAAAGGCAGCCGCCGCCCCACCTCGTCCATCAAACTGACGGATGAGGGGCCGCCGTTGATCAGCACATGTTTGCCGTCGGGCGTCTGGATCAGCACAGCGTCGCCCTGGCCGACATCCAAAAAGGCCACGTGCAATTTGCCGTCGGGCAGAGCGCGCCAGGCTAGCCAGATCAGCACGGCCGTCACGGCCAGGCCGCCGATGAGGGCGCGGGTGGCCCATTGACTGCCAAGCCACTGCCGGATTTTGCTGCGTTTTTCGGCCGTTTGCGTCATCAGCCATACCCCTCCACCCAAAACCGCATACCAGCCCCACACCCAAAACGGGTCAAAATGGCCCAATTCCACCGCCGCATAAGGGATGCGCGCGGTGGTCTCGACCACCCAAATGGTGTAGGACAGGAACAACCAGGCCACCCACCCCACCGCCTGCCCCAACGGTAGCCAGATCAGCCCGCCGCCCACTGCCAGAGCGCCCCACAGCATCACCTGCGCCTGAGCCGGCAGCACCAGCAGGTTGCTGAACAGCGTCACCAGCGACAGCGAGCCAAAATGATACAGGATGATCGGCAGAGTGGTCAGTTGAGCGCAGGTGGTCAGGATGAGCGAATCGTTGAGCAGACTGGCCGTCGGCTCGGCCCAACCCGGCGGAAACAGGCGACCCCAAAACTGCTCAAAGCCGCGCTGAAACGGGTCGGACAGCAAAATCAGCCCCAGAGTGGCCGCAAACGAGAGTTGAAAACCCACGTCCCAGAGGGTATGTGGGTTCCAGGCCGTCATCAACAGAGCGGTAGCGCACAAGGCATTGGGTGCCGAGTTTTGGCGGCCCAGGTGTTCGCCCCATACGGCGATGCAACTCATCACCGCCGCACGCAGCACCGCCGCCCCCGCGCCGACAAACAGAGTGTACAGGGCAATCGCCGCCGTAGAAAACCAGGCCGCATAGCGCCGGCCAAACAGCCGCACGCTGAGCGCAGACATCAGCCCGGCCACGATGGACATGTTGAATCCAGAGATAGCAATGATATGCGAAGTTCCGGTGCGGCTGAAATCGGCGGCCAGGTCAGTGGGGATGCCGCGCTCATAGCCCAACAAGATGCCGGTGAGCAGGGCCGCGGCCGGTTCGGGGATGATTTGAGCAATGACGTTTTGGGCATGTTGCTTCAAGCGCAGCATCAGAGCGAAAAAGGGGTTGCCCTGATCGCGATCCAGGACACGAATTTTGCCCTGGCGAATCAGGCTATAGATGCCCTGGCGGGCCAAATAATCGCGATAAGAAAACGTGTCGAGGATGGGCGGCGTTTCCAGTTCACCGTCTATTTGCAGGCGGTCGCCGTAACCCATTTCGGGGTAACGCGGGGCACGGATCAGCACCCAGCCTTGCACGCGACGAGGTTTCTGGTCGGGCAGCGCAAGCGTCTGTGCCTGCACCCGCAGATTGACCCAGGTATCGCGCACGTCCGGCTCGGCCAGCACCACCCCAACCAGTCGAACCCGTCCCTGCCCGTTGAACGAGGCCACGTGATGTTGGTCAAGGCGAGGTTGCGCCAGTGACCAGCGCAGGCCGCCCAGGCACAAAAACAGGCCGCACAAGGCATTTCGGCGGATGTGCGGCGAGGTGCGCCACAGCCAAGCCACTCCGCAGGGCAGCGGAATCAACCAGACCCACAACGTCCAGGCGGCGTTAATTTGAGCAGACAGGGCAATGCCGATCACCCAGGCAACGGCAAAATAGATCAGCAGCATAGAGCCTATCCCTCAAGATCGTTGCTTTTTGGGCAAGAATTTCGCCCCTCACAGATGGTCTCTGTTCAGTTCTGATTCCATCGGAACAGGATCATCGTCGGCCGCGGTCAATCAACTCGCGCTGATCATCGGCCCGCCAGTCCATCGCCATCGAGATGGCACGGCCAGCGGCAATGCCGAACAAGAGGAGAATATACCACAAAAAGCTCGACCAGGTCGCATCGGCAAATATCTGCACATGGAGAATGCGATCCAGCACCAAGGCGGCGAAAAAACCCACCAACCCGCCAATGATCATGCCCCACCATTTGGCCGGGATGTCCCGAATCATGCCCACCAGGGTCAGATTTTCTTTGTGATAGCGGCCGCTGACCAACTGCTCGCGCTGGCGTTCGGCCTTGCCCGGATCGCGGGAAGCCAGTTGCCTGGCGCGGATGCGTTTGATGCGTTCAATTTCGTCTTGATCGCCCACCGATTCACTCCTCTCAAACAGACGGTCGTCCAATCCTGACTCATTTTACCACAAACCGGTTTGGCTCACAATGGACAAAAAAAGCGAGGCAATGGTTGAACCATCGCCTCGCTCCAAGAAAAAGGTTGGGTCAGTCGAAATTTTTGAGCAATTCCAACGCCTTGTCTACGCTGATTTCGCCGCGCTCCAGCATCTGCAACACCTGGGCCTGCGAACTGGGGCCTTGGGTTTCGGGCGGCGCAGGTGGTGTGGGAGCGTCGACCACTTTGACGATCACCGGTTCGGCAGGCGGAACGGGCGGGACAGGCGGAACGGGTGACGCCGCCCATTCTCCTTCGCCGCCGGTCACATGCAGCCTGCCGTTAACAGTGTTAAAGCTCACTTCGGCTGCCGGGCCATCACCAGAGCCGACCGTGCCGGTCCAACTGCCCACGCTTTTGTGCATGTCCGAGCAAGGCAGGCTGCAATCCAGCCCCGAATTGATCCCATGCGCCGACACGCGAGCGCGCACGCCGGCCGGAATGGCCAGCCTGGCACTGCCGTTGACGGTGTTCAGGGCATAGTGACCGCCCGGCGTCAGCACAGAGCCGATGACAATTTCGCCGTTGACGGTTTCGCTGCGCAGGCTGTTCAGGCAACCGCTCTGCGCCTCCAGCCGGCCATTGACCGCCTTGAGTTCGGCCTGGCCGCTCACATCGGCAATCTTGAGCGAGCCATTAACAGTCTCGACCGCAAGATGGCCCGAGATGGACTGCAACGAGGTCGAGCCGTCTACATTGTTAGCGCGCACATCACCCTGGATGCCGCGCACCTGAATCGGCCCGTTGACATTGCTGAGCCTGAGTTGGCTGTTGTGCGGCACATGCACCGTATAGTCTATGTTAAAATTGCGGCCGCCCAAAAACAGCCCCAAAAGCCCACCCCAACCCTCTTCCCATTGGGTTTTGACCGTGATCTGGCGGCCTTCTTGCTGGATAGACACCTGGGCGCCTTCTTGATGTTTGACCACAAGCACCTCGGTTTCGGGGCGATCCCAACCTTCAACGGTGATCGAACCGCGCACGTTTTTGACGACCAGATCACACCCTTCAGGTGTGGCAAATACCTGACGCTCTTGCATTTCATACCCCTTTCTGGCTGGATTAATAAAATTTATTTATAGGTTAATTTTATCAAGCTGATAATCAAGATTATAACACAGCCTTTAACTTTTGTCAATATCTGATTAAAATTTTTGATGATGGAATCAATAATTTTTATACAGCAAAGAGCGATCGAACCTCTTTGACAAGGCGGCCAATGCGTGATAGAGTACACACCCTATACCTGCAAGGTATGCGAGCAAATCAGGAGGAGTCGTGATCGAAATTAAAATTCCAGGATACAAGACGCTTCAGATAGAGCATTTGGTGCTGGACTATAACGGCACGCTGGCCTGCGACGGGCAGTTGATAGATGGCGTGAGTGAGGCCTTGAGCCGGCTGGCCGGGCAGGTGTCTGTGCATGTGGTCACAGCCGACACCTTTGGCCTGGCCGGGCCACAACTGACCGGTCTGCCCTGTGACCTGACCATTTTGCCGTCGGGCGGTCAGGCCGAAGCCAAGCGCACTTTTGTGCAGGCATGCGGCGCCGGGCATACGGCAAGCATCGGCAACGGGCGCAATGACCGCTTGATGTTGCAAGAAGCAGCGCTGGGCATTGCAGTGATTTTGGGCGAGGGAGCGGCCGCCGAAACCATTGCTGCCGCCGATGTGGTCTGCCTGGACATTGTATCGGCATTGGAACTGTTGCTGCATCCGCTGCGCCTGCAAGCGACACTGCGTTCTTGACAAGGGAGAAAAAATGGCTGTTGCATCTGATCTGGTCGCTGAACATCCCAATCCATTGATCGTCACCGCCGGCTATTACGCAGCATTTGTGGCCCTGGGGCTGGTCTCTGCCTCGATGGGGCCGACTCTGCCGGGCCTGGCCGAACACACGCACAGCCTGCTCGGTCAGGTCAGCTATGTGTTTACGGCGCGCTCTCTGGGCTATATGATCGGCTCGTCGCAGGGTGGGCGGCTGTATGATCGCATGGCCGCGCACCCGCTGATGGCTGCGGCACTGATGATGATGGCTGCCTTGATGATCCTGACTCCCCTGGTACCTCTTTTGTGGCTGCTGGCGGTGGTGTTGACCCTGCTGGGCATCGCCGAAGGCACATTGGACGTGGGCGGCAATACGCTGCTGGTGTGGGTGCACGACGACAAGGTGGGGCCGTTTATGAATGGGCTGCACTTGTTTTTCGGCGTCGGGGCATTTCTGTCACCGTTGATCGTGGCCTGGATGGTCAAATGGAGCGGCGATATTGTGTGGGCTTATTGGATGCTGGCACTGCTGGCCGTGCCGGTGGCCGTGTGGCTGACCCGCCTGCGCAGCCCGGCCATTCGCGTGTCCTCGGCCCGCTCATCTGATGGGCGGACAAGCTATGTCCTGGTGATCTTGATCGCCCTGTTCTTTTTCCTCTGTGTCGGGGCCGAGATCAGCATGGGCGGATGGATTTTCACCTATGCGGTACGCACCGGTTTGGGCAACGAGACGACGGCAGCCTATCTCAATTCGGCATTTTGGGGCGCGTTCACGCTGGGCAGGCTGCTGGCCATTCCCGTTGCGGTGCGTGTGCGCCCGGCGACCATGCTGCTGAGTAACCTGTTGGGGTGTCTGGTCGGAGTGGGCGTGATCTGGGGCTGGTCGCAGTCGGTTTGGGCGCTGTGGCTGGGAGTGATTGTGGTGGGCTTGTTTGTGGCCCCGCTATTTGCCACACTGATGTCTTTTGCCGGCCAGATTGTGCCTTTGACCGGCCGCGTGGCCGGGCTGTTGTTTATCGGCATCAGTGCGGGAGGTATGGTGGCACCCTGGCTGATCGGCCAGTTGTTTGAGCAGATCGGGCCGCAGGTGATGCTCTGGACGCTGACGACCATCTTGCTGGCCGGGCTGATTATTTTTGCCGTGCTATACGCCCGCACTCTGGGCCGAACGCCTCGACCATCAAGCGACTGACCGGACCTCCGAGGTCCCGCTCAGAGACCTCGGAGGATTTCTAGTCATCTGGCCGGCCGCCCGGCTAGATCACCGCCACTTTGGGGGCACGGGTCAGCACCTCGACGCCATCGGCGCGCAGCACCCCCATATCCTCGATGCGCACGCCGCCCCAGCCTGGCAGGTAAAGGCCCGGCTCGATGGAAAAGACCATACCCGATTCCAGCACATCCTTGTCGGCCAGGCGACCCAGGCGCGGCGACTCGTGAATGTTCAACCCCACGCCGTGCCCCAAACCGTGTCCAAAATGCTCGCCATAGCCGGCCGCATCCAACACCTCGCGAGCCAGAGCATCGGCCTGTTGGCCGGTCATGCCCGGACGAATGCCCTCTTCGGCCACCTGCTGCGCCCGGTGAACCAGATTCCATATCTCTAGATAGCGATCATCGGGCTGCCCCAGACACACCGTGCGGGTAATGTCAGAGCAATAGCCATCTACCAGCGCGCCAAAATCCATCACAATGGGTTCGCCGGCGCAGATGGGCCGGTCGCTGCACGTGGCATGCGGCATCGCCCCGTTCGGCCCGCCGCCCACGATGGACGAAAAAGACAGCGCCGCCGCGCCATGCTGCCGCATAAAGCTCTCCAGTTCCCAGGCCACCTCGTTCTCGGTCATGCCAGGGCGGATCACCCCACACAGATGCTCAAAAGCGGCATCCGAGCAAGCCACCGCAGCGCGCAGCGCGGCAATCTCGACATCGTCCTTGATCGCCCGCATCGGCAAAATAAAGCGCGCCTGCGGCACCAACGACACATCGCCCACCGCCGCCTGCATCTCGTCGCGCAGAGCCACCGTCACATGATCCGACTCGAACCCCAACTGCCGGATACCCAACGCCTGCACCGCCTCGCCCAGCGTCTCCAGTTCGCGATTTTGGATGCGTACCTGCTCCCAGTCGGTCGATTCACGGGCCGCGCGTTCAAAGTAGCGAAAATCTACGATAATTTGGGATACCTGCTGCGTGATCAACAACATGCCTGCCGACCCGCTGAACCCGCTCAGGTAGCGACGATTGAGCGGATCGGTGACCAGCCAGGCCTCCAGGCCGCTCTCGGACATTTTCTGGCGAAACTTGTCGAGCCTCTGATTTGATTGCATCTTGCCTCCATTTGCATGTTTTCAAAATATGTGGTATCATCTAATTAGATTTCTGTCTAAATAGATGAGGAGAAAGAATATGGAACAATCTGAAATCCAAAAACTGGTGCAATTTTTCCAGGTGATGGCCAATGAGAGCCGCCTCAAGATCGTGGGCATCCTGGCCAACCGCCCGTGCAGCGTCAGCGAAATCGCCGACCTGGTGGAACTAAAAGAGCCAACCGTGTCCCACCACCTGAGCATGCTCAAAGAATTGGGGCTGGTACAAATGCAGCCGCAGGGTAATTTGCGCATCTATTCGCTCAACCAGGAGGCCTTGATCCGGCTGAACAAGGAAATGTTTAGCCCCGACAAAATCGCCAGATTGGTCGGTCGAGTAGACGAACAAAGCTGGGAGGACAAGGTACGCGCCACGTTCATCATCAATGACCGCATCGCCCAGATTCCCTCACAGTATAAAAAGTACATGGTGGTGCTGCGTTGGCTGGCCGACCGGTTCGAGTTTGACCGTCGTTATCCCGAAAAAGAGTTGAATGAGCTGATCAAACAATATCACCCTGACTATGCATCGCTGCGCCGTTATATGATAGATGAAAAGTTGATGGCGCGGGAAAATGGCATTTATTGGCGGCTGCCAACCGCTCAAGCCGAATAGAAAGGATCGAGATGAAACAGGCAGTTATTTTTGGCGCGGGCAATGTCGGGCGCGGGTTCATCGGGCAACTGTTCAGCGAATCGGGCTATGTCGTCACCTTTGTAGACATTGACCGCCCGCTGATCGTCGCCCTGAACGCGCGCCACGGCTATACCGTGCGTCTGATTGACAACGATTATCATCAAGATGTGTGGATTACGCCGGTGAGCGCGCTGCCTGCTGATGACACACCCGCCATCGCCGAGGCCGTCGCACAGGCCGACCTGTTGGCGACGGCCGTGGGTGCGCGAGCATTGCCCCTGGTGGCTGCGTCCATCGCTCAGGGAGTGCGTCAGCGCATGCGCCGCCATCCCCTTGCCCCGCTCAACTGCATCGTCTGCGAAAACCTGCACGGCGCGGCGGGCATCCTGGGCGGCCTGATCGCCGAACACCTGAGCGAGGACGAGCAGGCGTTTTTGCGTCAGCATGTCGGCCTGGTAGACACCGTGATCGGGCGTATGATCCCGCCGCCTACCCCAGAACAGCGCGCCCAAGACATCGGCCTGATCCAGGTCGAGCCGTACAAAGAACTGCCCATAGACCGAACCGGCTGGGTGGGCAACCTGCCCGACATTGTAGCCATGCAGCCGTGCGATCATTTTGAGGTCTATACGGCGCGCAAGCTGTACATCCACAACTGCGGGCATGCCACGCTGGCCTATCTGGGCTATCAGCGCGGCCACACGTATGGCTATGAGGCCCTGGCCGACCCGGTCATTGCCGACGCGCTGGAACGGGTCTGGCAGGAAAGCATCGCCGGGCTGGCTGGCCGCTATCATGTTGCCGGCGAGTGGCTGTTTGCGCACACCGCCGACCTGCGCCGACGCTTTGCCAACCGCGCCCTCGGCGACACGGTGTTTCGGCTGGGCCGCGACCCGCTGCGCAAGTTGGCGCCGCAAGACCGGCTGGTGGGGCCGGCGCGCCTGGCTGAGCAAGCCAGCATACAGCCTGTCGAACTGGCCCGGGTGATTGCCGCTGCGCTGCGCTTTGATCACCCTGACGACCCGCTGGCTGGCGAATTGCAAAAACGGCTGTCCGAACAGGGTTTGCGCGCAGTGCTGGCCGAGGTCTGCCAGATTGCCCCGCACGAGTCGCTGGCCGTCCTGATCGAACAGCAGTGGCAATCGCGCTCTATTCTACACTGATTTACCAATTTTGAAAATCGCCAGATTGCCCTGCGATACCCTGTTGTGATATAATCATAGCCAATACGCATCATCTTGAAAAAATAGGGAAATGTCATCATCTTGAAAGCAGCGGCCAGGGAAGCCACTGAAAAGTCTATTTTTACCACAAAGGACACCAAGAACACCAAGGTTTGCGATACTGTTGGGTTTTTAGAAATTCTTTGTGTCCTTTATGTCTTGGTGGTGAGGGAGTTTTTCAGCACGCTCCAAGGTGATGACGCTCCCCTCAAAATACTGAGAGGAACAATGGCAGGGGAAAATGCGGATTTGATCTTGTTAGCGGCAGCCATGATTGTGCTACTGCTCATGGCCGTAGGCATCTTTGTGTTTATCATCACCTATTTACAACGCGGCGGCTCGAAAAGCAAGCCGCCCGCGCGCCGCCGCTCCGAGGTCGCTGCTGCGCCCGATCCCCCCCCATCTCAACCGATCACCGCCGCTGCCCCATCTTCGCTCGAGCCCACCGAATCGGCAGCGCCTCCGGTCGAAATGCCCACCCGCCCTGGCGAAGTGATGCGCGTCTATCGTGACCTGCAAACCGGGCAGATCATGATCGAGGTGGAAGGCAAACAGTATGCCCATCTTCGCGAGATTCACGATGCTCAGGTAGGGCGGCGGGTGCTATGGGCCATCTCGGACCTGCTGCGCTTTACCGGCGGCATGGCGGCCAATCCCCAGGCTTTGCAAAACATTCCCAAACCCCAAGAACCGCCACCGGTGACGCCCCTACCTGTGCCCGCACAACCCGTGCCATCCTCCGCAACGCCGGCCCCTGCAGCACCTGCCCCTGCAGCATCTGCCATGATCGAAACACCGCTACCCCGCCCCGCGCCGACGCGCCCGCCCACATACGTCGCTCCGCCCGTCAGCGACCTCAAACCGCAGGAAAAAGGCATCGGCCCCACCATCACCACTTTTTTTCGGCGCGGACTTCAGCCGTCGGCCCCTGTACAACGACTGCCTTCTTTTATCGAAGAAATCGAAACAATCTTGCAGACCTACATCGAGAGCCTGCCCACACCACTGCCCTACGAGGTGCACATGCGCGCCGACCGCAGCGGTACTTTGCAGATCGAGGTGGGCAACGAGGTCTATAGCAGCCCCAACGACGTGGCCGATGAGCATATCCGCAGCCTGATCAAGGCGGCCGTGGCCGAGTGGGAAAAACGTCGGTAAAAAAACCTCCGAGGGTTTACCTCGGAGGTTGCCAGATTGTGTCTGATTAAAAGGGGATTTCGTTCTCTTCGACAAAGCCCGGAGGCGGGCCTTCTTCTTCGGTTGCGCCGCCGCTGTCGGCCTCACCGGTGCGCCCGCCGATAAATTTGACCGTGCGAGCGGTCAACTCAAAGCCGGCGCGCGGCACGCCATCCTGTCCGGTCCACACACGAGGATTGACGATTCCATTCACGGTCTCACCCCGCATTTCGCCTTCAATATAAACCTGTCGTCCCTTGGCCAGATATTGATTGATCATCTCGGCCAATTGCCGCCAGGCCGTCACCCGCCAAAAAATGGTTTGCTCCCACGTCTTGCCGCCATAGCCTTCCTTCCAGCCATCTGGACACTCGGGCGTCTGCGTTTTGGAAATTTTGTTGGACGTAGCCACCGTAAACGTGGTCACTGCGGTGCCGCTAGGGGTATAACGCATCTCTGGATCCCGGGTCAGGTTGCCGATAACTATTACCTTGTGATACACAGAACACTCTCCTTTCGTCAAAACAGGTCATTGATCGGTCAATTCATCTTAGCGCAAAACGGGTTGATTGTCAACATGCCCCTTTTGCGACTCGATCTACCTCTTCGCGAACGATCTGGCTCCACCGATCAAACCGCTCCGGGTGATGCTCGCAGGTGTGTGTGTCCTTGAGAATGATCTCTGGCACACAGCCGTATCGTTGGGCCGCCTCGATGGTATGGCGCACATACCCGCGCACCAGGTCGTCATCAAACCGGCCTACCAGGTGTGAGGGGTGCGGTTTCCACGAGAAAATGGCCTGCCGACCCAGTTTTTCGGCACACAGGTCCACGTCGGCAAACGGCGAGATCGAAATGCGCCGGATGTGCGGGATGGTCAGCACGTCCTCCAACTTGTACCCCAGGTCTTCACAGCAGCCATAGCCGGTGAGACCGAACGGCTCGAGCAGCCGCTTTTCGTATTGCAGAGCAAACTCGGCATGCTGACGCGGCCCCACCTGCGCCAGTTCCTGCGATTCGGCGCTGGCCCACATGTCGCAAGGCCGCACCCGCTGCGGATCGAACCACAGCGCAGGCAATTCATCGGTATAGCCATTGCCACCCGAACTGTGATAGGTATTATCGTTGTTCAACGATAAAATATTTTGCTCGATGTATTGTTGCAGCACACGACGATGCCCTTCTTCCAAAAACGCCATGGCCTCGTGCAGCATGGCCGGGTTGAGGTACATGTCCAGCATCGTCTCTTCCAGGCCGCGCAGATCGGTGTACTGCTGCATCAGGTGATAAGAAATGTGCGCCACGCCCTTGAGCCGCACCTGCAACACATCGCCCAACAGATCGCCGGTCTGCTGCCAGACCTGCCGCGTGGCTGCCTCGTCATAGGCAATTTCGGGAAAGCGCAGGCGGGCCAGGTCAGCCGGCTCGCGGATCACCGGATCGAATCGCCAGGCCCCGCGCGCCTCGGGACTGGGAATGTGTTGGGCGCACAGCCCCCAGCCTGAATGGTGGATCACCTTGTGGACAACCCACTCGGCTTCGATCACTGCATCGTCGGCAAAATGCTCGTGCTGATACAGCCGACGGCGCAATTCCCATTCGATGGCACGAGCATGTTGGTCCTGGCACTGCAAAACGGCGTCGGGCAGCAACTCGGCCCATGAGCCTTCGGGAAAGATCAAAATCAGTGGGTGGGTTGATTGTAAAGCATTGTGTTTTTTCCACAAATTTCTTCGTTCATCCTGAATCGGCAGAGCGGCCACATCGGCCACCTGACGAGCCAGGTCACGCAGCAAAGCGCGCTCGGTCGGCGAGATCATCGGGACAAACCTCCTTCAAGTGGGATAACAGATGTGATCGGATCATAATCCGAATTGGCGTAACTACCTACCCACGAGTAGGGAGACAGGCTGATGGGCAAAGAGGTCATGCAA
>CAYVBK010000064.1:0-25131 GCA_964449465.1 uncultured Anaerolineae bacterium
CTAAAATTCTTTGAACAGCACTTGAAGTCTGCCAATTGAAATGAGGGCGCAGCCCCACCAATTATCACCGCACACACAAATAGAGAAAAGGAAAAAGTCAATGAAGTCTTTAGAAGAGCTTACCCTCAATGCAATCTATGCAAGAAGAAGCATTCGCAAGTTTATTCAGGGCAAACCCGTTGAAAGAGATAAACTTGAAACGCTGTTAAAGGCAGCAATGGCAGCCCCGTCAGCTTGTAATATCCAACCCTGGGATTTCATCATCATCGAAGATGAAAAAAGCATACAGGCGATACAAGACGGTATAGAACGGTATGCAAAGTATAATCCAACCGTCATCATGGTCATTTGTGGAAATAACGAGTTTATCCCCTGGAAAGACTATGGGATCGTGGATTGTGCGTGCGCGATGGAAAACATCATGATAGCAGCACCCGCAATGGGTTTGGGGACAGTATGTATTGGTGGATTTGACCGACGAAAAGTCAAGGAGCAATTAGCAATCCCAGAAGACATAGAAGCTGTTGGGATGTTATATGTTGGATATCCTGATGAAGAGAAACAGCCAAGAACCAAGTATATCGAAGAAGCGGTGCACTGGGGTAAATACGATGGGAAACAAACGAGGAAACCACGGCCAGGAAATATCCTGGAATTTGGCACGGAAGCTTCTTTATAAATGCAGGCGGCACGGCTGCATCAAGATGTGGTTTTCTGTGGCGTAAAGCCGTGGCGGGGCGAGATGTGGGCAAGTAGACGCGCCTAACACTCGCCGGGGCCGACAGCACCTATCGGCGCTCGTTGTATCGCGGCTTTTGGGGTTTGTGGGCAGGTTTTTTCAGAGAATTGGCCCTGCCCACCCGGCGCGGCGGCTCAGCTTTTCCGTTGGGCGGCAGTATAAGCAAGCAAGTCGTAACCAGTACCGACAAATGGTTACCAGGGATATTACCTTATTCTGTGTTACGACATTTCGCTCAATCCACCCCACACCGCCGTTTTGATAAAGTTTTACGGTACCTTGAAAAGGCCTTGGTTTGCCTTTGTAGTTGGTTGGGAAACCAAAAGGCTTCCTACTACTGACAATGTCCTTTATGGATGGCTCGCCTAATCTGCGCACTTTTCGGATTATTGAAATGGCGTTGTTATAACGAATAAATGTCTCTGCCCCCGGCTCGCGCAGCGAACGTTGCATTTCAAACTGCTGACCACTGATATGATTAACCACCCTGCACAGTCCAGGATGATCACGGTCCCGTTTGAAATAGCAAATGCCTCCTTTTATCTGGACGCCGGGGAAAACATCCGTTGCATCAGGAAAATCGTAGATTTCCCGAATGCGTTCATCCTTAAGCATCCTGTCACGAAACTCATCCAACCCCTTGCCGCCGGAATACCAACGCGCCGGAACAATCATCACCAAATAACGCGGATTGAGTTTCTTGGCTTGGTCAATAAACTTATCATAAATCGGCGCAGCGCTTCTGCCATATCCCGCATCGCTCAACTGATACGGCGGATTACCAATAATGACATCGAATTTCATCTTGAATATCTCCTCCGGGTTTTCGGTGTGGATGAACTCATAGGCGTGGGTTTCCAGCTCCGCGCCGCGGGCATAGTTGGCTTCGCTCGCCCCGCAAAAAACGCAGCGGCCGTCTTTCCATGTGTGCTCGATGCGCCGGAAGCGAATGTTGCCTTCTTCAGTGTCGAAAGCCGTGCAGATGGAAAACCTGCCGTTGGCGGTCTTGGAACAGTAGAGCGTGCGGCGCGACATCAGCCCTGTCAGTTCCGTGATGGCGATGCCGAAGAGCTGGTTCTTCATGATGTGGTTGATACGCTCCTGACGGTCGAGGATTTGGCTCTCCAATCCCTTGTCGAGCCGTCGGGCGATCTCACGCAAAAAGACGCCGGTCTTGCAGGCAGGGTCGAGGAAGCGCGCTTTGGGGTTGCTCCATAAATCCGGCGGCAGCAGGTCGAGCATCTGATTGGCCAGTTGCGGCGGGGTAAAAACCTCGTCGCTGGAGAGGTTGGCCAGGCAGGAGAGCACATCCGGGTTATAGTTCGTCATTGCAGGCATGAGCCACCTCCAGAAAGTGCACCGGTGGATACTCCTTTACCGGTTCGGGAATGAACACTTCTTCGCCTAAATCTGAAAAAAGCGGCAGTTCCCGCATCGAAGCCTGACTGACCAGTTCGTGAAAGGCAAAATCCCGCCGTTTAATGAGGCTGCCATTTACGAGTGACCATTCAGAAAAGACAATCGGCTGTGGATTTTCACCGACTGTTTTGAGCGAAAGCGCATCGCCGTGAACGATGTTGCGATTGAGAATAAAGCGCGCCGCTTCCCGGCATTGCTCTTTGATTTTTTCCTTAAAAAGCCGGGTATAAGCAGCATCGAAAACCTCAAACAATCTCTTGCGACATTCTTCTGCATTATCTTCCAGAATGTCAATGCCATAGATAGACGATACGGCGAGAATGGCGTAGCGTTCATATTCTATCTGGCTTTTGCCGTAGCGTGCCGCGACAACCCGCAGCTTGCGCTCCAGAATTTCGATGAGAAAGTTCCCTGTGCCACAGGCAGGTTCGAGAAATCGCGAGTCGATCCGTTCGGTCTCCTGCCTGACCAGGTCAAGCATAGCGTCCACGATGTGCTTCGGTGTCAAGACTTCGCCGTATTCAGTCACGCGGCGCTTGGATTTAATACCTGAATTCATACTATCCTCACAAATCGGCATGGTAGGGCTAACGGTTGGGTTCAGGCGCGTTGCGCAGCGCTAGCGGAGCAACGTCGCCTGCAACTCCCCATACCCGGCGGGTATTCCCCCACCGGAGAAACCTGCCTCGTCAACGGCAGTTTCTCAGGAAGCCGTGTTGGGCGGATTGCTTGTATCACCTGTACTGCTCGATGACTGCCACGGCTCGCGCAATTCCATCTTCAGCGCGAATAAGTTCCCCTAAATGAGCCGCGTTTTTTCGTATCGCAGTGTCGGACACTGCAATGCGAATCGCTTCGGCTAGACTCTCAACTGTGAGCTGCTGGCGTGGAATGGGCTTGGGGCCTACCCCCAACTCATACACCTGATGTCCCCAAAACGGTTGGTCGCCAAAAAATGGCGTGATAATGGCTGGGATGCCGGCGTGTAGTCCCGCACCCGTCGTCCCCGCGCCGCCATGATGCACAACCGCCGCCATCTTTGGAAATAGCCAGCTATGTGGAATTGAGCCAACCATAAACACGGTCTCCGGAAAATTCTCTTTCTTTAGCCCGCCCCAGCCCGATGATAACACCGCGCGCTGACCGGTGCGCGCCAACGCTTTCAAAACCAAATCTGCGGTTTCCTCTGGTTTACGGCTGAGCATACTGCCAAAGCCAACATAGACCGGCGACGGGCCGGCCTGAAGGAAATTTACCAAGTCACCCGGTGGTTCCCACCCGGCAGGCGGCTCCAAAAACCAGTACCCGGTAACATGAATGTAATCCGGCCAATCGGCAGGAGGTACTATCACTTGCGGACTGTACCCATAAATGATTGGCTGTGATTCCCGTTGGAGCGATGCAAATGGCCCCCAGAATGGGGCGGGTGTCATCTTTAAAACTTGGGTACGAGCTTTATTATCGGCTGACCGTAACATCTGCCACATCATTTGCTGTGCAAAGCGATGTGACAAGCCATTTGCCCATTTGGTTAACCGTGTTTGTGGCAACTGCGGCGTCAGGACACTGGGAAATTCGCTTGTTGGCGTAAATGGCATTAAGTAGGCCTGAAGGAATGGGACACTCAGCTTTTCCGCGAGAGCTAATCCATTGGAGAGCCCGGCAAAGCCGGCAAGGATCAAATCAGAACCTTGACAGGCCACCAGCCCATTTATGGCTGCTTGAACGGCAAGTTGTTGAGCGCCTTTTCCCGTAACCGCCAGAATTTTCAGGATATTGCCTTGCTCGACGATATCCTGAATCTGGTTTTGCGCCATTGTTTTCACCCCACCGCCCATGTCAAAGAATTCCAAGCCATAGGCTGTTATTAGGTCTTGGTAATCCTGAGGAGCGAGGACTCGAACCGTATGCCCGGCTTCCTTTAATCCTTTTCCTAACGCTACATAGGGCTGAACATCACCACGACTACCTCCCGCGATTACAGTTATTTGCATAACAATTGACTTCCTTGACTATAAAAACATAGGCATTAATCTGCCTAACGAATAGGATTCATACGGCGCGCAGCCGCCGTATAATCCCGAGTTTAGACGGACATCTATCCGTCTATCCCCATAGCTTAGACCGAAAAACATCTGCCTATCTTCCCCTACGGCGGTTTATACGGATAACCATCCATATTTCACCCTCCTGCGGCGGTATAGACGGACAAACATCTATCTAAAATGGGGCTTGAAACAGAACAAACATGCTATGCCAGAGTCATCCGATCATCAGACTGCCTATATTGTAGCATAAACAAATGCCGGGTACAATAGAAAGGAGATAAAAGGGTGTACGCAGAGTTTGGGGCAAACGCTCTCATCCTCGTTCTGGGGACGAGTTCAGCGTCAACAAACGGTGTTCTTTAATGCCATTGGATCGCTCTCGAGAACGGGGGCTTGGGGCGACAAAGAAAATGCAAGTACAACTGCACCCGCAAGCGGGGGTGTATTTCTATCTGAGGGAAACCGCATGAGGAGTGAGCACGCCCATGTGCGAACAACGTGGCGCAGACGGCACCAGGACGTGCCTGACTCCTCGTATCCAGGGATCTTGCCCCCAAGTCGAAATACGCTCCGCAAGCGGCAAAGGGTTGACAACGAGTGCAATTTGCCAGATAATAGAGACAAAGGATAGCGTTGAGATGTTCAACGCTGTTTTTAAGGTCAAGTGTTCTCGCGTTGGGCGGGTGCGTTCAATCGCTACGTGTCACAGTCAGGCGGGGTTGGTTTGCGGCGGAGGTACGGGTGCGGTGTAGCTCGTCCAGTCACTGGCAGGCCGTCGCCCGAGCAGGGCAAAGCCGTCAGGGCAAAGGGGGGCTCGCTTATCCGCCTGGCTGATTGGCGACAGGGCTGCGCCACGCCTAAAGATCGCCGTTGAGCGGGCGGTGCCAATGAATATCAGAAACATAGTCAATGGGTTCACTGAAAAAACTCGCTGAGGTGCCCGTCACTTGAATTTGATTGAAAGACTGCCAAAGTGACGGGCACCTGACCTGCAAAGACTTTTTTCAGTGCAGTCAGTCAATCAAAATAGAACTTGCAAGGAGCTACAATGACCGAATATCTTGACCCAGCACTACTCGCGCCAATTGAAAAGATTGCGCAGTTTATCGAGACAGGAGACGAATCTCTGCTTACAGCCTTTGCCAGCAAGGGCGTAGTAATCATCGAAAATTTTGCACCACATCTTTTTGAAGGAAAAGATGCTGTGAAACGGTGGTCACACAAGATATTGTCATGGCATGAGCCACCTGGTGATCTTGTGCTCAAGCATAGGTTTGGTTCCCCTCAAGATCTTTGCGTGCATGATAATCTCGCCTTTGTATCCTTGCCCACTCATTGGACGATTTCGCAAGATGGCGACAGTTTTGAAGAAGATGGCGGGTGGGCGTTCGTATTGGTGCAAGAAGATGGTGAGTGGCGAGTACGCTGCTATGGATGGGCTGTCACGTTTATAGAAGGCTAGCTGGCACGCTGTTGGGCGGCGGCAGCAAGACAGAGAAACCGATAAACATCGTAAACAGGGCCCAAACACTGAAGACTGGCGTGGACAAAGAGCCAGTCTTCAGGTGCGGTTTAGCTCGTCCAGTCACCGGCAGGCCGCGGCGAATGGAGACCATTCGCAGTCGCTCGCCAGCATGTGGTTTGATGGCGGTGTTGGGTTTCGCCGCAGAAATACCGACATAAAAGAATCTCAAGGCCTGCTCCACCGCGACCTTTTTTATTCTTTCCGTGAAAGGGGGATCATTCTGATGACTGAAAATAATTTTGAACGAGTCCAGGCCGTCCAGCAGATTACCGCATTGGCACAGGCTTTATATGATGCGCTTGAAAGTCAACACAGCGAACAAATCCTGGCTGCGCAACAAAACCTCAGCGCGGCCGCACAGACACTATGGGCGAGTGTGGAAAACAGGGCAGACATCCCCCCTCGAGAAAAGGGGATTCTGCGCCTGTTGGCCGGCGATGCGATCCTGGAGCTGCCTGAAAAAATCCAGGACCCGGCCAATTACGCCAGGATTCAGCGAGATTTGCGCCTGCTAAAATCATCCCTGGTATTACTTTGAACTCTCTTTTTCGAGTCCATCATCCCAATCCAACCAATCCAACCCCATCCCCTGTGCCGACCAGACAATGCACCCGGTCGGCGTTTTTGTGTATGATTGCCGGCAGCGAACATTTACCCGCCGAACTTCGTATTTTGGATGACTTGCTTTTTGGCGATGATGGCATTACAATCCCGCCATAAAAGATAGAGATGGGAGAGTTTATATGTCCGATTGTGTCATAGTTTGCGAAAACGTTCACAAATCTTTTCTCATGGGCAAAGAGGCCGTGCAGGCCCTGCGCGGAGTTGACCTGTGCATCCATCAAGGCGAGATGGTTTGCCTGATGGGGCCGAGCGGCTCTGGCAAAACCACCCTGCTCAACATCCTCGGCGGCCTCGAAGAACCCAGTCGCGGCCATGTCATTGTCAACAGCGAAAATGTGGTGGCCATGAACGAAGATCAACTGGCCCGCCTGCGCCTGAAAACAATGGGCTTTATCTTTCAAAATTACAACCTGCTGGCCAACTTTACGGCACTTGAAAACGTCGAAGCCCCCATGTCCCTGGCCGGCGTCAACGGGCGCAAACGCAAAAAGCGCGCCGAAGAACTGCTCCGCCTGGTAGGGCTGGGCGACCGCGCCGACCATTACCCCACCGAATTGTCAGGCGGGCAGCAGCAGCGCGTAGCCATCGCCCGCGCCCTGGCCAATCACCCCTCGGTGCTGATCGGCGACGAAATCACCGGCGACCTGGACTCGATCACCGGCTTTGAGGTCATGAACATTATCACCAAACTCAATCAAGACACCGGCATGACCATCGTCTATGTGACGCACGACCCGCGCATGTCCAAATACTGCACCCGACTGATCCGCATCCAGGACGGCAAAATTTTGAGCGACGAGGCCAACGAGCAGGTGCGCATCACCGATGCCGAGTCGGTCGTGACCATCTCGGCCGAAGGAGACAAATAAATGCTCGCCAGATACGTCGTCAAGGGATTTCGTCGCCATATCGGGCGCACCATCATTATGATTTTGGCCCTGGGCTTTGTGGCGGCCATGCTGGTGGTGTTGAACAATGTCATTGCCACCACGCGGCGACAGGTGGTTGACCTGGTGGCCAAAGAAGTGGGCGCACACGACATTGACCTGACCAAACAAGACACCAGCCAGGATTTGTTCCTGGACATTGCCCCGCTGCAAGAGCTGCTTCAAAAACACCCCTCGGTGCGAGCCGCGCATGGGCGTTTCCGCGCCCAAGTCGAACTGGCTGTCGGTGCCACCACCGGCAGCGCCACCATGATCGCCCGCGACCCCGACGTAGACAAACTGGGCACCATCACCATGCTCCAGGGCGAATACGACCTCTCGTCCGATCGCATCGTGGTGCTGCAAAACGCCGCCGACACCTACAACCTCAAGGTAGGCGATGAGGTGGATTTGAGCTATGTGCTGCCCGTGCCGCGCCGTACAGGTGAAAAGCAGGCCGAGAACATTAGCGTCAACCGCATCACCCGCCATTTTACAATCGCAGGCATCGCCCTGCAAGACGGGCTGGGATCGGGCATCTCGAACGGCGTGCTGGCGCACGTGAACACGGTGCAAGACTGGCTGGACATGCCCGGCCGCGCCGAGCGGTTGGTGATCGAACTAGACCCGGCAGTGTATAACGCCCTCGATGTCAAAACATCGGTCTTTCGCGTGCGGCGCATCACCGAGCAGCTTCAGGCGGCCCTGAGCCACCAAGACGAGTACAACTGGAGCATTGAAAAAGCCGAATCGCTGGACGGCAGCGAAATCGCCTTTTCCATGATCCAAACGATGGTCATGGTCTATGGCATCCTGTCTATGGGCGTAGTCGGCTTGCTGGTCTATTCCCTGATCAATGCCAATGTAGACGACCGCCGCCGCGACCTGGCTTTTTTGCGCATTTTGGGGGCGCGCCGCGCCGACCTGTTCAGCCTGGTGCTGATCGAGGTGTTTATCATCGGCGCCATCGGCATCGGGCTGGGCACCTTGGGCGGGCAGGCCCTCTCTACCTTTTTGGTAGACCGGGTAGTGCTTTCACTGATCACCAGTTTGATGGACAACAACGGCGGGCTGGGCAGCGCACCCAACTTGCAGGCCATTGACTTTGCCATCTCGCCCTGGTCGCTGGTCTCCACCGCTCTCATCGCCGGCGCCGTGCTACTGATCAGCGCCATCGCTCCAGCACGCAAAGCCGCCAGCACCAAAATTCGCTATGCCCTCAACCCCGGCTCGGCCGACAATTTGCAGGTCGAAGACCTGGCCGCGCTGCGCGAACGCAAGTACAGTTGGGGCATCACCACTGCCGGCGTCGTTTTGACCATTATGTGGGGGCTGATTTTTGTGGGGCAAAACTTTTTGTTCGCTCAAGGCGACCCTTCGGTGCTGGGAGCGTTCATGTTTGGCGGGATGGCTCTGTTGATCCTGGGCGTCAGCCTGCTCTTTTTCACCCTCACCGTGCCTTTTGAGCGCATCTCGCTGATGATCATGAGCCTGTTTTCGCCCAAGCTGACCTTTTTTGCCAGCCGCAACGTGCGGCGGGCCAAACAGCGCAACACCGTCATCGCCTTGATGATCGTATTCAGTGCCACCCTGCCCACCTTTCTCGGCACCACCGCCGCCCTCACCGAGGCCAACTTTGATGTCAGCACCCGTCAACGCGTCGGCGCCGATATTAACGCCGAGGTGTGGGGTGGTAGCTTTTTCTTTTCCTTTTTCAGCCGCCAGGATGACACCATCTACCTGCGCCCCGATTTCATCCCCCGCTTTACCGCTGTGCCGGGCGTAGGGCCGGCCGTCGGCCTGACCTACACCTATCGCGCCGGCACGCAAAACAGGGTCAAATTGCGCAGCCCGGCGGTCAGCCTGCAAGGCCTGACCGCATCCCCGCTGACTGTCACCTTTCCCGACCTGACGGCTATGGCCGGCAACGGCGAAGTGGCCTTTCAGCGCATGTTCAACGAGCCAGATACCGTCATTGTCACCGCCGGCTTTGCCGATTATATGGACCTCAAAATCGGCGATACTTTCATCATGGAAGGCAAAGGCCTCGATCACAAGGTCGAGATGCACATCGTGGGGCTGGTCGAGCGCATGTCGGGCTATTGGACCATTGACCGCAGTCAGCGCAATGTGCGCTGGGGAGCCAGCCCGGCCTTTGTCTCGATGGACACCTTTATCCGCCTGACCACCGACCCGAATGTCGAGACCGTCTGCCTGGACGGGCGATGCAGCGCCGCCGAGTTGGACAAACCGATCATTCAGCGAATCATAGCGCGGATGGACCCGTCGCTGGACCCGCAGGCTGTGGTCAAAGAACTTCGTAAAACACTGTCAGATCGCAACGATGTCAACATTGAAGTGACCGCCGAACAGGTGCGCGTGGCCAAACAAGGATTTCAAACCACCCGCATCGTCCTGCTGATCTTGACCATCCTTTCGCTGATCACCTCGGTGCTGGGCGTCTTTTCGGTCATCTATGTCACCGTGCAAACGCGGCGCATGGAGATCGGCATGCTCAAGGCGGTGGGCATCACCAACAAACAGATGATCGGCACCTTTGCCATCGAGTCGCTGTCTATGACCGTCAGTGCCACCCTGGCCGGCGCCACCGCCGGCACCGGGCTGGGCTATGTGTTCTATTGGAGCAACAATATGATGCAAAACGTTCCCACTCTGCCGGCGTTCGACTGGATCACGGTGGGCTTTGTACTGGTGATGGTCATCGTGGCCAGCCTGATCAGCGCGATGCTGGCCTCGCGCAGCATTGTGCGCAAGCGCGTGACCGAGATTATTCGAGGAGCCTGAGATGCAAAAAACGACAAAAATCTTCAAGCCAGAAATCCGGTGGATGGGCCTGATGGTGATAGCCCTGCTGATCGCCGGCTGTGGGGGAGTGCAACAAGTGGGTCCAACGCCCACGCCTATCGCGCCGGATGAGGCGATGCCGGGCAATGCCACGCCGACAGTGGCCGCATCGCGGGCATCGGGCAATGTAGTATTGATGGACGGCGAACTGGTGGCTGTCTATCCGTCGCTGCGGCTGACCTTTGGCGCAAGCACCAGCGGTCAACTCGATCTGCTGCATGTGCAAATCGGCCAGCGGGTGCGCGCCGGCGACCTGATCGCCACACTGGACGACACCGACCTTCAGCAGGCCGTCGCCGACGCTCAATTAAACCTGGAGCGCGCTCAAGAAGACCTGGCCCAGGCACAAAACGATGCCGAAAAGCGATACCAAAAATCTCTGCGCGATGCCCAGAAAAAGTACGACCGCGAGCTAAAAACCGCTCAAGATAAACTGGACCGCGAAACGCAAGAAGCGCAAAATGCTCTGGAAAATGCCCAATCGGCGGTAGAGCGGGCCAAAATGCAGCCGCCCACCACCAATGTGCAAGAAGCCAAAGTGAATCTGGAGCGAGCGCGCGAGAACGAGGCCGATGCCCAGGACAATTACAAGCAAGCCCTCGACCGCCCCTGGGAGCCACAGCGCAACCGCGACAGCCTGTACAAAGAATGGCAACGCCGCATCACTGACCGGCAATTGGCCGAGCTGCGTTACAACGATGCGCAAATATCGCTCAACGTCTATTATTTTGACCTGCGTACCAAAGAACGCGATGTGCGACGTGCCCAAGACAAGCTGGCTCAGGTCAAGATGGACGAGGTGGAAATGGGCGAGGTGGAGCGCGAGGACAATTGGACCAAATACGAACGCGCCATCGCTGATGCGCAAAAGCGGCTGAGCAAAGCCCAAGAAGATTTGACCAAAGTCAATCTCTATGCGCCGTGGGATGGCCTGGTGACATCCATTGACACCAACATTGGCGCATGGATCAGCGGCGGCAGCAGCATTGTCACCCTGCTCAATGTCACCGACCTGTATTTTATCACCAACAACCTGAGCGAACGGCATGTGGGCCAGGTAGCGCCAGGACAATCGGCGCGCATCACCCTGCGCACCTTTCCCGACGTAACCCTGGAAGGGCAGGTCGAGGTGATCTTGCCCAACCAACAGCGCAAGACCGACGCCGATGCTCGCTTTACCGCCTATATCCGCCTGAATCCCACCGACCTGGCCCTGCTGCCCGGCATGACCGGACGGGTTGAGATTGTGACCAAATAGAAAGGACCGCTTTGAAAGATATTTCGGTTGAACCCTATGGCGCCGCCCAGGTGCAGGTGCTGGAAGGCCTGGAGGCCGTGCGCCGCCGCCCTGGCATGTACGTGGGCGGCACTGACACTCGCGCCCTGCATCACCTGGTCTACGAAGTGGTAGATAATGCCATTGACGAAGCCCTGGTGGGCGCATGTGATCGGATCGGCGTGACCATCCATGCCGACGAAAGCATTTCGGTCCAGGACAACGGACGCGGCATCCCGGTAGAAACCCACCATCAAACCGGTCTCAGCACGCTCGAGACGGTGATGACCCGCCTGCACGCCGGAGCCAAATTTGGCGGCGGCAGCTACAAAGTGTCGGGCGGGCTGCACGGTGTGGGCGTCTCGGCGGTCAACGCCCTCTCGGAATGGATGGAGGTGGTGGTAGATGATCCGCCACCTCATCACGACGGTCGCCGCTACCGCCAGCGATACGAGCGCGGTCGTCCAGTAACACCGGTCGAAGACGTGGGGCCGGCTCAGGGGCGCGGCACCTGTGTCACTTTTTTGCGCGACTCCAGCATCTTTACCCAAGACAATGTATACCGTTGGGACACGTTAATTCAACGTTTCCGCGAGATGGCTTTTGTAGCTCGCGGGGTCATGTTTCACATCTGCGATCAGCGCGAGGCCGACCGCCCGCCCCGAGAAACCTCGTTCTACTTTCAAGGCGGCATCCGCTCGTTCGTCTATTACCTCAACAAGAATCGCGAGGCCTTGCACCCGGTGGTCTATGTCGAAAGGCAAATTGCCGACACGCCGCAGGCCACCGGCACCTGGATCGAAGCCGCCCTGCAATACACCGACGCCACCGCCGATTCGGTCTACTCGTTCGCCAACACCATCCACACCATTGACGGCGGCAGCCACCTCACCGGCCTGCGCTCTGCCGTCACCCGCTCGATCAATGATTATGCCCGCAAACAGTCCTTGCTCAAAGAAAACGACCCCAATTTTTCCGGCGACGACACCCGCGAAGGCCTGACCGCCATCATCAGCGTCAAACTGACCGAGCCGCAATTCGAGAGCCAGACCAAGGTCAAGCTGATGAACCCCGAAGTGCGCAGTCAGGTTGAGACAGTGGTCGGCGAGGCATTGACCGCATTTCTGGAAGAGAATCCGGCCTCGGCCAAAGCCATCGTCCAAAAATGCCTCACCTCCTCACGGGCGCGCGCCGCCGCTCGCCACGCCCGCGACCTGGTGATCCGCAAAAGCGCGCTGGAAAGCCTCACCCTGCCCGGCAAACTGGCCGACTGCTCTGAGCGCGACGCTCAGAAATCTGAACTGTTTATCGTCGAAGGAGACAGCGCCGGGGGGTCGGCCAAGCAAGGCCGCGACCGCAACTTTCAGGCTGTGCTGCCACTGCGAGGCAAAATCCTCAACACCGAACGCGCCCGCCTGGACCGCATTTTGGAAAACCGCGAAGTGCAGGCCATCATCTCGGCGCTGGGCTGCGGTATCGGCGAGCAACTCAACCTGGAAAATCTGCGCTATCACCGTGTCATCATCCTGGCCGACGCCGATGTGGATGGAGCACACATCGGCACCTTGCTGCTGACCTTTTTCTTTCGCTACATGCCCGGCCTGCTCGATCAAAATCACCTGTACATGGCCCAGCCGCCCCTGTACCGCCTGGAATATACCCCGGCCGGGCAACGACAAAAGCAGGTTGAATATCTATACAGCGATGCGGAAAAAGACGCTCGTTTGGCCGCCCTGAACGGAGAAAAGCACGCCTTGCAGCGATACAAAGGGCTGGGCGAAATGAACCCAGAGCAATTGTGGGAAACCACCATGAACCCCGATCAGCGCATCCTGCTCTGCGTCCAGGTCCAAGACGCCGTCGAAGCCGACCGCACATTTGACATGTTGATGGGGCCGGCCGTGCCGCCGCGCAAGCGGTTCATCCAGACCCACGCCCGCGAGGTCAGCAACCTGGACGTGTGAGCATCAATGTTTGATACAGATAGACACTGTTCAATTCCGATTTAGCCGAAACAGGATCGCCCGATGAAATGTTATCACCGACCATTTGTGTATGAAAGCTTGGACTTTAAGGCCATGTGCGAGTTGATCGTGCGCGATAACGCCACCAAACAACACGCCTTTGTCTGGCATGTCGCCCGGTTGGTAGACTGGAAGTACAATCTGGGCAATTTCAAACGTCACTTTCCGGGCAACTATGCCACGGCCGCACATCTGTGGTTTAACTATTATGATGACCTGGTGGGGTTTGTGATTTCTGAAGAATTTGACTCTCAATTCGAAATCATTTTGCTGGACGCCTGGAACCATCTATATCCTGAAATGCTGGCATGGGCATGCGCAGAATGGGGAGGACAATACCGCCACCTGATCACCTGCGCTGCCGCCCCCCATGCCTCGCGCATTGCGGCGTTGGAACAGGCGGGTTTTGTCAAAACCCCAGAAATTGAAATGACGCGAACGTTCGACACATCACACTTTAAGAGCTACCCATACCCCACGGCGCCGCTCCGTTTTGAAAGCATGGCTGAAAACAAAAATTACGATCAGCAACGCCTGCTGCGTTTGAGCGCCTGGCCCAACTCGAGCAGCCCGGCGACTGATCAAGCCATCCGCGCCTATTGTCGAACCAGCCCGATCTATGATGCCCGTTTTGATTTTGTGCTGGTAGACGAAACCGGCATACACCTGTCAGGTTGCGAGGCTTTTATTGACCGGGTCAATCGCACCGCCGAGATTGAACGGGTCTGCACCCATGCCGACCATTTTAACAAAGGATATGCCCAGATTGCGCTCAAATCATGCCTGCGCCGGCTGCACGAAAATGACATTCCGACAGCATACCTTTCCGGCGGGTACGACAAAACCATCTATCTGTATGGCAAATTGGGGCATGTCCAAGAGGTAACTCGATTTTTTTACAAAAAAGAAACACAGCAGCAAGTATCATCTCAAAAAATAGATGACCGCTAGGAGGCCGCTGAAAAAGTCTATTTTTACCACAAAGGACACCGAGAACGCAAAGGTTTACGATATTTTTGAGTCGTTAGAAATGCTTTGTGTCCTTTGCGTCTTGGAGGTGAGGGGGTTTTCGACACACTCCTAGCAAGATGCTGGCAGTCATCAGGATGATGGCGTTCCTCCAAAATGTTGAGAGGATATGTGCGGCGATATTTTGTATCGCTGCACATCAACACACTCTGGTCAACCATCAGCGCAGCACGGTTTCCGTCCAGGCCTGAATCCAGGCCTCGCGTTGAGCGGCAATGTCATCCGGCGAGAGAGCGGCCGGCGAGCGGGCCTGCTGCGCAAAACGGGTCAACACATCCGGCCAAACCGCCTGTCGGTTGGCCGGATAAATCCACATGTGCAATGGCATATCCTCTTGAAACGTCTTGCCCAGCATCCAGTCTACCCAGGCCTGCGCCAGTTTGGGCTGTTTGGTACCCTTGAAAATGCCCACAAACTCGACCTGCCGAAAGCACATCCCCTCCGAAACCACCGCCGCGGTCGGCGGTTCGGCATACCGGCCTTCGCTGTAATACACCTCGGCGGCCGGGCTGCTGGCATAGCTGACCACGATAGGACGGCTGCCGCCGGCCAGGCTAAACTGCCCGTAATAGGCCTGCGTCCAGCCATTCTCGATGCTCACATCATTGTCGCGCAACCGTCGCCAGTAATCCAGATACCCCTCTGCACCAAAATGGGCCATCGTGGTCAGCAAAAAGGCCAGCCCCGGCGAAGAGGTAGCCGGATTTTGCACCACCGTCAGCCCCTTATATTCGGGCCGCACCAGATCCTCCAGCGACGATGGCGGCGGCAGTTCTCGCCCGGCAAACCAGGCCTTGTCATAATTGAGGCACACATCGCCCCAATCTACCGGCAACAGACGATACTGCGCATCCAACAGCAGCGCCGGGTCCAGGTTGGACAGTTCGGGCGAGGAATACGGCTCGAACAGGTCTTCTTGCAGTGCCCGGCCGAGAAATGTGTTGTCTATGCCAAAGAACACATCGGCCAGCGGGCTGCCCCGGTTGAGAATGGCCTTGTTCAACGCTTCGCCCGTGTCTCCTGATTTGAGAACAACCACCTTGACCTTGTGCTGCTGCTCAAACGCCTCGATCACAGCCTCGCCGATGTCAAAACTGTCATGGGTCATCAACACCAACTCGGTCGGCCGCGCCGGCACGCACGCGGTCAGGCTCAAGACCATCCAAATCACCAACCAACTTTTTTTCATCCTATTCCTCCTCAAAACAAAAAGCCAACCGTCGAATGGTTGGCAATGTCCCGCGCGCAGATTGGCTTTCCACGCGTGCTCGCTGCTTTCCTCCGCCGGCATGATCCGTCAGGTTCAAAGGGTCGGCGTCCACTCGACGCCCTCTCAGCCCGGCTAATCCGGACTCCCCTAGCAACATATTCGATTGTCGAGCAGTCTGTCAAAGATCCCTGAGCAAGAGTCCCCAACCTGGAGCAATTTTAGCGCACCGAGTAGGGTGTCCCCGACATCCAAGTGGGGCAACGATTAGTCTCTCCGATAGACTGCTAGTCGGGCACCTGCCCACCGGCCTCTCTGATCTTGAGGCGCAAATTGTGGCGATGCTTGAGAAGCATTTGAATAATTTTACGGATATTTTGATTCATCTCGGCCCAATTGGGCAGTTTTTTATTTTCCTGATCGTGAATCATTTCGGTCAAAACCTGACCAATGCTTTCCAATTCGTGCCATTGCAGTTCCAGTTCTTCCAGTTTCATCAAAGGTGGCGCCACGTTCAAAGCCTGAGTGTTTAGCCGCTCTACTTTTTTGAGAAACGCATTGCCTTGCATGTGAATCAGTTCAGGGTCGGTAGCGGTGGCAATCTGCATAAATTCTTGCCACTGCTCAATGATCACCTGCCGCTCTTCACGCACCTGGGTCAGCGTGGCCTGAGGCTGCGCCACAGCCGCCGGTTGAGGTTTTGCCCTGGATACAGGCGGAGGCGAAACGGTCGCCAACGAGGGCCGAGCTTCCGACACAGCAGGAGGCGTGACAAGAGATGGCCTGGCGCTGGCTTCGGGCGCAGTCGGAGGTGACGCGGGAGAGGGAGCCGGCTGGCTCAATTTCTGGCGCAACTTGATCAAGCCGGCGCGGGCGTGTTCGTTGCGCGGGTTGATCAACAGCACTTTTTCCAGACAAACCACCTTTTCCTGATCGTCTACGGCGCCGCTCAGCCACAACCAGCCCGATTCGATGTTCTCATCCAAAGCGACGGCGCGGCGTAGCATTTGCTGTGCCGCATCTATGCGCCCGGCCCGCAGCGCATAGGCACCTCGCTCGATCAACTGCGACACCGTCAGCTCGGTTTCCGGGTCTACCGCCACATATTGACAGCGACACTCGGCACGCTGACAGCCCGGCAACGGCAGGCGCGGTACCTGATCGGGCCGATATATTTTACCGGCCTGGGCCTTGCAAGCTGCGCACGCATCAGACGCGCAGACAATGCTGATCCATGCACCGGCACGGATCAGACGCCCCAGATTTTCTCGATTGGCTTTGACTTCGTTTCTATCCAAGACTGATCACTCCCCCGCTCAGATCAATCCATTCTTCCGGCAATCCATTCTATTTTACAATAAATCGGGCTGCAAAGCAAGGTGAAATGAGCGGGTGTACGCAGAGTTTGGGGCAAACGCTCTCATCCTCGTTCCGGTGACGAGTTCAGCGTCAACAAACGGTGTTCTTTAATGCCATTGGATCGCTCTAAGAACGGGGGCTTGGGGCGGCAAAGAAAATGCCCAAGTACAACTGCACCCGAATGAGCAAATCTCGGCTGGCCTAGATCTCGCGGCGGCCTTCCAGCGCGCGGGCCAGCGTGATCATGTCGGCATATTCCAGGTCGCCCCCCACCGGCAGACCGCGCGCCAGGCGGGTGATCCGCAAAGGCCGACCATCGGCTCGGGCAGGCATCAACTGGCGTTGAATGTACATAGCCGTCGCTTCGCCTTCCAGGCTGGGGTTGGTCGCCAGAATCACTTCGTGAATTGCGCCGCCACGCACTCGTTCCACCAACTCGCGGATGCGCAGATTTTCCGGCCCCACCCCTTCGACTGGCGAAATAGCCCCATGCAGCACGTGATACAGCCCGTGATATTCACCGACTCGCTCCATCGCCAGCAGGTCTAGCGGCTCTTCGACTATGCAAATGGTGTGCTGATCGCGTTGGGGGTTGGCACAAATGGCGCACGGATCGGTCTCGGTGATGTTGAAACATCGAGCGCACAAGATGATATGGGTGCGCAGCTCAAGGACAGCCTGGCCGAGGCCCTGCACCTGCTCCAGCGGCGCACGCAGCAGGTAATAGGCCAGACGTGAGGCCGTTTTGGGGCCAATGCCCGGCAGCCGTAAAAATTCATCAACCAACCGGGTCACCGGTTCGGGAATCACCGCAGGCATACACTCTCCTCACCCGGCCAGGCCGGAACCAAAAAAGGAGCCCGGCGCGCCGGGCCAATCTACAGCACAATGATGGATAAAAATGTAGAGGCGGGTCTTGCGCTTACTCTGGTAGGGGCAGTGGCAAGCCCTGCCCCTACCAGACCACTATGTTCAAATCAGGCCGGGGATGCTCAGTCCGCCGGTCAACGCGCTCATACGCTGCTCGGCCATGTCCTTGGATTTGACCAGTGCCTCATTCACTGCCGCCAGGATCATGTCCTGGAGTATTTCCACATCATCGGGGTCTATGGCCTCAGGAGCAATGGTGATAGACTGAATCTCCTGATTGCCGGTAGCCACCACCACCACCACACCGCCGCCGACCGTAACAGTGACGGTCTCATCCTTGAGCGACTCTTGGGCGCGCATCATTTCTTCTTGCATTTGCAAAACCTGCTGCTGCAACCCTCCCTTGATCGCCGGCGACTGACGGGGCGACTTGGCAGGAAATGCCGAACGTTTTTGGGGTCTCTGAGGTGGTTTGGGCATATCTTTCTCCTGAATGAGTATAAAAATTTAGTGTTCTTTGTGTCTCAATGGTAAATAACCTTTTCTCAGGTCACTCAATGGCTGACTATTTTGAGGTATCCTGGGCGATATACTCTTGGATTTGTTTGACCGCGCGGTCCAACGCCGTCTGCGTCGGGGTCAAACCGGGGATAGCCTCATCGAGGGCCTGCCCCCAGGGATACCACACATAGCCCAATTCGGGCGCATTGGGCAGCAACACACCGCTCCGCGCCTGCTCATACCAGGCCAGCACCTCGCGGTTCTCTCGGAACGCCACCAAACGCATCACATCCTGGCGCACCGGCGATTTACCCAAAGCCTCTTGCAATCCAGACACGCCAGACGGCCCGGCGATGAAATTGAGCAGTTCCACCGCTTCTTGTGGGTATTTGGAATACGCGCTGGCATACATCGCCTGGACGGTAACCAAAGGACGCGGCGAATGGGCGGCGCCGGGCAGCGGCGGCAGCGATGAAATGGCCCAATCAATGCCGCCGGCCCGGATTTGCGACACAGCCCACGGCCCATCAATCAACATAGCTGCCTTGCCTTCGGCAAACAGGCGCACCGCCTCGCGGCTCATGGTGGTACGGTCAAGCAACGATTCGGGAAACAACCGCCGCTTCAGGTACAGATCGGAAAGCCACTGCACGCCCTGCACCGCGCCCTGATTGTTCAAACCCATATCATCCAGAGCGCAGAGGTTGCGTTCACACTTGAAAATATAGCCGCCATAGCTCTCGATGAACGGAAAAACATGATACTGGCTCAATACCGGAAACACCAGCCCCCATCGGTCATTCGCTGGATCGGTCAGCGATTGAGCCAGACGCACCAATTCATCCATACTGCCCGGCGGCTGCGGCACCAGTTGGGTATTATAGATCAGAGCAACCGAGTCCATCAGCACCGGCAGGCCATACTGCCGGTCGGCAAACTGACACGCCCACATTGCCGGTTCGAGATAATACTGCAACCCCGCAATCTGTGTGCTTTCCAGTGCCAAAGCCTGGCCGTTTCGGGCAAACGATCCGGTCCAATTGTGCGGCACCGGCCCCCACAGGTCCGGCCCCCGACCCGATTTTTGCGCCAGAGCCAGCCGCGTGTCGCCGCCACGCGGGGCAATGTCGGTCCACGGTACCGACACCAGCTTGACCTGCTGACCGGTCTGTTGAGTATAGGCCTGGGCAATCGCCTCAAAAAGCGGATATTCAGAACTGTCGGCGGCAAAAGTGATCCACCAGGTCAGGGTGATCACCGGATCGGTGGGGCGACGCAGGCAGCCCACCAGCGCGATGAGGGCCACCCAGGGGACCATCCGCCAGACCCGACGACATACGCTCCTAGGAGCGTGCTGAAAAAAACCTCTCACCACCAAGACATAAAGAGCACAAAGTATTTTTAGCGACTCAAAAGTATCGTAAACCTTTGTGTTCTCGGTGTCCTTTGTGGTAAAAATAGACTTTTTCAGTGGCCTCCTAGAGATCATCTTGCTCCGGTTCTTGCGGCCGGGCCAGTTCGGTGCTGGCAAACATGTACCCCGCCCCACGCACATTGATGATATAACGGGGCGTCACTGCATCCGGCTCGATCTTTTGGCGCAGCCGACGGATGTAAACCCGGATGATCGAACGTGCCTCGCGCTCGTCAGTGTCATAATTTTGCACCTGCTGCACCAACTCGCGACAACTCAACACCTGATCGGCATTGGCAATCAAGGTAGACAACAACCGCAGTTCGGTAGGGGTCAGGTCCAGCGACTCGCCATTCAGGGTGACAATGTGCTTTTGCAGGTCAATAATAATGCCGCGCGCCTGCAAAAACCGTTCCCGGCGAGGTTTGGGCAATGACGATGCCGGCGATAAATTGCGATGTTCTCCATCCAATTCTTCGGCAGCCGAGCGGATATGGGCGATCAATTCGTGCTGACGCGCTTCCTCGTATCGTTTATGCAGAGCGCGCTCGACCGCCGCTTCAATTTCGGGCGCGCTGGCCGGCTTGACCAGATAGTCCATCGCCCCGCGGCGCATGGCCTGGATGGCTGAATCGAGAGTGCTGTAAGCGGTGATCATGATCGTCTTGGCCTGCGGCGAGAGCTTTTGCGCCATATCCATCACCTGCAAGCCGTCAATGCCGGGCATCATCAAGTCTACAACAATCAAGTCAAAAACCACATCTTCGAGATAGGCCAGTGCCTCCTCGCCGCTGGCTGCTGTGATGATTTCCCGGTCGTCGGCCGAGAGCAACTCGGCCATCGTGGTTCGCAGCGCGATTTCATCATCCACAATCAAAATGCGTGTTGGATTCATATGATCACCCCCCTTGCGCCGGATGAATGGGTAATTTAACCACAAAACGGCTGCCCTGCCCTACCGTGCTAGACACATCAATTGCGCCACCGTGCTGCTCGATCAGGCTGCAACTGATCGCCAGCCCCACGCCGGTGCCTTGACTTTTGGTGGTAAAGAACGGCTCAAAGATGTGCGACATGACTTCGGCAGACAGCCCCACCCCTTGATCTTGAAAGGAAAACCAGGCCCACTCTCGGCGGTCGTCCAGGCCGGTGCTGATGGTCAAATCGCCGCCATCGGGCATCGCTTCGGCAGCGTTCAGCACCAGGTTGAGAAAGACCTGCTTGAGTTGATCGGCATTGGCCTGGATCGGCGGCAGGTTGGGGAAAAATTCGCGGCGCACCCGCACCCGTCCCCGCTGCAACCGCTTGCCGGCCAGCGACAAAACCCCCTCGATCACCTGATGCACATCGGTCGGCTGCTGCTGCACCACCGAGCCGCGATTAAAATCGAGCATGCGCTGCACGGTCTTGATCAGCCGCTCCACCTCTTCTTGGGCCATGGCCAGATATTTTTGTCTTTTCTCGGCGTCCAGATTGCGATGCAGCACCAGGTGCAGGCAATTCTGGATCGCCTGCAAAGGATTGTTCAACTCGTGAGCGATATAAATGGTCAGCCGCCCCATAGCGGCCAGCTTTTCGGCCTGCACCAGACGTTCTTGCGAGCGGGCCAACTCGGCGGCATATTGGCTGACCTGCGTATACAGGCGGGCATTTTCGGCCGCCATACCCACCTGCCGTCCAATCGCCTCCAGCAGACGCAGAGTTTGCTCGCCCCACTGCTCGCCATCTGGAGATAGAACGATCAGGGCACCGACCACGCGCTGTTGGGTCCACAGCGGCGTGCAGGCCGCCGCATAAAAACCCACAGGGACCAACAGCGACAGGTAGGCATCTTGGTCAAGGTCGGTGCAAATGGCCGCCTGATCCAGCCCTCTGCCGATGCCGATCACGCCACCCTGCACCGACCAATGCGCTGCCGCCATCCGCTCGCTTAACTGAAGCGGGATGCCACGCTGTATACGCACCGCCAATCGCGCTGGCGCCGCCTGATCGGCCCAGGCAATCAAGGCCGACTGCCCGGCCAGCGCAGTCAGCGTTTGATTGAGCGATGCCGCCAGCACCTCATCCAGGTTGAGCGTACTGCTGGTCAGGCGGGCCAGATCGTTCAAGGCCGTCAACTCGCGGTTGTGCTGTAACACCGCCTGTTCCATGCTGCGCACACGCAGAGCCGCCCGGATGCGCGCCAACAATTCTTCAGGAATAAAGGGCTTGGTGACATAATCGTCCGCGCCCAACTCTAACCCTTTGGTTTTGTTGGCCGTAGACCCGAGCCCGGTCACCATAATGACCGCCAAATGGCGCAGCGCATCGTCGTTTTTGATGCGGCGACAAATATCAAAGCCTTCTACGCCGCCCGGCGAAAGCATCAAATCCAGCAGCACCAGGTCAAAAGAGGCCGGCACGCCCGCCGCCTCGACGCGAAGGCCGCGCAGTTTTTCAAAGACCTGTTCCCGGTCTACGGCCCAATCGGTCTGATAGCCTTCTACATGCAGCAACTCGGCCAAATAGTCTGACGTATTCACATTGTCTTCGACGATCAAAATTCGTTTGGGGCGAGCCATACGTCCAGTCAACCTTTATGCTGCCAAAAAACGTGTCAAACCGTCTTGATTATACCACCGCTTCAGATCACTGACAATCCCTAAACGGTCAGATTGACAAAAACGGCGGGCGCAGGCATAATCAAATAAACATGTCCACATGTTGGTTTTGAGTGCGTTCTATCGAACGCACTCAACCAACAAGTCCTCAAGGAGTCGAATATGGTCTTGCCGGTATGGGTCTTTGCAATTGCCTTGATTTTGCTTTTGGTGGGACTGGCAGGTATGGTGCTGCCAGTGGTGCCAGGTGCTGGTCTGATGTGGATTGTCATTGCCGTCTATGCTATTCTAGAGGGCTTTGCGACCATTGACGTGCTTTCGTTTATCGTGCTGAGCCTGTTGGCGGCCATCGGCCTCTCGGCCGACCTGTGGATGGGGCAGGTGGGGGCGCACATCGGCGGGGCGTCGTTCTGGTCAGTGGTAGCCAGCCTGGTCGGCCTGATATTGGGCGGACTGATCGGCTTGATCGCCGGCGGGCTGGGCGCCATTCCGGGTATGTTGATCGGGGCTGTGCTGGGGTTGATCGCGAACGAGTATCGCGAGAAAAAAGACTGGCGGGCGGCCATCAAATCAACCTGGGGACTGGTGATCGGGTTCGCCCTGTCCAACCTGGTCAAGCTGACCGCCGGCGCGCTGATGGTGATTATTTTTGTGTGGCAGGCTTTACGAGGCTAGTTGCATCATCAGAAACAGGGGACTGGGCATCTTGCTGATAGATGGGCAGACTGATGGTAAATGTGCTGCCCAGACGGGGCGCGCTGCTCACGCTGATCTGTCCGCCATAGCTCTCGACAATGGATTTGACAATGGCCAGCCCCAACCCCGTCCCTTCAATGCCCATCGTTTCCGGCGTCTTGACCCGATAGAACTTTTGAAACAACTTTTCCTGCGCATCTGCCGGGATGCCGATGCCGGTATCGCTGACTTCGACAAACAGATATTCGGTGTCATACCACGCCGAAACAGTCACACTGCCCTGAGGGGTAAACTTGATGGCATTGCTGACCAGATTGCTGATCACCTGCCCCAGACGGATGGTGTTGCCCCGAACCAGCGGCAGCACCTTGGGCGATTGGATGACCAACTGGATATTCTTTTGTTCGGCCAAAGCGCGCATAGGCCCGGCGGCGCTGGCAATGATCTCGTTGATCGCGCAAGGTTCAACTTCCATCCCCACCCCGGCCTCGATGCGCCCGATATCCAACAAATGCTGCACCAGGTGAGTGATGCGGCGCACTACCGCCAGAATGTGATCGATCTCTTTGCGTTGGTCCGGATTGAGCGACCCCAAACGAGGGATCAGTTCGGCACTGGTCTGAATCACCTGGAGTGGCGAACGCAGATCGTGAGAGACAGTAGAGACAAAACTGGATTTCATCTTGTCCATCTCTTTGAGGTGAGTGATATCTTGCATAATCACCACCTGCCCTATCCCCTCCAGATGCGTCTTGCTGGCGTACAACGTCCGCCCATCTGGCACCGGAATCTCGACCGGGCGGTCTGTTCTGGCGTCTGGATCCCACAATGACAGCAAGAGCGGCTCCTCAATCACCTCGCGTAGTGGGCGGCCGATCAAGGACGCCTCAGCACGCTCCAGGGCCTGCCGGGCAGCCGGGTTGAAAAACAAAATGCGTTCGGCCGTATCGGTGACAATGATGGCGTCGCTGGTGCCGTTGACCAATGCCTCCAGGGTGGCCGTTTCCTGGCGCACCCGGCTGAACAGGCGAGCATTTTCCACCGCCACCGAAACCTGTGCAGCCAGCGCTTCTAACAAATCTTGATCGTCGTCTGAAAAGGCATTGACCTCGACGCTTTCCACATTCAACACCCCGATCACCAGGTCTTTGCCTTCAATGCCCAAACGGGTGCGCGAAGATACTTTGAGCGGCACGGCCAGTTCTGAGCGTGTCTCGGACAGATCAAAGATAGGCAGATAATTAGGATTTTGCGTCACGTCTGGCACGTTCAGCGAGCGGCCATACTGCGCCACCCAGCCGACAATGCCGATTTGTGACTCTTTGAGTGATATTCGAGGATGAGATATGGATTGATAGAGATAGTTAATGCCCGATTTGAACACCAGGTCGTCGCCTTCGATCAAGGCAATGGCGGCATGATAGCAATCAAAGGTCTCGCGGATCAGCCGAGCCACTTCCCACAACAACTGGTCAATATCCAGGATGGCTCCAATGTCGTGACTGATGATATTGGCCATAGACATACGCTCGGCGCGCCGCTGCACATCGGCGTACAGGCGCGCGTTTTCGATGGCATTAGCCGCCTGCACGGCAATGGTACGACACAACTCGATATCACCTGGCGTAAAGTGAGGATGCTGAGCATCTCGATCCACCGCCATCGCCCCGATGACCCGTTGGCGGGCCACCAGCGGCACAGCCAACTGCGTCTTGATGTCGAGTTGGCGGGCGCGCTCCCAAAAAAAGCGCATTCGTTCATCCTCAAACACGTTGGCTACCTGCACCGGGCGGCGAGTGTAGATGGTCTCGGCGATGTGCGGACGCTCCTCAAGGTCTACGGTCAGGTTCTTTTCGCCATCGTCCAGGCCGCCGCTCACCGCTTGCAAGACCAGGCGAGTGCCGGTCTGATCGAGCAAAAAGACGGCGCAGCGCTGCACTTGAAGCGACTGAGAAGTGCGCTCGGTGATAATTTGCAAAATATCATCCAGATACAGCGAGGTGACGGCT
>CAYVBK010000065.1:0-24201 GCA_964449465.1 uncultured Anaerolineae bacterium
GCTTCGTCCGGCTCGGCCAGGCCCAGCGATGGCGCAATCGGCGATGGTGCTTCTTCTTCGGGCTGCAACGCGCTCAACCAGTCGGGCAACTCGGCTTCTTCCAGGGCTTCGTCCGGCTCGGCCAGGCCCAGCGATGGAGTAGATGGCGCCTCTTCCTCAGGCTGCAACGCGCTCAACCATGCCGGCATACTGTCCGCCAGCGGCCGTTCGATCTCTTCTCTCCAGGGTGTCTGCCCGACCGAGTCAGTTGGGCCAGGTTCGGCCTGAAAGTCCAGCAACCAGTCGGGCAGTTCAGATGACACCGCAGGCTGTTCTGGCGTGACGGCAAGAACGGTTGGCACATCCAGACTCGCCAGATCGGCATCGCCTTCGGGCTGAAGGGCCAAAAGCCAGTCTGGCATCTCTTCTTCTTCTTTTACAACAGGTGCCGGCGGCTCGATCACGGCCTCCGGCGGTGCTTGATCGGGAGTAGATTTCAACTCATGCAGCCAATCGGGGACATCGGCGATGATGGATTGATCTCCCGATTTGGACACGCCGGTATCCTGGATGTCACGCAACCAGTCGGGAATGGCCGGCTCGCCCTCGCCCTGCGTCTGCAAATCCACCAGCCAACTGGGAGCGCGTTCAATAACAGGAGGCTCTGAGACGGTTGGGGGGGGAGCGACAGGCTCGCGAGTCGGAGCAGGTTTGGAGACAACGGGCGTAGGCTCGGGCCACGATTGCAACCAGTCTGGCACGGCGGCCGGCTGATCGGGCTGTAGTGCTGCCGGCGTAATGGCACCGATCTGGTCGAGCCAACTCAAGTCTTCCGCTTCAACGGCTGGCGCGGCAGCCGTTGGTTTGGCGGCTGGCACTGCGGCTCGCCGATCCAGATAGGGTATCTCGATGTCTTTTTCTGGGACAGGCGAGCGATTGCCTAGCAGGTCGTGAGCAATCCGCCCTTCGGGGTCAAGAGCCAGGGCGACGCGCAAAAACGGCGCCGCTTCTTGCTCTTTGCCGGCGCTACTGCGCAGTTGCCCCATAATCAGGTTAGCCTTGAGGCAAAAAGGCAACTTGTCCAGCAAGCTGCGAGCCACCGTATCAGCCAGAGGAGCCATACCCTCCACGTTCCACAGTGACTCAACCAGAGCAGATTCCAGGCAGGCCAGATGCAAAGGAGGCAAAGAACTGTTTTTCAGGATGCGATCCAATTCATCTACCGCTTTTTGGTGAAACCCGCCGGCCGCATACATGCGCGCCAGGGCCCCAGCTGTGAGCTTGATTCGTGGGCGCTCCACGCCGTCACGCCGCGTATACATGCTGCGCAGATGGCTGCGCACCTCGGCGCTGCCCGGACGCAGTTCAAAGGCGCGCTCCATCAACCAGACTGCCTGCTCCAACTCGCCCAGGTCTTCGGTCAGCAGAGCCAGGCGAATCCAGGCATCTGCATGCTCTGGATCGGCGCTGAGAACGCTTTGGAAAAAATGCACCGCATAAGAGTAATCGCCCTTTTCAATGCAAGCCAACCCCAGCAGACTGTAGACAGGCAGGTACATAGGATAGTGGCTGAGGATGTGCCGACAATGTTCGATGGCCTTGTCGGCATCTCCTTTTTGAATGAGTTGGGCGATCTCGGCGGTATATTTCCGCAAAGTGATTTGAGGCATGGAATCCCTCCATTTGACGCGGAAACAAAACCCGGCCAAATAGTGACTGAGCAACCTACCCTTGCAAAAACCCCTGATCTGGCAAGAGCATGGCTGCCACGTGTGAAACCTGGAAATCGAATCCAGCATATTGTTAACTGGATTCATTTTAACATGCTGCGTTAGCTATGTCAAGCTATTTTGAACCTCAAACCGCATTACAGCCAGACTCGCATAGCGCCTGGAGCGCGGTTGGCCCAGGCATAATAAGGCACGGCGGTAAGCATAACCGGCTGCGCAGCGGCCGGCGGCTGCGGTGATGCAGTACGATAGAGATGCCCGCTCCACTGCCCATCCAACGGCGCCGAGATGGCCGGAACATTCAAGGTGACCACACCTCCCAGCAGGTCGGGTTGAAAAGACGAGATGGCAATCTGGGATACCTGATCGAGCGGCAAACGCACATCGCTCAACGTCAGACCCGGATGGTCGGCTTGCTCAATACAGTAGAGCAGCGGGCCGCGCGTCAAGGCCACCCGCCCTACATTTTCCAGCGCATAGGGATGGCACTGCACCGCCCGGACCGGCATCGGCAGGGTCAGCCGAACCTCGTCGCCACGCCGCCACTGCCGGCACAGACACGCATACGCACCCGGCGTCAGCGCGCCGGAAAAAGGCTGCCCGTTGATCGTCAACTGTGCGCCTTGTTCACACCAGCCCGGAACGCGCACATAAAGAGACAATTCGTCCTGCGGCTCGTCTGAATTCGCGCCGATCTGAAGCACGATTTCGCCATCCCAGGGATAGCCAGTGCGCTGAACCAACTCGATCACCTGTCCATCGCCCCACGGCAGCCGGGCTGTATTTTGAGCATAAAAATGCACCCAAATGCCCTGGTCAGACACGTTGTACAAATAGCCGGGCAGCGCGGCGATCAGGCGGGCCACGTTGGGCGGACAACAGGCGCAGCCAAACCAGGGCTGCCGCCGATGCCCGCCGTCATCGGCCAGGGGATTTTGATAGAAATAGGATTGCCCATCCAGCGAGATGCCGGGTAAAATGGCGTTGTATAGGGTATTTTCGATCACGTCGGCATAACGAGCATCGCCTTCAATAGCCAGCATGCGCCAGTTCCACATCAGGCTGCCGATGGCGGCGCAGGTTTCGGCATAGGCGCGGGCGTTGGGCAACTCATAGTCATGCCCAAAGGCCTCGCCCTCATACCGTGAGCCGATGCCGCCGTGAACATACATCTGCCGCTCGACCATGTTTCGCCACATCCGGTCGAGGGCCAGACGCAAGGCCGACTCGCCTGTCTCCAGATACATGTCGGCGGCGCCGGCGTTGAGATAGACCGCCCGCACCGCATGGCCGATCATCCGATCCAGTTCGCGCAGCGGCCGGTGATCTTGATGATAGGCCTGCCCGCCGATATGCCCATATCCGCGTATATCAATAAAAAATTGAGCCAGTCGGAGATATTTTTCGTTGCCAGTGTCGCGAAACAACTCAATCAGCGACATTTCGACTTGAGGGTGGCCGCATGTGCCGGGCCGCTTGCCTTCCGATTCGGCACCAAACACCGTGTCAATATAATCGGCATAACGGCAGGCGATCCGCAGCAACGAATCCTGACCGGTGGCGCGGTGATGGGCCACCGCCGCCTGAAACAGATGCCCGGCGCAGTACAACTCGTGCATGTCTTTGAGGTTCGACCAGCGTTCAGCGACCCTGTCCAAGGTGAAATAGGTGTTCAAGTAACCGTCAGGACCTTGCGCCGCGCCCACCTCGGCAATCGTGGCATCTACCATGTTCACCAGGGCCGGGTCGGGGTCGGTAGCCAGCGACCATGAGGCCGCCTCCAGCCATTTGTACACGTCTGAATCGTTGAAAAAAATGCCCACAAACGGCCCATCGAACCGACCAGCAGCGCGGCGAAAGTTATCCAGCCGCCCGGTCTTTTGAATGTGCTGGAATTGGGCTGGCAGCACCACATCCCGGTTAGCCTGACGGCGCGGAGCCCAAAAAGAGTCGGTCAGGGTGACGGCGCGCAGCGAAACAGGCCTGAGCCTGGCGTATGGACTGGTTGATGTGTCTACTGCGGCCATGCCGTTGGTTTGAACTGATACACTCATTCGATCTCCTTTTGCTCAAGCTTGAAATGGACAGGTGTATGCTGCGAGATTTGTAAAAATTCTTCGCACATGGCCGCGATGGCCTCCAGACGATGGCCTGCGCCGACCGGATCGGTGTACCAGCGCGGGATGAAACCGCCCTCCGGTCGCCCCAAGAGTTGTACCATCTGGCGACAATAGGCGCGAATGTCATCCAGCGAACCGCGCACCATTGTCTGCTGAATATCTACCGGCGAGAAAAAGGTCAGCCGCCCGCCAAAACGCTCTCCTAGCAGGACCAGCCCCATATTTTCCTGCTGATCCATGTGAATCACATCCAGGCCAATCTCGATCAAATCGTCCAAAATGTCCACGATATAGCCGCAACTGTGCAAACAAGTCAGCAGGCCGGCCTGATGCGCCGCCTGATAGATGCGGGCATAGCGTGGCTTCCAGATTTCGCGCCATTTGACCGGCGAGATCATGAGTGCGTCTTGCAGCCCCCAATCATCGCAAAAGATATACCCGTCGGCGCCGGCAGCGGCATAACGCTCGATGGCATAGAGGTTCATATCCACTAACACATCAATCAAGCGACCCAATTCCTCCGGCGCATCATAAATGTCGGTCCAGGTATTGGTCAGACCGCGAATGAAATGTACCCGCTCATAGATCGAGATGCCATCGGCAAGCAAAAAGCGGTCGCCGGCCCGCCAACGCGCTCCCTCAAGCGATTGCCAGCGCCGCTCATCCCTGATGTCAGGAATGGTCAGCCGCTCCCAGTCATCCCAGCTTTTGAGCGGAAAGTCTTGCACCTCGCCCAGTTGACACACGCCAATGTTTCCCCAGCGCGCCCCCCACTCGTCAATGCCCTGCGATGGGCGGGCATCGGGCGAGGGGGTCATGCCGACATGGGCAAAATCGCTGCCATAGGGCGGAGGAAAGTCATAGGGCAGCCGCTCGGCGCCCTGAAAAAGGATCGTGCGGCGAACAACCTCTTTTGCAATCACTCTGACCTCCGATCATGATTCTGGTTTTTCGGGTATTCTTGGGGCAACTGCCTACCCATGATCGATCAAATTGACCAACTCGATCACCGTCGGGTGATCGGGAAACCGCCGTTGCGCCTCACGCCCGGCCACCTCGGCCAGGTCGCGGCGATTGAGATGCAGATAGGCCGAAATCAAACTGGTATGTCCGGCCACCTGATCGGGGGCGCGGGCCACGCCGGCACGAAAATACAACACCGCTAAAGCCCACATCTTCTGCCGGGCATACTCGCGACCGCGCGTGATCAAGCCAACACCGCTTTTGACCCGCGGATCCATGGCAAAATAGATGCGATGCTCATCGCAAAAAAAATCATCTTCAAGGCGAAGGATGATCAAAAAAGTGATCAACGCGGCCAGGATGCTCAATCCCCCACCCACCAGACCGGCGAACCGCAGACCGGTCAAGCCGCCGGCGGCCAGAGCCGCCGCAGCCAGAGCCAGGCGCACACCTGCGCCGACCAGCAGCAGATAAAAGACGGGCTTCCAGCGCAGGTACGAGCCGATCAACATGCCCAATGAATACAGCGACAGGGCCACAAAGGGCAGCAGCAGCCATGGCGACAACAGTTCACGCGCGGCCTGCCCCACCTCAGGCGACAAATCGCCCGGCAGACCCAGGTAAACCGGCAACAGAGCAAACGCATCAAACCGCCCGATGATGAGAAAGGCCAGCGAGGTGAGAACCAGAAACGGGACAATCACATAACCGATCAACGACCAGACCTGCACCATCATGACCAGCCACAGCAAGAACGAATGTTGCTCGCGCCGCCGCACCGACACCCACAGTTCGCCGTTGCAGATCAGGCAGCGACGATCCGCCTCCCAGGTCAGCACGGTGCAATAGGGACAAAGCAGCGGATCGAGTGGAAATTCCCAGGGGTCGGCAGGCACTGCGCCGCGCGGCGGCCCGGCCCATGACGCATCGCGCTCCGGTTCAGCCATGGTCACCATTCTCCTCTGCCTCTGGCTCTTGCCAGGCCAGCACTTCAAACACACGATCTGGCTCGGTGTGACCTTTGAGGTGCACCAGGCCGATCTCACGCCAGACCACCCAGGGGCGAACCCGCTCAAAAGCGGCGGCATTGAGCAAAATCTGGCCGGGTTGAGCCAATGCCTGCAACCGCTGCGCCATGTTGACGCTGTCGCCGATGGCAGTATAGTTGCGGATGGCGGTTGAGCCAATGTTGCCCACAATAGCCGTGCCGGTGGCAATGCCCACGCCAAAACTGAGCCACTCATCGGGAGGCTTTTGGGCATGCATGGCAGCAATGGCACGTTGCATGGACAAAGCGGCACGCACGGCGCGCTGCACATGGTTGGGCTGCGGCAGCGGTGCATTGAACAGCGCCATCACCGCATCGCCCATAAACTTGTCCAACGTGCCTTCCTGGTCCAGCACAGCTTGAGCAGCCAGAGTCAAATGTTGATTCAATATCTGCACCAACCGCTCCGGCTCTTCTTTTTCGGTAAATGCGCTAAAATTCCGAATATCAGCAAAGAGCGTCGTCAACTCGTGGCGAACCCCGCCCAGGTGAACGCTATTGGGGTCGGAGAGCAGCCGCTCCACCACCCGCGGGGCCACATATCGTTCAAACGTCTGGCGCACCTGGCGCATTTGCTGCTCCAACTGGCGGCGCTCGGTCAGATCGTCCACCACAATCGCCACGCCGGTAGTCGCGCTCTGGCTATCTTTGAGTGGGCTGATGTGCAGGCGCAACACCACCGGCCCCCGGCCGGGCAGGCGCGGCTGCAATTCATAGCCGATCACCTGTTGATTTTCTCGCCGCACATAGTCTATCAGCGGCACGATCTGGTCGCCCAGTCCCGGCAGGTTGGAAACATAAACCTGTCCAACGGCTTGATCGGCATTGATTTCGAGAATATGTTCGGCGGCACGGTTGATCGTGATCACGGCATTGTCGGCGTCGGTGGTGACAACGCCGCTGGCAATGCTGGCAAAGATATTGTCCATGTAATTCTTGATCGCCGCAATGGCATCGCGCTGCCGCTTGAGGTCGCTAAACAGACGAGCATTCTCGATGGCAATGGCCGCCTGCCCGGCCAGCGCCACCAACAATTTCTCATCCTGCGCCATAAACATAGCACGGTCATTCACCCGCCCCAACAAGACCCCACCCAAAATGCGGTCTTGGGCCTTGAGTGGAGCATAGAGCATCGCAACAAGCGGCAAAACATCGTCGGGCAGATCCGACAAGATGGCCGGCCGTTCGATCATGCCCGCGCTGCCGGCATGAGGCGGATGAGCCGCAGCCATCATTCGATCAAAAGCGGAACGCAACGCCGCAGCCACATCGGACCGCCCCAAATGAGCCTGCACCGTCCATTGGCCGGTTTGGCCGTCGGGCAGCATCACCACCCCCGCATCGGCGCGAATCACGGTATTGGCCTGGGCCAGCACCAGTTCGGGAATATGAGCAGCATCCAGGCACGCACTGATGGTATCGCCGATGGTGTACAACAGATTCAACTCGCGGTAGCGTTCCAGCGTCTCGCGGGCCAGGTCGCGCCGGCCTACAGCCTGATTCACCAGCAGCGACAGGTTGGTGTGAAGCCAGGCCATCACCAGATCATCGGCCGGCCCGCGGCAGACCAGCCCCCCAACCGGCGTCTCATCGGCCAAAAGCGGATACACCGCCGCATCAGAAGCGATCACGCGCCCCTGCCCATCTATCGGCCAGTCGCCCGTTCCCACAAACAGACGGCTGTCGGTCTCCAACAGAGCCACCTCGACGCCGGGCATCAGCGACCGGGTCTGCTGAAGCAACGCCGCCATATCGCTTTGTTTGAATAACCGTCGCAGCAAAATGGAATCGGATCCTCGCATCTCAAGCATCCTCTTGGAGAGACAGAGGCAGCACAAAGATAAAGGTAGAACCCTGCCCAACCACCGATTCGACCCAGATGGCGCCGCCGTAATGAGTAACAATCTCGCGGCAAATCGCCAGCCCCAGACCGGTGCCCTTGGGTTTGTCGGTCAACACATCGCCGCCCACCTGCTGAAAACGAGCAAACAAGCGCGGCAAATGCTTTTCGGCAATGCCGATGCCGGTATCGCTCACCGTCACCTGCATCATTGGGCCGTTAGGGCGCAGACCATGTGCGCGCAGCCCGGCCTCATCGCCTTCCAGGATGCGAGCGGCGATGGTAATCTGCCCTTTTTCGGTAAACTTGACTGCATTTGTCACCAGATTGATCAACACCTGGCGGACGCGGTCCGGGTCGGCCAGCAGCAACGGCAGATCTGGCGGCACCTGGTTGATTAGCGTCAACCCCTTGTCCTGTACCTCTTGAGATTGAACGGCAACAGTCTGAGAGGCTACATCATAGATCGAAACCGGGCGGTCGTGCCATTCCACCTTGCCTTCTTCCATTTTGGCAATGTCCAACACGTCGTTGATCAGGCGGGTCAGCCGCTCGCCCTCTGACACAACAATGTTGAGATTTTCATTGACGCGCTGCGCCGCTTTGGCCACATTTTTATCGGCTGGCAGCACCGGGCGGATCACATTGTCAAAGGCACGCAGAGAGAGCTTGGCAAACCCCAATACCGAAGTCATCGGCGTGCGCAGTTCATGCGAAACCGTCGAAATAAACTCGGACTTGATCCGATCCACCTCGACCTCGTGTGTCACATCGCGCAGCACCGTGATGGCGCTGGAACGGTCGCGCAGCGTGCAGGTCAGGGCTTGCAGCGACAGATCGCCCAGATTAAAGCGAGCGGCAATCACCCGCCCCGGGTCTTGGGCCGAGCGGGCGAGCAGGTCATTCAAAGTGGCACTGTTCAAAACGTGCAGCAAAGGTTGCTCGCTCACGGCCGCCGCCGGCCGCCCCACAATGCGAGCAAACGCAGCGTTCACCAGCCGCACCCGGCCATTGAGATCGGTGACCAACAAGCCATCGGCCATATTTTCCAGGATCACCTGAAGACGATTGCGCTCGTCTTCCAGGTCTTGAGTGCGATTGCGCACCTCTTGCACCAGCCATTGGCTCTGCACCTCCAGTTGACGAACCAGGCGGCCATTTTGCACGGCCACTGCCGCCTGACGCGCCAGCGTATTGAGGACACGCATCTCGGCAGAATCGAACGAACGGCCCGACATGTACGGTTCCAAACACCACAAGCCGACCAATTGATCGCCGGCAACCAGCGGCAAAGCCAGTTCGGCACGCTCGCCAACCAGACTCACCAGGCTCGACATGTCCAACCAGTCTGGTAGTGCAGAAAACAAAATCGGCTGACCGCCTCGGGTTCGCCATGCTTCCCAGATTTTCTCCCAGGCCAGCAGGCGGCTGCGTCCATCGGTGCTGCCCAGTCCCCAATCGCTCTCGCCCGGTATCAACAACTCGGCGCCGCGCACGCCGATCCGCTCTGGGATAATCCGCGTGAGCATAGTTCGAACATCCTGGAGGTGAATGACGACGCTCAATTTTTCACTGATTTCGGTCAACAACCTGGCCGCGTCCACCCGACCAGGGTCCAAGAGCCGCATGCTCAGTCTGAGGGCCGGCCGATGCAGCAGCCAAAAAGCCGATGTCACCAGCAGTGTAGACAAAAAAACCACCACCGCATCCAACGGGCGGGTGGTGATCGTCCTTACCAGAGCATAAAAAATCGCCGTCAGGGCCAGATAGCATCCGGTCAATATCAGCAAGAATAGAGCGTAAAACAGGCTGCGCCGAATCAAACCGTCAATGTCAAACAGGCGATAGCGCACAATGGCGATTCCCATCGTAATTGGCACGGCGGTGACAAAAAAGGCGGTCACTTCGATGGGCAGCCAGGGACGACCGGTCACCGCTTCGGGCAGGCCAGTCAGAAAAAAATAGGGTGAAAAACCCACAACCCCGCCCCAAACTACCCAACGAATCTGGCTGCGCACGGCTGCCCGACGCGTGGTCAAATAGGTATGCACCAGAGCCGCCAGCCCGCCCACCATCATCGCCAGGCAGATCCAGAAATTCCATTGCAGCGAGAGGACCAGCCGTCCGGTCGGTGTGCTGCCCCAAATCTGACCGATAGATATGGAAAAAAGCGGATTGATCAGATGCAGCCAGCGGAAGGATGGCTCGTGATCCCCTTTGCGCCACTTGGCCAGAGGAAAAACCAGAAACAAATGAAGCATAGAGCTGGCCAGCAGCGACCGTCCCACTGCCTTGACCACCAAATCGGCGATCAACAGCCAGGGTGTCACCAGGATAGCCGTTTGAAAGTGCAGGGTCAGAGGCAACATCAGCCCCACCGACAACAAAAACAACACCCGCGCAGCGCGGTCGTGCGGCCGCGCCAGCAACACATACGCACTCACGGCCAGCGAGAGCAGAGCCAACAAATAGGCGCCCAGGCGCAGCACCGGCAGCCGGCCTACCGGCAACGGCATCAGGGTGATCGGCACATCCATCACCTGCCCCTCACGGATCAACCGGTATGTGACTACCTGCCCCACATGCCAGGACGGCCCTGGCTGCCCGGTCAGGGCCGCATCCACCCAATCCCACACCGCGCGCCTGCCGACGGCCAAAATCTGGTCGCCCGCCTGCAAACCACCCGGCCTCTGCGCCAACAGATTCACCACAGAAACCCCCGATGGAGCCAATTCGGTCAGCAAGGCACCATCGGCAGGCAAATAGACCTGAACGCCCAATGAAATGCCGACATAGAGCAAGAGCAAACCGCCAGCTATTAGCAGTGCAACCGAGATCGGCTCACGGGCCAGAGCGCGCAACATGATGATTTTGCCTGACAGATCGAAATTTTTCACCAGTCTCCCACACAGGATTTACGCAAAATGTCGGCTGGGCCAGCAGGTTGAGCCTATCGAAACCTGCATGTCTTCTGACGCAGCAAAGCAGATTACGATACATTCTACCACACAAGCACAGGCTTGCCAAAACAAAAAAAGGCATCGGCCGGACGATATTCAAGTCGTTGGTTTCGACAGCATTCTACCAAACGCACTCAACCGACGGCGATAATTTGGCTTTTCTGCCGTTCAGCCTATAATGAATCTGGGTCTTGCAGAAAGGCCATCACACACTCTATGACATTGTGGCCAGACGGTGAAATTCATCGCCAGATAAGAATTTTCGGGTTGGCAAACCATTGTCTGGTCTTGATTGATTTAGGATAGAAAGAGAGAAACAAGATGAGAGACATTATTTTGTGGTTGGGTGTGCCTTTGTTGCTATTGATCGGCCTGGCGATTGTGCTACTTGTCCTGTCAGGCATCCGCTACATCCCCAACAGCCGCATCGGCATTGTCGAAAAACGATGGAGCGGCAAAGGCTCGGTCAAATCGGGCTTTATTGCCCTGAATGGCGAGGCAGGATACCAACCTTATGTGCTGCGCGGCGGCCTGCACTATTTGATCCCGATCCAATACCGCGTTCACATTGCCCCGTTGGTCACCATTCCGCAAGGCAAGATCGGCTATGTGTTTGCCCGCGACGGCCAATCGTTGCCGCCGACACAGGTACTGGCTTCGAATGTGGCAGTGGATGATTTTCAAGATGTCGTCAACTTTATGCGCAGCGGCGGGCAACGCGGTCCACAACGGCGCATCTTGCGCGAAGGCACCTATGCCATCAACCTGGCCCAATTCATTGTCATCACCGACGAAAAGGTCTTTTACCTGCCGCTCAACCGCGATGAAGAAGAAGTGGTCAAGCGCATGGCCGAAGTGATCGCCGAGCGCGGTGGATTCCGACCGGTGATCATCAAAGATTCAGATGACAAGGTTGGCATTGTCACCGTCCACGACGGCCCTTCGCTACCACAAGGCACAATCATTGCTCCCATTTTTGGCGACGATCCACGCAACAGCGAAACCTATCACAACAATTTTCAAGATGCCGACCGTTTCTTGCTGGCCGGAGGAATGCGTGGACGGCAATTGCAAGTGCTGGTCGAAGGCACCTATTACATCAACCGGCTATTCGCCACCGTCGAGATGATCTCCAAGACCATCATCGAGGTAGGCACAGTGGGTGTTGTGGTCTTTTACAGCGGTGAGGTAGGCGAGGACCTGTCAGGCACCGAATATCGGCATGGTGAGCTGGTCAAGCGTGGCAATCGTGGTGTATGGAGCGAGCCGCTTTTGCCCGGCAAGTATGCCTTTAACACGTATGCCGGCAAGGTCATCACTGTGCCAACCACCAACATCATCTTGAAATGGATCCGCAGCGAGGTAGGTTCGCACCGCTATGACGAAAACCTGAGCGAAGTTTCACTGATTACCAAAGATGCCTTTGAACCATCGCTGCCGCTGTCAGTGGTCATTCACATTGACTATCAAAAAGCACCGTTAGTTATCCAAAGATTTGGCGATGTCAAAAGACTGGTCGAGCAAACCCTCGACCCGATGGTGGCAGCCTATTTCAAAAATATCGGGCAGACGCGCACCCTGATCCAGTTGATCCAGGATCGCAGTGAAATTCAACGCATTGCCAGCAACGAGATGAAAACCAAGTTTATCCACTATAACCTGGAGTTAGAAGAAGTGCTGATCGGCACACCATCGGCTTTGGTCAGTGGAGACAAGCAGATCGAAGCCATCCTGAACCAACTGCGGTCACGTCAGATCGCCGTTGAACAGATCGAGACCTATGACCGACAAGAGATGGCGGCCACCAAAGAGCGTGAACTGCGCGAAGCCGAAGCACGCGCCCGTCAGCAGCAGCAAATCACCGAGTCTGAACTGAGCATCATAGTACAGTCAAACCAGGGTAAAGCTGAATACCAACGCGCCCTCCAGCAAGCCGCGCAGATTCGTACCCTGGCCCAAGCCGAAGCTGAAAAGGTGGCCCGCGTCGGCATCGCCCAGGCCATTGCCATTGAAGAACAGGTCAAGGCCTATGGCGGGCCACAGTTCCAGGTCACTCAACAGGTGATGAACCGCTTTGCCGAGGCAATCCAGCAGTCTGGAGTGGATGTCGTGCCGCGTGTGGTGGTAGGCGGGGGCAGTGAGGGCAATGTGAGCAGCGGCAGCATTATGGAAGGGCTGTTGACCATGCTATTATCCGAACGCTTGGGCGTCCAGATGAACAATCCGGCCGGCCAGATGATGCATACACCAGAGGTCGAGGCCATGCGAGACCAGATCCGCCAGAGCCTGCAAAAAACTGAATCTGGCGCCGGCTGATCAGCAAACAAAGGAGCATCATAATGAACTCGCGCGAACGTGTACAGATCGCTTTGAACTATGGCGAACCCGACCGCGTGCCGTTGGATTTGGGTGGCAGCGCCGTCACCGGCATGCACGTCAGTGCCGTGTATGCCCTGCGCCAGGCTCTCGGCCTCGACGTTCCCGGCACGCCGGTCAAGGTGATCGAACCCTATCAGATGCTCGGCGAAATCGCCCCCGACCTGCATGCGGCGTTGGGGATAGATGTGATCGGACTCGGCTCGCCGCACACCATGTTTGGCTTTGAAAATACGGGGTGGAAGGAATGGCGCACATTTGACGGCACGCCGGTGCTGGTGCCAGCCGGGTTCAACATCACCCCCGAGCCAAATGGCGACATTTTGATGTACCCCGAAGGCGACACATCGGCCCCGCCCAGCGGCCGCATGCCCGCCGGCGGCTGGTATTTCGATGCCATCGTCCGCCAACCGCCCATAGATGATGAATGCCTGAACGTCGAGGACAATCTGCAAGAATTTGGCCCGGTTTCAGAGACCGACCTGGCTCATTTCGCCGCTCAAGCGGAGCAGATTGAGCGCGAAACCGACCAGGCCATCCTGGCCAATTTCGGCGGCACAGCCTTTGGCGACATTGCCCTGGTGCCAGCGCCCTGGCTCAAGCACCCTCAGGGCATCCGAGACGTGGAAGAATGGTATGTCAGCACGGCTCTGCGCCGCTCCTATGTCTACCAGGTGTTTGAGCGACAGTGCGAGATCGGCCTGGCCAACCTGGAAAAAATCCACGCCGTCGTCGGCGAGCGGGCGGCGGCGGTGTTCATCACCGGCACCGACTTTGGCACGCAACGCGGGCCGTTCATATCCAGGCAAACCTATCGCAACCTGTACATGCCTTTTCATCAGGCCGTCAACGATTGGGTGCATCGCCACACATCGTGGAAGACCTTTATCCACTCGTGCGGCTCGGTGATTGACCTGATCCCCGATTTTATCCGCGCCGGTTTTGACATCCTCAACCCGGTGCAGTGCTCGGCCGCCGGAATGGAGCCGGTCGAACTCAAGCGGCAATTTGGCGAACAGATCGTCTTTTGGGGAGGCGGAATAGATACGCAGCAAACGCTGCCTTTTGGCACGCCAGAGCAGGTGCGCCAAGAAGTGCGTCAGCGGATACGGATTTTTGCCCCCGGCGGCGGGTTTGTGTTCAACACCATTCACAACGTCCAGGCCGGCACACCGGCAGCCAACCTGGTGGCCATGTATCGGGCCGTGCAAGAGTATGGAGTATACCCGCAAAAATGATCCCAAAAGACCTGCCAGATTTTGAAAACCCGGCAGGTCTTTGGTTTGATATCCAGACTGGCAGTCTGTCAAAGAGATTACTCGTTGCCTCACTTGAGCATGTCGGAATCCCGAACTTGTTCGGAAACACCCCACCGCTCAAGGATCTCCGACAGCCTGCCAGAGACTGATTTGAAATGGCTGCCCTTCTCCCAACGCACGATGGACCACCGCCAGCCACACGCTGATGGGGATATGCTGCGGACATTTGGCTTCACATTGATGGCACTGCACACAGTTAACCGCGCGCACATCATACCTGGAGATGACCATTTAGAATCAGCCTGTCACCAACCCACTCACCCCGGCTCGGACAGGTCGCAAATGCCGTTGCCGTTGCGGTCGGTGTAATGACGACAGCGTCCCGGATAAGGGTCATTGACCAGGCCGCGCGGACAGCGAGTCGAAACAGCCTGGCTCTGAACCACCAGCGTAGCCGTAGCTTCCGGACGCGCAACCGTTCGAGTAGCTGTCGGTGCGACTGATGGTGTGGCCGCCGGTGTGACCACCAACTCGGTTACCGGTGTCTGCAACGGCGTGCCAGACGCAGACAGAGTCGAAAGATCACAAAAACCATCATTGTTTTTGTCTGTATAACGATGGCATTTGCCGGGGTAGGGATCGTTGACCTCACCAAACGGGCATGATCCGGTCGCGTTGCCCTGACCGTTCGAGTTGGCGCAGCCCCCCAACATGGCCGCACACAAGGCCCCACAGCCACACACCAAAAAGCGACGCCGGGAAAGCATTTTGACCTGAGACATATTGACCTCCAAATTTGAACGATTCCTGGCAGCCTGTCAAAGAGGCTACTCGTTGCCCCACTTGAGCATGTCGGAATCTCGAACTTGTTCGGGAACACCCCACCGCCCAGGGATCTCCGACAGGCTGCTAGATGGATGAACCTGACATGCTACGCCGCTGCCCCGGCAGATAACGCCGTACCGCACTCAACACCTGCCTGTAATGCAAAATCCACTTGAGCGACAGCACATTCAAAGCAAACAACGAAGATAATTTGTGAACCCAAAACAGAGCCACGCTGCGCGACATAGACAGGCCCAGCGCCGGCAGCACCCGCCGCGAGATGGACAAACCGCTGCCGATTATGACCACAAAAAGCACCAGCAACAGCACATCCAGCGCATAATAAACGCGGGTCTGCGCCGACAGCCGGCCCAGCAACCGGCGAGTGACCTGCGCCACCCATTTCCAATGACAGGCCAGATGGACGATCACCCCGCCGCCGAGGGCCAGCCCCAGCCACTCGTGCCAGCTCAGCCCGCTCCACATCGGCTTGAGCAAAACAAAAAAGATCCCCATCAGAGCCGCATCGGCGATCAGGTTGATCAGCAATTTGTGTTTTTTGACGTGCAATCTCATTCCAATCCCTTTCTATCAGCTTGTTTGATGCCATCATACCCGATCTACCTGAAAAAAAGCCAAGAAACCCCTTAGAATTTGCTGAATAAACAACAAATGCCGGGTTGGGGGCGTTGACCCCAGCCCGGCATCTATATGTAGGGGCGAGGCTTGCCCTCGCCCGCGACGACCACCATCGCCCATAATGGCCGCCCTACCTATTGCGCCGTCCAACCTCCATCAATGGTAATGCCCGCGCCGGTGACAAAACTGGATGCATCGCTGGCCAAAAACAACACCAATCCGCCGATCTCTTCCGGTTCTCCCCAACGGCCCAGGGGAATCTGGCGGACGAACGCCTGATATTTTTCAGGGTCATTCAGCAAAGGCCGATTCATCTCGGTGCCAAAAGGCCCCGGCAGAATGGCATTGACAGTGATGTTGAATGGCGCCCATTCCAGGGCCAGGGTGCGGGTAAGTTGCAAAACAGCCCCCTTGCTGGCAGCATACGGAGTGCGCCCGGCAATGGAAACCACCGATAGCATCGAGCCGACATTGATCACCCGCCCGGCGCGACGCGCCTTTATGTGTGGCCCCACTGCACGGCAAAACAGCCACGTACCGACGACATTGGTCTGTTGCACCTGCAAAAACTGCTCCAGAGTCAGCTCTTCAATCGGGCCGCGAATGTTAACACCAGCATTGTTGATCAGCACATCAATCTGCCCCCATTCGGCCAGAACGCGCTCGACAACGGCCTGCACCTGCTGCGGCTGCGTCACATCGCAGCTCAACCCCAGGCAGCGCTGCCCGCCTATGGCCTGTAATTCCTGGGCCGCCGCCTGCGCTTTGGCCTCCTCGCGGCTGGTGACAACCAGCGCGGCGCCGGCCTGCGCCAACGCCTGTGCCATCGCCTTGCCCAACCCCTGCCCGCCGCCGGTGATCAGCACTACGCGCTGATGCATATCGAAACGATCCCACACAGTCGTCATACCGATTCCCCTCTCGTTCTGGCTCAATTGAGTTGATGTTGCCCTTTGAACTGGCTCATGTACAGGTGATGATAAAAGCCCTGCTGCGCCAGTAACTCTTGATGCGTCCCTCGCTCAATGATCTCGCCGTGATTGATCACCAAAATGGCGTCAGCCTCGCGGATGGTGCTGAGGCGATGAGCGATCACAAAACTGGTGCGCCCTTCCATCAACCGCAGCATGGCCTCCTGGATGTGCTTTTCAGTGCGGGTATCCACGCTCGAAGTAGCTTCGTCGAGGATGAGGATGCCCGGATCGGCCAGAATGGCGCGGGCGATGGCCAACAATTGCCGCTGCCCCTGGCTGAGATTGCTGCCGCGCTCCGAAAGCACAGTCTGGTAGCTCTGCGGCAGGCGATGAATGAACTGATCGGCATTGGCCAGTCTGGCCGCGGCCATCACCTCCTCATCGGTGGCGTCCAACCGGCCATAACGGATATTTTCCATCACCGTGTTGGCAAACAAATAGGTATCTTGCAGCACAATGCCCAGCGTGCGCCGCAAATCATCCCGTTTGATCTGCCGAATATCTGTACCATCCACCGAAATGCTGCCGCTATCAATGTCGTAAAAGCGGGTCAACAGGTTGACGATGGTGGTCTTGCCGGCGCCGGTCGGTCCTACCAGAGCAATGGTCTGCCCCGGCCGGACATGCAAACTGACATCTTTTAACACCGGCGTATTCTCGTTATAGCTAAAACTCACATGGTCAAACACCACATCACCCTGCACCTGCTTCAAAGAGCGGGCATCGGGCGCGTCCGCCAATTCAGGCGATTCGTCAATCACCTCAAAAACCCGCTCGGCGCCAGCGATGGCCGACTGGATGGCATTGTACAGGTTGGCGATCTGGTTCAGCGGCATCGAGAACTGTCGCGCATAGTTGACAAAACTGGCAATGGTGCCAACTGTGGCCATACCCATCACAGCCAGCCAGCCGCCGGCCCCGGCCACGATGGCAAAGCCGACATTGCCCACAAAGTTGCTGATCGGCCCCAGCGTGCCGGCGAAAATCTGAGCGCGCGTCGAGGCGCGGCGCAACTGAGCATTGACCCGATCAAACTCGGACATCACCGCCCTTTCGCGCACATAGGCCTTGACTACCCGTTGCCCGGCCACCGTCTCTTCGATGATGCCGTTCAGCCGGCCCAACGATTCTTGCTGATCGCGAAAGCCTTGCCGGGTATATTTGGCAATCTGCTGGCTCAAAAAGACCATCAAAGGCAGGGTGATCAGGCTGACCAGAGCCAGGCGAGCGTTGACCAGAAACATCACGATTGCCACGCCCACAATGTTCAACCCGCTAGACATGAGCTGTGTCACTCCTTCGGTCAACACATGGCTGATATTTTCCACGTCGTTAGCCAGACGGCTCATCAACTCGCCGTGCGTGCGGGGCGGCTGTAATCCACCGCCGTCAAAAAAGCGCAATGGCAGAGTTTGCAATTTGGCAAACAGGTCGTTGCGAATGTCGCGCACGGTGCGCTGCGCCGCCCCCACCATCACCAAAGTCTCCAGCCAGGCAGTCAACGAGGCAACCACATACACGCCCAACATCAACAGCAGATTGCGCCCCAGACCGGGCAGATCGTGTTTCAAGATAAACTGGTCAATCGCCCGCCCCATCAAATAGGGACCCATCAACCCCAACCCCGAGCTGCACGCCACCAGCCCCAACGTGCCAAGTAGCGCCCATTTTTGCTTGCGCAGGTATCCCCAAATGCGCTGCACCGTGCCGCGTATATTTTTGGCGCGCTCTTTGGGCCGCATCAGATGCCCACCGGGACCGCCGCCCGGCCCGCCTGGTCCACCGGGACGAAAACCGGGCGTCGGCCCGGATGCTGCTCTACGCTCCGACATGGTTCATCACTCCGTTTCCAAGCTGTGACTCGTAAATTTCTCGATAAATGGGGCTGGAAACCAGCAGGTCGCGATGTTGTCCCTCGGCCATCACCCGACCATCGTCCAACACCAAAATTTTGTCGGCATTCAGCACCGTGCTGATCCGTTGAGCAATGACAAAACTGGTGCGGTTCTTCATCAGTTCTTCTAACGCGTCTTGAATCTTGATCTCGGTTTCCACGTCTACCGAGCTGGTGCTGTCGTCGAGGATCAGCACGGCCGGACGCATCAGCAGGGCGCGGGCAATGGCGATACGCTGTTTTTGCCCGCCCGACAGGTTGACCCCCCGCTGACCCACCACCGTGTCATAGCCGTCGGCAAATTCCATAATAAAGTCGTGCGCCTGCGCCGCCTGCGCTGCAGCGACCACCTCTTCATCGGTGGCATCGGGCCGCCCATAACGGATATTGTCGCGGATGGTGCCACTAAACAACACCGACTCTTGCAAGGCAATGCCAATGTTGCGGCGCAGGGCAGTTTCACTCACATCGCGCACATCCACGCCGTCAATCGTCACCCGTCCCTGCGTCACATCATAAAAGCGCGGGATGAGATGAATCAGGCTGGATTTGCCCGCACCGGTCGCGCCCAAAATGGCCACCGTCTGCCCCGGCTCGGCCACAAAGCTGACACTGCTGGTATTGCCATTGCGCCCCCCCAACACCATATCATGCCCATCGCCATCATAGCTAAACGTCACCCCTTCAAAGGCCACGCGCCCCTGCGGCGCAAACGCGGTCAGCGCATTGGGGCGATCCTGCACCGTCGGCGCGTTGTCGAACACTTCCTGGATGCGCTCGGCCGAGGCCTGCGCCCGCGACAGGCGCATCATCAACATGCTGACAAACATCAGCGACATGAGCGTGCGCATTAGATAATTGACAAAGGCGATCAACTGCCCGGCCTGCATCGTGCCAACCATCACCTGTTGCCCGCCAAACCACAGCGCGCCCACCACGCCCAGGTTGAGCGACAACATCATCAACGGGCCGGTCAGCGCCACAATGCGCGACACCGCCACCGTCTGATCCATCAAACGATCATTCACCCGGCCAAAACGCCCGATCTCGTGCGCGGCGCGCACAAAAGCCTTGACCACCCGCACGCCGGCCAGGTTTTCTTGCATCACCATATTCAGGTCATCCAGCCGTTGCTGCACCTGCCCAAACATGGGATAGGTTTTACGAATCATCCACACCAGCATCGCCGTCACCAACGGCCCCAGGGCCAGAAGCAGCAAAGCCAGGCGCGGGCTGGTGAAAATCGCCATGATCATGCTGCCGATCAACATCATAGGCGAGCGTACCATAATGCGCAGCAGCATCGCCACCATCTCGCGCATTTGGGTCACATCATTGGTCAACCGGGTGATCAACTGCCCGGTCTCCAGGCGATCCAGGTTGCGAAAAGAGAGCGATTGCACTTGGGCAAACAGCGCGCTGCGCAGATCGGCACCAAAGCCCTGCGAGGCCAACTCGGAAAACACTGTGCAGCCCACACCGCCCACCGCGCCGATCAGGGCAAAGGCAATCATCCACCCACCGGTCGAGATCACCACGCCCATGTCCAGATGAGCCAACCCCTCATCTACAATGCGTTGAATCATGCGCGGCTGCATCAGATCCATCGCCACCTCCAGGATCATCAGCAGCGGCGCCAACAAAGCCCAATGCCAAAATGGGCGCAGAAATTTGAACAATTTCCAGGTTGCGGTCATTCAATCTCCTTCTAACAAAATTCTTGGACAAAATACTTTGGAAGCGAAAAGTTAGTCAGCTAAATTATAGACAGAATGGAGAGATTGTCAAATCACTCCCAATTTGCGAATGAGGCATCGGCATGTTACAATAGATGTAATTATTCAGCCCTTGCAAAGGTTATGATGGATTGCGGCACAAATGTGGACATTGGCATATAAAAGTATATTCAACATCAAAAAAATCGTCAAGCCTTCGCAGGGGTCACCATCATCCGAACAAGCGATTTGACAGGCAAACGGCCTTTTTTCAGCAAAGCCATTATCCACTCATTCGTAAAATTTGTGATCAAACAAACTCGACACTCGTGCATTAAAATGCTTGAGCAATACCTGCCGCCGGCTGTCTGACAAATCTAAGGAGCCATTCTATGCCGCGCATTTTTGACAACATCGAACAGCACCTGCTGCCCGCTCTGATCCAAACCCTGGCTGTTTCTGAGCGCGCCGATCTGTGCGTGGGCTATTTCAACCTGCGCGGCTGGAAGCAGTTGGGGTCATCCATCGAGGCGTGGCCGGGTGGTGAGGGCCGCTGTGTGCGCCTGCTGGTGGGCATGCACAGCACTCCGCAAGACGAACTGCGGCAGGCCTTGAGCCTAAACGCTGCCGACCAGGGGATGGACAACTCACAAGCGGCGCGTCTCAAACGCCGCCTGGCCCTCGAATTTCGTCGCCAGTTGATGCAGGGCGCGCCAACCAGTCAAGACGAGACTGGGCTGCGCCAATTGGCGCAACAACTCCAAAACAGACAGGTGATCGTCAAGCTGTTCCTCCGCCACACCCTTCACGCCAAGCTGTACCTGCTGTTCCGCGACGACTATAATAACCCCATCTCTGGCTACCTGGGCAGCAGCAACCTCACCCTGGCTGGCCTGTCCTACCAGGGCGAACTGAACGTGGATGTACTCGACCAAGACGCCTGCTGCAAGCTGGCGCGCTGGTTCGAGGAGCGCTGGAGCGACCGCTTTTGCCTGGACATTTCTCAAGAGTTGATTCAGGTGCTGCAAGAGAGTTGGGCCATCAACCAACCCACGCCGTATCACATCTACCTCAAGATGGCCTATCACCTGGCTCAAGAGGCGCGCGCCGGGGTGAGCGAGTTCACCCTGCCGACCGAGTTTCGCAGCAGGTTGTTCGACTTTCAAGCTGCGGCGGTCAAGATCGCTGCCCATCACCTCAACCGGCGCGGCGGAGTGTTGATCGGCGATGTGGTGGGATTGGGCAAAACCTTGATGGCCACCGCCCTGGCGCGGATCGTCGAAGAAGACACCGGCGTGAGCACCTTGATCATCTGCCCCAAGAACCTGACCTCGATGTGGCAAAGCTATGTGGACGAGTACGGCCTGCGCGCCAAAGTGATGTCGATCAGCAAGGCGATCCGCGACCTGCCCGACGTGCCGGCCCGTTTCCGGCTGGTGATCCTCGACGAAAGCCACAACCTGCGCAACCGCGAGGGCAAGCGTTACCGGGCGATCAAGGAATATATTGATCAGAGCGACAGCCGCTGCATCTTGCTCACAGCCACGCCGTACAACAAGAGTTATCTCGACCTGTCGGCGCAGCTTCGCCTGTTCGTCCCCGAAGACCTGGACCTGGGCGTTCGCCCTGAGCGGCTGCTACGCGAGGTGGGCGAGGCCGAGTTTGTCCGCTACCAGACGCTGCCCAATACGCTGACCGCCTTTGAAAAGAGCCCCTTTGCCGACGACTGGCGCGAGTTGATGCGCCTGTACATGGTGCGGCGCACGCGCAGTTTCATCCAGGCCCACTATGCCGAGACCGACCCGGCCACCGGACGCAAATTCCTGCGACTGGAAGATGGCAGCCAGTCCTATTTCCCTGCCCGTGTGCCGCGCACCCTCAAGGTGAGGATTGACCGGCGCGGATCGGCTGACCCCTACGCCCGGTTGTACTCGGACGAGGTCGTGGAGGCGATTGGCGGGCTGCGCTTGCCCCGCTACGGCCTGGGCAACTATTTGGCGGGCCACGCTGAACGGTCGGCGAATGCGCGGTCAGTGACCGCCGAGGAAAAGCGCATGCTGGCCTCGCTGGGGCGGGCCGGCAAACGGCTGATCGGTTACTGCCGCACCAACCTGTTCAAGCGGCTGGAAAGCAGCGGGCAGGCGTTCATCCAATCGCTGGACCGCCACGTGCTGCGCAACCACGTGTTTCTGTACGCCCTGGAACACGGCCTGCCGCTGCCGCTGGGCACGCAAGATGCCGAGATGCTGGATCCGGGCAACGAGGATGAAGACGGTGAGTTGGCACAGACCGGGCTGGAGATGAACGAGGACGAGCCGGATGTCAGCGATGTGCAAGGCATTGCTGGGCCGGAAGGAGAGGCCTCAGCCAGTTCGTTTACGACACAGGCCTATCGACAGCGCGCCCAACAGGTGTACCAGGTATACCGGGATCGCTACCGGCAGCGGTTTACCTGGTTACGTTCTACCCTGTTCACGCCGGTTCTGGCTGAACATCTGCGCCAGGATGCCGGCCAACTGCTGGCTATACTGCAGTTGAGCGGCGGCTGGGACGCGGAGCGTGACCTCAAGCTGGCGCGGCTGCACCGACTGATCAGCCGCGATCACGGCGGTGAAAAGATATTGATTTTTACCCAGTTTGCCGATACGGTGCATTATCTCAAGTCGGAACTTGGGCGGCGCGGCGTGGCGGCCATCGCCGGAGCCACCGGACATTCGGAAAACCCCACCGCTCTGGCCTGGCGGTTCAGCCCGGTCAGTAACGACAAATCCTTTGCGACCGACCAGCAGCTGCGCGTGTTGGTCGCTACCGACGTGCTGAGTGAAGGTCAAAACCTCCAGGATGCCCATATCGTCGTCAACTATGACCTGCCCTGGGCGATCATCCGCCTGGTGCAGCGGGCCGGGCGGGTGGACCGCATCGGCCAAAAGGCGGCCGCAATCCAGTGCTATTCCTTTTTGCCCGCCGACGGCGTGGAAGAGATCATCCGCCTGCGCGCCCGGGTGCGCCAGCGGCTGCAGGAGAACGGCGAAGTCATCGGCACCGATGAGCAGTTTTTCGAGGACGAACGCACCGCGCAGCAGCTTCGCGACCTGTACACTGAAAAGTCGGGCATTCTGGACGACGAGCCGGACAGCGAGGTTGACCTGGCTTCATTTGCCTACCAGATCTGGCGCGACGCCGTGCAAGCTGACCCGTCATTAGAAGCCAAAATCGCCGCTATGCCGGACGTAGTCCTTTCGACCAAAGCCGCCCGCCAGGAAGGCGGTTGGGAGGGGCAAGAGGGGGTGCTGGTGTATATGAAAACGGCCGATGACACCGATGCACTGGCCTGGGTAGACGAGCAGGGGCGCAGTGTGACCCAATCGCAATTGGCTGTGCTGCGCGCTGCGGCGTGTACGTCCAACACGCCGGCTTTGCCGCACCACCCGCAGCATCACGAACTGGTGAGCCGGGCAGTGGAGCAGATGACCCGTGAGATGCGCACCGCCGGCGGGCAGTTGGGGCGATCATCGGGAGCACGTTACAAGACCTATACACGACTCAAGGCGTATTTCGAGCGGCTGCGGGCCAGCGCGCCCCTGTTCGCTGGCGATGATCTGGCGCGGGCCATTGACGACCTGTACCGCTACCCGCTGCGCGAAGCGGCCAAAGACTCGCTCAACCGCCAGATCAAAGCGGCTATCTCCGACGAAGACTTGGCCCGGCTGGTAGTCGCCCTGCGCGACGAAAACCGCTTGAGCCTGATCGCCGAAGAGGGAGAGCACGTGGAGGCAGAGGCAAGGATCATTTGCTCATTGGGACTGGCGGCAGAGTAATCAGGTCAGCCCCCGAACAAGTTCGGGAATCCGACAAGAGGCTCCCTCAGCTTGCCGGGGA
>CAYVBK010000066.1:0-23309 GCA_964449465.1 uncultured Anaerolineae bacterium
GCCCAGCCAGTTCCAGCCCGGCGGCCCGCTGTTCGGCTATGTCTCTTCGCTCGGCAACGGCAACGACGAAACGTCCGATCACGACCTGGACGAGAACGGCGTGGACGAACCCGCCCTGGCCGTCACCGGCATCACCAGCACCCTGTTTGTCCTGGCGCCCAACTCGGAGCGCACTGGCGAGGATGAGTCCAACTATAGCGGTATCCTCGACGACGACAATGTCAACTTTACCTGCGATTTTGGGTTTGTCGAACTGGTGGCCCTGGGCAACGTCGTCTGGTTCGATACCGGCGTGGGCGGCGGAACGCCCAACAACGGCATCCAGGACGGCACAGAACCCGGTGTGCCGGGCGTGCTCCTGGAACTCTACCGCCAGGGCCAGGTCATCGGCGTGGACGCACCCATCCTGACCACCACCACCAACATCACCGGGCAATACCAGTTCGACAACCTGGTGCCGGATACCTACAAGGTGCATATCCCGCCCAGCCAGTTCCAGCCCGGCGGCCCGCTGTTCGGCTATGTCTCTTCGCTCGGCCACGGCAACGACGAAACGTCCGATCACGACCTGGACGAGAACGGCATGGACGAACCCGCCCTGGCCGTCACCGGCATCACCAGCACCCTGTTCATCCTGACGCCCAACTCGGAGCGCACCGGCGAGGACGAGTCCAACTATAGTGGCATCCTCGACGACGACAATGTCAACTTTACCTGCGATTTTGGGTTTGTCGAGGGCGTGGCCCTGGGCAACCTGGTCTGGTTCGACACCGGCGTGGGCGGCGGAACGCCCAACAACGGCATCCAGGACGGCACAGAACCCGGCGTGCCGGGCGTGCTACTGGAACTCTACCGCCAGGGCCAGGTCATCGGCGTGGACGCACCCATCCTGACCACCACCACCAACATCACCGGGCAATACCAGTTCGACAACCTGGTGCCGGATACCTACAAGGTGCATATCCCACCCAGCCAGTTCCAGCCCGGCGGCCCGCTGTTCGGCTATGTCTCTTCGCTCGGCAACGGCAACGACGAAACGTCCGATCACGACCTGGACGAGAACGGCGTGGACGAACCCGCCCTGGCCGTCACCGGCATCACCAGCACCCTGTTTGTCCTGACGCCCAACTCGGAGCGCACCGGCGAGGACGAGTCCAACTATAGCGGCATCCTCGACGACGACAATGTCAACTTTACCTGCGATTTTGGGTTTGTCGAGGGCGTGGCCCTGGGCAACCTGGTCTGGTTCGACACCGGCGTGGGCGGCGGAACGCCCAACAACGGCATCCAGGACGGCACAGAACCCGGTGTGCCGGGCGTGATCCTGGAACTCTACCGCCAGGGCCAGGTCATCGGCGTGGACACGCCCATCCTGACCACCACCACCAACATCACCGGGCAATACCAGTTCGACAACCTGGTGCCGGATACCTACAAGGTGCATATCCCACCCAGCCAGTTCCAGCCCGGCGGCCCGCTGTTCGGCTATGTCTCTTCGCTCGGCAACGGCAACGACGAAACGTCCGATCACGACCTGGACGAGAACGGCGTGGACGAACCCGCCCTGGCCGTCACCGGCATCACCAGCACCCTGTTCATCCTGACGCCCAACTCGGAGCGCACCGGCGAGGACGAGTCCAACTATAGTGGCATCCTTGACGACGACAATGTCAACTTTACCTGCGATTTTGGGTTTGTCGAACTGGTGGCCCTGGGCAACGTCGTCTGGTTCGATACCGGCGTGGGCGGCGGAACGCCCAACAACGGCATCCAGGACGGCACAGAACCCGGTGTGCCGGGCGTGCTCCTGGAACTCTACCGCCAGGGCCAGGTCATCGGCGTGGACACGCCCATCCTGACCACCACCACCAACATCACCGGCCAATACGAGTTTGACAACCTGGTGCCGGATACCTACAAGGTGCACATCCCACCCAGCCAGTTCCAGCCCGGCGGCCCGCTGTTCGGCTATGTCTCTTCGCTCGGCAACGGCAACGACGAAACGTCCGATCACGACCTGGACGAGAACGGCGTGGACGAACCCGCCCTGGCCGTCACCGGCATCACCAGCACCCTGTTCATCCTGACGCCCAACTCGGAGCGCACCGGCGAGGACGAGTCCAACTATAGTGGCATCCTCGACGACGACAATGTCAACTTTACCTGCGATTTTGGGTTCACCGAGGCTGGTCTGCAACTGGTCAAGTCGGTCAGCGCAGGACGCGCCGTATCCAACATGCCCTTTACCTATACCATCCGCATCACCAACACTGGTTATGTCACCCTGGATCCGCTGGTGCTGACCGACACGCTGCCTCCCGATCTGAACTATACGCCCGGATCGGCCTCGCCCTATGAGCCGGACATCATCTCCGGGCAGACGCTGGTCTGGCTGAACCTGGGACCGTTGGCATCGGGCGCCAGTATCACCGTCACCTTTGGCGTCACGGCGACGCCGGGCATCACCGGCATCTATCGCAACGTGGCCTTGACCGCCGGCGAACACCCCGGCGGGGTGATCACCGACACCGACGATGCCACCATCAGCATCCAGGACCCGGCCGTGACCATCAACAAGCAACTGGTGCAGGTGGATCGCGGATTCTGGGCGCCGCACTATATCACCTTTACTATCACCATCACCAATATCGGCATCAGCACCATTGACGTGCTGCCGATGGTAGACCAGTATGATCCGACCTTTATCTCGTTCGTGTGGGCCGAGCCGATGCCCGACGATCCAAACGATGATGGCCTGATCACCTGGTATGATCTGACCGCGCCGCCACCCAACGGCTTTGGACGCAACTTGCAGCCCGGTCAGGCCATCGTCATCACCACCGTCTTTTTGATCGTCCAGGACATCACCGAACCGATCACCAACACGGCCATCGTTTCGGACGTACAAGATGTCTATGACAACCCGGCGCAAAGAGATGATGATCGTGTGGTCGTCATTGATGTGCCGACTGCCGTAGACCTGCTGTACTGGCGAGCCACGCCGCAGCCCGGCGCTGTGCTGCTCGAATGGGCCACCGCCGTCGAAATAGACCACTATGGCTTTGCCCTGCTGCGCAGCAGCACCGACAACATCCAGGATGCAGTCGAGATCGTTTTTGTGCCAGCGGCCGGGTATGGACGCGGCGGCGGAGCCTCGTACACCTGGAATGACCGCACCATCCAGCCCGAAATCCGCTACACCTACTGGCTGCTAGACATTGACACCGCCGGGCGACGCACCATCCACGCACCGGTGCAGGTCAACGCCATCACGCGGTTCTACTCGATCTATTTGCCGCTGGTCGGCCGCTCCTGGATCATCGAACCTCAATAAACCCAGAAACCAGACAAAATGCCAAACGAGCCAGGTCGAATAACAACCTGGCTCGTTTCATTTGCGGCGGAACTTTTTTTCTCGGTCGGGCGTCTTGTATCCAAGTTCGGGGGCAAGCCCCACTATTTTAATACACAAGGAGAGTAAAAAATGTTTAACCGAGTTTCGTGGAAACACCTTTTGATCACCGCCGCGCTGCTTTTGGCCCTGGCCGCCTGCACTACCGCCAAGGCCGCGCCGCAAACCGCACCGCAAACCGTCGTGTCAGAGCCTGTGCGCTCGATCACCGTAGTCGGCAGCGGAGAAATCAAGTTGGTGCCCGATGTGGCTCAAATCAACATCGGCGTAGATATTGCCAAAAGCACGGTAGCCGAAGCCAAAGCCCAGGTTGACCAGCAAATTGTGGCCGTTCTGGCCGCTCTCAAGAGCTTTGGCATCGCCGACAAGGATATTCAAACATCGAATTACAGCATTTACTATGAGCGCGACCCGTACGCGCCGACCGGCGAAGGGAAAGGCGAAGGACAGGGTGTCTATCGCGTCTCGAACACCCTCCAGGTCACCCTGCGCGACATTAACAAAGTAGGCGACGTGCTGGATGCGGCCATTGCCGCCGGAGCCAACCAGGTCTACGGCGTCAGCCTGACCGTCTCGGACACCCAAAAGTGGCAGAGCGAAGCCCGCGAAAAGGCCATCTCGGATGCCAAAGCCCGCGCCCAAGAGTTGGCCCGGCTGACCGGCGTCACCCTCGACCAGGTCCTGGTGGTCAGCGAAGTGGTGGGTGGCTCGGCTTTTCCGGTCGCCTATGAACGCGGCGCTTATGGAATGGGCGGCGGCGGGGTGATGCCCGGCGAGCTCACATTCAGCACTCAGGTGCAGGTGACATTCGCCATCCGCTAAACCCAACCTCTCTCAGCAAAAAAGAGGTTTGGCAGTTTGCCAAACCTCTTTTTTTATCGCCGACACAATTCAGTGTAAACCTGATTATAATAAAGCGCGTTTTCGATAGGTGTATTCGCAGGAATATGATTGCCCACTGCCATAAAAAAGCCCGCACAGCCGCGCCCCAGCGACATGCACCGCTCCACTTCGGCGCGAACGTCGGCCCGACTGCCATTCAGCAAAATGCGCGTATCGGCATTGCCAATGATCACATGTGTCTGGCCGTATCGCTCCACCAGGTACTCCAGGCTGGTCATCGGCTCCAGCACAAAACCATGCACGCCAACGCCGACCATGTCATCAATGAACATGGTAAAATCGCCGTCCGAAGTGAAAATAACCTTTTTCCCACTGTCGCGCAGCGGGGTCAGGTATTTTTTGTACTGCGAAAACACATACTCGCGATACCAGGCCGGCCTGAAAATGGGGCCAGAAGCCCATACCATGTCATCGTGCATCATAAAAATAGGCACATTTGATTCAGCCATCGCTTCAAAATACGACTGCATCCACGTGCCATAGCGATGCGTCAGCTCGCCAAATCGCTTTGCGTCCGTACCGGCGGCCAACAGCAGCATATCCCAACCAAACAAGGCGATCAATCCTGAAACCAAGCTGATATAGACGCCGGTCATATTGACCCCATCAGGATGGGCAGCGCAGTTGGCCTGATAGTGCGCCTCGAATCGGGCAATCAACGATGTACGATCTGCGGCAGGCAGCCGCTCCAGCGGGTCGAAATTCAGCACATCCTCAGGATCGTCATACAAGGTATACACATGGTCGCGCCGGTCTATGCCGCCGGCGGCATATTCGGCATGCCCCATATCCGATTGATATGGGCCCAACTCATCATTGCCGATCAGGGTGCTCCAGAAAAAATCATAATTCCACAGGCGAAAGAACATCTGCTGCGCCTGCCGCTTGACCCCGGTCGGACTGTCCAAACCGACATCTATGCCGGTGACTGTTTTGAGCAAATCCCAATGTCCCTCAATCGAATACTCGGTGCGCGGAATGCGCGGGGGCATTTCCAGGTTGATCGCCGCCCAACCATCTTGAAAAGACATCGCTTCCTCTCCTTTTACAATACCTGGCCGCCAGAGCGCTGCTACCAGCGAGCCGGTAATCAACAAGACCCAACACGGCCATTATACCTGAAACAGCAAAAAAATCGAGATGGACTCGCACATTCATCAGACAGATTGACAGTCCTATCCATCTCTATTATAATGAACCCGCATGAATCAACCGGGTCTGCGCAAGGGGGCAACACAATGTGGCCTGATGAATGGAACGAACCCAACACAATTTGCGGCATTTATGGCCGCGACATCACCGAGCCGGTGGCCGAGACACTGGGCCAGGCCATCGGTACGCGCATGGCCGGAGGCCGGATGGTCGTTGGCGGCGACACCCGCCCCAGCACGCCCGCGCTCAAACAAGCCCTGGTTGACGGCCTGCTCAAAACCGGCTGCGAAGTCTATGATGTCGGCACTTTGCCCACTCCGGCTCTGTCCTTTGCCAAAGACCGCTTTTGGGCCGACGGCGCAGTGATGGTGACGGCCTCTCACCGTCCCATCGAAGAAAACGGTTTCAAAATCACCCTGGGCAAACTCCCCACCACTGCTACCGAAATCCGCGAGCTACAAGAGATGGTCAGCCATCAGGGGCCATTTGCCAGCGGATCAGGGCAGCAACACATCCAGGACACACTCGGCCCCTATATCTCTTTTCTGGTGGCCCGTTTCGTGCCGGCTGACCCGCTGCGCGTGGTGGTGGATGCCGGCAATGGCAGTATGCACCAGGTCGCCGTTGCCGTGCTGCGATCTTTGGGCTATCAGGTTGTTGAGCGTACCTTTGAATCGGATACCTTGATCGCCCCCAACCCGGCCCTGCCCGAAAACCAGGCCATTCTGCGCCAGTTGGTACTGGAACATCAGGCCCATCTGGGCATCGCCTTTGATGCCGATGGCGACCAGGTCTTGTTTGTAGACCAGGCCGGCCACACCCTCAAGCCCGAACATGCCCTGATTCTGCTGGCGCGCGCTCTGATCGTCTATCAGCCGGGCAGCCGGGTCATGTACGACGATTCTTTTTCACCGTTTGTCGAACATGAAGTGCGCAAACTGGGCGGCATCCCCACACCGGTACATGTCATCTCGTCGGAACTCAAGCGAGATTTTTTGGAACATGGTGCCATCCTGGGCGGCGACCACTGGGGACATTACTTTTTCCGGGCGATGGGCGGAGATGACGCCCTGTATGCCGCCCTGGTGATTTTGCGGTTCATCGGCCGTCTGAACCCGGCAACCAGATAGGAACCAGGCCGGCTCTTGCCTGACCAGACAACAGCCTGGCTCGCGATTCGAGACCCGACAGATTGGCACAAGGCTGTACCGCCAGAACAGCGCCGCGACAGAACAGCGGCGCAAATTGTGTCAATCTGTCGGTTTTTTATAGACGACTATTCTGAAAATAGCTTCCGCCTCGTAGATATGCCCGGAGACTGTGCCAATGGACTGTCGTGTAGGCTGTGGCGCCTGCTGCATTGCCATATCCATTTCTTCCCCCATCCCCGGCATGCCCCACGGCAAACCGGCCGGGGTGCGCTGCGTTCACCTGACCACCGATGGCCGTTGCCGTCTGTTCGGTCGCCCCGAACGCCCCCTGGTTTGCTCACGCTTTGAGCCAGAACCGGCCTTTTGCGGCGCCACGGCCTCAGAGGCCATGCTTTTGTTAACCCAACTCGAACAGGCCACTGCGCCCTCATCTCCCAACTCAGGCAACCCAACATGAACGAAAAAGCACATTTAGCACCGTCCAGCGTCATCACTCACGGTCCTATGCCGCGAGCGATTTGGATGATGTCCTGGCCCAACATCCTCAACCAGGCCTTGTTCCAGGTGCCTGGCCTCTATGACGCCATCTGGTTGGGACAGTTGGGGCGCGAGGGGCCTGCTGCCGCCGGGCTGGCCACCTCGGTGCGCATCACCATGATCAGCGTCTTGATGGCCCTCAGCCTGGGCAGCGGCGCCATAGTGGCCCGCTATGTCGGCGCCGGCGAGCGCGACCGGGCCAACCTGGCCGTATTGCAAGGCATCTTGCTGATGATCTTTGCGGCAGGCAGTCTGGGGCTGATCGGTTTTTGCTTTGCCCGCCCCCTGATGCAACTGGCTGGCGCCGATGCCGATGTGCTGCCGTTTGCCGTGCGTTATGCCCGCATCCTCTTTAGCGGGCTGATCGCTATGGAACTGGTGCCCAGCATCGGCGGGATGCTCAACGCTGCGGGAGAATCCAAAGTAATGCTCAACATGACCTTTATCACGGCCGCCGCGCTGGTGCTGTTTGAGCCGTTGATGGTGCGCTGGTGGGGCATCGAGGGGGCATCGCTGGCTATGGTGCTGGCGCACACCGCCGGCGCGCTGTGGGGATTGATTGTGCTGTTGTCGGGCCGCGCTGCCATTCGGCTGGACATCCATCACCTGCGGCTGGATTGGGGCATCATCAAACGCATCGTGCGCATTTCGCTGCCGGCTGTGGTGCAGCGCGGTATGCCCAACCTGGCTGTGTCCATCTTGATGCGCCTGGTATCGTCCTATGGCCCGTCGGCGCTGTCGGCCTGGGTGATCGGCCAACGCATTTTCAACATGGGTTCTGTGCCGGGCATGGGACTGTCGCGAGCCGCTCCGGCGCTGGTGGGGCAAAATCTGGGGGCCAGGCAGCCCGACCGCGCCCGAAGGTTCGTTCAATCTATCGCCTGGTATACTGTCGGCGTGAGCGTGGTGGTGTATGGCCTGCTGATCATCTGGGCCGGGCCGGCCATGTCGGCCTTTAGCAACGACATGGAAACCATTGATCTGGGCCGTCAGGCCATCCGCGTGCTGGGCATGGGCTATGTGATCCAATGCCTGGTCTGGGTGTTCGACGCGGCCCTGGGCGGCGCCGGCGACACAGTTTCGCCGATGATGTTCAACCTGATCGCCGTCTGGCTGATCGAACTGCCGCTGGCCTTTGCGCTGTCGCAGTGGACCGACTTGCAGCTCAACGGCATCTGGCTGGCCTTGATTGCCACCTGGATCGCCATGGCCACTATGATGATATGGCGATTTCGTCAGGGACGATGGCAGGCTCAAACTATTTAGCACCGGGAGTTGTTATGCAAAAAATTCATCGCGCCATCATTGTCATCTTTATCACCAACTTTTTTATGACCCTGGGCTTTGGACTGTGGGAGCCCATCTTTAACAACTTTGCCGTTGAAGAGATCGGCATCCGCGCCGACCAGATGGGCTGGATCCAGTCCATCCGCGAGATTCCCGGCCTGCTGGGGTTTGTCGTTGGTTTTATGGCTCTATTTCTGTCCGAGATGCGCATTTCCGGCATCTTTATGATCGTGATGGGCATCGGCGTCATTCTCACCGCCTTTACCAGACATTTTTGGGACCTGAACCTGGTCACGTTGCTGATGAGCTTTGGTTTTCACTTTTTTGCTTCCAGCAACGCTGCCGCCCTGCTGATGCTGGTCAAAACCCAAGACGGCCCCAAAGCATTGGGGCGAATGAACAGCCTGGGCGCCGTGGCCTCGCTGATCAGCACGGCCATCATTTTCGGCACACTGGGTACATTTGGCTACCGCTCGCTGTTTCTGGCGCTGGGCATCAGTGTAGTAGTAGGCGGCCTGATCATGCTGCCCTTTCAACAGCAGCCCATGCGAAATGAACAACGGCGGCGGCGGGTCAAGCTGCGCCGCCGCTACTGGCTTTATTATGCCTTGCAGTTTTTGATGGGCAGCCGTCGTCACATTTCAACCACCTTTGCCATCTTTTTGCTGGTCAGCGATCTCAGAGTCAATGCGCAGATGATCACGGCCATCTTTTTGCTGAACAGCCTGCTGGCCACCTATACCAACCAGGCTTTTGGCAGCGTCGTGGCTCGCTTTGGAGAAAAGCGCGTCTTGATATTTAACTATACCTTGCTCATCCTGGCTTTTCTCGTCTATGCCTTTATCCCCGCTGTGACGGCGCTGCAAACCCCCGAATATACCATCCCCGCCATCAACCTGGGAAGCTGGAAGTTGATTCCCCCAATGACCCTCACTCCGGCAGTGATCTTGCTGCTGGCTATGTTTATCGTGGACCGCCTCTCGATGGGCTTTACTTTTGCCATCGAGTCCTATTTTCAAAAGATCGCCCTCAGCCCCGACGAGATTACCCCCAACGTGTCTCTGGGTCAGACGATCAACCACATTGCCGCGGTGGTGGTGCCGGTCACGGGGGGCCTGCTGTGGAAGGCCATCGGCTCCCAGTCCACATTCCTGGCCGGCGTCGTGGTCGTGGTCATCGCTCTGGTGTTGACCTTTTGGATGCAGACCCCGCCTCCGGCCCCGGCAGAACAACCGGCGCAAGAACCATTGGGCTGAGTCACTGTCAAGAAAAAACCTGCGAGGAGGCCGCTGAAAAAGTCTATTTTTACCACAAAGGACACCGAGAACACCAAGGTTTGCAATACTTTGCGTTTTTAGAAATGCTTGGTGTCCTTTGTGTCTTGGTGGTGAGAGGGTTTTTCAGCACGCTCCAAGGTCTGGTCAGTTGCCTGGCCCAGCCGCGCCAACGCGTGTACATCCTGTATCGTATGAGGATACAGACTGCGGTAAATTTCATAATAGGGCCGATACTGCTCGTGGCGGCGTAGGTCGGGCGTAAAGCGGCGACCGATGCGCACCCATTGCGATTCAAACGTAGCGAGAGACACCAGGCCAGCCGCCCAGCCCGCCAAAAAGGCATCGCCATACGCCGCACCGACGGTTTGCGCCGGCAACTCTTGTTCGATTCCGGTCACATCGGACACAATTTGCACCAGCAGATCGCTTTTGGCCCCGCCTCCCGCCGCAATGGCCCGCCGAGGACTGGCCCCGCCGGCGCGCATCGCCTCCAGATTGTGCCGCACGCCATAGGCCGTCGCTTCCAAAATGGCTCGGTAAATATGTCCCCGTCCATGTGCCAGGCTCAGACCGGCAATAACTCCACGTGCGTCTGGATCGTTCAGCGGCGTGCGCTCACCGCTAAAATACGGCAAAACCACCAGCCCCTCGCTGCCCGGCGGAACAGCCTGTGCTTCAGTGGTCAAGACCGCATAGGCGTTGGCTCCGCCGGACGCTTCGGCGGCCATCTCCTGATGGGCAAAATGATCACGAAACCAGCGGGTCACGGCTCCGGTGGTGGCCATACCGGCCAGCAGGCAATAGAGACCCGGAAACACAAAAGGCGAAATCCACATCGTTTGGGTAGACATGGCCTCATCAAGCACCAGAGCCAGGCAGGTGGTGGTGCCATAGACGATCATCAAATCGCCCGGATAGAGGGTGCCCACGCTGACCGCTTCGGGGAAAACGTCTATGGTGCCTGCCGTCACCGGCGTGCCGGGGCAGAGGCCCGTCTCGCGCGCCGCTGATGCCGTAACCGCACCGACCACCTCGCCTGGCCAGGCCAGTCGCGGCAGAGGCACATTGCCGAGGATCGGCTCGGCATATTGGTCGCTCCAGGCCAGCTTGTGCAGGTCGAACAAGGGGTTGTAAAACGCAGCGGTGAGCATGTCCATCACATAGGCACCGCACAGCCGGTAGACGAGAAACGAACTGGCCGTGCAGATATATCGCGTCCGCGCAAAAACATCCGACTCGTTGCGACGCAGCCACAATATCTTGGGGCCGATGGACTGGGTCGACAGCGGCATGCCGGCCAACGCGGCCATCTCGGCCGCGCCGAACCGTTCGTTCAGGTCGGCAACCTCTCGGTTAGAACGGGTGTCAATGCCGTACAAAATGGCCGGGCGCAGGGCGCGTCCTTGAGCGTCCAAAGACACCAGGTCGGCGCCAAGCGCGCTCACGGCCAGAGCAGCCACGTCCTGCCCGGTCACCCGGACGATGTGCAAAAGGGCGCGCGAGATGGCACAGACATCGCTCCACCACACCCCATCGGCGTCGTGCTCGGCCCAGCCAGGGCGCGGGATGGACAGGCCGTGTTCGATCTGGTGTTGAGCCAGAATTTCGCCGGCGGCTGTACAAAGCACGCCTTTGGAGCTAAACGTCCCCACATCAATCCCCATAAGCAACTGACCGGCCATAGCCAACTCGCCTCCCCAAACAACATTCCCTCAAGACCCGGCAAAGCGTTGGTTTTGGCAGGGTTTCGGCAAGCTCAACCTGCCAGCTCAACCTGCCAGTTAACCAACCCAAGTCTTGACAGATAGGCCCCTATCCAATCACTGCCCTGTGACAGCCCAATTCGCGCAGCGCGGCAAGCCAGCGCGTTTGGGTCTCCTCGTCGGCACTTTTGAGGTCAGGCAACGCCGCTTCGCGCCCCACACGAGGCCCCTTTTCGCGCCCCATCTCGTGATAGGCCATAATCTCAATCCCTGTCAGCCTCGGATAGCGAGCGGCAATCGCAGCAATTCCGGCGAGATGCTCCGCCGTATCGTTCACCCCCGGCACGAGGGGGCAACGCAACACAATGTTTGCGCCGCAGCGATACAAAAATTCGAGATTAGCCAAAATCAATTCGTTAGAGACGCCGGTCAGCAACCGGTGTGCGGCGGGATCGGTAGCCTTGTAATCAAACAAAAACAGTTCCACCAGCGGCCAGAGGCGGGCATAGTGGCTCTGTGGTGCAAAACCGCTCGTTTCGATGCAGGTGTGAATATCACGTGCCCGCGCCCCTTCCAGCAAGGCCAGGGTAAAATCAACCTGCGCCAGCGGTTCGCCACCTGACAGCGTCATCCCCCCGCCCGAGCGACGGTAATAGTCAGCGTCACGCTCGACCTGACACAGCACGGCATCGTCGCTCCACCGCGCACCCACCACCTTGAGCGCGTCGTTGAGACAAACCTCGACACACCCACCGCACACCTGGCAGCGGGCGCGGTCGAGTACATGCCGCTCGTTGTGTTGCTGTTGCACGCCGTGAGAACAGGCACGGACGCAAGCCAGACAGTCGGCGCAGCGGGTGGGGTCGAACGACAGTTGCGGCGAAAAAGAGACCGACTCGGGATTGTGGCACCACAGGCAGCGCAAGGGACACCCCTTGAGGAACACAGTTGTGCGCACGCCGGGGCCATCGCGCAGCGAGCAGCGTTGAATGTCAAAAATAATGCCGGTAGTCATAGCAGATGGCCGCCTTGTTAATACAGCGTCCGTTTCAGCAAATCCTGCTGCACATCGCGTTCCAGTTCAACAAAGCGGGCGCTAAAGCCGCCGACACGCACGATGAGGTTGCGATATTTTTCCGGCTCGCGCAGCGCGGCTTCCAGGTCGCCGCGCCCGACGACGGTAATCATCGCCTGAGCGCCGCCACGCGCAAAATAGGTGTCAAGCAATGCACGTAATTGTCGGCGATCCTGGCTAAACATCGAACGGCTGAATTTCATATTTTGGACGTAACCGGCATGCGCGCCAGGGTCAATTTTGGCAATCGAGTTGAGAAAAGCCGTCACCCCACGCGTATCACGCCCGGCGGTAGGATTGTTGCCATTCGCCAGCGGTTCGCCAGAACGCCGCCCATCGGCAGAGGCAGCGCACAATTTTCCCAGACCGACATTAGCGTGATTGTTGATATTGACCACGAGAAAATAGTCCAGCCCGATCTGTGGAGCCAGGCTTTGGATGTATCGGCTCATATGGTCGCTGACTGCCTGCACCATCCGGTCGGCATCCTCATCATCATTGCCATATTTGGGCGCGTCGAGCAGCATTTTGCGCACACGCTCGTGGCCCACAAAATTGGCGTCGAGTGCTGCCAGCAGTTCGTCGAGCGTGAGCCGCTTTTCGTCATACACCAACCGTTTGATGGAGGTAAGGCTGTCGGCAGTGTTGGTCAGCCCAAAAGACTCGATGACGCCGCCAGTATAGCGTGCGCCGCCATCCACAACCGATTTGCCGCGCTCGATACAGTGGTTATAGAGCATACTCACATACAGATACGCCGCCGACTCGCGCTGAGCGACATACTCTAGCGCGTGCCGCCGCCCCAGGAGCAAGGCATAGTGTTCGACCTGCCGCTTGTAGGCCTCCCACAGATCATCAAACGTGGCAAAATCGCCCAATTCGCCCAGGGCCAGGCCAGGCAGCTCACCAGTGCGGGCATCGCGCCCGTTATGCAGGGTCGCCTCTAACGCTTTCAAGAGGCTCAACGAGCAGTTGGGCGAGCCGATAGAGATGGCATCCAGGGCATACTCACCGCAGCCGTAGGGCAGATAAGCCTCCGCTTCGGCGCGGCTGACGCCAAAAGCCGACTGCGCCGCTGGAACATTGACATCATCGTTGTAGAGCATCGGGTAGGTGCGCCCCTCGCCGATGACATCGAGCGCCTTTTGCATCAATGCCGGATTCATCCCCTCATAAAAGCGCAAAGTCAACTGCGGCTCAATTTCGACGACAGTGCGGGTAGCCTCCATCGCCAGCAACGCAAAACGGTCGGCATTGGCCTCATTCGGACGGCCCATCCCGCCCACAATGACGCGGCTGTTAAAAACGATTTTGCGGTCGGCCATCAACCGCCACAGCGATTGGGTCAACCGCAGTGCATCGGCCTCGCTCAAGCGACCCTCGTCCACATCGCGGGCGTAAAAATCTCCCAGCGCCACATCCAACCGGCCATAGTTGACCACAAACGACATGAGCGCATAGAGCCACACCAGTTGTATCGCCTCGCGATAGGTTAAAGGCCGCTCAACAGCAATCTGCTCCAAAACGTGTGCCATATCGAGCAACTCGACGCGCCGCCCGGCATCGGCATGTGCGGCCTGTGTGCGTGCCTGTGCGGCATAATAACGGCAAACCTCGGCCAGCAAATCCAGCGACATCAGCATGGCATCATATATCTCTACATCGCCGCCCAGACCGACCACTCGCTCCCGGTGCATTGCGACCTCTCTGAGCAGCCCCGGCAGGCCAACCTGGGCCAGTTTGGCATAATTCAAAAGTGGCCCGGCCAGCCGCCCACCCATCTCGGCAATGGCGTTGGTCGTGCCTTGCAGCACATCGGGCGGCAACATCGTAACCAGTCGCCCGGCAATAGTCGTCTCGGTTTCCCAAAAAGCTATCATATCCTCAACACGTCGGCGATAGGCGGGATCAAGGCCGTTTTCACTGAATGCCTGCCGCAACCGTTCGGCGCGGCAGTAGTAGCCCGGCCCGCCAGAGGCATCTTCGGTACCCAGCCCCACCAGCGGATAGCGCGGGATGCGCCCAGCAAACAGGTCGCCGTCTTGAATCGGCCCCAGCAGCGCAGGGTAAAGTATACGCAAGCAGTGCGCCTCACGCAGAGCAGGAGATTTGTCCAGGTGTGTGCGGTACGTGTCGGTAAACGCAAGTTCAAGGTCAAACAAATTCATACGATGTGCCACTCCTTTAATCAAATTCGGATCAATTCGGACTGATTTGTGCGATAGAGCTATCTCTGGCAACAAGCCGCCTCCTCCCAGAACAAAAGGTAGCCCCATGCCGAAACGCATTGTACACCCATCCGCCATCCAGAGCAATCACATCCCACGTGCCTGGCCTCGGCGAGTTTGACAAAAATCTGGAGCAGGGTATAATAAGGCCTGTTCAGTTCCAGTTAATCTGGAAAAAATATTTCCATTCGGCGAGGTAGCTCAACGGCAGAGCAGGGGACTCATAAGCCCTTGGTTGTGAGTTCAAATCTCACCCTCGCCACCTGTAGCCCGAGTGGGCGGCCCTCGCAACCTTTAGGTTTTGGCGAGGGCTTTTTAATATTCAATGGAGAATATCTGTGATAAACTGTGATTTCGATTCCTGTATCGAGCGACGCGGCACCGACAGCATCAAGTGGAACCACTATGACCCCGACGTGCTGCCCCTTTGGGTGGCCGACATGGACTTTGCCGCACCCCAGCCGGTCATCCAGGCTTTGCAAGAGCGCGTGGCGCATGGCGTCCTGGGTTATGCCGAACCGCAGCCCGAATTGTACCAGGTCATTCAACAACGTTTGTATGAACGATACGGCTGGACCGTAGACCGCCCTGACATTCTCTTTTTGCCCGGTGTGGTGGTTGGGTTCAATATGGCCGCTCATGCCATTGGGCAGCCCGGCGATGGCATTTTGATCCAACCCCCTGTCTATTACCCCTTTCTCAGTGTCCCTCGCAATACCTGCCGCGAAGGCCAATTGGTTCAGGTGCATCAGGTCAATGGGCGATACAAAATAGATTTTGACGAATTTGAAGGTGCAATCAACGAACGCACCCGCCTGTTCATCCTGTGCAACCCTCACAACCCGGTCGGGCGAGTCTATGAACGAGCCGAACTGGAACAGCTAGCCGAGATATGCCTGCGTCACCATGTGGTGATTTGCTCCGACGAAATCCACTGCGACCTGATCTTTGAAGGACATCGGCATATCCCCATTGCCTCTCTTTCACCTGAAATTGCACAAAACGCCATCACCCTGATGGCGCCCAGCAAGACGTTCAACATTCCCGGGTTGGGCTGTTCTTTTGCCATCATCCAAAACCCCGCGCTCAAGGCTGCTTTTCTGGCAGTCCGTCAGGGCGTCGTGTCGGGGGTCAACCTGCTGGGCTATACCGCCGCGCTGGCCGCATACCGCGATGGGCAGGCCTGGCTGGAACACGCCCTGACCTATCTCCAGGCCAACCGCGATTGGTTACGCCAGTATGTATACGAAAATCTTCCGGGTGTACAGATGGTGCAGGCCGAAGGCACTTATCTGGCCTGGCTGGATTTTCGCCGCACCCCCATTACCGACCGGCCGGCGCAGTTTTTGCTGGAACATGCGCGAGTCGGCTTGAATGAAGGCGCCTCGTTCGGGCCGGGTGGTGAAGGATTCTGCCGCCTCAATTTTGCTTGCCCGCGCGACACCCTGGTCGCAGCGTTGGAACGGATTCAAGATGCATACAAACAGGTAAACCGCAAATAAGGAGGCCAGATGAACATTTTGACCGAGTATGCTTATACCCGCTCACCCATCGAAAAGGGCTACACCTGCCAGACGCTCTATGTCAACCTGTCCCAAAACACCATCGAGACTCGCCCGGTGACCGATCAGATGAAAGAGGTGTTCATCGGCGGGCGCGGCTTTGGCCTGTGGCGGCTGTGGAATGCGGTTCAAGACGATACAAAATGGAATGACCCGGAAAACGAGATCAATATCGCCTGCGGGCCGCTGGGCGGCACCACCGTCCACCCTGGCGCAGGCAAATCACTGGTAGTCGGCATTTCGCCGCTCACCGATAGTGTGATGGACAGCAATGTGGGTGGGCATTTTGGCCCGTTGCTCAAATTTGCCGGCTGGGACGCCCTGGAAATTCAAGGCAAGGCCGATCAGGATATGGTGATCTATATTGACGGCGAGGCCGGAACGGTGCAAATCATCGAGTCGCCCATTGCCGAGGTCAACACCCACCTGGTTGGACAGCAATTGATGGAGCTGTTTGCCGCTTCACCCGACGAATGGGCTGACATCTCGGTGGTGTCGGCAGGGCGCGGCGCCGATCACACTCGTATGGGCTGTCTCAATTTTAGCTGGTACGATGCCCGACGCGGCCGGCCACGCTTCAAACAGGCCGGGCGCGGCGGTTTTGGCACCATTTTCCGCGACAAAAAGCTGCGCGCTCTGGTGGTCAAGGCCAAAATGCGCAGCGCAGACCCCAACGCGGCCGCCGATCCAGAACGGGTGCGGCGGGTAGGCCGCCGGATCAATCAAGAAATCATCGAGCTGGACCCACAGCAAAACCACATGCGCCAGGTGGGCACCATTCACCTGGTCGAGATTATGAGCGACTATGACCTGCTGCCGACGCGCAATTTCAAATATGGCGGGCATCCTGCGGCGTCTCAAATCGGTTTTGACGTTTTTCTGCAAAAATTTACACAGAAAATCCCCGATGGCTGCTGGCGCGGCTGCACACTGGCCTGCTCGCACGCCGTAGACGGCTTCAAGTTACGCACCGGTCCCTATGCTGGTCAGGTGGTCGGCGTGGATGGTCCCGAATACGAAACAGCAGCCGGCTGCGGCTCGAATCTGGGCATTTTTGACCCTGATGCCATTGTCGAGATCAATTTTTACTGCGACACTTATGGCATTGACACCATCTCGTTTGGCACAGCGATGGCCTTTGTGATGGAATGTTACGAAAACGGCATCCTCAACCTGGAACGCACCGCCGGGCTGGACCTGACCTGGGGCAACGCTGAAGCCGTATTGGATGTCTTGCATCAGATGGGGCGCGGCGAAGGATTTGGCGTGGTGGTCGGGCAGGGCATTCGGCGAATGAAAACGATGTTTGCCGAGCAGTACAGTGCCGACCCGGCCTTTCTCAATGACATTGGTATGGAATCCAAAGGGCTGGAATATTCCGAATATGTCACCAAAGAATCGCTGGCGATGCAGGGCGGCTATGGATTGACGCTCAAAGGGCCACAGCACGATGAGGCCTGGCTGATTTTTATGGACCAGGTCAACAACCAGATTCCTACTTTTGAAGACAAGGCCAATGCGCTGCACTATTTCCCCATGTGGCGCACCTGGTTTGGCCTCAACGGGCTGTGCAAGCTGATCTGGAACGATGTGGTGCCGGCCGACAATGCCCTCACCGACGAGCCGGCCAAAGTTCCGGAGCATGTGCGCAATTTTGTGGAATTTTTCGCCAGCATCACCGGCCGCCCAGTGCAAAGCGGAGAGGATCTGATCCGTATGTCTGAGGCAGTCTATAATTTCCAGCGCGTGTTCAACATCCGCCTGGGCAAAGGACGGCGGCAACACGATCAGGTACCTTATCGCTCGATGGGACCGGTGACAGTCGAGGAATACGAGTCGCGCCGCGAGCGCTACGACCGTCAACTGGTGGACAAGGTGGGATTGGACGCAGTTCAGGTAGCCGCCATGTCTACACCCGACAAGGTGGCGGCGTTGCGCCGTTACCGTGAGGTGCAATATCAAACCCTGACCGATGCCGTCTATGCCCGACGCGGCTGGACGGCAGACGGTGTGCCAACGCTGGAGAAACTGCGAGATTTGGGGATTGACTGGCCGGATGTGCTGCGCGTGGTAGAAAAATATATATAGCCCAACGAAACTGCATGATTCGATCCGAAAACCATTGCCCGGTAGGGGCAGGGCTTGCCCCTGCCCCTCAGTTTGTCGGAGAATTTTGCCATGATCCTGGTCAACCGTCGCGACCCAATCGAGTGGGAAGAGAAAATGACCGTCGCCCGGCTGCTGCAAAAATGCGGCTTTACTGCACCACAGGTGCACGTGTTGGTCAACGGCGAGTTGATTCGCCGCCAGGACTGGGCCACCCACCCCGTCTATGATGGAGATCAGGTGCAGGTGATCCACTTTTTGGGCGGCGGATAAGCACGGTCAGGGCGATGTGGTCAGGCTCCACATTTGAATGACCCCACCCTGCAATCCGGCTGCCAATATCTTGCCGTCGGCCGAAAAGGTCAGACCGTTGGCCGCGCTGCTCAATTTGATCGTATGAACCGGAGTGGCGGCCCCGCCCACCGCCCACAGCAGGATGGTGCGATCCTGCGCCGCCGAGGCCAGCCATCGGCCATCCGGTGAAATGGCTATGGCAGTCACCCGGCCGGTGTGGCGGGTAAAAACCTGGCGCTCCTGGCCCCGACTCGCCGACCACAGCCGCACGGTCTTGTCTTCCCCACCCGAAGCGATCAGGTCGCCAGACGGTGACACGGCCACACTCCACACCGCGCCCACATGTCCTTTAAGCACTCGCAGTTTGAGTCCGTCGGCCACCGACCAGAGTTGCACCAGGCCATTATTCGCACCGGTGATCAGCGTCTGCCCATCAGCGGAAAAGGCCAGACTGCGCACACAGTCGGTGTGAGGCAGGGTCCAGGCCAGTTCGCCACCGGAAGTATGCCACAACCGCGCCATCTTGTCGCACGAGACCGCTGCCACCCACATTCCCTCAGGCGACAGAGCCACATCGTTGATCGGCCAGGTAGATGCCTTGATCTCTTGGTCCAGCGTTGGCTGACTTGAAACGTGCCACAGTCGGATCATGCCATCGCTGCCCGCCGATGCCGCCATCTGCCCATCGGCCGACAGCGCCACCCCCAACACGGCGCCGGCGTGCGCTTGTTTGACTTGCACTGTCGGGCCGCTCACATCGCCCAACCACATTGCGCCATCTTCGCTGCCCCACACCAACTGGTTCTGCGCCCAACCGATGTCATTGACAAAAGTAGCATGTTCGCCCAGAGAATCAATCAGTTCTAGCACACAACGCGCATCTTGGGCCGTCTGATCAGGACATGCGACTTGCCAGAGCAAGGCCTCGCTATTGAGCGACACAGAAGCAAGCATTGCGCCATCGGGTGAAAAAGCCAGGCTTTGCACCAGCGCGCTATGTCCCACAATCGAATCAACCAGATGCCAGCACACCGCATCGGCAATGCAGGTCTTGCCCCACAGCTGAATCGAGCCATCCATCATCCCGACAGCCGCCAAATTGCCGGTTTGAGCCACATCCAGCGACGTAACCGGCTGTGGAATCTGGCTGTTCCAGGTGGACAGGATCGTGCCACAATTTTCCCATGCCCGATCACACATTCCCACATTCCACAGACGCACATCGCCATCCCACGAGCCAGACATCAACACCTGTCCACCCGACAAAAATGCCAGATCGGTGATTGCGTCCTGATGTTCTGTCAAAAGCACCGCGCCCCCGCGATCAACCATGTGCCACACATAAACGGCGCCGCTTTCGCTGCCTGCGGCAAGCCAACGACCGTCGGACGAAAAGACCAGTGCCGTCACCGCCGAATCCACATCGGGCATAGACCGGATCAGCACTCCGGTGCGGGCATTCCACAACCGCACTCCGCCGCCCTGCGATCCAACCGCCACCAGATACTCGCCGGTCGAGTCAAGCGGCGAAAAAGCGACGCGACGGATCGCCGTGCTACGCCCTTCTAAATGTCGCTCCAGGTCGCCGCTATCCACTTGCCACAAACGCAGGCCATCCTCCGACACCGTCCCCACCAGCCGATTATCGAGTGAAAAAGCCAGGTCAGATTCCCAGCCCATTGTAGATATCCAACGCACCATCTCTCGCGTGGTGCTGTCATACAAATACACCCCCATCGAAGAAGATACGGCAATCAGCCGCTCATCAGCCGACCAGACAGCCCGATTGGCCGCCCCCTGCCCCCACTGCGCCAGAAAAGCGAGATACATCGTACCGGTCACACCGGTTGGCGCAGGAGCAGGGGCAGTCAACTTTTGGCAGGCAACCACCCATCCGCTCAGCACGATCACAAGAACAAGAAACAGACTTTCCGGTTTGTTACGCATCATTTCATACCCCAAATTTGGGCCTGGTTTCGTCTTGCAACCGCTGACGATCCAGGATCATCAGCCGACCGCGCTCATATTTGAGCAGGCCATCCTGAACCATCTCTTTCAAACTGCGCCCAACCACATCGCGCACCGAGCCAATGTGCGCCGCAATATCGTTCTGAGTCCAGGCATAGCGAGGCAAGCGACCATCACTTTGCGCAAGCAAAAAGCGGGCCAGGCGAGTGCGCACGGAATGAAAAGCCAGCCCATCAATAATATGTCCCATCTGGCGCGTCTGAGCCGCCAGCAAATCGAGCGTACTCACCGCCACCGCCGGGCAGGTTTGAACCAAAAAGCGCAGGCGATCTCTGTCCAGAGCATACAGAGAGACATCGGTCATAGCTTGCACGCTCAACCAGGCCGCCTGCCCGTCAAGCGCAGGGCCAAGCAGAAAACAATCGCCCGGCCCAAAAAAGAAAAGCACCAGTTCTCGCCCATCCCAAGAGATGTCATAGCAGCGCAAAACCCCCCGTTCCACCAGATACAGACTTGGGCAGGACTCGCCGGCCAGAATCACCATCTGCCCAGACGAAAATTTGCGATAAACCATCCATGCAGCAACCTGCTGCTGCACCTCGGCCGGGGCACCGCCAAATAAACTGAATTGAGCAACTTGATCCAATGCCATATCGCCACACCCAAAAAAAGACGTGGATCGGCAAGAGTTGAAATAACTCTATCTATGAAAATCCACGTCTCAAATCCATTATGATATTGTCAGATCAATCATCACAGCCTGGCCAGAGAGGCTTTGTAAGCCTGAAGCGCCAGAGACAGCCGACCGGCCTGCATGTACACATCACCCAGCACGCGATACAGGCCCGCATGATCGGGATAATCTTGCACCGCTTGCTCCAAATCATCTACCACTTGCTCAAACAACTGCGGTGCATGTGTCATCTGCTGATACATCTCGGTTGCAGCGTCGGGATTGTCCTGGCCAAGCCGGCCTCGAGCCTGCGCAAGATAGGCCTCCCATTCGGCATCACTCCATTCGGGGTGAGCCTGAACCTGTATCGCCGGCCCAGTGACCGCAGCCACCGGCGGAGCCTCAACCACCACAGGCCGAGGAGTGACAGGGGGCGGCGGTGCCGTCACAACCGGCCTGGCCGGCGGCATCTCGACCTGCACTGGCTCAATCTGCTCCAACTCTTGCAGCCAATCCAGTTCATCCAGCTCGGTCACCGCATCAGTCGCCGAAACATCCGGCTTGGGAGACGACGGCTGCTCATACCGCTGTCCTAACCATTCGGGCATATCTTGCACCATCACCTCGACGATCGGCGGCTGCTCGGTTTGCAGTGCCGCCAACCATTCTGGCTCTTCAATCTGGGCTTCTTTTTCGACCTCAGGCAACTCGGACGGCAGCCCAACCGCCGATTCTTGCCCTAGAGCAGACAGCCAGTCGGGGATCGCCGGTTCTTGCACTTGAAGAATCGTTGGCTCTTGAAGCACCGTTTCACCCAATGGCAACTCTTTTTCAACTATGCCACCCGGTTCCGTAGCTTGAAATGCGCTCAACCAGTCGGGAATTTCCACTTCTTCGACAGGCAACTCGGGTTCAGCAGGCAGCGACAACCCGGCAAGCTCGGGCCGTCCAGCCATGGATTCAGGTTCAAGGGCACGCAACCAATCGGGTATCTCGGCCTCTTCAATAGCCGGTTCTTCCAGTTTCCCAACCAGCCTCAATGCTGGTACCTCCGCCGCCGGCTGTACCTCCGCCGCCGGCTCAGAGACCACCCCTAACTCACTCAGCCAATCAGGAATCTGCGCCTCTTGAATGGACGGCTCTTGAATCTCGACTTGTTCGACAGCCGTTGCCGCCGCCTTTTCAGGTCCGAGAACGCTCAACCAATCCGGCAACTCGACTTGTTCAATGATCGGTTCCTCAACCAACTTTTCCCAGGTTGGCTGTACCTCCGGCACAGGAGCCACCCCGGCCGCAATGTCGGCTTCCAGGTCGCTCAACCAGGCCGACATGCCCGCCACCGGCGGCGGCAACTCGACCGCCGGCGCAGCCGGAAGCGCAACCGATGGTTGTTCTACCACTGCCTCACCCACCTGGAGACGATCAAACCAATCGTACGCACCAGTCTCATCGGCCAGCGGCGGTATCTCACCCGACCGGATTTCCGGCGGCGCAGCAGCCAGTTCCGGCGACAAGACGCCCAGCCAGGCATATTCGCCTGCCACCGGCGGTGTCGCCGGCACAGGAGCCACCCCGGCCGCAATGTCGGCTTCCAGGTCGCTCAACCAAGCCGGCATGCCCGCCACCGGCGGCGGCAACTCGACCGATGGTTGTTCTACCACTGCCTCACCCACCTGGAGACGATCAAACCAATCGTACGCACCAGTCTCATCGGCCAGCGGCGGTATCTCACCCGACCGGATTTCCGGCGGCGCAGCAGCCAGTTCCGGCGACAAGACGCCCAGCCAGGCATATTCGCCTGCCACCGGCGGTGTCGCCGGCACAGGAGCCACCCCGGCCGCAATGTCGGCTTCCAGGTCGCTCAACCAAGCCGGCATGCCCGCCACCGGCGGCGGCAACTCGACCGCCGGCGCAGCCGGAAGCGCAACCGATGGTTGTTCTACCACTGCCTCACCCACCTGGAGACGATCAAACCAATCGT
>CAYVBK010000067.1:0-23252 GCA_964449465.1 uncultured Anaerolineae bacterium
TTTTTTTCAAGTGCTTGAGCGTTTTGCGCTCTGGTTGCGCAAAACTTGCGTTAGCGCGCCCGGCAGCATAATCAAATTCATCCTTTGCAGTGTCGCCGTCCATCATCATAAAACACACTCAACTCACCCGGACCTGGGGGAACGGACGCGCCCAAGTTCGCACGCACAGTTCCTCGCCTGCCAACTCGAACTCGGACTCACGCCCAGAGGCCAGACGTGAAAGACAATGATTAAACGCGGCACGCCGGTGCCAATGGCACTCATATAGCCCAACTGCGTCAACAGTGTAGCGATAGCGCGGTTGCGCTCGGCATGGACGCCCAGTTTGATTATGTTCAGACCTTACCCTCGGCCCACCCCTCGATACACCCATCCGGCCGCCCGCACCTCGTCCGGCTCGAACACCTTGCGTCCATCTACCAGCACCGCATGCGCCATCAACTCGTGCAGCCGCGCCAGATTCAACCCGCGATACTCGTCGTGCGCCACCATCATCACCAGAGCATCGCAGCCGCGCAGCCGCTCTTCCAGGCTGCCCTGATAGGCACGCACATACGGGTCATGCACCGACACCTCGGCGCCCAGTTCTTCCAGCCGGCCGATCAGGGGGATGCTGGGCGAATTGCGCGTGTCATCGCTGTTTTCCAGGTAGGCATAACCCAACACGGCAATGCGCGCGCCTTCAATCTCGACGCCGATCTCGTTCAAGGCATCCAGGGTCAACTCGGCCATGTGCAACGGCATATAGTCATTGATCTCGCGCGCCGCCGGAATCAGCCTGGCGGCAATATCATCTTTGGCCCCATAGGCCAGCAGCCAGGGATCTTTGGGGATGCAATGTCCGCCCACGCCAGCGCCAGGAAACAACACATTTCGACCCGGGCTCTTGTTCACCAGATCGCGCACCTGCCACACATCGGCCCCCACCTGCTCGCAGATCAGAGCCAGCTCGTTGGCAAAGGCAATCTGCACATCGCGATAGGCATTCTCGGCGGTTTTGACCAGTTCGGCCGCGACACAGTTGGCTCCGTCCAGATCGGCCTGCACAATGTGCCGATAAAACGCCTGCGCCAGTCGGGTCGCTTCGGGCGTATCGCCGCCCACCACCCGGTTCATCTGCGCCAGATTGCGCAACAATCGCCCCGGCATCACCCGCTCTGGGCAATGCACCAGGTGAAAATCGCGCCCGCTCTTGCGCTGACCGTGCGCTTCTAGCGTGGGTTTGACCAGGCGATCCATGGTGCCGGGCGCGATGGTAGACTCGACAATGACCATCACCCCCTTATGCAGGCGCGGCTCTAGATCGCGCAGAGCCGCCCGCAGCGCGCTATAGCGCGGCTGATGCACGCTGTCAATCGGCGTTTCCACTGCAATCAAGACAATATCGGCCTGCTCACACACCGCATAATCAGTGGTTGCGCTCAGCCGTCCCGCTCCAACCGTCTCTTGCAGCAGTTCAGGCAAGCCCGGCTCGATGCCCTCAATCGGGCAAATGCCAGCATTGATCCGCTCCACTTTGGCCGCGTCCACATCCAGCCCGGTGACTTGAAAACCCGCCCGCGCAAAACTGGCTGCTACCGGCAGCCCCACATAACCCAGGCCGATCACCACCAGAGACGCCGTCCTGGTCTGGATGCGCTCGTACAAATCGTTCATCTCAGCTCTTCTCCACCAATGATGCAATGCTCCTGTCCCGACCGCACCAGAGCCTGCGCCAGGGCTAACACCACCAGCCCATCTTGCCCGCTGACCACTGTGCCACCCTCGCCGCGTGCCGCCGATACAAAGGCCTCCAGTTCGGCCCGCAGCGGTTCGCGGCGGTTCATCCGCAGGCGCACCATCTGCCCCTCACTGACGCCGCGCAACAGACTGAGATGATTCCAACTGCTGCTGCTGGCCTGTTCATTTTCATAAAAATACAGGTCTTGGGTAAGCAGGTTCGCCAGGAACATGCCCCGCTGTCCGGTCACGGTCACTTCGCGAATTTTGGTCGGCGTCAGCCAGTTAATGTCCAACACACCCAGCACGCCATCCTCAAAACGCAGCAGCCCCGAAAACATATCCTCGTGCGCCGTGTGAATCTCGTGCGCCGTTTCGGCATACAGGCGAATCACTTCTTTGCCTGTCACATAACGCATAATGTCCAAATCGTGCGGGGCCAGGTCTACGATCACCCCCACATCGCGCACTCGCGCCGGAAACGGCCCCAGTCGTCGGGCGTGAATCTCGAAAATGATCCCCAATTCTCCGGCATCCAGCCGCCGCTTGAGTTCGATCACCGCCGGATTGTACCGCTCAATGTGGCCCACCGCCAACACCCGGCCCAGCCTGGCCGCCAGATCGATCATCTGCCGACCTTCCTCAATCGTCGCGGCGATAGGCTTTTCCACCAGCACATGACAGCCAGCCTGCAAAGCATCCATCACTACCTGATAGTGCCCCTGGGTCGGCACGGCCACCGAAACGACATCCGGCTGCGCCATGTGCAATACATCTCGATAATCGGTAAAAGCCTGCGTCCCATACAGGCGCGCCACATCCGCCGCACGCTTGCCATCCAGGTCAGAGACACCCACCAACTCAACCTGCGCTATCTCGTTGTACACCCGAGCGTGATTATGCCCCATCGCCCCTACGCCGATCACCGCCGCTTTGGTCATTCGTTCACCGCCTTGACAATCTGTTCCAAATCAGCCTGGCTCAACCCCGGATGCACCGGCAGCGACAGCACCTCCTCGCTGGCTTTTTCTGCCTCTGGGCAACTGCACGCCACATCGTCATAAATCCGCTGCCGATGCACCGGCACCGGATAGTACACCCCACAGCCCACACCCCGCTCTTGCAAACGCGCCAACATGGCATCGCGCTGCCCATCGGGAACGCGCAGGGTGTATTGGTGAAAGACATGGCGATAGCCAGTCGGCGTTGTCGGCTTAACCACGCCCTTGAGGTATTCGTTAAAATACGCAGCGTTGGCTATGCGCGCCCGATTAAAGCCTTCCAGTTTGGGCAATTGCGCCAGGCCGATGGCTGCATGCACGTCGGTCATCCTGAAATTGTATCCCATTTCATCGTGATAATATCGCCGGCGCATGCCGTGCTGCCGGATCAAACGAGCCTGATCGGCTACCGCGTCATCGTTGGTAGTAATTATGCCGCCCTCGGCCGTAGTAATATTCTTGGTGGGATAAAACGAAAAGCAGCCGGTGCCAAAACTGCCCACCCGCTGCCCTTGAAACTCGGCCCCATGCGCCTGGCAGGCGTCTTCGATGACCACCAGATTGTGCCGCTGCGCAATGTCCATCAACGCGCCCATATCGCAAGACAGGCCAAAGAGATGCACCGGCATAATCGCCCGCGTGCGTGAGGTGATCGCCGCCTCTACCGCCGCCGGATTGATGTTGAATGTGATCGGGTCAATATCCACAAAAACCGGCGTGGCCCCCACATAGCGAACGCTGTTGGCCGAAGCGATAAATGTAAACGGCGTAGTGATCACCTCATCATCCGGCCCGATGTGATGCGCCAACAAGGCCACATGCAATGCCGTCGTCCCCGACGAAGTGGCAACAGCGTGCCGCACGCCGCAATAACGGGCAAATTTTTCCTCAAATTCGGCCACGCGCGGCCCTTGCGCCAGCATGCCCGATTCCAACACCGCCCACACAGCCTCTTTTTCTTCTTGCCCCAACAAGGGTTTGGCAATGTGAATCATTGAATCGCTCTCCAATCTGTTAACGGAATTTCAATCTCAGCGTCGCAAGCCTCACAGCGGGTCTGCACCACCGCATCGCGCACCTGAACCAACCGCAGTCGCCGCCCACAAGGACAAACAAAGCCCTTGAGCCGCGCCGGATGCCCCACCACCAGACCATAGGGCGGCACATTGCGCGTCACCACTGCTCCAGCCGCCACCATAGCCCATGCGCCAACGGTAATGCCGGCCACCAGCACCGCCCGCGCCCCCAACGCCGCGCCATAGCCCACCCGCGTCTCTGACACCTGCCAATCGCCGCCGCTCTTGAGCGTGCCGTCGGCGTTGATCGCCCGCGGATACCGGTCGTTGGTAAAACAGACGTGCGGCCCCACAAACACGCCGTCTTCAATGATCACACCGTGATAAACCGACACACCGTTTTGAATTTTGACCTTGTCACCGATACGCACGCCGGCGTCAATATACACATCTTTGCTGATGATGCAGTTTTGACCGATCACAGCGCCTTCTCGCACCTGCGCCTGATTCCAGATGCTTGTTCCTTCGCCGATCTGGGCGGCGGGTGAAACATCAGCCGTAGGATGAATTTTGGGCAATCTGACCTGCTCCTTTCTGCGCTGCTTCGACCATCGCCATCAGGCGGGTGGCAATCATGTCCACGGCCACTGCGTTAAACCCGCCCTCCGGCACGATCACATCGGCATACCGTTTGCCCGACTCGACAAATTCCAGGTGCATCGGGCGAACGGTGTTGAGATATTGGGCAATCACCGAATCCATCGTGCGGCCGCGCTCGGCAATATCTCGCCGCAAACGGCGAATGAAACGCAGGTCTGGATCCGCGTCCACATAGATTTTAATATCAAAACGCTCTCTCAAGGGCTTTTCGGAGAAAATGAGGATACCTTCGACCAAAATCACCGGCCGGGGTTCTACCCGTCGGGTTTCGGCCCGCCGCACGTGAGAGGTGAAATCATACAGCGGTACATCTACCCCCTCGCCGCGACACAGCGCATCCAGGTGCGCCGCCAACAACTCACTCTCCAGCGATTCGGGGTGATCAAAATTGACCTGACGCCGTTCTTCCATCGGCAAATGGCTCAGATCGCGGTAATAAGCATCGTGCTGAATAAACGCCACCCGCTCTCGCCCCACCCGATCCAGGATGGCCTCAAAAAATGTCGTCTTGCCCGACGCCGTTCCCCCCGATACCCCCACAATCACCGGACGTTTGAAATCCACACACTTTTCTCCCCAAAATAATGCCGTCCTGCCTATGCCATCCGCACGGTATTATACCTGATTTTGATCATTTTACCAAACACCTTGGCGTTCTCACTTGCGATTCGCTCATTTTTTCCAGAGTTCTTGAAATTGCCCGATCATATTTGACCATAGCTTTTTATGTCAAGGGGGCCAGCCCCTTGACAAACCCCGTCGAGGGTGCTTTGCCCCCCGCCCCCCCCCGAAAACCGGGGTGTTTTCTGTCGTCGCAGACCAGGCAAAGGCCATAGCCAGACATACGAACGACTTGTGCCTGGTTTTCAGCCCCTGCCGACAGAATGTGGGCGGCTTTTGGGGGGTCTGGGTGGGCGCAGCCCCCTACAGTGAAATGGGCATCAGTCCTTTTTCAGACGGCAGTTCATAAAACATCGTTTTTAATCTAAAAGGTTTTTATATGTCCATCAAAAATGAACGAACTAAAAGTTCTCAGTGTCCTTTGTGGTAAAAATAGACTTTTTCAGCGACCTCCGAGGCCTTTTCTTGACAAACCCATCCTTGCGTGATATGCTGTAACCAACTCTGGAAAGGAACTCGAATGTCACCTGTTTATGCCGGCGCCGCCTGTCGCGCCATCACCCCCAATCTGGACGATCACCCGGTTTTTCTGGCCGGCTTTCAGCCCAACCGCCCGGCCGCCGGTATCCACGATGACCTGTATGCCCGTGCGCTGGCCGTACGCGTAACCTCCTCCCCGCCCGACCCGGCCCAGCCAGATCACGTGGTGCTGGTGGTGTGCGACCTGATCGGCTTGAGCCACGCCGACGTACTCAAAGCACGCCGCCTGGCCCAGGCGCAAGGAGTGGACCCGCGCGGCCTGATCGTTGCCTGCACACACACTCACTCGGGCCCCGACACGCTGGGGCTGTGGGGCGCCTCGCGCTGGCAATCGGGCCTCAACCCGCGCGACATGGATCACGTCCTTGCCCAAATCGCCACCGTCGCCGCCCACGCTGTAGCCGACCTGCGCCCGGCCTGCCTGCGCGCCGGGCAGGTGGATTTGCCCCGCTGGTTGAAAAATGCTCGCCGGCCGCGCCTGGTAGACCGGGAACTGTGCATCCTGCAAGCCGTTACCTCGTCTGGTGAGACCATTTTCACCCTGATCAACCTGGCCTGTCACCCCGAAGTAATGTTTGGCGAGAACACCCTCATCACCGCCGACTATGCCGGGGCCGCCTGCCGCGCCATCGAAAATCGCTGCGGCGGCACGGCCATTTTGGCCGTCGCCGACCTGGGCGGTATGATGACGCCCGACGTAGACGCCTCCGGCCGCTCTTTTGACACAGTCGAGCAGATGGGCCAGGATGTGGCCCACACCGCCCTGGCCGCATTGGCAAACGGTCGCAATGTCACCCCCTCTGCACTGCACTATAGCCGACGCGAGGTGCGCATCCCGCTGCAAAATCCCCTGTTTCACCTGGCCCGCGCCACCGGCGCGCTGCCGGTCACGCCGCTCGATGAGAGAGGGCAATTGCGCACCCAGGTTTCCCTGCTTGATCTGGGTCATATCCGCCTGATCACCATCCCCGGCGAACTGCTGCCCGCGCCGGGCATGGCCTTGCGCCGCATGCTTGGCGTCCCCTATCGCTTTCTCATCGGCCTGGCCGACGACGAGTTGGGCTATCTGCTGGCCTCTGACGATTTTGTTTACCCGGCCAACCCCTTTTCTCCGGGCACACACTATGAAGAAACCATGTCGGTCAGCCGCTATGCCCTGCCCCTGCTGATGGAAGCCTGGGAATACCTGATCGGGGCGGCCAATGGCTGATCCGGCCATCAAGAGAGGGCTTGGATGCAAGACAACTTGATTCCCGATTCTCCTCAATCAAGCCATGTGGTAATTGCAATAGATTATTTTCGCCTGCCACGCCACCATTGGGCCGCGGCCCTCATCCGCGCCCGGCAGAGCGGAGCCACATGGATCGGCGTTCGCGCCTGTTGGGGCTGGCACGAAATCGCCGAAAACCGCTTTGACCTGAGCGGCGAGACCAACCTGCGCCGCAACCTGGTGGATTTTGTGCGCCTGTGCCAGTCGCTGAACCTGGCCGTCTTGCTGCAACCCGGCCCCATCCTGCATGCCGGCGTGCTGGGATTCGGCGCACCGGTCTGGCTGCTGACGCGCCACCCCGAACTGCTGGCTCTTGGCGCCGACAGCGTACCCTGGCAAGACCCCGACGCCGGACAAAAGTTCCCTTCGCTGCCGCACCCGGCCTTTCAAGAGCATGTGCAGCGCTGGTACCACGAACTGACCCATACACTGCTGCCGCTGCAATCGCCGAATGGCCCCATCGCCGCTCTGCACCTCGACCCTGGCTGGCCGCCGCCCACCGGTCAGGACCACAACCCCTATGTGGCCGACACGCTGTGGCCGCTGTGGCGGCGCAAACAGGGCGGCAGCCCGCCGGCGACGCTGGTATCCGCCGCCCCGGCCGATCGGACCGCTTTTTATCAATGGACTGCCGACCTGACGCTGACCGCCTGGCGCAAACAGCTTGCCGAGGCCGGTTGGACTGTTCCCATCTACAGCCCGCCCAATGACCCTATCGCCTCGGCCAACTGCATCCATCCATGGATTCCGAGCGATCCCGATCCACCCGACATTGGCGCAGCAGTTCAATACGGCCCCGGTCAGATTGCCGTCGAGCCGTTAAAGCTGGACAGCCCCACAGACCGGCAGACCATCCTGCGCGATGCCGCGTCGCTGGCCGCCCGCCTCTATGCCGACCTGGAAAACATCGAATTGCGCGCCCGGGCCGAGCCGGCCGACGCCACGCTGTCCCCGGCTCGCAGCGCGCTCGATCAGGCTGCCCGCGCTATTGACCGCGCCGCCCGCTATGCCGACCAGCTCCGCGGTCGCATCGAATCGCTGCCGCCCGCCAGTTTATCATCTGTGCGCATGAGCCCGGCAGCACTGAATCACCTGATCGCCACCCGCCAGGCCGCCCATACAGCCCAGACCCAACTGGAGCAGCTTGCCGCAGACATTTCGGCAGATTCCTCGCCGCACCCAATTTTGGCCGGGCTGACACCACAACCTGGCTGGCTGCTGGGGCAACTGCGCAGTGACATTCAGGCCGGAGAGATTGAACATAACTTTGCGCAAAAAATCGAAAACCTCTTGTACCACCTGACCCGTATGGTATTTCTCGTTCAAGGAGACCGGCCCGTATGACCATCCGCCTGCTCGCCCAGATTGCCCCGCAGCGCAGCACCCAATATGCCGACCTGGCACACACCCTGGCCCAACCCGAACTCAAACTCTGCCCCTTAGGACGTGAGATGACTCGCCCGACCTCGCTTCGGCTGGCCGGGCAATCCTATGTGCAGTTCGAGCTGCCCGCCGAACCCGGTGAAGAACAGGCAGACGAGTTGGGCATGCTGGCCGCCACCAGCGCGTTTTTTGTCTATTACGAACGGCTGGGTCGGGTGGCCGGGCCGCTGCTGCGCCCCATCGAAACCCATTTCGAGCCGGCCTTTCCGCCCGATATGGTCAACACTCGCCGCTATCGAGGCAAGACGAACGAGCTTTTAACTCATTTTATGTGCAACCTGGCCCGGTTCAGCAGCGGATTGGCACGCCGCCCCTGGCACACCCTGCGCATATTCGATCCGCTGGCTGGCGGCGGCACCACCCTGCTCACCGCACTGACGTTGGGCGCCGACGCGGCTGGCGTCGAGCGCGACGAGCAAGATGTCGAATCAACAGCAGCTTTTATGAAACAATACATGCGCGAGGAACGCATCGCCTGTCAGGAACGCGAAGAACGGCTGAAAAAAGTGGGGCGGCGATGGACCTTGACTCTGGGCAAAGGCCGCCCGGATCGTCAGCCCCAACAATGCTTGCTGGCCTGCGGTGACACCGCCGACTCGGCCGCGCTGATTTCGGGGTTCAAGCCGCACCTGATTGTGGCCGATCTGCCCTATGGCATCCAGCATCGCGCCGACATTGAATCGCTGTTGATCAAATCGCTGCCGATCTGGGCCGGGCTGCTGCCGCCCGGCGGGGCGATGGTACTGGCATGGGAATCGCATCGCCTGCCCCGCCCCGATATGATCGCCCTGATCCAGGCACACAGCCCACTCGTCGTGCTGAACGACCCGCCCTACAATGCCCTGTCGCACCGGGTAGACCGGGTGATCCAGGAACGCGATGTGCTGGCGGCGCGCCATGCCCACATCCTGGCCTCGTCTCCCGATCAACCTGAAACGAGCCAGTAATGCCTTCTATTCCCCCTTTTATCGCCCTGGGGCTGGTCATCGCCAGCATCTATGCCGGATTGTTCAATCTGTGGAAAAAAGGATCGCCGCGCGACCTGCTCTTTTACCTGGCTGCGGCATGGGTGGGGTTTGGTGCGGGGCAATTGGGCGGATGGCTGCTGCATCTCCGCTGGGGCATGATCGGCAATGTACATCTGATCGAGGGCACCGTCTTGAGTTGGCTGCTGATGGGGATCATGAGCTGGCTGCGCATGCCCCACCGCCCCTCTCATTAACTGGGCGGATCGAGCGGCGCAAAACCGCCCCCACGCACCCGTTCAGCATCGGCCACCACCACAAAAGCCTGCGGGTCGGCCTGTCGTACAATCTCTTCCAGGCGCGCCACCTGCACATCGGTCACGGCGCACAACAACACACTGCGCGGCGCGCCGGTGTACATCCCCACCCCTTCCAGCGCCGTGACGCCTCGCTTTAGCACCGTCAAAAGTTGGGCGGCCACCTTGTCCTTGTAGCAGGTGATGATAATCGCCAGACGCGGCCGGCGGAGAATGGTCAGACGCGGATCCTGCCCGGCCTTGATAGCCCGAAACACCGGCTTGAGGCTCAGCCACTGCCGCGTGACCAGCGCCGTCACTCCCAACGCAGCATAAATCACCCCGACAACGCCCAGCACCCACCCGCCCGGAACGGCCGCCCCGATGGCCGCATGCGCCACCAACTCGCCCCAACTGGTCACCTGGATGGGATGAATCACCAGCTTGAGCAACCAGCTCAACAGGATCAATGTGACCAGCCAGAAATAGTTGCGCCGATAGCGGCTGCCCAACGCCGAATAGAACGAAACGGCAAAAGCGGGATTTTGCAGGCTGTCATTCAAGGCATCGGCCCAATCGGGCGACGGCTGAAACGGCGGGGAGACCATACGGGCAAAAAAGTCGGTCTCCATCAGGCGCACCCGATGATACCAGAGTGAATAATAAATATACCTTCGCGCTTCAATGCCCAAAAAGATCAGCACCAGCAACAGCACCAGCAACAGCACAAAATGCGGGTTCTGCGCTGAGCCAAAGCTGAACGTGAGGGCCGCCGCCGTCGTCACCACCGCCCAGTTGGTGGTCGTGTCCAGTCGGTTGCGCCACAGATTGGCCCGCGTCACTTCGGCGCGGTAATAATGCACCATCGCGGTGGTAAAATTGCCGCGATCCAGATGATACCCCTGAAACGTCCACACATATTCCGGCAGCCCATCCTCTTGGTCCAACTCGTTCAATCTGCCCTCTCCCACATCGCTCATTCAACTGGCCGCAGAGCCACCAACACCGCCGCCAGGTCTGCCGGCAACGGCGATTCGACCTGCTGCCATGCTCCATCACCGGGACGATAAAAGCCCAACCGATGGGCGTGCAAAAACTGGCGCGGGCAGGCCAACCGCTGTTTGCGCAGGCCGTACACCGCGTCGCCCACTACCGGATAGCCCAGGTGCGCCAACTGGACGCGGATCTGGTGCGTGCGGCCAGTGTGCAAACGAACCTGCACCAGGCTGCATCGCTCTGCCGCGCCATACGCCGCCACCAAAAACTGCTGCGCCTCGTACTCACAAACCGCCTCACGCCCGCCCTGGATCACGGCCATACGCTGACGATGGCGCGGATCGCGGCCGATGGTATGGACGACCCGCCCCTGGCGCGGGCTGATCCACCCGTAAATCAAGGCCAGGTACACTTTTTCTACCCGCCGCTCTTGAAACTGTCGGCGCAAGGTCGCCCGGGCCTCCTCATGACGGGCCACCAGCAGCAACCCCGAAGTATCCTTATCCAGGCGATGAACGATGCCCGGCCGGCAGCCCTCGACAGACGCTGGATCGAGCATGGCGGCCATGTCGGGATAGTGCGCCAACAGCGCGTTGACCAATGTATCCTGGCGATGGCCGGCCGCCGGATGCACCACCAGGCCGGCTGGTTTGTCAATCACCAGACAGTCGGCATCCTCATACACCACCGTCAGCGGCATCTCGCCGGGCTGCGGCGTGTGCGGCTCGGCCAAAGGCGGCTCCAGGCGCACCACATCGCCGGCCGCCAGACGATTGCCCGCCTGCGCCAAACGCCCGTTGACTCGCACACAACCAGCTTCAATCCACCGCTCGACCTGAGAGCGCGAAACGCCGCTCAACTGCGCCGTGACAAAGCGATCCAGCCGCCGCTCATTCTGCTCCACCATCCACTCGAAACCGGACATGGATATACCTGAACCTCCAACGCGCTCTCTGCCTGCGCCATACAAAAAAACCGAGGGCTCTTGCCTCGGTTTGTTCTCTAGTACCCTGTTCCAAATCCATCGGAATTGAACGGCGCCATCACTCTGACCTGCCAGCAGCCGCTCTTATGCGGCAGGATGTTCTTCAACCGAATCAACCTGGTCGACGCGGCCTTTTTTGTGCTGTAGCCAATCTTCATACAGCAAAAGCAGCAGCAGCAAAATCTCCCCAGAGACGATGGACGAGTCGGCCACATTGAACACCGGCCAGATGTGCGGGTCTACAAAATCAATCACATGCCCCACCCGCAGCCGATCAATCAGGTTGCCCAACGCCCCACTCGACATCAGCCCCAGGCTCAGGCGCAGCCACCAACCGCCGGCCGGCAGACGCACATAATAAATCGCCACCCCGATCAGGACAATGATCGAGACAATGACAAAAAACAAATTGGCATTTTGAAACAGGCCAAAGGCCGCACCCGTGTTGGTGATATGGCGAATTTCAAGCCGCCCCACCAGCCAGGGAATCGGCATCCACGACTCGTACAATGCCAGATTGGAAACCACCAGGTACTTGGTCCACTGGTCCAGGCTGATCACCACAACCAGCACCAGCGGCAAAACCCACCAGCCTTTTTTCACCGTCTAAAATCCTGTCTTTGTTTACATTTGATACACAACAAAGCGTGAGGTTTAGCCTCCAGGCGCGCCCAATCAATCGGCTGCCCACACGCCTCACAAACGCCATAGGTGCCCAACTCGAACTTGCGCAACGCTTCCTGCACCTCATGCAGCGAATCCTCCAGCCGGGCGCGCAGCGACAGGTCTTTGGCCTGCTCAAATGCTTCGGTGCCATCATCGGCCATGTGCGTGCCATAGCCGGTGTGATCGTTGGCGCAGATCATTTCATGTTGCAACAAGCCGCTTAATCGCTCTTGCTCTTGCTCCAACATGTGTTTCAATTCGTCCAAACTCTGGATTACCATACAACGCCTCTCTTGACACAACGCCAATGCAGCCGCGCAGGTCAGATACGGTCGGAATTGAGTGAACTCATTATACTCAAAACCTCGCTCAGGCGCAACTGGCTATTTGACGCGCGACCTCAAACACGATATAATAATGCCCAATCTGAGAAGAGTAGGCAGGCTGCGCGCTGGCAGAGAAGGGTGGTCATCGGCTGCAAGCCCCCGCAGAGCAGGCCGCCGAACGTCGCTCAGGGTTGATGCCAAAGAAAGCAGCAAGCTGCGCTGGCCCGAGTTCACGCTTGCTGCCGTAGACTGGCACGGGGTGGCCCGTTACAGCCTGTCTCCGATGATGGTCGGAGCAACGAGAGCGGGGCGCAGGCATCAGGCGCAGCCCCGAACAGAGGTGGTACCGCGCAAGGCACAGCCCTTTCGTCCTCTGAGGCAAGATGGTCATGATCTTGTCTTGGAGGGCGAAAGGGCTTTTTTGTTGATAAGATGCGTGCATATATTGACAAGGAGTTGAACCATGTTACCCAAACGCTACAATCCACAGACAGCCGAACCAGAACTGGATGCCTTTTGGCAACGGGTTGGTGTCTACCGGTTTTGCCCCAATGATGCAGCGCAGGTCTATGCCGTTGACACACCACCGGCCACTGTTTCGGGCAAGCTGCATTTGGGCCATATCTATTCGTACAGCCAGACCGATTTTATGGCCCGATTTTTCCGCATGCGCGGCTATCACGTCTTTTATCCGATGGGCTATGATGATAACGGTTTGCCCACCGAGCGGTTGGTTGAAAAACGGCTGGGCATCAAAGCAGCGCAGGTTGGCCGGCAGGCTTTTGCCGAGGCCTGCTTGACGGTAGGCGAGCAAGAAGGCGGCGAATATCGCGCCCTTTGGCAACGACTCGGCCTCTCGGTAGACTGGCGATATACTTACCGCACCATTGACCGCAGCACCGTGCGCATTTCGCAACAATCTTTTCTCGACCTGGCGCACAAGGACCTGGTCTATTACCGACGCGCCCCGGCCATCTGGTGTCCCGAATGTCGCACTGCCATCGCCCAGGCCGAATTGAACGACCTGGAGCGTAGCAGCACGTTCTATACCCTTTCTTTTGCCCTTTCGCCCACAGCACAAGTGGCTGTAGCTACCACGCGGCCCGAACTGCTGCCGGCCTGCGTGGCCCTGTTTGTCCACCCCGATGATGCCCGCTATCATCACCTGATCGGCCACACGGCGCAGGTACCGTTCGGCGAGCAGTGGGTGCCCATCCTGGCCGACGCGCATGCCGACCCGACCAAAGGCACCGGCGTGGTCATGTGCTGCACATTCGGCGACCAGACCGACGTCGAATGGCAGCGCACCTACAACCTGCCCCTGATCGAGGCCATTGCCCCCGACGGAACTATGACATCGGTGTGTGGCGAACTGGCCGGGCTGACCATCGCCCAGGCGCGGGCGCGGGTGGTGCAAATTTTGCGCGATCACCATCTGCTGCGGGGCGAGCAGCCGATAGCCCAGTCGGTGCGGGTGCATGAGCGCTGCGACACGCCGGTCGAGTATGTGTTGACCGGGCAGTGGTTCGTGCGCGTGCTCGATTTCAAGCCCCAACTGTTGGACATAGGCGAGCAGATTCGCTGGCATCCCGACTATATGAAGGTGCGCTATCAACAATGGGTGGAAAATCTCAACTGGGACTGGTGCATTTCGCGGCAGCGCGCGTTTGGCGTGCCGTTTCCGCTATGGCGCTGCGCATCTTGTGGACAGGTGCGGCTGGCACAGGCCGATCAACTGCCCCTGGACCCACTGGACACCTCGCCATCGCGCCCATGCGCCTGCGGCGGCACAACCTGGCAGCCCGAAACAGACGTGATGGACACCTGGGCCACCTCATCGCTGACGCCACAGATCGCCGGCCAATGGCTGGAAAACCCCGATCTGTACCGGCAGGTTTACCCTATGTCGCTGCGCCCGCAGGCGCACGACATTATCCGCACCTGGGCCTTTTACACCATCGTCAAGTCCTTGCATCACTTTAACAGCCTGCCCTGGAGCGAGGTGGCTATTTCGGGCTGGGGCATTGCCGGCGAAGGCATGGGCAAGATCAGCAAAAGCCGCGGCGGCGGCCCTATGTCACCGCAAGAGATGATCGCCCGCTACTCGGCCGACGCGGTGCGCTATTGGGCAGCCAGCACCGGCCTGGGCAAAGATGCCGTGATCAGCGAGGAAAAAATCCAGATGGGCCACAAGTTGACCACCAAACTGTGGAATGTGGCCCGCTTTGCCGAGCCATTTTGTGCCGATGGCGTGCCAGCGACGGCATCGGATGCGCTATCGCCGGCCGACCGCTGGATGCTGTCGAGGACACAGCAGTTGATTGACCAGACCACGCGATGGATGGAAAACTATGACTATGCCGCAGCCAAGAGCCAGATAGAGAATTTCTTTTGGGGTGACCTGACCGACAATTACCTGGAAATGATCAAGACGCGCCTTTATGATCCGACTCATCCCCAGCGCGATGGAGCGCGATTTACGCTGCAACACGTGCTGCTGACAACGCTCAAATTGCTGGCGCCGCTTTTGCCCTATGTGACCGAGGCGATCTATTGCGGCCTGTTTGCCCAAAATCAAGATGACTCGCTGCACCGCCAGGCCTGGCCTTCCGCCGAACCGGCCTGGCAAGACGAGCAGGCCGAGCAGTTTGGCGACATTCTGGTCGAGATTGCCACCGCCGTGCGTCGCTACAAAAGCGCGCACAACCTGTCACTGGGCGCCGAACTGCCCGCGCTAGAGCTGTCCGCCGATGACCCGGTGTTGCGTCAACGGCTGTGCCAGGCTCAGGCCGACCTGCGCAGCGTCACCCGCGCCTGTCAAATTCAGGTGTGTTCGCAACCGGGTCCGGGCAGCCAACCAATAGGAGCGGCCGGCGACATTGCCATCGCCTTGCAGTCCGACGCCTACCCATGAACTGCCCACCCGGCACGCGCCGATGATGCCGAAAAGCTTGACAAAACCCTATGATTATGCTACTATGAGCCCGGCAAGCAAGCCAGAGCGATTCAAATGCCCATCACCCTGATGATATGCAGAACACAAAAAGCATTTTTAGAAGTAACAAGGATGCGACAAGAATTGGGTGACGGGCATTTTGAGTTTGAAGGGCCGGCCCGCTGAACCCCCGGCCGTCAGCCTTGGACCAGCATTTCATTCTGGCGTCCATCGTTCGATGGCGAGATGGAGGGCCGACCTGACCTCTCTGTGTGAGAGGCTTTTTTGTGTCTGGAGGATGATCATGCGCACTGTCGAGTGGGAACAAGACCGGATCAAGATGATCGATCAACGACTGCTGCCCGGCGCGTTCGAGGTGATAACCCTGAACACGGTAGAGGAGGTGGCCCGTTCGATCCGAGATATGGCCGTGCGCGGAGCCCCGGCCATCGGGGCGACGGCGGCCTTGGGGCTGGCTCTGGCGGCTCAAAACAGCACGGCAAAAGCCAAGTCGGAGCTGCTTGATGAGCTGAGTGTTGCGGCCGGGCAATTGCGCGTCACCCGGCCTACGGCAGTCAACCTGTTTTGGGCCATCGAGCGGATGCTGCGGCGGGCTCAAGACCCCTTGCTGACCACCGCCGAGACCGTCCGCGAAGCCCTGGTCGCCGAAGCACAGACCATCGCCGATGAGGATGTGGCAGTCAATCGGCAGATGGGGAATTTCGGCCAGGAGGTCATTCGCGACGGCGATCACATTCTCACCCATTGCAACGCCGGCGCCCTGGCCACAGTGGATTATGGCACCGTGCTGGGGGTGGTGCGGGCAGCGGTGGAGCATAGCAAGCGAGTGCATGTGTGGGTAGACGAAACCCGCCCGCGCCTGCAAGGGGCGCGGCTGACGGCCTGGGAGCTGATGCGCGATGGCATCCCCTGTACGCTCATCGCCGATAATGCCGCCGGTCACTTGATGCGCACCGGGCAGGTAGACGTGGTGTTGTATGGCGCGGACCGCGTGGCCGCCAACGGCGATGTGGCAAACAAGATCGGCTCGTACAAACTGGCCGTGTTGGCCCGCGAAAACGGTATTCCCTGTTTCAGCGTGGTGCCAACCTCAACCATTGACATGAGCCTGGCACACGGCGACCTCATTCCCATCGAAGAGCGTGCCGCCGACGAGGTGATGGTGGTAGATGGGCAGCGCATTGCCCCGGCCGGTGTGCCGGTGTTCAACCCCGCTTTTGACGTGACCCCGCACCGCTATCTGACCGGCATCATCACCGAAAAGGGCATTGCCTATCCTCCGTTCGACCTCAGCTTGAAACAGATTATGGGTCAGGCCTGAATCATTTGTACATGACAGGGAGCATCTATGCAAGCGGTCATTTTTTGCGGCGGCAAAGGCACACGCATCAGCGGCGGCGACCAGGCCGTGAAAAAAGAACTGGTCGAGATCGGCAGGCGACCCATCTTGTGGCATGTGATGAAAATTTTTGCCTCTTTTGGCTACAAAGAGTTCATCTTGCCGTTGGGCTATCGCGGCGACCTGATTCGCCGTTATTTCCTGGATTATGAGCGAATGAACCGCGACGTTTCTTTTTGCCTGGGTGATACCGAGCAGGTGCACTTTTTGGGTGAAAATCGGGAAAGCGATTGGCGGGTGACGTTGATTGACACCGGCCTGGAAACAAGCAAGGGCGAACGGCTACGTCGAGTATCGAAATATATTACCGGAGAGCGATTTTTTCTGCTCTATGGCGATGATGTGGCCGATGTCAACGTGGCCGACCTGGTGCATTTTCACCTGGCGCACGGCCGGCAGATCACCCTAACCGGCTATCAGCCGGCGTATCAATATGGCGTGGTCGAGGCGTCGCTGGATGGATTGATCACCGATTACCATCAATATCCGCGCCTGGATCACTGGATCAACGCCGGATTTATGGTGATCGAGCGGACGGCGTTGGACGAGTTGCAGGCCGGGATGGACCTGGAGACCGAATTTTTGGTCAAAATGGCTCATCAGGGTGAATTGATGCTCTACCGGCATGCCAGCTTTTGGCGTTCGATGAACACGTTCAAAGACGCTCAAGAGCTGAACGATCTGTGGGAAAACGACCAGGCCCCGTGGAAGGTGTGGTAAAAGATCGGCGGCACAGTACGCCGGGCGAAAGCCATTGGGTGGTTCGCCATTGTCATCATTCAAGGTAAAGGAGAGCAAGATGGGATACAATGAGAAAATCGGCGGCGGGGGATTTCATCATGTCGCCATGCGCGTCCGTGATTTTGATGCGTCGTTGAAATTTTACGTGGAAGGGCTGGGCTTTGCGGTAGCGCACACCTGGGGTGAGGGCAACAAGCGCGCGGCCATGCTCGACACCGGCGACGGCAATTATCTGGAGGTGTTTGCCGGCGGCGATGAACTCAAGCCAGAGGGCGCCGTGCTACATGTGGCTTTTCGCACCGCCGATTGTGACCGGGCCATTGCGGCAGCTCGCGCCGCCGGCGCCGTGATCACGATAGAACCAAAGGATGTGGATATTCCGGCCCAGCCGCCTTTGCCGGTGCGCATTGGTTTTTGCAAGGGACCGGATGGAGAGATACTCGAGTTTTTCCAGAACAGGTAATGGGGTGGTTGGGTGATTTGATGAGTCTAAAAGGCACGTTTGACGGGAAAACCGTCCTTGTCACCGGGCATACCGGGTTCAAGGGATCGTGGCTGGCCCTGTGGCTGCGCGAATTGGGCGCGCAGGTGATCGGCTATAGCCTGGAGCCGCCAACCAGCCCCGGCCTCTTTGAATTGTGCCATCTGTCCGACCGCCTCATAGATGTGCGTGGCGACGTGCGCGACCTGCCCCACCTGGAACAGACGATCCGGCAATACCGCCCGCAGGTGGTCTTGCACCTGGCGGCGCAGCCGTTGGTGCGGCTGTCTTATCATCGGCCGCAAGAGACCTTTGAGATCAATGTCGGCGGGACGGTGAACCTGCTAGAGGCGGTACGACGAACCGACACAACCTTGTCGGTGGTTTGCATCACCACCGACAAGGTGTACAAGAACCGCGAATGGCTGTGGGGCTATCGCGAAAATGACGAGTTGGGCGGACACGATCCTTATAGCGCGTCTAAAGCGATGGCCGAACTGGCGATTGAGTCGTATCGTCAATCATTCTTTGGCAGCGAGTCGTTGCCTGGTGTGGCTTCGGCGCGGGCTGGCAACGTCATCGGCGGCGGCGATTGGGCTGCCGACCGTCTGCTGCCCGACCTGGTGCGGGCGTTGGTGCAGGACAGGTCGTTGACTTTGCGCAATCCCAATTCGGTGCGCCCCTGGCAGCATGTGCTCGAGTCGCTGAGCGGCTATTTGTGGCTGGCCGATAGGCTGCTTCAGGCTGATGGACGGCAGTTTGCCGAAGCCTGGAATTTCGGCCCGGATGAGCAGCGCGGCGTGAGCACGCAGCAAGTGATCGAAAAGGCTATCGCCGTGTGGGGTCAAGACGCCCAACCTGTCAGGTTTGAAAAATCCGACAGGTTTCATCATGAGACAGCACTGTTGCGCCTCAACTGCGACAAGACCGCCCATCGCCTGGGCTGGCGAGCTGTCTATGACTGGGAGCAGGCCGTGTCCGAGACGATGCGCTGGTACAAAATCTGGTTTGAACGTCAATCCAGTTCAAGTGATTTAGATATGTATGATGTGTGCGTGTCGCAAATTCAAGCCTATACCAAGGCGGCACGCGCACAGGGATTGGCCTGGGCACAATGAGCGAGCGGGTGTTGGTAACCGGCGGCAGCGGGTTTATCGGCTCGCATCTGATAGAGGCGTTGCTGCGACGCGGCGCAGAGGTGTACTGTTTGCTCAGGCCCGGTAATCCGGCGACTAACCTCAGTGCGGTGCGCAACGATATGTGCATCGTTGATGCAGACCTGACAGATCGCGAGTCGGTGCAGCGAGCCGTGTATGTCGCCCGGCCCAAGGTCGTCTTTCACCTGGCCGCTGTCGGCGTGGCCGACGTGAACCTGGATCCGGCACTGGTGGCACGGGTCAACATCGAAGGCACGCTCCATTTGCTCCAGGCCCTCCAGGGCGAATATCGAGTCTTGGTCAACACCGGCACCTGCCACGAGTATGGCAATCAGCCGGCGCCGCTGCGCGAAGACTTGCCGCCGCGCCCGGAATTGCCCTATGCCATCGCCAAAACGGCGGCCTGGCATTTTTGTAACCGGTTTGGCCAAACCGAGGGCTGGCCCATCGTCACTGTGCGTCCATTCAGCGTCTATGGGCCGCGGCAGGCCGCCAACACCTTTATCCAGGCCTGCATCGCGGCAGCGCGCGAGGGCCGCCCGTTTGAGATGACCGCCGGCGAACAAAAACGCGATTGGGTTTATGTGGACGACGTGGTCGAGGGATTCATCCGCGCTGCCGAAACGCCGACGGCTGTGGGCAGCACATTCAATTTGTGCAGCGGCGTCGGGACGACACTTTACGAGGTGGCGCGGATGATTGTACAGGCGATGGGCCGTCCCATCGAAATTCGGCGCGGCGCGCTGCCTTACCGCGACGGCGAAATTTGGGAGCAGGTGGGCGACCCCACGCGCGCCCGCGAGGTGCTGGGGTGGGAGGCGACAACATCACTGGGAAAGGGTATTCAAAAGGCAATTCTTGCCTCGTAGCAAGGCTGTTTTGTAACGCTCGACATCGGTGCGTATGGAAACACGCCTTACCAATTGAAAGATTTTATGAATAAAAGCGAATATCTACGTCAAGAAATTCAACGAAAAGTATCGGAATATTATCAAATCGTGCACGCCGACCACCCATTCATCCCCGGGCAGACGCGCATTCACTATGCCGGCCGCGTGTTCGACGAGCGTGAACTGATCGCCCTGGTAGATGCCACGCTCGATTTCTGGCTCACTTTTGGCCGGCAGGGGCTGGCTTTTGAGGAGGCGCTGGCGGCATATTACAGCGTTTCTAATGCCGTCATGGTCAATTCTGGCTCGTCGGCCAACCTGGCAGCGGTAGCCACGCTCTGTTCGCCACAGACGCCCAACCCGCTCTGCCCTGGCGACGAGGCCATCACCCCAGCGGCTACATTTCCCACCACCGTCGCCCCGCTGATCCAGCACGGCCTCACCCCGGTGTTTGTAGATTGTGTGCCGGGCACCTATCAGATCGATCTCGATGCGGTCGAGGCGGCTATCTCAGAGCGCACGCGGCTGATCTTGGTGCCGCACATTTTGGGCAACATGTGCGATATGGCCCGCCTGTCTCAAATTGCCGCCCGGCACCGCCTATACCTGATCGAAGATACCTGCGAGGCGATGGGCTCGCGCTTTGACGGCCAACTGCTCGGCACGTGGGGACAGTTTGGCACGCTGAGCTTTTACCCGGCGCACCACATCACCACGGCCGAGGGCGGCGCCGTGCTGACGAACGACGAGGCGTTGGCCAAAACCTGTCGCTCGATCCGCGATTGGGGGCGCGACTGTTGGTGCGATCACCGCACCGGCAACACCAACGGCGCCTGCGGCAAACGGTTCAGCTATCAAATCCCCGACGTCCCCGGCGCGTATGACCACAAGTATCTGTACAGCAACATCGGCTATAACCTGCGCCCCACCGACCTGCAAGCCGCGCTCGGCCTGGCACAACTGGACAAACTGCCGGCATTTGAGCAGGCACGCAAACGAAATTTCAAAGTGCTTTATGATGGTCTGAAGCAATTTGAAGAATTTCTCGTTTTGCCCACCTGGTTGCCGCACGCCGATGTGTGCTGGTTTGCCTTTCCGCTGACCGTGCGCCCCGATGCGCCGTTTGGGCGCGGCGACCTGGTAGACTGGCTGGAAAAGCGAGGCATCGAGACGCGCTTTTTGTTCGCCGGCAATATTTTGCGTCAGCCCGGCTACACCGACATCCCGCACCGTGTGGCAGGCTCATTGACCAACACCGACCTGGTGATGCGGGCCACATTTTTTGTGGGCGTTTATCCGGGGTTGGATGAGCCGCGACTGACCTATATGCTGGAGCAGTTTGAGGCGTTTTTCAAGAGGCTGGATGGTTGAGTGGTTGGGTGGTTGGCTATTTGTCATTTGAAAGAGGTTTCTCTTGATTCCAGACACGTTCAAATTATCTGTCATCATTCCGGTTTATAACGAAAAAAATACCGTGCTGCGGGTGCTGGATCGCGTGCTGCGCGTGCCGGTGCGCAAAGAGATTGTCATCGTAGACAACTGCTCGACCGATGGCACGCGAGACCTGTTGCAGGCCGTGCAGGGTGAAAATATCCGCGTGCTGTTCCACGAGCGAAACATGGGGCGCGGCACGTCGGTGCGCGATGGGCTGGCCCTCTGCACCGGCGATTACACCCTCACCCAGGGCGCCGATCTGGAGTATGATCCCGAAGAGTGGCCGCTGTTGATTGAAAAGGCTCTCGCCGGGAACCTGGACGCCGTGTTTGGCTCGCGCACGCTCGGCGGCAAGGCAGTCTATGTCTATCTACAAAACTATGTGGGCGTGTTGGGGCTGAATTTACTGATCAACCTGCTCTACAGCAGCCGCTATACCGACTCGGCCACCGAGGCCAAGTTGATTCGCACCCCAGTGTACCAGACGCTCGGCCTGCGTTGCAGCGGATTCGATCTGGACTTTGAGATCTGCGCCCGGCTGGCCCTACAGGGCTGCTCTTATGGCGAAGTACCCATCTCGTATCATCCCCGCTCGGTGGCACAGGGCAAAAAGTTACGCGCCGTCCAGGACGGTTGGGCCGCCCTCAAGGTGATCTTGGGGAACAGATTTGAAAAAAGGGAGAATGAACGATGAACATTGTTGTAACCGGTTCTTTTGCTTTTGATTACATCATGCACTTTCCGGGCCGCTTTACCGATCATCTGCTGCCCGACAAGCTCGATCACATCAGCCTTAGCTTTTTGGTGGATGATATGGACCGTGTCTATGGCGGCTGTGCGCCCAATATCGCCTACTCGCTGGCGCTGCTGGGTGAGCAGCCCCGCCTGATGGCCACGGCCGGCAAAGACGCTGCCGAGTATGTGCAGTGGCTGGCCGATCACGGCGTAGACACATCTCTAACGTGTATTTGCGGGGATTGCTTTACCGCATCGTTCTTTGTCAGCACCGACCTGGATCAGAATCAGATTGCCAGCTTTTATACCGGGGCGATGGCCCGCGCCCGAGACCTGTCGTTTTATGACGTGACGCCGCGCCCCGACATGACCATCATTTCGCCGAACGACCCTGCGGCGATGGCCCGCTATGCCCGTGAGTGTCGCCAACTGGGCATCCCCTACATCTATGACCCCAGCCAGCAGGTAGCCCGCGTAGACGGCCAGGAATTGATCGAGGGGCTGACCGGGGCACACATTTTGATCATGAACGACTATGAGTACAGCATTTTGCAAAAAAAGACAGGGCTGAATCAGGCCGAACTGCTGGCCCGCGTGCCGACGATCATCGTCACCCTGGGCGAAAACGGCAGCGACATCATCACCGCTCAAGAGATCCTCCACATTCCGGCCGCTAAACCGATGGCTGTGCTGGAACCGACCGGCGTCGGCGATGCGTTCCGCGCCGGGCTGATCAAAGGGCTGGCGCATGGCCTACCCTGGTCGGTGACGGGGCGCATTGCCGCCCTGGCTGCCGTGTACGTGTTGGAACACCCCGGCCCGCAGCCCAGGCCGTATACAATGCAGGAATTTGCCCAAAGGTACAGGGAAAATTTTGGGATGGAACTGCCGGAGAGACTGGGAGGCCGCTGAAAAAGTCTATTTTTACCACAAAGGACACCGAGAACACAAAGGT
>CAYVBK010000068.1:0-21373 GCA_964449465.1 uncultured Anaerolineae bacterium
TGGATTTATGAGACATTGTTAACGAACACGGGGTACGATTTTACGAGATTCAACACACCAGGTACCGCAAGCCTTCTTGAACACCATCAAAACCCTGCGCCTCTGCGTCGAGTTCTCTCCATGGGCTTTGCGCTATTCCGCCCGGTTACTATTCCGCCCGGTTTCATTCCGCCCGAATCACCGAGCCGCAAAAAGCGCACTCGGCGCTGCGCTCATCCACCCATTTCACCTGAGCGGGATGCACCGGCCCGCCGCACGAGGGACATTTGTCGGGCAGGCGACTGCGCGATGGCGCGGCCGGCTCTTGACGAGAGCCCCCCCCCAGCAACGACTCGACCTCGGCGCGCAGAGCCACCGCCTGCTGAGTGTACCCTTTGGCCTCCAGCGGGCGGATCAACTGCGGCAGCAACCCGCGCACAAGGTGAATCAGCCCGGCCTGATCGAACAACAAGACAGACTGCCGGGCCAGGTCCAACGCATCTTGAGCGCCCCCCATCTCCAGGCGGGCGCGTGCCGCCAGCCAGTACAACTGCGCCGCTCGCGCCGTCATCCCGCGCTCCTGGGCGCCTTCGGCCAGCCGCTTGAACATGGGAAAGGCCTGGGCAAACTGTCCGGCCTCCATCAGCCGATGAGCCTGGCGCAAATTGTGCAAAGCCTGTGCTTCCATCAGCCGACCGCCGGGTTGACCCATAGCTCGCCCCAAAGCACCTCGTCTCAACATCGCTGCCTCCTCTCATCCAAGCTCTTCATCTACCCAATCATCATCCTGATTGCCGCGCTCGTGGGCGCGACTGCGGCCGCGATTGCTCATAAACCACTCGTCACCCAGATCGTCCAACACCTTGCGGGCAAAAACCAGATACCCCGTGTGGGCGATCATCCGATCCATCGGGCGCAGGCGGGCGGCCACCGTTTTGTAGGGGCGCACCAACAACTCTTCCACCTCCAGGGCGGCAAACCCACCCACCCGCAGATCGTGCAGCAAACGCGAAACCTGGTTGGTGGTCGGCACAATGGCACCAAAAAATCCCCCACCGCGCAGGGCCGCAAAAGCCTGCGACACATAATTCCACGGATCGCGCAGGTCTAAAAAGAGAGCATCCACATCGCTCTCCTCGAACCCATCGGTGATGTTGCGCACATGAAACGTAACCTGCGCCGCCAGCCCCAAGGCCTGAATGTTTTCGCGGGCCACCTGCTGAATTTCCTCGCGCTGTTCATAAGAATAGACCTGGCCGTGCGGCTGCACCATCCGCGCCAGCGCCGTTGTCAGACCGCCGCTGCCGGTGCCGGCTTCGATCACCCGCACGCCGGGGTAAATATCCAGCCGCAGCAAAATATAGCCAATATCTTTGGGAAACATGATCTGCGAAGTGCGCCGCGTCAGCCGAATCAGGTCATACGTCGAAGGCGGCATCGCCAGAAAAGCCCGCTCCAGGTGCGATTTGACCTGCCGGCCCAGCGGATGGCCGATCAGGTCATCGTGCGCCACAATGCCCTGATGGGTATGCACCTTGCTGCCGGCTCGCAGGGTGATCGAATAGGTTTTATGATCGCGGGAGAGCAACAATACGCGGTCTCCCTCTTGGGCCACATCCATTCATCTCTCCAATCTATGCAGCTTGTTGCCGCGTTGTTGATCTGCATTGTACCCTAAAAATTGCAGCGAAGCAAAGGACGGCTCGGTGAAGGATGCGTTAACCTAACCTTAAAATTAGCCGGCTTGCGACCCGGATTTTAGTGGGGCGACAAAGTCACCAAAATGGCTAAAAAATCATTCCGGTGGGAGAAAATTGTTATATAATGCCTATTTTCAATCCTGATATGGGGCTAAAAAAATCAACTTTTCAGGTCGCTGCCACTATCAGAACACTTTTTCTTGCGCTTTCGGCGAGTTTATGGTATGATTGTGCCTTGTATCCGGTACACTATATTTTGTGGTTAAGATAAACCATAAACACTATATCTAGTTATTCTACTTTCTATTCGATTGCCCGATCTTGCTCTGCCTTGAAAGAGCCTGACTGACGGGAGGCATCTGGCAAGGCAAGCTCTTTTCTTGATGGACCGACCATCCATTCCCTCGCAGATATGCCAACATCGGGTAACATTATCCTCGGAAACCTGCACGGCTCAAAACCTCAATCCATGGTGATTGACGCCTCTTGCCTGTGATGCATCTAAACTAACAAGGAGTCTGGGATGCAATGTCCCTATTGCAAAAGTCAAGAATCCCAAGTCGTAGACACGCGTGCTTCGGGCGAACGGATTCGCCGCCGCCGCGAGTGTGAAACCTGTCACAAGCGTTTCACCACCTATGAATATGTAGCCCTGACCACGCCGATGGTGGTCAAAAGCGATGGGCGGCGCGAAGAGTTTGATCGCAACAAATTGATGCTGGGAGTTCGCAAAGCCTGCGCCAAGCGCCCCATCTCGATGGAAGACCTGGAGCGGCTGGTAGACCAGGTCGAAGCCGAAGTGTACCGCCTGGGCAAAGTCGAGTTGTCCAGCCGGGTGATCGGCGACATTGTGATGGAACGGCTCAAAGAACTGGACGAGCTGGCCTATATCCTGTTTGCCTCGGTCTATTTGCCGCTGACCGACCTGGAAAGTATGAAAGAAGAAGTAGATCGGCTGTTGGCCCGTCGCGCCGCTCTGTAACTGCTCATCTGAATATTTTTATCAAATCATGGGGGCATGTGGATGCCCCTTTGTTGTCGCTAAAGGAGGACTCATGTCATTAACTCGCGTGATCAAGCGCGATGGAAATATCGTGGAATTTGACCGACAGCGGGTCGCCAATGCCATCTATGCAGCCGCCCGCGCCGTCGGCAACGGCGAAGGCCGCCCCTGGGCCGAAACGCTCTCGTGGGCGGTGGTGGGCATCCTGGAAGAGCGATTTGCCCAGCCGGAGCAAAACGGTCACATCCCCCACGTAGAAGAAATCCAGGATATTGTTGAGGAGGTCTTGATCAAATCGGGCCACCCGCGTGTAGCCAAAGCCTATATCCTGTACCGCCAAAAACGAGCCGAGGCACGCGATACGCAGCGGATGATGCTGGATGGGGTCAAACTGGTCGAGGACTATCTCCAGCGATCAGACTGGCGGGTCAACGAAAACAGCAACATGAACTATTCGCTGCAAGGTCTCAACTTTTACATCGCCTCTTCGATTGCGGCCACCTACTGGCTCAACAAGGTGTATCCGCCCGAAGTGCAGCGGGCGCACACCGAAGGCGATTTTCACCTGCACGATCTGGGCATGCTCTCGACCTACTGCTGTGGGTGGGACCTGCAAGAGTTGCTGCGGGTAGGCTTTGGCGGCGTGTCCGGCAAAGTTGAGAGCGCGCCGCCGCGTCACCTGCGCACGGCGTTGGGGCAACTGGTCAACTTTTTCTACACCCTGCAAGGCGAATCGGCCGGCGCTCAGGCTGTGTCGAATTTTGACACCCTGCTGGCCCCGTTTGTGCGCTATGACGGCCTGGATTACAAAGGGGTCAAGCAGGCTGTGCAAGAATTTATTTTCAACATCAATGTGCCAACACGGGTGGGGTTTCAATGTTTGTCTGAAGATACCGATATCTTGACACCGAATGGCTGGAAAAACTACCAAGACGTGATGGTAGGCGATCTCATCAAAACATTTAACGTGGCAACCGGCGTGATTCAAGATCAGCCAGTCCTCCGCAAATTTGCCGAGCCTTACACAGGGCCAATGTATCGTCTGCGCAATCGAATCCAGGATCAGTTAATTTCGCCAGGACATCGCGTGGTCAGAAAGAAATTTAACACCGACCAGCAATTTGTCCTCGAAGAAATAGAACAGGTGCAGACCTATAAATCACCCATCATCATCCCTGTAACCGGAAAAAATGTCAATGCGCCTAAACCTGTTTCTGATGATGAAATCCGGCTATTGGCCTGGATTATTGCCGAGGGATCGAAAGAGAGTTATACCAGTCACCGCCATTCAAACCGCATCAGTATTTATCAATCTCAGACAGCCAGCCCTGAAAACTATGCCGAGATTGTGGGCATTTTAGAGCGTTTGGGACTTGAATATAGTGTGAAAAATTCTACTCCGGCTTTGGGCGAGACAGTGCAAAATATCCGGCTGAATGCGGCATCTTCACACCGAATATTGGACAATTTGTTCGGCACTCGTGAGCATATCAAGTTTATTCCGCCTGTACTACGAAACATGGATCGGCGGCAGGCGCGGCTCTTTATGGATACCTATATCAAAGCGGATGGACATGAAAACTGCAAAATCACCACTACCCACATCGAAATTTTGGATGGACTGCAACATGTGGCAGTGGATGCCGGATATGGTTTTACCGTAAGCTGCCGTAAACCTACACCAGGCAACAAACCTCTGTATATTTTGCGTTTGATTGATCATCAGGATACTTTTATCCAAAAAATCGAACTGGTAGACTATTCCGGCATTATTTGGTGTCCCACAACAATCAACGAGACGGTGGTCGCCCGACGAAATGGCAAAGTCTTTATCACCGGCAACACACCATTTACCAATATCACTTTTGATTTATCTCCCTCACCGATCTTGAGCGATCAGCCGGTCATCGTCGGCGGCGAACTCAAAACCGAGACCTACGGCGAATTTCAGGCCGAAATGGACATGATCAACCGCGCTTTTGCCGAATTGATGCTGGAAGGTGACGCCAAAGGACGGGTGTTTACTTTTCCTATCCCTACCTACAACATCTCTAAAGGCTTTGACTGGGACAATCCCATGCTGGAGCCGATCTGGATGATGACGGCCAAATACGGCATACCCTACTGGTCGAATTTTGTCAACAGCGACATGAAGCCCGAAGACGCCCGCAGCATGTGCTGTCGCCTTCGCCTGGACAACCGCGAACTGCGGCGGCGTGGCGGGGGGCTGTTCGGGGCCAATCCGCTGACCGGCTCGGTGGGCGTCGTTACCATCAACCTGCCCCGGCTGGGCTACCTGGCGCATAGCGAAGAGCAGTTCCTCGACTCGCTGGCCCGGCTGATGGACGTGGCCCGCACCAGCCTGGAGATCAAACGCAAGATATTGGAGCAGCTCACCGAGCAAGGACTGTACCCCTACAGCCGGTTTTATCTGCGCGGCATCAAACAAAGCCAGGGTAGTTATTGGGCCAATCATTTCTCCACCATTGGACTGACCGGCATGAACGAAGCCTGCCTCAACCTGCTGGACGTAGACATTGCCCACCCGCAAGGCAAAGCTTTTGCCATCCGCGTGCTGACATTTATGCGCGACAAGCTGTCCGAGTATCAGGAGGAGAGTGGCCAATTGTTCAACCTGGAGGCCACGCCGGCCGAAAGCGCCGGCTATCGCATGGCCAAAACCGACAAGAGCCGCTATCCCGATATTATCACCGCCGGCAGTGAACAGGTGCCCTACTATACCAACTCGACCCATCTGGCAGTCAATTATACCGACGATATTTTCGAGACGCTCAAGCATCAAGATGATCTGCAATCGCTCTACACCGGTGGCACCGTGCTGCACGGGTTCTTGGGCGAGCAAATTGACGACTGGCGGCAGGCTCGTCTGATGGTGCGACGCATCGCCGAAAACTTTCGCCTGCCCTATTATACCCTCACCCCGACATTCAGCATTTGCCCGGTGCACGGTTATATCCCCGGCGCCCACGAATTTTGCCCTTATCCGCACGATGAAGAAACTCTGGAGCAGTATGGCGTCTCGGTCGAGCCGCCTCGATAAATCTTTGAAAAACAGGAGGACACAATGTCAGACAAAAAACAGGTGCCATGTGAGGTTTATTCGCGCGTGGTGGGCTATTTGCGCCCGGTGCAAAACTGGAACAAGGGCAAGCGCCAGGAATTTCAAGAGCGCAAGAACTATCGGGTCGAGCCGACGCCGCAGCCTCAGGCCCCCCAACCCAAGCCGTAAGAGTCCGCTGAAAAAGTCTATTTTTACCACAAAGGACACCGAGAACACCAAGATTTGCGATACTGTTGAGTCGCTAGAAATGCTTTGTGTCTTGGTAGTGAGAGGGTTTTTCAGCACGCTCCTGGCCACATGTAGGCAGGGCCGCTCGGCCCTGCCCACCCCCTTTTTTGATCATGCACATCAAAGGTTGGACCAAATCTACATTGCTTGATTATCCAGGGCGAATTGCCGCCACCTTGTTTTGCGGCGGTTGCAATTTTCGCTGCCCCTACTGCCACAACCGCGATCTGGTGGAGCGTCCGCAAGATTTGCCCGACATTCCCCTGGACGACATTTGGGCATTTCTCGACCAACGGCGCGGCCTGCTGGACGGCGTGGTGATCAGCGGCGGCGAACCCACCCTGCAACCCGACCTGATCTCATTTGCCCTGTGCCTGCGCCGTGAGGGCCTGGCTGTCAAGCTGGACACGAATGGCTATGCGCCCGACCTGCTGCAAGCTGCTATCGAGGCCGGGGCATTGGATTATGTGGCGATGGACATCAAGTCGTCACCTGGTGGCTATGCGCAGGCTATTGGCATAGCCGCAGATATGGAGCGAATTGACCGCAGCGTGCGCCTGCTGCTGCAAGGCCGGGTGGAGTACGAATTTCGCACTACCGTCGCACCGGGCCTGCTAAATGAAAAAGACATTGCCGCCATCGCCCACTGGATCGCCGGGGCCCGACAGTACAGCTTGCAGCAGTTTGTGCCACGCCACACCCTCGACCCGGCCATGCTCAACCAGACCCCCTATTCTCCCGCCCACCTTCGCGCCCTGGCCGAACAGGCGCGCCCGCTGGTGCAGACCATAGTGTTGCGCGGCGTCTGATTTCAGCGGCGCCCCAGCAGCACCACCTGTCGCCGGCCGACCTGAAATCGCTCCAGGCGATCATACTGCTCATGGGCGATTTCTTGCCCCTTGTCTGCCGCGACGGCCAGCACCGTATGGTCGGCCAATATCGTGCGCAGCGCATCGAGCATGCGCCAGACCGGTCGCTCGTGCGCCGTCTGCCAGAGCGCATGCCGTCCATACGGAATATCGGTCAGCACCACATCAACGGTGTGGCCTGGCCGGCCGGCCGACCAGCCTGCCGCCAGCGAAGCACGGTCGGTCACATCGGCCCGAAAACACCAGGTTTCGATAGGATGCGATGCAAGATGTTCACTCAGCTGTGCTTTGAGCCGCAGCGCGCTGTGCAGCGCATCGCCGTGCGAAGGCTTGCCCCACGCCTTGTACATCTGCTCAATCTGGCCGATGCGCCGCCCCAACCCGGTCAGGGTCAGTAGCGACAGGTTGGCCTCGGCTAGCGACAGGGCGCGCTCGTCCACATCCGAAGCGACAATCACCCCAATATCGGGCCAATGCAGGTAGGCCAGCGTGCTGACCAGATACCCGCCGCCGCAGCACGGATCGTACAATGTGTACGGGCCGGGCCGGCCGCTGACCGGCAGTCGCGCCGCGCAATGCGCCACGCAGCGGCCCCACATCTCGCCGGCCAGGCGCAGAGGAAAGGTCGGCGTGCCAGAGAGGCCATAAAAGACGCTGCCCGCCGCATAATCGGCATAGTTCAAACGTTCTGTTTCATATTTGTATGGCATGACCACCCAACCATCCAACTCACTCGATCACCGTCCCCTGCCCGGCCAGCGCCGCCGAAACCGGTTTCTCCACCCGCGCATCGGCCAGCACCACCCGCCGCACCCCCTGCCGCACTGCTTCGGCCGCACCCAGCACTTTTTTCTTCATACGATCCTCGGCAAAGGCGATGTGCTGCTCGACCTGCGCCGCCGGGATGTGGGCGATCAGGGTGCTTTCATCGGGATACTCGCGCAAGAGACCCGGCACGTTGGATAGAACGATCAGTTGATCGGCCTGCACAGCCGCCGCAATGGCCGCCGCGGCCCGGTCGCCGTCCACATTCATGGCCTCGCCCTCAAAACTGAGTGCCGGCGGCGAGATCACCGGCAAATAGCCGGCATCGAGTACAAGGCGCAACAGCCCCACATTGACCTGCTGGACGGCGCCGGTGTAATCATCGCGAATCACCCGCTTGCGCCCATCTATCACCACCTTGATCGCCTCTTTGCGGTGCCCCTGAAGCAGCCGCCCATCCAGCCCCGACAGGCCCACGGCATTGACGCCGGCCCGTTGCAACAGCTCGACAATGTGCGTGTTCACCTTGCCGCACAAAGCCATCTCGAAAATTTCCAACGTGCGCCGGTCGGTGCGACGGCTGACATAGCCCGACACCGAAGTGACAAATTCGGGCGGATGCCCCAACTGCTGCGACAGCACATTGGTCTCATACGAGCCGCCGTGTACTAACACCATAGACTGCCCGGCCTGGACAAGTTCGGCGATATTGTTACACAAATGATCATAAGAAATGCCCTTGCTGCCACCTACTTTGACGACAATCATAAAACTCCTCCATAAAAAAGGAAACAGGTAGACAAGGAGGCAGGATGCCCTTGTCTACCTATCCCTTGCCTATTTGCCCCTTGTCTACCTAAATCGGATGCAAGCCGGAGAAACCCAGCCCGGCCGTCTCTGCAAACCCACACATCAAATTCATGCACTGCACCGCGCTGCCGGCGGCCCCTTTGACCAGGTTGTCAATGGCCGATATGACCACCACTCGCCCGGTGATTTCATCCAGTTCAAAGCCCACATCGGCATAATTGCTGCCGGCCAAAATTTTCGGCTCTGGGTAGCGATAAATGCCCTGCCGCTCTTTGACAATGCGCACAAACGGCTCTCCCTGATAGGCGGCCCGGTAAACCTTCCACAAGTCTTTTTCGCCGACCGGCTGGCGCATAAAGACGTGCGCCGTCGCCAGCACGCCGCGCACCATTTCGATGGCCGTGGCCGAAAAATGCACCGCCGGCGGCTCGCCGCCATCTTGTGAACCGCAGGCCGCCAGTTCTTGCACCACTTCGGCAGTGTGACGATGGCCGGTCGGGGCGAACGAACGCACCGCACCGCTGCGCTCCGGGTGATGCGACCCTTCGCTGACCGCCCGACCGCCCTCCGAAGAACCCACCTTGACCTCGACAACCACACCCCGCGCCCGGTCCACCAGGTCGGCCTGAAACAGCGGATACAGCCCCAAAATGGTCGCTGTGGCATTGCAGCCCACCCCGCTGACATAGTCAGCTCGCCTGATTTCCTCGCGATGCAGTTCTGGCAGGCCGTAAACAAAACGATTCAGCCACTGCGGGGCCTGATGCTCGCCGTACCAGCGGGCATACAGCACCGGGTCGCGCAGGCGAAAATCGGCCGACAGGTCCACGATCTTGGGCGCCAGCCGCGCCAGTTCCTCGATGCGCTTTTGCAACTCGCCGTGCGGCAGAGCCACAAACAACACATCGCACGGCTCGATCTGCGCGGCCAGGCAAAACTGGAGGCGGGTGCGCCCGCGCAGGTTGGGATGCAAAGCATAGACATATTTGCCCAAATTCGACTCGGACGAAACCTGTGCCACCTGAACATGGGGGTGATCCAGCAGCAAACGCAGCAGCTCGCCGCCGGCATACCCCGACCCCCCGATGATAGACACTCGCGTCATCTCTTTTCCCCTCGCCGTTCGCCGTTCGCCATTTGCACCACGTAATCAATCACCCGCGCCGGAATGTTGACCCCGGTGGTGTCAATGCTGTTACGAAATTCCATCGTATAGTTGATCTCGTTGACCAGCAAACCCCGATCCTGATCTTCAAAAATATCCAGCGCCAGCACGCCGCCGCCCACCGCCGCCGCTGCCCGCAAGCACAAGTCGTTCAGTTCCGGCGTCACTGGGCAGTTGGAGGCCTGACCGCCACGTGCGGTGTTGGTGATCCAGTGCGGCGAAGAGCGATAGATGGCGCAAATGGTCTCGTCGCCCACCACAAAAGCGCGAATGTCGCGTCCGGGCTTGTGAACATATTCTTGAATATAATAAATCGAATGATGATACGAACCTAGCACCTGTTTGTGTTCCAGGATGGCCTCAGCCGCCTCGCGGTCATTGACTTTGGAGAGCAGCCGCCCCCACGAGCCGACGCCGGGTTTCAGCACCACCGGATAGCCCATCTCCTCAATGGCCCGCAAAGCCGATTCGGGGGTATAGGCCACCAGAGTGCGCGGGGTCGGCACGCCGGCGCGCACCAGGGCGCTGGTGGTGAGCAGCTTGTTACCACAGTTCTCGGCCACCTCGTAGGTGTTGACGGTGGGAATGTCCCAGTCGCGGAACAAGAGCAGCGAGAACAAGGCGCGCGAGTGATTGATGCATCGCTCCAAAATCACACTGTACGAGTTTTGCTTTTTTTGAATGTCAAAAACAATATCCCGGTCGTCCAGCAAGTCATAATCCAGACCGCGCCGGGTCATTTCTTCCAGCAAGAGCTTTTCTTCCACGCGAATACGCGAACACAAGACACCGATTTTCATCTTTGTTTATTCCTTCATCACAGGTGAGGCGTCGGGCGACAGCGCTGACCGGCCGACGCCCGACGCCCGGCAACGGCTATTCGCCCCAGTCTTCTTCTTCTTCGGGGGCCAGGGCCAGGGCCGGCGGATCCAGGCTGATCACTTCTAGCTCGGCGCCACAGTCGGGACATTCGACAATCTCGCCCTCAACGGCGTCTGCGCTCAAGTCAATCTGCGCCGCACATTCGGGACATTCGGCCAACAATTCAATAGACATGTTCGTTCTCCTCTCAAAAAAATGGGTTTCGACAGCGTTCTACCGAACGCACTCAACCGGCGTTTGATTCCAATCTTGTGTTCGTGATTCTTGTCTCAATCTCTTTTGCCATCTGCCCGGTCGTCGCCGCGCCGCCCAGATCGGGCGTGTGGGGGCCGTGACGCAAGACATGCTCAACAGCGGCATAAATGCGCCCGGCGCGTTCGGCCTGGCCGACGTGATCTAGCAGCATCGCTGCGGCCAAAATTGCCGCGATAGGGTTGGCCTTGTTTTGCCCGGCAATGTCTGGCGCCGAGCCATGCACCGGCTCAAAAAGGGCATGTCGTTCGCCCAGATTGGCCGAAGGGGCCAGCCCCAGCCCGCCCACCAGCCCGGCCGCCTCATCCGACAAAATGTCGCCGAACAGGTTGGTGGTGACAATCACATCAAACGCCTGCGGATGCGTCACCAGGCGCATAGCAGCAGCGTCCACCAACATCTCTTGCACGGCGAGGTCGGGATACCCGGCCGCGACGGCCAGAGCCGTTTCTCGAAACAGCCCGCACGTTTCGGGCAGCACATTGGCCTTGTGGACGATGGTCAGGCGGCGGCGGCGTTTCATGGCCCAGTCGCAGGCCAGGCGGGCGATCCGCTCCGAGCCGAGCCGCGTGATCACCCGCTCGGCTACCGCCCGCTCGTGAACGCCCTCACCCTCGCGCCGCTCACGTTTGACGTACAGACATTCGGTATTTTCGCGCACCAACAACAGATCAATGCCAGGCTGCGATGAGGCAACCGGCCACGAGTGCGACGGGCGCAGATTGCCAAACAGGTCCAGCTCGCGGCGCAGAGCTACGATGGGGCTGCTATACCCCTCGACCCTGCACAGTGGCGAGGACACGGCGCCAAACAACACTGCGTCGCTGCGGCAAGCCTGTTCCAGCGTTTCTGGCGGCAGGGCTGTACCGTGTCGCTCAAAGCAGTCCCACCCCGCCTCGGCATAGATCGCCTCAAAATCGAGTCCGACAGCGCGTAGCACCTCAACCGCCGCCGGAATCACCTCACGACCGATGCCATCGCCGGGAATGACGCATAGACGTAAAATGTGATCCTGATTCATCTTGTTTCTCCAGGAAACCGCCCATAGCGACGATAATAGGCCACAATGCCGCCCTCGGCCTGAATGTGCCGCACAAATTCGGGCGGGCGCGGCAGGTTGAAAACGCCGCTTGCGGTGATCAATTGCCCGGCAGCCAGGTCCAGCATCGCCTCATCGCCGTCGCTCACCTGACCAGTCAGGTCGGCCTCGTAGAGCAGGATGCCCAGATTGATGGCGTTGCGAAAGAAAATCCGCGCAAAACTGGGGGCAATGATAGCCCCAATGCCGCATTTTTGCAAAGCACGCGGGGCATATTCGCGCGACGAGCCGCAGCCGAAATTCTTGCCAGCCACGATCACGTCGCCGGGACGCACATTGGGGGCAAAGTCGGGCCGCCGCTCGATAAACGCATAGCGGGCCAGGGCATCCTCCGAAGTCATGTATGGCGAATAGCGGCCAGGGATGATCTGATCCGTGTCCAGGTCGGGACCAAAAAGCCAGATGCGATTCATATTACCTCCTGCACTCTCTGGGATCGGTGATATATCCGCGCAAAGCGGTGGCGGCAGCCGTCTGCGGCGAGCCGAGATAAATCTGTGCCTGCGGCGACCCCATGCGCCCGGCAAAGTTGCGGTTGCTGGTAGACAGGCACACCTCGCCGGCGCCCAGCACGCCCAAATGCCGACCGATGCAGGGCCCACACCCGGCCGGCCCGACGGTGGCGCCGGCGGCGATCAGGTCGGCCAACGTGCCATCCTGCGCCGCCTCCAGCATCACCTGCCGCGAAGCCGGGATGACGATCAGGCGCACGTGCGCAGCGATATGCCGCCCGCGCAAAATGTCGGCAGCCGCATGCAAATCTTGCAGGCGACCGTTGGTGCAAGTGCCGATAAAAACCTGGTCCACCCGCACATCACCCAACTCACCGACTGCGACCACATCATCCACGCGCGGCGGGCGGGCTGCCAGCGGCTCGATCTCAGCCAGGTTCACCGTCAGCCGATCCAGGTAGGTCGCTCCTGCCTGCACGGTCAACCAGTCTGGCACAGGCGCATAGGCGCGAGTCACCTCGTCGGGCGCCACCAGCCCCACCTTGGCCCCCATCTCGGTGGTCATACTGCTGAGGGTCTGGCGTGAGGCCAACGAAAGAGAGGCTGCATGGTGAAACTCGACAGCGCGATAGGTAAATCCATCGGCGCCCACCCGGCCGAGCAGGTGCAGCGATACGTCTTTGGCGTCGGCATAGGATGGCAGCGATCCCACCAGATCCACGCGCGCCGTTTCTGGCACGCGCAGCCAGGTGCGGCCGGTGGCAAAGGCCAGGGCCACGTCGGTGCTGCCCATGCCTGTGCCAAAAGCAGCCACCGCGCCGTAGGTGGTACTGTGCGAGTCTGAACCAACAGCCACCTCGCCGGGCCGCACCAGATTTTCTTCGACCATCAGTTGGTGGCACACCCCGCAGCCGGCATCGTAAAAAGCCCGGATGCCTTGTTCCTGAGCAAAACGACGCGCCAACACCTGCGCATCGGCAGTAGGCAGGTTTGAGGCCGGGGCCACATGGTCAATAAAAATGGCGCATCGCTCTGGATGGGGCAGGCGGGTCACGCCCAACTGCTCTCTCAGCACAGAAATCACTTCGGGGGCAATCGAGTCAATGGTCATGGCTCGACTCACCTCCACCACCACCAGGTCTCCGGCGTATGCCTCTCGCCCGGCGGCATGCGACAAAATTTGTTCACTCAACGTTTGCGGCATCATTTTCTCCTTGTTGTCCATCCGCCCAACGATGTAGCAGCGCATCCACATCGCTCAGCGAAATGGGCTTTTGGTCGGCCAGGGCTTTGATATGCCCGGTCACGGTTTTGATCTGATCATCGCTCAAGGTCAGACCAAGCTGCTCGGCGCGATTCTTGATGGCATTCCAGCCGGTGAGTCGGTGAGCAATGCTGATATAGCGGGTCAGGCCAAACGCCTGCGGGTTGAGAATCTCGTAGGTTTCGGGATTGTTGAGGATGGCTTTGGCATGGATGCCGGCTTTGTGGGTAAAAGCGGTAATGCCGGTGATATAATTGTTGAACGGAATGTCCACGCCGACCATCTCAGCCACGCGGCTGTCAATTTTTGCCAGCAAGGGCAAATTGTACTTGGTCACCAGTTGCGGGTCGGTGGCGAACAAACGGGCAATCAGGCCGCCCAACGGGGTGATGCCGTTGCGCTCGCCGATGCCCAGCACCGACACATCTACATGCGTGGCCCCGGCATCGAGGGCTTCAAACGCATTGGCAATGGCACAGCCCGAATCGTTGTGGCCGTGAAATTCAATGTCACAAGAAACCAGTTTACGCAGCGATGAGACCAGTTCGTACACCTGGCGCGGTGTAGCCACACCCACCGTGTCGGCAATGCCCACGCGGTTGACTCCGATGCGATCTATGGCCTGGTAAATGCGCACAATGTCTTTGGTCTCGCTGCGAAACGAGTCCTCGGTGCTAAAACGCACCTCGACGCCCTGACGGCGGACGTATTCGACCACCTTGAGGGCCATCTCGATGATCTCGTCAATCTCTTTGCCATGGCTGAATCGCCGCAGCATGGACGATGTGCCGATCACCACATCGACGCCGTCCACGCCCGTTTCGATGGCCTTTTGAGCATCCTCGATCTGGCAGCGGGTATGGGTGAGGATTTTGGCCTTTAATCCCAGGCGGGTAATGGCCCGCGCATCCTCACAGCTCTGCGGCGAGGCCAGCGGCGAGGTCAGCTCCAGGCACTCGACGCCAAACTCGTCAAGCAGTTGGGCAATCTCGATCTTTTGGGCGGTGGTAAAGCAGGCGCCCACAAACTGCTCACCTTCGCGCAAAGTAGATTCGATCAAATGAAACCGGCTCAATGGCATGTCCTTCTCCTCTCCTGGCATATAAAATAAAAAAAGGCCAGCCTGGGGGATGTCTCCCGCCTGAAGCTGGCCTGAATCAAGGCAAACGCAGCTATCCAGACGGGCGGTCTGGCTTGATGCACTTGGCCTTGATGTCATTTTTGTACGAGATCAAATCGGCTCTGTTCATCGCTGGCTTTCAAACAAAAAAGGCCGGCCTTGGGTGCTATTCCCCAGGCCGGCCTTTTGCGTCTATGCAAACAGGAATTACCGGACCTATCGGCCCGGCTTTTTGGCAGACAAACAAATGAAATTGACCGGATTACTCATATTTATTCGCCTCAAATTCCGTATCAACAAGGCCTATTTTACTCGCCTGCGCCGATTTGTCAAATCGAGGTACGGCAGCCTGGAGAGAGCCAATCTTTTTTTGCCAGTGAAAAGGCATGGTGATATAATTGCGAGTTTGGAGGATGGATTTATATCACCTGGCCGCACCCGGGGCGGCTTGTGAGGAGGAGAAACTTTTTATGGACTGGTCACCGGAACAGCGCGAACAGATCGAACAAATTCGCGTTTTCAGCGGCAGCGCGCACCCGGCGTTGGCCCGCGAGATTTGCCGATTTTTGGGTGTTCCCTTGCAGCCCTCTGTCAGCAGACATTTCAGCAACGATTGCCTGTTTGTCCACCTGGGCGTCAGCGTGCGGCAAAAAGAAGTCTTTATCATCCAGCCCATTTCCCCGCCCACCAGCGACCATCTGATGGAGCTGTTGATGATGATTGACACGGCCCGCAGCGGCTCGGCCAAACGCATCCATGCCGTCATTCCCTACTATTCCTATGCCCGCTCGGATAAAAAAGACCAGCCGCGCATTTCCATCACCGGCCGCCTGGTGGCCGACCTGCTGGAAACGGCCGGTGCCGACAAGGTGATCACCGTCACCCTGCACTCGCCCCAGGTGCACGGTTTTTTTCACATCCCGGTCGATCACCTGACTCCGCAGTCGGTGTTTGTGCAGCATTTCAAGCAAAACTGCGATCTGAGCAATGCCATTGTGGTGTCGCCCGACATCGGCCACGCCAAGCAGGCGGCCAAACTGGCCCGCGCCCTCGATGTGCCGCTGGCCGCCGCCAACAAGCAGCGCGTTTCCGACGACACGGTGGCCATTGATTCAATCATCGGCGATGTGCGAGGCAAAGATGTGATCATTCACGACGACGAAATTGCCACCGCCGGCTCGGTGGTGCAATTGCTCGAACTGCTGCGCCACGAACAGGTAGGACGGGTCTTTGTCGCCTGCACGCACGGCGTACTGAGTGGGTCGGCCACCGAGCGGCTGGCCGCTTTTCCCGAAATCACCGAAATTGTCACCACCAACACGGTGCCAATCCCGCCGGAAAAGCGTTTGCCCAACATGAAAATTTTGTCTGTGGCGCCGATCTTGGGGGAAACCATCGCCCGCAACACATTAGGCACGTCGGTGGGAGATTTGTTTGCCTACTGGCTGGAAGAAGAACAGCGCACCGATATGCCACCCACCGAATGTGCCTTGGGATAATTGTCGGCGTTTCAACCGGCTCAACCCTGAAAGGCCGCTGAACAAGTCTGTTTTTACCACAAAGGACACCAGGAACACAAAGGGTTACGATGCTTTTGAGTCGCCAGAAATGCTTTGTGTCCTTTGTATCTTGGTGGTAAGCGGGTTTTCAGCACGCTCCAAGCAGTCTGTCGGAGAGACTTTTCGTTGCCCCACTGGAGAATATCGGGCTCCCGAACTTGTTCGGGGACACCCCACTCAGCGCACTAAAATTGCCAGGTTGGGGACCCTACCGCTCAGGGAGCTCTGACAGCCTGCTCAAGTTTGCCAGATGTTGGTTTCGACCGGCTCAACCAACGTTTGGCAAGCCTTGATCTCAAAAAACAGAGAAACGGTAGCGATCAAACGGACGGACGGGCAAAGGTGATCTGCAACTCTTGAGCTTCCAATCGTGCGCTCTGCACCGTTAAAGCAGATAGAGTATGCGGCAGGCTGATCACACGCTTGTGGTTGCCGATGCGGACAATCAACTCGTCTTGAGATGAGCGGGTGACATCCACATCCTGACCGGAGACGAACGGCAAAGGCAGGCGCAGGGCATAGACATCTCTATCCTTGATCACGCGCGGCTCGGCGCCGCTGTACAGCAAAGCCGCCGGGTCCCGTTCGGCGAACAAGACCCGCCCCATCCGACGCAGCATATCCAGCCCCACCACCTCCCGGTCGAAAAACGGCACATCCAGCACCGGCAACGGGCTGAATGACTGGTGGATCATCTGGCGATAATTTTCTTGAATGGCGTGCCACTCGGTAAAATACGAGTCGGTGATGGAGGATGGCAAAATCCGGTTGCAGATGATGGCATCGGTGGAATAGCCGTACAGATTGAGGTACATAAAAGCTCGCTGTGTTTCTTTGATCACCATCTTTTCGGGGTTTAGCACCAGGCGGGCCGAAGACAGGGTGCGGTCGGTGAGGAGTTGCTGCATCCGATCCAGGTGGCCGATCAATTGACTGACCGAGTCGAACAACCGCTCGTCGGGCAGCGGCAGGTCGGTGACAGCGCGGATCAACGGTCTAGCCAGCATGACGGCCTTGCGCTTGATGGTAAACATTTTATCCAGATACCAGCGGCCTATTTCTGGGATGGTGAGCAATTGCAGCGTGGCCCCGGTGGGCGCGCAATCTATAATGATCACGTCATATTGGCCGGCGTCGTGCAGATGAACAACCTCGATCAGGCTGGCCAGTTCTTCCATACCCGGAAAAACGGTCATCTCTTCGGCAACGATGCCTTCCAGACCGCGCCAGGCAAACACCGAGGCTATGTACTCTTGAACGTTACCCCAATTTCGCTCCATCTGATGCAGCACATCCAGTTCTTGTCCCCACAGATTGTCGGCCACACTCACCGGTTCGGGTCCCAACGGCACGTCGAACGAGTCGGCCAGGCTGTGCGCCGAGTCGGTGCTGATCACGATGGTGCGATAGCCCAACTCGGCGCAACGCAGCGCGGTGGCCGCAGCCACGCTGGTTTTGCCCACACCGCCTTTGCCGGTATACAACAAGATACGCATAGAATCTCCTTGAATAATCCGAGTTCACCCAAGTTTTTTGACCACAGAGAATGGTGAACTCGTCCCTGGATTATACAATTTTTTGTCAAGAGGGTCAACGAATTGCGCGTTTATCTGGAAAGCCTCGGCTGTAAATTGAATCAATGTGAGCGCGATCACCTGGCCGGGCAGTTTGCCTTGGCCGGCCACGAGGTGGTGATGCAGCCCGAACAGGCCGACCTGTGCCTGGTGAATACATGCGCTGTCACTCAGGCGGCCGCAGGCAAATCACGACGGCGTTGCCACGCGTTGCGTCGCCTCAACCCGGCGGCACGGCTAGTGGTGACCGGGTGCTATGTCGAGAGCGGACAGGATAGCCTGCACGCCGACCTGACGGTGGGCAACGCCGACAAGGAAAACCTGGTGGCATGGGTCGAGGCGCAGATCGAAGCAAGGCCGCAGCCCACTTATCCTGCGACACACTCTGTCGGTGCGATCATCAGACGCACCCGCCCCCTGGTGAAAATCCAGGATGGCTGCGACAACCAATGTGCCTATTGCATCGTCCATATCCTGCGCGGGCGGCAGCGCAGCCGCCCCAGAGCCGACATTTTGGCCGAGATAGAGTTGCTGGCGCGGCAGGGCTATCACGAGGTCGTGCTGACCGGCGTGCATGTGGGCAGCTATGGCCGCGACAGCGGCGACAGCTTGTCCGACCTGGTGCGGGCAATTTTGGCCCAAGAAGCCGCGCCAGAGCGACTGCGGCTGTCTTCGGTTGAGCCGTGCGACCTGAACGCCGATTTTTTCAAGTTGTGGCAAGACCCGCGCCTGTGTCGTCACCTGCACCTGCCCTTGCAAAGCGGTTGCGATGCCACTTTGCAGCGCATGAACCGCCATTACACCACCGCCCAATATGCCGATTGGGTGGCGCAGGCACGAACAGACATCCCCGGCCTGGCTGTCACCACTGACCTGATCGTGGGGCTGCCCGGCGAGACGGAGCAAGAGTTTGCCCTCAGTGCGGCGTTTGTCGAGCAGATGGCTTTTGCCCGCATCCACATCTTTACCTACTCGGCGCGCCCTGGCACCTCGGCCGCCGCCATGCCCGATCAGGTGCCGGCTGCCGTGGCCCAAGAACGGGCGCGGACGATGCAGGCCATCGCCCAGGCCGGCAGCCGGGCTTTTCGTCAACGGTGGATCGGCCACACCCTGCCGGTGCTGTGGGAAACTCGCCGCCCCGACGGACGTTGGTCGGGACTGACCGACCATTACCTTCGCGTCTATGCCCCATCATCACAAGACATGAGCCATACCCTGACCCTCACCCGCTTGCTGGAATTGGACGGCGAAGGGCTGAGCGGTCAAATTGCCGATGAACCCATCATTTGAAAGGAGCCAACATGTCGTTCACGATCAAACGAGGCACCAACATCTCACATTGGCTGAGCCAGAGCCGCCGCCGCGGTGCCGAGCGGGCAGCTTTTTTCACCCAGGACGATGTACAGCACATCGCCGACCTGGGCTTTGATCACATCCGCCTGCCCATTGACGAAGAGCAGATGTGGAACGAGCAGGGGCGGGCTGAGAATGAGGCCTTTGACCTGCTGGAGGCGGCCCTGAACTGGTGCCAGACCGCCAACTTGCGGGTGGTGGTAGACCTGCACATTTTGCGCAGCCACTATTTCAACGACCGCGCCACACCGCGCCTATTCACCGACCCGGCCGAGGCCGAGCGGTTGGCTGACCTGTGGCGCGACCTGTCGGCGCGGCTGGGCCGCCGCTCAACCGACCGGGTGGCCTATGAAATGCTCAACGAAGCCGTCGCCCCCGACCCGGCTGACTGGAATCGCGTGGCCCTGCACACCTTTGCCGCCATCCGCCAACGCGAGCCGCAACGCACCATCGTGCTGGGCTCCAACCAGTTTAACCAATGTCACACCTATGATGAACTAGAGATACCAGACGATAAATTTTGCATTTTGACGTTTCATTTTTATCATCCTATGCTGATCACCCACCATCAGGCCGGCTGGTGGGGCGGCGGCTTTTGGGCCGGGCCGGTGCAGTATCCCGGCGTGCCGCTCTCAGACGAACACCTGACTCTGCTGAACCCCGATTTTCTGGCCCATGTGGGCGGTTGGAGCAATGCTCCCTATGATCGCGCGGCCATGATCCGCGATATGCAACCGCCGCTGCGGGCGCGTCAACGCAGCGGGCTGCCGCTGTACTGCGGCGAATTTGGCGTATACATCAAGACACCGCGCCCGGCTCGCCTGGCCTGGTATCGCGACATCATGCAGACATTCCAGGAATACGACATTGCCTGGGCCAACTGGGATTACAAGGGCGGTTTTGGGCCGGTGGTGCAAAACGGACAGGACGCCGACATTGTAGATATTTTGTTGCACTAGAGTTCAAGAGGAGATAATATGAAAATTCTTGTTACAGGTGGCACCGGAAACGTAGGGCGAGCGGCTGTGGATCGCCTGGTGAAAAATGGACACGAGGTGCGGGTGATCGGTCGGCGTGCCGATGTGGACATTCCCGGCGCCGATTACCGCGTCTGCGATGTGAACGACTATGCACTGCTGCGCGAGCAGGTGCGCGGGATGGAGGGCATCGTTCACCTGGCCGCCATCCCCTACCCCGGCGGTGGCCCCGGCGAAGAAATTTTCCGCGTCAACTGCTCCGGCACATTCAACGTCTATCAGGCCGCAGCAGAAGAAGGAATCAAGAAAATCTCGTGTGCCAGTTCGATCAATGCCCTGGGCTTTAACTATGGCCTCAAGGCCTTTCCGATCCAGTATTTTCCCATTGATGAAGAACACCCCATCTTTACCACCGACGCTTATTCATTCTCCAAGCAAGTCACCGAAGACATTGGCGATTACTTTTGGCGCAAAGAGGGCATTTCCAGCATCAATGTGCGGCTGCCGGGCGTATACGAGTGGGACGAGAACCGCGCCGAGAACATGCACATGTTTGCCGGGCGGTTCATCCAGGCCTGGAACGACCTGATGACCCTGCCGGAACAAGAACGTCGAAACAAAGTCAGCCAGGTCATTGCTCGCTTTGACGCCACCCGGCCAGACCGGGCGCGGCCGATGCCTCGCGAAGAGATGATGAAGCGATGGCAGGCCATGCGCCAGGACCCAGACATGATTTTGATCATGGGCGGCTTTGGGCGCAGCAACTTTTGGGCCAGCATTGACGCCCGCGACTCGGCTCAGGCGTTGGAAAAGGGGCTGCTGGCCGATTACGAGGGCAGCTATCCTATGTTTGTCAACGACAGCCACAACGCCGCCGGCGTCGAGTCGGAACTGCTGGCGCAGGTCTTTTTCCCCGAAGCACAGGGCCGCAAACACCCCTTGCAAGGCACCGAAACATTGGTGAGCATCGAACAAGCGCGCCAGATCATCGGCTATGAGCCAGAATTTTCTTGGAGCCGTTTCTTCTAATATCGCCTTGGCCGAGACAACATCATCGCTGTCCGCCCCCGCACAACCCATTTATCCCTGCGCGGCCTGCCGGAGACAGTGCAGGCTGCGCAGGGAATGGCCTACCTCACATTGATCTGCCTATGGACACACCAGCTCCAAGACACCGGCGTAAGGACACTAGAGTAGTTGCATAATAAGACCAAAGAGCAGGGGATATTCCCTGCGGCGT
>CAYVBK010000069.1:0-21325 GCA_964449465.1 uncultured Anaerolineae bacterium
CTTTGTGACCTTTGTGTTCTTTGTGGTTAAATCCACCTTTTTTCAGGAGAGTCACAATTACTTTTGTACAATTCCATTTTTGTACAATTCCATCAGCGGTATGCCGCGATACTCCAGCCTGACTACAGGCTCGCGCCATTTCAGCCAAAAGCGCAGTTGATTATCAAAACTGGTCTGCCGATGCTGCACCAACACCCAATCGACCTGCTCAAGCGTCGCCCCTGTCCCCCGATAATCTGCCAATACGCTAGAGCCATTTTCCGGCCAGGCCACCTGCACATCATCGCGCAACCGTCCTTCACGCTGATAATAAAACAGCACGTCGTGGCTCCATGGGTCCACCCAAATGACATCGCCGGGGCGGGCGTGCCGATTGAGGTGGGGCAGGGCCACCGCATAGGTCTCACACCAATAGGTCGTTTCCAACCCCAGCCGCGTGGCCCCGCGCAGGCCGCCCACCGCCCCCGAATAATAGGACAACAGGTGCGGGTACAACCCGCTCGCCGCGACCACCTGAGGTGTCAGAGCAGCTATTGCCACAACCCCCATCACCACCCCATTCATCGCCAGGCGTATCCATTGATCGGGCGCCAATTTCCAACCACCCAACCGCCGATCCACCCAACCATCCAACCACCGACCGGCCGCACTCGCCCCGAGGCCGGCCCAAGCAGCCAGAAAGGGAAAAACCGGCATAAACAGGCGATCATTGTCATACAACAGGCTACGCCCCAACACCGGAATCACCAACGGCGCAGCCAGGTTGAGCAGCAGCAGCCCGCCCAGACTCCATTCGGTCTGCTTGCGCCACAGGCACACCCCGCCGGTCAACGCCAGCAGCAGCACGGTCGGCGGGACGACGGCCAGCACGATGACCAGGGGAAAATGCCATGGCGGCGGCATCCAAAACTGCCCCAGGTAATACTGGCCGATCTTCCAATGATCCACCGTGACAAAGCGAATATACCAGAGCAAACGCGGCCAAAATTGCGCTCCGTCATACAACCACGGCCAGACCATCCGAAAGACGATCAGGGCGACTACCCCCATCACCCCCAGCCGGCGCAAGAGAAACATCCGCCGATCAAAAATCAGCCACCAGAGCAGCAGCATGGGTGGCACAAACAGCGCATTGATCTTGGTGGCCAGAGCCAGCCCCCAGATCAGCCCCATGAACAGGTCCCAACGAAATTTATCCCGATCCTTGAGCAGCCAAAACGCAAACACGGTGGCAAAAACCATTACCGCCGCCGGCACATCCAACGCGGCCAGGTGAGCGTGAAAGAAAAATCGTGGCATGCTGATCAGACAGACCACTGCCATCAATCCGGCCGACCAGCCCCCATGCCGGGCCATGAGAAAATACAGCATCGCCGCCAGCCCGCCCACCGCGATCATGTTGCCCAAACGATGAGCAGTCAAATCATCCATATAGTTTTTGGCGATGTTCCAGATAAATCCAGACCAAATTTTGTCCAACGGCGGATGCTCATGGTTGGCCTGCCAGAATTTCTCCGTCACCGTCGCGTGCAAGGCCAGCCGGGGCGACCGCGCAAGCAGTTGGAACCACTCCATATACGACTCGGACGCAGCGATATAAGCCGGCTCGTCCCAAGTCAGCCCAATGTCCGGCGCCGTCAGGGCCAGCAATACCACCACAACCAGCCCCAGCACAGCCGCCACATACCAGGTGCGACGTGCTTGAAATGCCGGGTCTATGCGATCCATCCCTGCCTCCTGAAAAAAAATTGCAAACCTTTGTGTTCTCGGTGTCCTTTGTGGTAAAAATAGACTTTTTTCAGCCGCCAAGTCCTACATTCGCGCAAGCCACCATGATACAATGGTTGACATAAAACGTCAAGGATCAACCTCTACCCGACACAGCAGCAGACGCTCGGCCCGCAGAATCGGCACAAACCGCACTCCCTCCACCGTCGGATCGAGAGGCCTCCAATCGGGCAAGACGATATATTGCTCGCGCTGAGGATCGGTACGGACGGCCTCGCGGCGCAAATGTTCGCCGTCCTGCCACCAGCGCAGCTCAAAATGGGCATCGCGCAAGTAATAGGTATAATGCCAGCGCAGCCAGTGATGATACAACACCGCGTCGGGTGCGGCGTTGGCCTGGAGATAGGCCGCCACGCGGTCAATGCCCTGATAGGCCCAATGTTCCCCGCCCACCGCATAGCCATTGACCGCTGCCCGCAGCCCCACCGCCAGCGCCACCAAAACCACCGCGCCATAAACCACCCTGCGGATCATGGCACAGGTCGCGCGGCCAGCCCGATTTTTCCCCAGCCAGGACATCACCTGCGCTCCCAGCAGCGCAGCCGGCGCGCTCAAGGGTAAGAGATAGCGATCCCACACGCTGAAATTCAACACAGTATGAAAAGTGAGGTAAACAAGGACAAACGCAGCCCACAGCGCGGCGAAAAATCCGGCCTGGCGACGGCCTTTGATCAACAGCCCGGCCACGCCGACTACCCAGATCAGCCCTAATACCCAGCCGCCGGTGAGATAGCGCGCCCAGCCCAGCCACTCGACCAATCGCCCTGGCCATGCCGCCATCGCCGCCCAACCCAGTCCGCCATAGCTCAGCACGCTCTGATCCCAATAGCCCGGCCGGACGGCCCAACGCAGCGAATCCCACCACAGCACCAACCCCCAAGGCACACAGAACCCTCCCCCCCATGCCAACGGCGCCCATCGCCGCCGGGGCGACGGCGCTGCCAACAATCCAACAATCGGAACCAGGGGAATCAATGCCACAGCATGCTGCTTGGTGGCCAGGGCCAGTCCGCTCAACAACCCGCTGCAAAACCATCGCCCGCGCGCCGCGGCCAGCAAGGCGGCCAGCCACCACATCATCAACATCGGGTCGGTAAAAGCGGTACGGGCAAAGAGAATGTCGAACGGCGAACAGGCCAGAAACAGCGCCGCCCAATATGGAGCCTTGTTTTTAACGTCGGGGAATAAACAAGAAGATAACCGATAGATCAGAGCGATGCCTGCCATGCTACATGCCAGATTGACCCACCGCGCTGCGACTTCGCTGCGGCCCAACAGCCCAAACGCGCCGGCCAGGACGTACAAAAACAGCGGCGGCTTGTCCACCGGCTCGTCCAGCAGCCAAAGGTCATCATCGAGGATGCGCAGCGCCCAGCCGGCATAGAGGGCCTCGTCGGCGTGGAAACGGTCGTGGGTGAGATAAACCGTGCGCAAGATACAAGCCAGAAGCAAAATCGTCGGGGCGAGGCTGGCCCTCGCCCCGACTCTTGTCCCCACCCTTTTCGCCTCCATCAATTCTGGCGTTTGGGCAGAGCAAACATGCGCAAAAACCCCTCAAAACCGTTCAGGCGGGCGCGAGCAGAACGGTCGGTGCGCCGCCACCACAGCCACCAACGCAGCCGCCGCGCCTCGCGCCGGGTCGCGTCGGGCGGGCGCAGGCGACCATCGCGACCCAGCACCACCCCAGTGATTTCCGGCTCGTCGGCGGCCCGCCACACCTGCCACCCCTTGCGCGGCTGAATCTGATAGCCGACCGCCAGCAGCTCGCGGCACACCGCATCATGGAACCCTGAAGGCACATCGGTGGTTTTCCAGGAAAAGGTCAAATCATCGCCATAGCGGGTAAAAGTCGCGTCGTGTCGCCGGGCCAGTAAATCGAGCGCGTCATCCAACTGCACATTGACCAGATTGCTCAAGCACGGGCTGGTAGGCGCACCCTGCGGCAGCCCGCCCTGGTAGACACACAGACGCATCAGGGTATTCAACGCCTCGCCGCGCCAGCCATGCGAGACAAAACATTGACGCACCCGCTGCGCCGAGGTAGACGGAAAAAAGTCGGCCAGGTCGGTGGTGAGAACGATGGCACTGCCGACATGCCGCCGCGCATTGGTCACAATGGACGCGCCGCGCCGAAACCCTGTCGCTGTCGGATGAATATACAATCGCTGTAAATAGCGACGCAGCAGCCGCTGCTGCAATTCTTTGAGAGCCGGCGAGGGCGCCCAAATGCGCCGCTCACGGCCATCCTTTTTCGGCTTGACGAACGGGCGATAATAATAGGCCCGCCCCAACCGCACTGTGTCGAGCCGGTCTACCGACAGCCGCAACAACTCGGCCAACTCCCGCTCGCCCTCCGACCAGGTTTTCGACGGCTTGGGCCTATGCATCCAAAACATCTCTGCTACCCCTTATTCCTTGTCTCCCTGACCCTTACCCAATAGCCCTTGCAGCCCTGGAATGATCAGCACATTGCCAGATTTGGAGGCCAGAGCGGCCAGGGTTTCCAGTTCGCGCAGGCGCATAATGTGCGGGTTTTCGTCCAGCAATTTGGCTGTGTTGGCCTGCGCCCGCGCCGCCGCCGTCTGGTGCCGCGCCGCAATCAACTCGGCCCGCCCCTTGAGTTCGGCCTCGACCTCTTGCAAGAACACTGCCCGCACCGTGCCGGGCAGCACCATATCTTTGACGCCCACCCGGCTGAGGGTGACGCCATACTGCGCCGCCCGCGGGGCCACATCCTCGAACAGCCGCACCGACAGGGCGTCGCGGTCGGCCAAAAGTTCTTCGGTGGTGTGGCTGCTGATGCTCTCGCGCAAAGTGAGCTGCAAATCCTGGTACAACTGGTCTACATAGTTTTCCACTGCATGCGTAGCCATCACCGGATCGGCCACCTTGTACTGCGCCACCAACGTCACCCGCACGCCCACTTTGTCTTTGGTCAGCACCTCTTGCCCCTGCACCGTCTGGCTGGTCTCGCGCATATCCACCTGGGTGATGTGAACATGTTGCCACGGCCACAGCACATAGCGGCCCGGCTCCAGCACCTGCTCGAACCTGGCCTTTTTGTACATCAAGCCGCGTTCATATTCCCAAATTTGCACCACCTTACGTCCAAACATATAGCCTCCTTTTATCTACAAGGTTGAGCCGGGCCGCCCAACCTGCTGCGAGTCTTGACCCTGAAAGATATGCATGACGATCACACCGCGGGGGCGAGATTGATGGGGGAGCGTCGGACGCTCTCAACCGGACACGTTGCGCCGATTGGCAAGCCGCCTTACCTGCTCCGGCAGGTATCCTCTCGACCGCAAGGCGGCGCGACTGACGCGAAAACTGGCGCGCCGCATTGACCTTCCAGGGTCCAGCATACCCCTCGGCTCGCCGAGGGGTAAAAGAACTCCCAGGTGCAGGACACTCTAACCGACCGGTCGAGCGCTGCTGGAGTAGTTCATTGACCAGAGTATACCACAAAAGAGAGACAGGTAAAGTCACAAGGAGCAAAAGCAGGCCAGGATCAGGCCTTGCGCTGATCGGCGGGGAGGGGCTGCTGCTGCCTGGTCTGCGACGACAGAAAACACCCCGGTTTTCGGGGGTTCGGGGGGCGAAGCACCCCCGACGGGGTTTGTCAAGGGGCTGGACCCTTGACATAAAAAGCTATGGTCAAATATGATCGGGCAATTTCAAGAACTCGGGAAAAAATGAGCGAACCGCAAGTTTTTCGGATAGGTTCTAAAACAGATGTTTTAGCGCGAAAATTGCGCCGCATTTCTTGGTCTCGATACGGCGCTAAAGCACCTTTTCGAGTTTTTCAATCGGCGACATTGGATCATCTTGTTATCGCACAAGATAGATTATCATTTTGCCTGATTGATTCGGCCACATCAAGAATGATCTCATCCAGCGACCGGCGCGGCTGCCAGCCCACCGCCTCGCGGATGCGCCTCGTGTCGGGCACGCGGCGCACCATATCCTCATAGCCATCGGGATAAGCCTGATCATAAGGCACCAAAACAACCCTGGATTGGCTCTCTGTCAACTCGATCACCCGCCGCGCCAGCCCCAAAATCGAAACCTCTTCGGTCGAACCCACATTGAACACCCGCCCCACCGCCTGCGGCGACTCGGCCAAAGCCACAATTGCCCGCACCGCATCGCGCACATGGACAAAGCAGCGGCGTTGACTGCCATCGCCAAAGACGCGCAGCGGTTCGCCGCGCAGCGCAGCCTGCACAAAACGCGGCAGCACCATACCATAGCGTCCCGTCTGTCGCGGCCCCACCGTGTTGAACAGGCGAAAAATCACCACCGGCAGGCCATATTCGCGGTGATAAGCCAGCCCCATAAACTCATCCACCATCTTGGATGCCGCATAGGCCCAGCGATGCTTGCTCGTCGCGCCAAGCAGCACATCGTCATCCTCGCTGAACGGCACCCGCGCCCCTTTGCCATACACCTCTGAGGTCGAAGCGATCAAGGTTTTGACCCCATGCCGCCGCGCCGCCCGCAACACCGCCTCGGTGCCGCCCAGGTTGGTCTCCAACAGGCGCACCGGCTCCCGCATCACCAGGTCTACCCCCACCATCGCCGCCAGGTGAACCAGCACCTCACAGCCGGCCGTCAGCCGCTCCAGCGTCTCCTCGTGTCGAATATCATCAATGGTTAATGAAAACTGGGGATACGCAACAAGATGGGCCACATTTTCCCGCCGCCCGGTAGACAGATCGTCTATCACACTGACCCGATGCCCAGCGCCCAGCAGCACCTCGGCCAGGTGACTGCCCACAAACCCCACCCCACCAGTGATCAAAAAATGGGTCATGCACACACTCCTTTAGAAATAGGGCCGCCATTCTGACAGCGTTCTCCCAAGGTATTAAGAGGATACCTGGCGCATTATACACCACAATACATCCATATCCAACAAAAACCGGTGGGTTGAGCGCGTCCAGTAGGACGTCGTCGAAACCGACAAACTCGCTTGACAACAAGATACTATATCAGTTATACTCTAAAAACATTGTGGGGCGCTTTTATCTACCAGGGTAGGGGGCAGCTATGAAAGACATGTTGGCGATCTGGCAATTTCTCTGGACATGGTACAACTTGCCGTTTAGCATCGCGCTCTTGTTCTTTTTAGGACTGTCGGCCTTGCAATTTGTGGGGCTGGGCGGCGAGCAAAGCGCCGAACAAGATGTGGATGCTGACGCCGATGTGGACATAGACGCCGACGTAGACATGGACACCGACGTAGACGCCGACGTGGACGTGGACGTGGACGCCGACGTGGACGTGGACGCCGATGTGGACATAGACACCGATGTGGACATAGACGCCGACGTGGACGTGGACACCGATGTAGACGCCGACGTGGACGTGGACGCCCAAGCCATCACCCTGCCGCACGGCGAAGGCCTCTCGGCCTGGGCCAACATCCTATCCTTTGTCGGCGTGGGCAAGGCACCCCTATCAGTCATCTTGCCACTGCTGTTCATGACCTTTGGCCTGCTCGGTTGGACGCTCAACGGCCTGATTGTGTCGTTATTTCGCAGCTATCCGTCCATCGCCATCACCGCCACCCTGCCGACGGCCCTGCTAGGTGGGCTGTTTCTGACCTCGCAAACATCCCGCCTGCTGAACCGCATCACCCCTTCGGTCTCGACCACCACCATCAGCCGCCGACAACTTGTCGGCAGCCGCGGCCGGGTGGTCAGCGAACGGGTCAACGCCCGCTATGGCCGGGTGCAGGTGCAAGACCGCAGCGGCGCATCGCTGACTGTTTTCGCCCGCGTAGACCCACACGCCGACCCCATCGAACGAGACCATCAGGTGGTGCTGGTAGCCTATGACGAAAAAGAACATACCTATACGGTCGTACCATTCGATATGTGATCGCTGTAGGGGCAGGCCTTGCGCCTGCCCGCACAAAGTTCAATTGAAAGGAGCACATGATGGGACTGGAAACACTCATACCATTTCTAATCGTCTTTGGTTCACTGGCCGGCGGACTGTTTCTGCTGGTATTTATGATCGTGATATTCAAATCCTACGTCAAAGCCCCGGCCAACCGCGCCTTTGTGCGCACCGGTGGCTTTCAAAAGGCCGGCCGGCCGCCACTGGTGGTGATGAACGGCGGAGCCTGGGTGTTTAGAATTCTGCACGAGATCACCTGGGTAGACCTGGGCACCATGGCCATCGAGATCGAGCGCACCGAAGAAAACGCCCTCCTCACCAAAGACCCCCAATACGCCGACATCAAGGCCATCTTCTACATCAAAGTAGACGCCACCACCGAGGGCATCTCGCGAGCCGCCCGCACCATCGGGGCCAAAGAAGTCAACGCCGACGTGGTCAAGCAACTGGTAGACGCCAAACTCGACGGCGCCCTGCGCGACGTAGCCGCCAGCTTTACCCTGATGGGCCTGCACCAGGAGCGCGAAAAGTTTATCGAAGAAGTGCAGATACGCCTCAAAAGCGACCTTGACGAGAACGGCCTAACCCTGGAATCGGTCTCGATCCTGACCCTCAAAGCCGCCCGACAAGGCACCTTTCCCACCGACGACGTATTTGGCGCCCAGGTCGCCCGCGCCAACGCCCAGGTCATCGAAACGGCCTTGCGCGAGCGCAACGACATTGAAAAACAAACCGAAGTCGCTGTCAAACAGTGCAACGTCACCGCCGAAAAAGAAAAACTGTCCATGGAACAAGACCTGCAATTCGCCCGCGCCGCCCAAGAGCGCGAGGTACGCATCCGCCAGTCCAAAGAAAAAACCACCGCCGACAAGACCATCTATGAACAAGACCAGTCGGCCGAGCAGGGGCGCATCGCCAAAGAGCGTGCCGTCAAACTGGCCCAGATCGAGGCCGAGCAAACCCTGATGGTGGAAAATCAGCGCAAAGAACAGCAGGTGCAATCGGCCGAGATGGAGCGGGGCAAAGTGCTTCAGGTGGCCGAGCAAGAAAAGCAGGTGGCCATTCTGCAAGAACAGCAAAAGCGCGAGGCCGCCGAACGCGAACGGTTGATGGTGGCCGCCCAACGCGAAGAAGCCGCCCAGGCCTTGCTCACTGTCGAAGCCAAAGCCAAAGCCGAACGCGAAGCCCAAATTCAAATCATCCAGGCCAACCGCGACGCCCAGCGGCAAAAAATCGAACGGCAAAACGAGATCGAGATCAACGCCCTCCGCCAACTGCGCGAAGCCGAAGCCCGCGCCCAGGCCCTCAAAGAAATCGCCCAGGCCGAAGCTGAAGCCGCCCTCAAACAAGCCGAAACCCGCCGCACCCAGGCCCAGGCCGAAAGCGACGCCGAAAAAATGATCGCCCAGGCCATCCAGGCCAAAGCCTCTGCCGAAGGTCTGGCCGAAGCCGATGTCATCCGCGCCAAAGCCCAGGCCGCCCAGGCCGAAGCCGAAGCCATTCGCGCCAAAGGCCTGGCCGAAGCCGAGGCCATCCGCGCCAAAGCCTTGGCCCAGGCCGAAGGTCAAAAAGCGCAGGCCGAAGCCCTGGCCGCCTTTGACGGCGTGGCCCAACGGCTCGAACTGGAACGCATCCGCCTGGACGCCCAGGTGCAGGTCGGCACCGCCCGCGCCCAGGCTATGGGGCAGGGCATCGCCCACATGCAGATCAAGCTCTTTGGCTCGTCCAACATGGCCGAAACCATCCTCAAACTGGCCTCCTTTGGCGAAGGGCTGGGCGAATTGACCGACAACCTGCCTCAACCTATCGTCCAGGCTGGCGGCAAAATCCTCGACCGACTGACCGGCCAACCCGCCGCCGAGCCGCCCGCCAACCCAATCTCACGCCTGATCGAGTTGATCGAAACGCACCCAGACCTCAATCAACTCCAAAGTCAAACCCTGGGACAGGTGTTGGGCGCGCTAGACGGACGGTGCGAGCCGAGTGACAGGCCATTGTTGGCTGCCATCCGCCAGATCATCGAACTGATCCCGATGGCCGCAGACCTTCCCTTTGAGGAAATTTACTTGCGCTATCTCAATGCCGACAAACAGGACCAACCTTGAAACACTCGTCCGGCCTGCTGCTCAAACTGGAAGACCTGATGCGCCGCCTGCTGGCCTTTTGGCTGGACGATGCCGACGTCGAGCCACCGAACGAAATAGACCGGCTGATCGAACAGGCTCAGGCCGAACTGGAACGCATTCGCGACCAGGTGACAGCCATCATTGTGCAAGAACGAGACCTGCACCAACAGCGCGATGCCACCGCCGCGCTGGCGCAGGCCTGCGACGCTCAGGCCGAACAGGCTCTGCGTGCCGGCCACGAAGCTGAGGCGCGGCTGGCTCTGTTGCAAAAAATTTCGCATATCAGAGACCTGCATCACCTCGAAACCGAATTGTTCCAGCAACGCCAGGCCATCGCCGACCTGAGCGATCAGATCGGTGAAATCCGGCAACGCATCCAAGCCGCTCGCCGGCAGCGCGAACTGCTCGACATTCGCCGGCAGCGCACCGAGACCGGGCAGCAGGCCCACCAGGCCCGCCGACGCGGCGCGCTGCGCCAACTCGACGCCGCGTTGGAGCGGGCCAGTGCATGGAGCGCCGCCCGCCAGGATGCCTTGCAGGCCGCCCGCGAACTCGAACAGCAATCCCCAAAAGCCCAATTGTCTCAGGCACGCCGCGAAACCGACCTGGAAGCCGAACTCACCGCGCTACGCGCCCGCCTGGCCGCTGACGCACCCCCGGTAGGGGAGTGAGTGGTAGTGGTTCATCTTTCTATGTCCTATAAATATTTTTATTAGACATAGGAAAACCAGCAAAAACAGGTAGACAAATCGGCACAGACAGGGTCTGACCTGCTTGATTTGTCTACCTGCTCCTCATCTGTTCCCGGTCTACTCGCTCAATGCGCTATAGATGCTGCGATAACTCTGATAGCGCATCGCCGAGACCTGCCCGCATCGCACGGCTTCTTGAATGGCGCAACCTGGCTCGGACAGGTGCGCACAGTTGGCAAAACGGCAGCGCCGACCGGCCGTGGCGATTTCGGGATAAAACTGCGCCAACTCGCCGCGTTGCAGGCCGCTCAAGCCAAACTCGCGGATTCCCGGCGTATCGGCCACATAGCCGCCCATCTCTAGCTCGATCAGGTTAACCTGGGTGGTAGTATGCCGGCCATCGCCCCAGTTGCTCACCTGACCCACACGCAGGTCCAACCCCGGCTGCACCGCCGCCAGCAGCGACGATTTGCCCACCCCCGACAGCCCCGCCAGTGCCGTGATCTGCCCTTGCAGCAGGCCGCGCAGCCCGGCAATGCCCTCGCCGGTCACTGCGCTGGTGAACAGCAGGCCATAGCCCAAACGACGATAAGGCCACAGTTCTTTTTCGCAGGCCGCCCGGTCTTCGGCCAGGTCCACTTTGTTGATGCACAGCACCGCCTTGAGGCCGTTTCGCTGCGCGGCAATGAGATAACGATCCACCAGTTCGGGCCAAAAATGCGGCTGCTGCCACGAGGCCACCACCAGCAGTTGATCGGCATTGGCCACCACCACCTGCTGCAAATGGCCGTAAAAGACATCGGGGCGCATCAACGCGCTACGACGCGGCCAGATGCGCTCGATCACGCCCTGATCGCGACCGCTGACTGTCACCGTCACCCGGTCGCCTACCGCTACTGTATGCGTCAGCCCCTCTTCGACCGCACCGAGTGCGCCGCGTATGCTGCACAACAGCACATCGCCATTTGCCCGCACCCGGCACAGCCCGCTGCTCACCTCGACCACGATACCGGTCAGTCCATCGGCGGCGGGAGCCGCATCCACCACCGCCTCATCCGACTGGTCGGCTTGTTGCTGTAACCTGCCCAGGGCTGCCGCCCATACATTCTGCCGCCGCTCGCGCTCACCGCGTGGCACGACCCGCTCGCCCGATGGCAGGTCCAGGCTTTCCGGGTCATCCCAGCGACTGGGCAGCCAGTCTTTGTGGCGAATGTGCTTTTTTTGCTCGCGCCCGCGCCGAATCTCTTTGCGCACGCGGCGCATCTCGCCCGAATGAAGCGAATGTTCTCGCTGTTTTTGTTCTCGACTCGACACCGTTATGATTCCTCCATACAAAAAAAGCGCGGCCATATCTCATGGCCGCGCTAGAAAACAAAATACCGGGGACTCGGATGCCCCAAACAAAAAAGGCCATGAGCAGTTGATTCAACCCGCTCATGGCCTGGTATGGCAGGAAATGACAACGTCGCCGCTAGAGGCTCCGCCAACCGGAAACAAGGCAGGTCAAATCAACGCGAATGAAGGATGCTTCGCGAGCGTTGTTCATACAACTGCCTCCTTTCCAGAAATGAACTTGATGCAAAACGATAATATCGCTATTATAGGCAAAAATCAGGCTTTGTCAAAAGCAGGCGTGCGATACGTGGCCCGCCGACGGTTGGCCGGCTGCTCATAGACCACCTGGGCCGGAATGGCCTCTTCGGGAGCGACCCGCCCCGCCGGCATGCCAAAGGCCGCTGCTACGGCCACAATCGCATCGCGGTAGCCCTGCCGATACAGGCGTAGGTGATCGGCCAGCTCTTCCATGTCGTCTTGATTGTTCAAACTGCCGTCCTCTTGAACGACATAGCGAACCGGGCTACAACGAATCATCTCTGCGCCGACCAGGTTGGCCGTGCCGCCGCTGGCCATATTGACGGCATTGAGAATGTTGGCAATCTGTTCACGAAAATAGACTTCAACGGCCACAGGATTCTCCTTCCTCTTGTTGAATCAACTCGATCAGTTCGGGGGTCAGTTTGCGCGCATCAATCACCGAGGCCGGCGCCGACAGCCAGCCGCAAGCCTCCCATCGCCGCCCCAATTTGCCCAACTGACGGTGCGAGATGCGCCCTTTGAACGCTTCGTACAGGCGTTGGATGGGAAAGCCGCCGTCAAAATGGTCGCGCGCATAGATCACCAGCTCGCGCTCGATAGACAGCAAACGCGGCTTGCCCGCCGACGCCCAGTGTGTGGTCAGCGACAGCATGGCCTCGTCTGAGACCTGAAACCCTTGCAATTCCACCAGGGCATTGTCCAGCCAGGCCATCATGCGCCCGCGAATGGTGCGCGGCAGCTCTTGCGCCCCGCCCCGCCCCAAGATGGTACGCGAATGTTCTACCCCGCTGACGCGAAAGGCGATGCGGGTAGACAGGTTGCCGCGAATCAGGGTGTTGAGCACTTCGGCTTTGGGATTTTGCGTAGCCAGCACCATGATCAGCCCAAAAGCCGCGCCCTTGCTCGACAGGCGAATCAGGTTTTGGTAAAACGTACTGTTCAGGCCGGCCTGAATGGCAATGTCGGTCACTTCATCCACCACCAGCAGAATCAGCGGCAGTGGCGGAGCGCCGATCTTGGCCGCCCGCTCGTTATAGGCCGTCAGATTGCGAGCAAACACGCCGGCAAACAACTCACGCCGCCGGTCCATCTCGGCGATCAGGTGAGTGGTGACGGCCGAGGCCTCGTGCGGCGACACCGCCACCGGCTTGATCAGGTGCGGGATGCCGCAAAACGGAGTAAACTCGACACCCTTGGGGTCAACGAGGGCCAGTTGCAGCTCGTCGGGTGTGCAGGTAGACAGCAAAGCGGCTAGCATAGCGCTCAGCCAGGTAGACTTGCCGCTGCGACTCTCGCCGCCCACCAGAATGTGCGATGTCTCTAGCAGGCTGCGCCATTCGGCCTTGTCAATCCCCTGGCCGATGGGAATCATGTAATCGCCATCGGGCCGGGTTTCCATATCCAGGACGGCCTGGGTGGGCAGCCGCTTTTTGGCCTGGCCTTGCAACTCGACACAATAAGTCAGGCCGGTGGTATTGAGCTTGTGCACCGGCTTGCCCACCACCGCAGTCAGGTGATGGATCGTTTCCGGATGAGTCAGCCTGCCAATGCTGACGCGCGGCGGCAGCCGCTGCACATCAATCTCAAGCAGACCATACTGCTCGCCCACCACCCCCAACTGACGATATGAAATTTCGATCAATTCGTCGTTTTTGGTGCGATAGCAATAACCGAGCCGCGTCAACGCATTGCGCACGCGCTCGGCCGCCTCGTACACCTCAACCTTGGGGTCCCACATCCTTTACCCCTTTGCTGGAATCTCGCTCCCCCCGATTCACCCGTGCGTACTTTCGGCCAGCAGTCGCTCGATATGCGAAGGCTCAATGTCCAACGCCGCTACTTCGGGCAAAGGGCGCGACAGCCGCCGCTGATCAAACATATCCATCGAAATCTGGGGGCCGGCCGGCAGCGGGGCGTGACCACTCACCGCCGCCCGCAAAGCCTGAGTGGCCTGCGCCTGACTGGTCACCTGCCACTGGGCATTGGCGTGGCCCTGCGGCAAGGGATGCTGCACCGTCAGATCGGGCAGGCCGTGCGCATATACAGTGGTGGCGGTGGCGGCGCGGTTGGGGTCGTGAAAGACGCGCGCCTGGCCCAACTGGGCCTCGCGGACGGGGTACAGGCCGGCGTGATTGGGATACAGAGTGCTGACGCGGTAATTGAGCCAGCGCACAACCCCCCATCCCAGGCCGCCCAGGGTGAGCAAAAAGACGCCGCCCAGCAAGACGCGAAAAGCGACCTGAAAGGGCAACAGGCTACGGGCCATCTGCAGGCTCATGGCCGTGCGCTCCATTTCATAGGTCGATGGCTCTTTGTTGCGACTGCCCAACCACAAGCCGATACTCAGCGCCGCAACAACGCAGATTAAAAATGCCGCCGCTATCGCTCGCTTCATTCAATACCTCCTTCCGGCTTTAGAACAAATGTTCTAAAACCTATTATAGCACGATTGCACCCCCTCGTCAAGAGTGATTGACGGCGCAATTCTGCGAATTGTCCGCCGCACCCCCAAGAGTTGGGCTATAAAAGCCAGCGCGCCATCAAAACAAGGCATCCAACGCTGCCGCCAGGTCGGGCGATTCGGTGTGCCGCTCAGGGCCGGGCCGCGTTTGGGTGTTGAGGTAATTCCACAGTGCATTGCGTATGGCGTCGCTGCGTTGGCGCGGCCGTATGGCTGCCAGCCAATCAATCACCGCGTCATCGCGGCCGGGGCGCAGCCGAAACTGGGGTCGCAAAAAAAAGGGACTGTTGACCGCCCATTCGCTCATGCTTCACCTACCCCCTTGTCGCTGCGCCAACGGCGACGCCCATACCGCTCAAAGCCGCGCACGTTGGCCAGAGCCGCTCCATCGAGGATGCGGGCATGCGGATAACGCTGCCGCACCCGTTCGCCCAACGACAGCGCACCGCCGCCGGTCACCAGCACGGCCTTGAGATCGCGGCCATCGCCCCACAGAGTAGCCGCCTGCGCCAAAATCTCTTCGGCCACGGCGTCCAGGGCCGGGCGGGCCAGCCAGGTCACATCGCGCTCTTCGCCGAAAATGGTCACATAACCCTGCCGCACCGCCCGGTCCACCTGATGCAGGCTCAGGTCCAGGCCCAATGTGTCCAGGATAGAGCGGCCGATCAATTGATAGGCTCTGGCCATGGCTGTCGGCAGCGAGCCGGAGCCTTTTTCGATATAACGCAGCGCATCTACCAACACATAGTCAGTGGTGTAGGTGCCAATGTCAATGATGCCCAACCGGCCGCGTGCCAGCGTCTCGTCCACGATCTGGCCGTCGGGGTCGAGGATGGCGCTGAACAGCGAGCCAAAGGGCTGCGGCACCACCAGCACATCCGACACGGCAAATCGCTGCACGGCCTGCCGCCCATTGACCCGCCGCACCACATGCCGCCCCTTGAGTTGCCCCACCACCTTGTCGCGGTCGGCGTACCACTGCACCGGCAAACCGGTGACAACATAAAAGGTCTGGTCTTGATCGGAAGCATCCTCGCCGCCCACCAGCTCGCTCAGAGCGGCCAGAAAAAGCAGCCGCGATGAAGCATCCTCCACCCGGCTGCGATCCAGCAGGGCCCACTGCACCCGGCTTTGCAACAGGGCCAGGTCGCCCACAAACCGGTCGCCCTCTTCGGTGATCAGGGCAATGCCGTGCTGCGCCCCCCCCGCCGACGGCAAATCGGCCTCGTAGCGAATGCGCTCGGCCTTGCCGATCACACTGGGAAACGTCACTTGACAACCGCCGCTCACCGCCTTGGTATAGCCGTATCCGATATCCACACCGACGATCATGGAACCTCCTCTCATCATGCGCGACGCAAAAAAAAGACAGGCAGCCAACTGCCTCGGACAGTGGGCTGCCTGTCTGCCCATAGCTTTTGGCGCGAGCCCAAAAGCCGCCGATGTGGATGGTTGCACCGAATCACACATTGTGCTATCATCAGCATCAGCCTGCCACTGTCGTGTGCAGTGGTGGGTTGCCGCCGTCGGAGGAACCAGCTCCGGCGGCGTATTTTTATTCTATCATGGTTTTTGCATCTTGTCAATCTTTATATTGCATTTTGTCAATTTTCGTTCATTTCTTGCCTTTTGTCAATTTTTTAGGCAAATTTCATTGACAAAAGGCAAAATACATGGTATACTCTAAGCAATCGTCAGGATTGAACCTGTGCCGTTTGCTGATCGAGCAGGCAATTTTGCACCGTACCCATACCCAAACATTGGCTTGAGAATTTCGACAGCGTTCTACCGAACGTGCTTAACCAATGCTTTGGCCCAAGAAAGTCAGAGTGACTATGCGCACTTTTGGATTTTTGCTCAAAACCTACCGTGAACGCGCCGGCCTGTCGCAAAACGACCTGGCCGTGCAGGCCGGCCTCAGCACCAGCACCATCAGCCGGGTGGAAAAGGGCGAACGCGGCCCGTTGAGCAAGTATAAACAGGTGCTGGCTCTGGCCCGCGCCCTGGGGCTGAATCAGGACGACATGAATGCCCTGTTGCTGGCCGCCGGCCTCCCCGCTGGCGCCGCACCCGAATTGACCCTGCATCCCCGCGATGACACCCTGTACCGCATCGTCCAGGAATTGGAAACCCTGCGCAACGACGCCCAAATTTCACCGGCGCAGGTGCGTTTTGTCGAAGAAACGCTGCTGTTGGTGTTGCGCGGCGCCCGAGCTGCCCTGCCGCAGGCCGATCTATCGGCCATGCCCGGCGGGGCGCCCACAGCGCGGCCGTTGAGCGAAGAAGAGCATTACCTGGACGACCTGCTTAGCGCGCTGCTGTCGGGGCAGGCTTCGCCCGGCGGGATGCCGTTCAATGTGCTACACGCCGCCGCCCGCAGCCCGCATTGGGAGTTGAAACGCCGCCTGGCCGAGGCCATCCCCGCCCTGATCCGGTTGGATGCCCGCCGCACCTTGCCCTTGATCCAAACTCTGCGCGACGACCCGCCCGACCCCGAATGGCGCACCGACATTCGCCGTCGCGTGATCGAGGCCATGCCTTCGTTGTGGGCGGCTCTGCCTGCCGAGGTGGCCCCGCTGCTGGCCTGGCGCGATGGCGACGAGGTGTATGCGGGCCTGGCCACCCTGGATGCTTTGGCCGACATTGGCAATGCTGGACTGACCGATCAGGTGCGCCCGCCCCTTCTCGACGCCGTGCAAGCCGAGCATCGCCCGGCGGTGGCATTGTACGCCGGGGTGGTGGAGCAGTGCCTTGACCGCCCAGAAGAGGCTATCCAGACCATCTTGCGCTATCGCAGCGACGCCGACCGGCTGACACGCATCTGTATGGCCCGTCCGCTGTACCGCCTGCTGCCCACGCAAACCGCGCAGGCGCTCAAGATGATGAACTATGTGCTGCGCAGCGAGGGCGGTCGCCCGGCCGAGCATCAAAACGTGCGCCGCGCCGTAGCCCGCGCCGCCGCATCGCTGGCCGCTTTGCTGGATGGTCCCCTGGACGAGCTGGCCTTGAATCTTTTGCGCATCCTCATCGCCGACCCCGATGTGCATATCCGCCGCGCCGCCTGCGAAGCGATACCCATCCTGGCCGAGCGGTTCCCCGAAACCAGCCTCGACCTGATTCAGCAATACCTGCTGCATGACCGCGACCGGTTTGTGCATGAGCGCACCTGGAACGCCCTGCGCTATTTGATGGAACGCGGGTCGGAGCGGGCCGAGGAATTGTGCGCCCAGATGATCGAACTGGGGTAACAACGTCTCCTGTATTTCCGCCTGTAGGGGCAGGGCTTACCCCTGCCCCGCTTGCCCCTGCCCCGATGGGCAACCGCAGGGATTGCCCCTACAATGGCACATCCCATTTCGGGTTTGCGATTATCCCCCATTTGTGCTACCATGACTTTAATATCCGGCCGCACCCATCATTTTTGTGTAAAGGGGGTCAAATTATGGACGAATTGGTCAAACTGGTTTCGCAAAAAACCGGCATCTCGGAAGATCAGGCGCGCATGGCGGCGCAAACAGTGGTCAATTTCCTCAAAGAAAAACTGCCTGCGCCCATCGCCGCACAAATTGACACCGTGATCAATAACCCCGGTCTGGCGCAAGGACTGTCCCAGGGGTTGGGAGGGCTGTTCGGCGGACGACAGTAACCATCCACCCTACCACAAGGAGAAAAAATGTCAGAATACGATGAGCAAGATTGGGAGATGTTGCTGTTTGCGCCGCTGTGGGTGTTGATATCGGTGGCCGGCGCAGATGGCAAGGTGGATGACAAAGAGTGGCAGGCCTTTCATCAGGAACTCAAAGATGCGCGACAGTACAACAACCCGCTGACCCGCGAGGTGCTTAAAAACCTGCGCAAGAATTTCGATGAAGCATACGAGGCTTTTCAAGAAGACGACACCGACATCGAAGACGGCCTCGGTGATGTGGCCGACATTGTGGACGAAAATGAGGATGAGGACGTAGCCTTTGGCTTTAAGGCCGACCTGATCGCCCTGGGCATCACGGTGGCGCAGGCATCTGGCGGCTGGGTCCTCGGCTCGTCGTTCAGCGACAAGGAGCAGGAAGCCCTATCCTTTGTGGCAAATGCACTCGGCCTGGATGAACAAGATATGGAAGAAATTTTGGAAAGTCTGTCCGAAGAGCAAGAGGACGAAGAATAGTGCTTGACAACAAAAAACCAGGTTCTCAAAGAACCTGGTTTTTTGTTGCCAAACGGTCAATCAACGCCCGAATCATGCTCTGCACCTGGTCGGGCAGAGCATGGCCATCCACCACCTCGATGACATCGCCCACCGCCCGCAGCCGCTCGATAGCCAAGAAATAGTTCTGCCGCGCCTGCGTCAGGGCGTCTCGATTCTCAAACAGATCGGGAGGCCCCCCTCGCCCTGCCGCGATGCGCTGCAAACACACCTCCACCGGCGCATCCAAAAACAGGGTCAGGTCGGGGCGGATGCAATGCCGATGTAAACTCCACAGCCAGTCCCAATCCAGACTGATGCCCTGATAGGCGAACGACGATAAATAATAACGGTCGGTGATCACATCCATGCCGGCCTGCAAGCGCGCCAGGATGCCGTTGGGGTGATACAGGTGATCCATGCGGTCGGCGGCAAAGAGGGCGGCCAGGGTGGCCGCATCCACATGCACCCGCCGCGCCAGCACGGCGCGAATTTGCAGCCCCACCGGGCCGTCGCTCGGTTCGCGGGTGGCCCACACCGCCCGCGAACCCCAATTCGACCGCAGCCGCCCGATCTGAGTGGTGGTGCCGGCGCCGTCCAGCCCTTCCAACACAATCAATCGCCCGGGTCCCGGATTAGCCCGCATCGTCCCCCTCGATCAACTGCCACAGGCTCGCCTGGCAAACCGACCAGGCCTCCTCGGTCAGACCATCTCCGTCCTCGTCGGCCCATAGGATCAGATCGGGCCGGCAGCGCGCCTGGATACGCTGTCGCCAATCCGCGCTCACTTCGCCGGCGTCGTCGCTCGACGGCTCGCACAGGCACAGCACATATCGCCCGGCGGCCAGCCGACTCTGGAGGCCCTCGGCGCCGCTCCAATGATCCAGCCGATCGGCCGTCTCTAGCAAGGCCAGGCAGAACGGGTCAAACTCGACCCGCCCGGCGCGCTGTTGGCGGAGCAACACCCCGGCCGGGCCAAAGGTCGGCTCAACGGCCTGCTCGACCGGCCAACCCTGCTGGCGCATCCACCCATACAGGCGATCTTGCAACGCCCGCGCCGCGGCCGCATCACGGCCTGTCACCACAATCCATTTGCCATACACCGACATTTCGCCAAAATCCCAAAGTCAGGTAAAATAACAGTATGAACGATCAAGCCGAACCCAACCTGAGCCAAACCGGGCGCGTCATTAGCGCATCGCTGCCTCTGCTGCCTCAATTTCAGGAAATGGAGCGATGGACACCGCATCAGATCATTGCCTGGGCTGTCGAGGGGCTGGGCGACGAAGTGGCTATGACCTCGTCGTTTCAACAACAAAGCCTGCCCCTGCTGCACATTGTCTCTCTGGTCGCCCCGCAACTCAAAATCTATTTTCTGGATACAGGCTATCACTTTTCCGAGACGCTGGAATTTAAAGAACAAATCACCCGCATGTTCAGGCTGAACATCATTGACGTGCGCTCGAAAATGAGCCGCGCCGATCAAGAGGCACAGTATGGCCCCAATTTGCCACAAACCAACCCCGATTTGTGTTGTTATCTGAACAAAGTGCAGCCGCTGCAAGAGACCATGTCGCTCTGCCGCGCCTGGATCACCGGCATCCGCCGCGATCAATCCGAGAGCCGCGCCGGCGCCCAGATCGTGGACATTCGCGAAGATGGCCTGATCAAGATCAACCCCATGCTCAACTGGACGCGGGCCGACGTGCAGCGGTACATCGAATTTCACCGCCTGCCCACTCACGCTTTGCTCGAACGCGGTTACAAGAGCATCGGCTGTGAGCCTTGCACCAGCCCCGTGTTGGAGGGCGAAGATGAGCGCGCCGGCCGCTGGCGCGGCAAGGGCAAGGTCGAGTGCGGCTTGCACACTGTGTTTCGGATCAAATAGCCAGGACCGTTGCGCCGATTTCGACAAACCCAATCGGCGAAATGGCCTCCAGGCTGCGGCTGGCCAGCACCCGGATGCCCGTCTCTAGCGCGTTCTCGCAGATCACCTGGCCGGCCTGCACCGGCGCCTGCACCTCGACACGGCGCAGCACAGCCAGCAGGTCAAATATCTGCCCTTTGGGAAAGGGCAACTCGGTGTAGACGGGTAGTAGGGGCAGCGTCCCGCCGCGCACCTGCACAGTGGTTGTGACCATGCGGCGCGGATCGCGCAACTCGGCCTGAGCATAAGCCACACCGCGCGCGCAGGCATTCTCTTGCACCGAAACCACCGTATCGCCCTCGTGCGTCACCGTCAGCCGGCAGCCCATGGGGCAGGTGATGCAAATCAGTTTGGTTATTTTCGGAGAAAAATCTGTCATATTCACCATGCCCATCCACCCCAAACCAGAGCCAACATCATTGTTCAATCCCCAATACCATAATGAGCCGAATTCGTAACTACTTTGACAATGGCACATTCTTATGTCAAGCCACTTGATAAAAGTAAGATAAAATATATCTTTGTGTGTTTTTCGTGGGGGGGGGGTGGGGGCGCGCCCAAAAAAACAACCCCCCCAACCCCCACCCCCCCGCCGCCCGGGGGGGGGGGGGGGGGGGGGGGGGCCGCCGGAGAACAAAATATAAAATT
>CAYVBK010000070.1:0-20242 GCA_964449465.1 uncultured Anaerolineae bacterium
CACCCTGATTCCAGTTATATCATTTTTAAAGGGCCGTTTCAGACTGATGCTAGGAATCGTAACCAGCTATGAAAGGACATGGTCTGGCGTAGTAGATGTATGTCAAGACTGGCCAAGTTCACCGTGTCCGGGTTTTTGTAATTGATTCTTGCTGAAAACGCACTTGTTCTACTTGTTGTTTCTTCGAGTAGGTCCACCTGATACGGTGGACCTACTTTGCTGAATGGGCTGGTGAGAAATGATGGCACAAGATGCTAATAATAATATCAAATCAGACCCCAAAAACAAGATACGTTTGTTACCCGATGGTGCTGGTCTGGCTCATTTTCAATTTATGTTGGCTGGCATTTTGCTATCTCTATGGGCGCAAATTGCGTTGTCGGTTGTCTTGCTTGTACGATTAAATCAGGTTTACCTGCTGAATACAGGCGCAACGCAGGTTGGTTTTGCACAAGCACTGGGGCAGCCGGCCAGAATTCAGAACATATCCCTTGTGAACGCGCCAGTTCGGGGACAGATTGATGCACCTGTAGTTATTGTTGAGTTCAGCGACTTTGAGTGTCCCTTTTGCGCCAGGCATCAAGCAGTTCTGCGGCAAATAGAAACCAGGTATCCAGATCAGGTTCTTATTGCCTTTCGTCACTTTCCCCGGCAATCCAATCCCGAAACATTTATCTCTGCAACGGCTGCCGTTTGCGCACAGCGCCAAGACAAGTTTTGGGAAATGCACGATCTGCTTTTCACTCGACAAAATGCAACTGAATCCCAAAGCATAATGGATTTGGCTCAAAGCATCAATCTGAATATGGCCTTGTTTGAAACCTGTTTGCAAGACGATACAACGAGAGAGCAAATAGAGCGAGATATTGCTGATGCGCGTTTATATGGCATAGAAGCCACGCCATCTTACCTGGTGAATGGACGATTGGTTCAGGGGGCAATCGCGTTTGACGAGTTTAGCAAACTCATTGCACAAGAAAGACAGGGAAGGTAATATGTCTGGAAAATCGTTTTTTGGTGTGATTGGACTTGTAATCTGCTCTATCCTGGCCGCCTGTACCCCTTCTCCCGTCCCGCCTCCCAACATCACCACAATCGTCTTTTTGACCGATCTGACGAATTATTACCGTCCTCTGGCCGCCAAGTTTCACCGCGAAAATCCGGACATCGTCGTGCAAGTTCGGGATATCCATACCTTGATGCCAGACCCAACCAAGAACTGGAACCGGCAAGTTGCTGCCGCCGCCGACGTGGTTCCCATTGGCTGGAACGGGATCGAATTGTACGACGCCTTGCGCGGCAAACTGCTTTACAATCTGCGCCCATTCCTTGACCGCGACCCCGAATTGGCCGCGTCGTTTGTTTCCACCGCGCTGGACTGCCTGGCCTGGAACGGCGGCGTCTATGGATTGCCACAGACGTTCTCCGTGCCGTTGATGGTGTACAACCGGTCTTTGTTAGACGCGCACGGCGTTCCCTATCCACATGATGGCTGGACGTGGGAAGAATGGCTGCTCACCGCTCAGGTCTTGACTGCACAAGAGCAATTCGGCTTTATTGACCTGGATGGCTTTACCTACCTGCTGCCGCTGGCGTGGATGGCTCAACATGACAGTGATGTGCTGGTACCGGGCACCGACATACCCGAGGCCAATCTGGGCGCAACCATCGTGTTTGAAGCACTCGAGTGGTACGTTTCGCTTTCCCAACAACATCGCATTGCCCCGGAAAACCCGAATGACGTGGATCGGAGCGCGCTGGTCAGGCAAAACCGGGCAGCGATGTGGGCGCAGGCCTTGCCGATGAATGTCACCCTCAACCCTAACAGCGCCCAGGTGCAGGGCGTGGCGGGCACGGTGGCCCAACTGCCGCAGGGACAGCGTCTCGCCTATTCGATGCTGGTCGAAGGTTATGGCATCGGCGCCGGGACGCAGCACGCCGAGGCCGCCTGGCGCTGGTTGGCCTGGATGAGCCAACAGCCTCTTCCTGCCGGCATGCAGCGTTGGTCTGCGCTGCAAAAGGTGCTGGATGGCGATGCCCTGGCTCAAGAGAATAATGTTACCGAGGAGGCGGTTCAGGCCGTCCGCTTTGCTGTTGACCATGCCGTGCCGGTGCAGCTCGAATATGGCGCGCTCGAGCCTGTCTTTACCGAGTTGCCGCGCGTGTACAATGGTGAACTGACGGTTCTGCAACTGCTTTTCCAGGCTGCGCAAGCGCACAAGCCGCCGATGACGCCGGGTGCGGCGGTGGTCGACACCCCGGCGCCCACCCACGCCCCGGCCTCGACGACAATCGTGTTTGTGCCTAACCGCGATCAGCGAGGCGCATTTGAAAAGAATGCTTACGAAGCCCTGGCCGAGGCGTTTCGCCGCCAAAACCCCGATATCCAGGTACAAATCAAGACATTTGCCGGATTTGTCTCCTTGGATGACATCGCGCGCCAATCGGATGTGTTTCTCGGCGACCGGTATGTGCCGCTGGCCGACGCCCATCGCGCCTGGGTGCAGGATTTGGAACCGTTCATCCAGGTTGCGCCAGATTTCAACGCCGCCGACCTGATGCCGGTCGAGTTTGTGATCCTTCCCGACTATCAAGGCGCGATCAGAACGTGGGGCATTCCGATCTCTTTTGATACGATCGGTATCTTTTATGACCGGCCCCAATTCGACGCGGCCGGGCTGCCCACACCATCTGCCGAATGGACGTGGGATGATTTCCGCCTGTTGGCAAGCCAACTGACATTTGACCGGGAGGCGATAAGGCACTATGGTTATGCCGGGCGCGCGGACGCGGTTGATCTCGGCTTGTTTCTGCACAGTCGGGGTATCACCTGGATGGAAGGGATGCCCGAAGCGCAAGACGAAGCCTGGCTGTCCGAACTGAAACAGGCCTTGCGCTGGTGGATCGCGCTGTCCCAAAATGATGGCAGTATGCCCCCTCTCGCCTCATCTACCGACACGCTGATCGCGCGCCGCCAGGCGGCCATGTGGGCCGATCTGCTCGGCAACCGGCAGCGCACCCAATATCCGGCTTACCATACCGGAACCGAGGCATCGGAACTGGGCATTGCCCCCCTGCCGCGAGGCACCCGGCCTGTCGCAGCGATTCAGTACCACATCGCCTACATCTCGGCGCAAGCGAAAGACCCGTCCGCATGCTGGAAGTGGGTGCGCTTTATGAGCGAGCAACTGCCTCCCGGAGCGTTGGCCCCGGCCCGCCGGTCACTGCTGCGCTCTGACGCCTTTGCCCGCCAGGTAGGCGGCGAGATGCAGGCGGTCTATGTGCAGGCTGCGCAAATCGCCGCGCAAGGAGTTGACTCAACCGCCGATGTCTGGCCGTCGAGATTCCTGGTCGCTTTTTTGCAGGCGTATGATTCAAGTCAGGATGTCGATTTGGCCCTCGCCGAGGCATTGGGCCAGTAAGAGAAGGAAAAACCCATGTCTCTCCGGTCTTTTTGCCAACCGTTCAAGCGCGCCGTCCCACAGTTTGTCTTGATCTTTTTACTGTGCCTGTCCTGTACGCCCAAAACATCCGCACCCACCCCGCAGCCGGTTTCCCTCACCTTTGCCTGCCCGCCCGACCAGGTCAAAGCCTACCAGCAGGCGGCGGAGGATTTTGGCCGCGAAAATCCCTTTGTCCGCGTCCACGTCTTGCCCCTCGACGAGATCGTTTCCTTTCCGCTGGACGAGACCAACCTCCTCGATCCGACCCGCAAGCTGGCCTCCGCCGCCGACGTCTTTGCCTGGACCGATGACGGCGTGGAAGGCGGCCCGGCCAGCCTGGTGCTCGACCTGACCCCATTTGTCAAAAGTGATGAACAGATGGCCGAAGAGGCTTTCTTGCCCGGTCTGCTGGCTTATTTCCAATGGCAAGGGGGCACCTGGGCGATTCCGGCCTGGGTGCATGCGCCGCTGGTGGTCTATGACGCCCGGCTGTTCGAGCAGGCTGGCCTGGACGAGCCGCAGCCCGGCTGGACCTGGGACGATCTGGCCCTGATCCTCGAAAAGCTGACCTATCGCGAGGGAGAACAGACGCTCCGCTACGGCGCGTACCTGGGCGTTAACCCGGTGCTCTCTGTGCTGGATGCTCAAGGCGGCAGGTTGGTTGACGAGATGCGCGAGGTCGCCGTGCCGCTGCTGGACGATCCACACACTGTGACGGCGGCGCAGTGGTATGTCGATCTGGTCAGACGGGGCATTGTCCTCGACCCCACAAACTCGGTTGACCCTATCAATCTGCTCAAAAAAGGGGAAATCGCGTTGAGCGTGCTCCCGTCTGGAGTGTGGACGGACGATCTCGCGCGCGAAAATGAGGCTTTCAAGCTGACTGCCCTGCCGGGGCGGAGCCGCGTGTATCCGTATGGGTATTACATCAGCGCGGGAACGGCCCACCCGCAAGCGGCCTGGCAGTGGGTGCAGTTTTTGAGCCGTGAGGTCGTTCCTGCCGATGGGCTGCCGGCACGCCCGGAGCAAGCCGCTGACGCGCCCGGCATCAGGCGTATGGGCGAGCAGGCCGCTCAGACTGTTCAGGATACGCTGAACCGGGCGCTGCTGCCGGTGCGCCCGGTGCAGATCGAACGGCAGTTCATGAGCGCCGTCGAGCGCATCTTGGGCGGCATGGACGCACAAACCGCCCTGGCGCAGGCGCAGCAGGCCGCCTTGACCGGCGGCGAACCGGCCGCGGTCGAAACTGTCGTTGTGCCTCCTCCGACGCCTACGCCGGCGGCGACCGAGCAGATCGTCTTTTTCGCCCAGATCACCGGCGGATACCCGGAACTGGCCGGCGTGTTTCAGCAAGAACACCCCGAAATACAGATCAAGTTCGTCTCTGCGCGAGAATTGGGCGCTAATCAGTCATCGTTTGGGCTGAACGATTTGATTCAAACCACCCGGGCGGATTGTCTTTTATGGGATACCAGGGTGCCGCAAAATGATGAGACCAGATCGCTGGTGCTCGACCTGGGGCCTTTTGTGGACGACCACCCCGATTTTGCGCCAGATGATTTCGTCCCGGTCGCGTGGACGCATGCCTATCACAATGGCAGCCTGTACGCCATTCCCGCCGGCCTGCGGGCGCGCGTCCTGTACTATAATCGCGCCCTGTTTCAGGCGGCAAACGAGCCTTTTCCCCAACCCGATTGGACGTGGGACGACCTGCTGGCCGCGGCCTATCAACTGTCCGGCGGCGAACCACCGGAGCGGCAGTACGGCCTTTTGCTCTGGCCCTTCGGCCAGGAAATCCGCACCTGGGTGGAGGCCTGGGCCGGTTCGCTGGTTGATACGCAGGGCGCGCCGGCCCGCTTCCGCTTTGACGATCCCCAGATCGTTTCGGCGGTGCGGCAGTTGGCCCGCCTGGTGCAGGACCGGGTGGTTCCGGCGTTGGGGATGGAAACCATCACTGTTGGGGATCAGCAGCACACTGCCTACCAAATCGGTGAACTGGAGGAACTGGCCCGTGCTCAAAAAGGGGCTATGTGGCTGGAATGGGTCGGCTTGATTCACCAGAACTCTATCGAGAATGTCTCGGTAGCTTTGCCGCCCGCCTCAGTGGCCGGTTCAGGCCTCTATGTCGCCAGCCAGTACTATATTTCGGCCCAGACCTCCCACGCCTCGGCGTGCTGGGCGTGGATTCACTTTCTTTCCACCCAGACTCCACCCGACGACACGCTGCCGCCCCGGTATTCCCTGCTGCGCTCGGAACAGTTTGCCGAACAGGTCGGTCAGGCCAATCAGCAGGTCTATTTGCGGGCCGTGGAATCGCCGCTTCCCTCGCCATCCGTGCCGGAAGGCTGGCCGGAGGGGGCCAGTCGCGCCTATGCCTGGTTCGACCGGGCGTTGGAGAATGCGTTGTGGCAGAGCGCCGATGCGGAGACAGAATTGACCCAGGCCCAGTTCAAGGCCGACGCCTATCTGGCCTGCCTGCGCCGGCAGCCCGAGCAAGACGCTGCGGCGGCTCAGGCCTGCTTTGAGCAGGTCGAGGCGGATGCGGCGCGGCCATAGCAAAATGGAGCAGTCTTCAAGACTGCTCCATTTTGCCCTACCACATCCCCCGCCCTGCCGTCAGCGCCTCCAGATTCGACCGGGCAATCTCTTCCCGCTGCGTCTCCCGCGCCGCCGCCTCGATCGCCGCAAAGGGATACCACTCTTCCCGCGCCAGTACCGCGCCCAGGGCGACAATGGCCCGGTTCTGCGCGCGCACGCGCAAGTCCGGCCGCTCAAAATCGAGGGGGATGACCTGCGCTCCGGTTTCGACGCCCAGCAATTTGCTGGACAGCAGATCGGCGGCGATGTACAGGCGGTCGGCCCTCGTCATTTGCGCCAGCGCGGATCGAGCTTGCCCACGCCCTTCCTCGGCGACCCAGATCAGCACATCTGGCCGGTCGATGCCGGTGTAGCCGATCGGTTGACTGTCCAGGATCGTCTCGCAGATCGAATGCCCGGTCATCACCGTCACCGGGTACTCGTCGCGCTGGGAGGCATAGAGGCCGGCGAGCACCGCCCCCTGCCCCAGGAGGTGCCCGGTGCTGCGCACCCGCCCGCCCGCCGCCCCGGCGATCATCACTTTGAGCCGATTTTCGATGTTATTCGTAAATCTAGGCTCCAACGCCTTCCCCTTGTCTACCGGTTTCCCCGCTTCCTCCCTGACCGCTTTTCTGTACGCCATTGCATATTCTGGCCGCGCGTTGTCGATCAACACGCCGGTGGCAAAGCCGCCGTATTCCAGCAAGGCCATCATGTCTTGCTTTTTGAATTGATTGTTGGGCGAATAATAGGCCGTGCAAAGCTCCCAAATGTCCATCAGCCCAAAGCCGTCGTGCTGGAGACCCTGGGCGATCAGGGCCGGCAGGTCGGGGTCAAAGACGGTAGAGCGGGCCACCCAGCCGGCCCCGCACACCCCGGCGGTAGCACACAGGTCCAGCGGCCGCTCCAGGTTGCCGCCCCGCGTGGTGGCGGTGATGGCCTGATGGGGCGTCAGCACCGAGTGCTGCCCGCCCGTCATGCCAAAGTTGAAATTGTTGGCCACCAGCACCGTGATGCCCACATTGCGTCGGGCGGCATTGATCAGGTGATTGCCGCCGATGCCACAGCCGCCGTCGCCGATGAGGACGATCACGTGCAGGGCGGGGTTAGCCAGCTTGATGCCGCTGGCATAGGTGATCGAGCGCCCGTGCAGGCCGTGAAAGGCGTTGGTGGTAAAATAGGTGTCGGCCAGGCCGATACAGCCAATGTCGGTGACAATGACCACCTCATGCGGGTCCCACTGCAACGACACCAGGGCTTCATCCAACGCCTTGAGGATGGTATGATGGCCGCAGCCGGGGCAGAAGGGAAAAGGAAGACGTTTTGTGTCTAAATAGGTTGCGATATGTTCGATCATGCCCGCCCTCCAGCCTCAGATGTACTCTTGTCCAAAACTTGCTGCGGGGTGATCAACTCACCGTCAATGCGGTGGACGCCAATGACGGTCACCCGGCCGCAGGTCAGCCGTTCTACCTCCCGGCGCAGTTGTCCATCGTTCAGCTCGGCCACTATTACACGGTGGTGCTGTTGAATGGCCTCTTGGATGGCCTTTTCTGGCAGCGGCCACACCGACAGCAAGGTCAGGGTGGAAACCGCCCGCCCCTGTGCCCGCGCCATTCGCGCTGCCTCGTCTACGGCGCGGGCGGTGATGCCATAGCTGAGAAGCAGCACATCGGCGCCCTCTTGCAGGTCGGCGCGCACCAGGTCAATCTCATCCTGGTGCTGTTCGATCTTGGCGATCAGGTGGCGGTTCAACTGATGGACCGCAGCCGGCTTTTTGGTCAAATAGCCTCGTTCATCGTGGGTTGAGGTGGTAAAGCGCAGCAGGTGCGGCCCGCCAAAGGGGCTCATAGCCACATTTTGATCAACAGCAGGATAGTGGCATGGCTCAAACGTACATTCGGGGTTGGCTGTCTCACGGGGGCGCACGGAGAATGGCTTCAGGTCGGCGGTTTCGACCGTGTCCATCGTGGCGACCACCTCTTTGTCGGTGAGGATGAACACCGGGCAGCGAAACCTCTCCGCCAGATCAAAGGCGCGGGTGGTCAGAGTGTAACAGTCGGCGACGGTGGCCGGGCAGAGGGCGATGATCGGATAGCCGCCCGACGTGCCCCAGCGCACAAACTGCATGTCGCCTTGAGCGACGGTGGTGGCGCCGCCAGTGGCCGGGCCGAGCCGCTGCACGTCCACGATCACCAGCGGCACCTCACCCATGATCGCCAGGCCAATGTTTTCCGAGTACAGGCTGATGCCGGGGCCGCTGGTGGCGGTGAGGGCGCGCCGTCCGGCCATGGCCGCCCCGATGCAAAAACCAATTGAGGCGATTTCGTCTTCGCCTTGAATGGCCACACCGCCCACACAGGGCAGGTCTCGCAACAAGTCTTGCAAGATGGGCGTGGCCGGGGTGATCGGATAGCCGGCAAAAAAGTCACAGCCGGCATCTATGGCCCCACGGGCAATAGCCGTGTTGCCGTCCAAAAATTCGCGCATGATGATTTCCTCCACATCGTTGTGATGGTATTGCGGCAGAGATTGTACCATGACGCGCATTTTGTGTCCAAAAGCACATGGTCAGGCCATTTTGCCGTCTCTCCAGTCCGCTGAAAAATGCCGGCGTCTATTTGTTCTCGGTGTCTCTGTGGTGTAAATGACCTTTTCCCGTTTGTGTTTGAATAAAATTGATGATACAATAGAGCTGTTTTGAATCTATTTGATGGAGGCATTGATGCATTTTGTTTTCAGAACGAGCCGGCGGCATCCAGAGAGGTTGATTTTGCTCTATATCGGCCTGGTGTTGTTGGGGTATGGGTGGCTGATGGCTACCCAGGATGTTGTCTGGCTTGAGCGATTGAATGTGGCCTGGGCTTTTGAACACCTCTCTTGGGGCAGGCAAAACCTCGTTCTGGTGGCTGTGCTGGCCGGCGCGGCCGTGCTGGGGGGCTGGTTTTTGCTCAACCTTTATCTGTCCGCATCGAGCCGGTGGGTGCGGTGGGCGAGTTTGGGCGCGGCGATGCTGTGGGTTGGCGCAGTGACATGGTATTTTCGCGTTGGCCAGTCGTTGGGCGACAGCTATACCTTTATGCAAATGCTATCTACCGGCAGTATGTTTCGGATGAGCCAGCCGTTGACCACGGCAATTTACGGGTTGACCTATCGCCTCGTCGGTCCGTGGGGATGGGCTGCCCGCAACGCCGTGGCTTTGGTGTGCAGCATAGCGGCGATGGCGGCCGTGTGGGTGTGGGGGCTGCTTGTGGCGCGCCTACCCCGACAAGAAGCCTGGGCCATCAGCGCGTTGATTTTGCCTTGTTCGCTGGGGGTGCTTTTTTGCGGCTATGTCGAAACGACCGTGTTATCGCTGCTGTGGATGCTGGTTTTTATCCTGCTGGCGCATCGATACCTGCACGGGCAGGGCGTGCTGTGGCAGCCGGCCCTGGCGCTGGGGGTGGCCGCGGCCTTGCATGGCCTGGCGTTCTATATGGCCCCTTCGCTGGCCTTGATCACCTGGGCCAGATCAACAGGCTGGCGTAAACTGGTGTTCTCGCGCCAGACATGGATGGCCCTGCTGGCGTTCATCGTGCCGGTTGCTCTGACGGTTGGGCTGGCTCTGCTATTTCGCGACCGGATTCGAGGCACCCTGGTCGGCGATTCGCTGGGGGGGCCGGGTATGCGCCCTTTTGTGCCACTCAAATCGCCGCTTCATCTGCCAGAAGAACGCTACACCATGCTCTCGCCGGCCCATTGGGGGGATGTGGCCGGCATTATGCTGTTGGTTTCCCCCTTTTCCTTGCTGACCCTGATTGCCAGCCTGGTGTGGAGCAGACCGGCAGCACAAACCTGGTGGGGGCGTTTTCTGCTTCTCAATACCCTTTCTGGCCTGGCCTTTGTGTTTTTATGGAATGCCGATTTGGGGATGAAGCAAGACTGGGACCTGTTTGGCCCGCCGCTGCTGTCGCTGCTCCTTTTGGGCGGACACCTGTTGGCCGGTCGTGTCTCCAGGCTGCTTTGGGGCATCATCGCCTTCATCGTCCTGCTGAACACAATGCTTTTTTGCGCCTCTTTCGAGCCGCGTCGCGTCTGGTCGCCGTTGGTTCAAGCCCTGCCGGTGCCGCCGGTCGAGCAGCGCACCGACCTGGTCTGGCCCGGCCATTTCGAGATGGTTGGTCTGGATGGATCATATGAGCAAATTGCTCCCGCCCAGACCCTCACCTACACCCTGTATTTTCGCTGTCTTGGTCCGATGTCCGTCGGCTATACGCCTTTTCTGCACCTGATTGATGAAAAAGGAAATGTCATCGCGCAAGACGATCATCAGCCGCATCCTCCCACCGAGTATTGGGTTTTTGGCGAGACGGTCACAGACACATTTTCACTGTCTGTGCCGCCGGATGTGGCGGTGCCGACCAGTACCCGGTTGTACATCGGCGCATACTTTTGGCAAACGCTAGAGCGGCTGCCGTTGCGCCATAACGGGCAGGCCGTTCAAGACAATGCGGCCATACTGTCCGAGATAAAGGTGCAGTGAGGTGTGACTTGGGCTGTTATGAACCGGATCCCGTCTCAACAGACAAAAGGCTTTTTTGTCCATCTGGCACAATTATGGTATCATCATGGCGAGGAAAAATAACCATAGAAGGACTCTTGTTCTGGCGTGGATAATCACTCGAAAAATCAGCCCCTTCAGCCTCGCCCCATTCCCAACCTGCGCGACGGCCCCATCGTCTTTTCGCACCCCGCCGAAGCCGCCTTTGCCCAGATTCTCGACTTTTATCAAATGAAATGGGAATACGAGCCGATGACCTTTCCCCTGGAATGGGACGAACAAGGGCGGGTGATGGTGGCCTTTACGCCCGATTTTTACCTGGTGGACGATGATATGTATGTCGAGTTGACCACCATGAAACAAAAATTGGTCACCAAAAAAAACCGCAAACTGCGCCGGCTGCAAGAACTATATCCCGGCGTGCGCTGCAAATTGATGTATCGCAAAGACATTGAAAATCTGGCGATCAAGTATGGCCTGTTTGAGCCAGATCAGGGAGATGAACAATGACCTTGAACGGCCAGGCTCAAGACATTGAGCGCATTCTGATTTCAGCCGAGCAACTCCAAACCCGCGTCGCCGAACTGGGCGCCCAAATCTCGGCCGACTATGCCGGTCTGCACCCGGTGTTGGTGGGCGTGCTGCGCGGCGTCTTTGTTTTCATGGCCGACCTGGTGCGTTCCATCACCATCCCCGTCGAAATAGATTTTATCGGCATCACCCGCTATAGCTCCAACGCGCGCACATCGGGGGGACGCAGCCCGGTCGGCGTGGTGCGTTTCACCAAAGACCTGGAGATTGATGTCACCGGGCGGCATGTGCTGTTTGTCGAAGATGTCATTGACACCGGCCTGTCCATCCGCTACATTTTGGGCAACCTGCGCGCCCGCGAGCCAGCCAGCCTGCGCGTTTGTACCCTGTTCGACAAGCCGCACTCACGCCTGTTTACCCCACAGATTGACTATACCGGCTTTGTCCTGGAAAACCAGTTTGTGGTGGGCTATGGCCTGGATTACGACGAACGCTATCGCAACCTGCCCTTTATCGGCGTGCTAAAAGAAGAGACGATCAAGCGGCAACGCCTGCCCCCTGGTGCCCAGACCCTCTAAACAAAACAGGCTCCAACCGTGCGGTTGGAGCCTGTTGTATAAATAATCAAGCCCCAAGTGACCTACTTGATTTTGTTCCACCTGCTCTTGTTTCCTTTTACTTTTCTTTCAGCTTTTTTCCTGCTCAAATTAATCCTTGCAGGTTTTTCAGCTTGGGAACTTTTCAAAGGTCTTGAACTGGTTTCCCTTGTCTTTCAATCTCTTGGGACTTGATTGTCTACAGTATAGCATAACCGGGGTCCCAAGTCAAGAGGTTTGTTAACAAACGGTTAAATTTTAAGGTTGATTATGACAAATTGTTACGGTTTTGTAACACAATCAGGGTGGCTAGACAGAGCCGCCGGATCTGTGTAAAATGGGGGGCATCCACACCAGGAGCGGGCTGAAAAATACCAAGACACAAAGGACACAAAGCATTTCTAGAGACTCAAAAATATCGTAAACCTTGTTGTTCTCGGTGTCCTTTGTGGTAAAGATAAACTTTTTCAGCGGCCTCTTAGACCAGTCTGTATGAGCATATATCGAGGTTTTTATGTATCGGGTGATGGCAAGGTGGGGTTTGGTTGTGCTTTTGTTGACGCTGGCGGTCGGGCCGCTGGCCCCGCTGCACGCACAAACCGACCCGATAGACGAACTGATGGCGCAAATGTCGGTGGGGCAAAAGGTCGGCCAGCTTTTTCTGGTGACTTTTTGGGGCCGCGATCTCTCGCCGCTGTCGCGGGTGGGCACTCTTGTTCGCGAACACAAGGTCGGCGGGGTGGTGCTATTGTCGAGCAATGGCAATATCATCAACGGCGGGGTGGATACGCCAGCCAACGTTTTGGGTATGACCAACAAGCTGCAAAGCCTGGCTTTGGGGCGCGATGGCCCGGCCATTCCGTTGTTCATCGCCATTGATCACGAGGGTGACAGCTTTCCGTACACCCGCATCACCAGCGGCCTGACCCCGCTGCCCAACCCGATGGCCATTGGCGCGACATGGGACGTAGACTATGCCGGGCAGATAGGGGAGATTGTGGGGCGCGAACTGGCCGCTTTGGGCATCAATATGCTGCTGGGGCCGGTGGTAGATGTGTTGAACGATCCTCGCCCCGGCGGGCGCGGCGATGTGGGCACGCGCGTATTTGGCGGCGATCCATATTGGGTGGGCGAGATGGGGCGGGCCTATGTGCGCGGCGTGCACCAGGGCAGCAACAGGCGGGTGCTGACTGTCGCCAAGCATTTTCCCGGGCACGGCGGTAGCGACCGCCTGCCCGATGACGAGGTGGCGACGGTAGACAAGTCGCTGCAAGAGCTGCGGCGGGTTGAACTGCCGCCCTTTTTTGCCATCACCAACCCGTCCGGCCCCGACGATCCGTCCATTACCGATGCGCTCATGTCGTCGCATATTCGTTATCGCGGATTTCAAGGCGACATTCGCCAGTTTACGCGGCCGATCAGCTTTGACGCCGAAAATATGCAGGCCTTGCTGCGCCTGCCCGAATTGCAGACCTGGCGACAGGATGGTGTGATCGTCAGCGATTCATTGGGTGTGCCGGCGGTGCGCAAGTATTTCGACCCTCAACTGCGCACCTTTCCTCATCGCCAGGTGGCCCGCGAGGCTTTTTTAGCTGGCAACGATATTTTGTTGCTTTCCCAGTTTGCTCTCACCGCCGACCTGACCCGCCAGTATGAGAACATGATAGACACCATTGCCTATTTCCGCGAGACCTATCTCCAGGACGCGGCCTTTGCTGCCCGCGTAGACGATGCGGTGCGGCGCATCTTGCGGCTCAAGCTCAATCTCTATCCCGATTGGACGCCTGAAGTGGTAGGCGTGTCGCTCGACGGTCTGGCTGTGGTGGGGCAGGGCGGGGCTGTAGCGGATGAGATCGCCCGTCGCGCCGTGACACTGCTGCATCCCACCCTCGACTCGCTACCCTTGCCGCCGCAGCGCAGCGATGACCTGCTCATTTTTGTGGATGATCGGCTGGTCCGCGAGTGTTACGAGTCTCTGCCGGCCTGCGAGCCGCACCCGCTTTTGCCCGCCGAGCAGATTCGTGAGGCCATCTTGCGGCTGTATGGCCCCACCGGCACCGACCAAATAGACATTGAACACATCCACACCCTGGCCTATGCCGACCTCAAGTCGTTTATGGAGCTGCCCAAGAACGAACAGTTGGTTGCTGAAGGAGAAACATCTCCGCCATCAGAAGAGAGCGTTGAAGGAGGGGCGGTAGCGGTAGACGACCCCGCCCGCCTGCTGCAAGAGGCCGAGTGGATCATCTTTGCCATGCTCGAACCCAACCCCAACTATGCCAGTTCGGATGCCTTGCAGTTGTTTTTGGCGCAAAATGCCCAGCGAATTTACAACGCTCGCGTGATCGTCTGGGCTTTTACGGCGCCCTATTACCTCGACGCCACCGAAATCAGCAAGCTGACTGCCTGTTATGTTTTCTATGGCAAGACGGCGCCGTTCATCGAAGCGGCGGCGCGCACCCTGTTTGGCGAACTGCGACCGCAAGGCCGTTCGCCGGTCAGCATCGAAGGCACTTATTATGACCTGGTTACCCAATTGTCGCCCAAGCCCGATCAACAGATCAGCCTGAATCTGCTCCAACCGACCCGATTTTCGGCCGAGGTTCCGGCGACATTGCAGGTGCGCACCAACCTGATCGTGGACCGCAACGGCAACCCCGTGCCGGATGGCACACAGGTGCAATTTATGGCCCGTGACGCCGACAGCGGGCAGTTGGTGCTGACCGAAATTCACACGACGGCAGGCGGCGTGGCCGAAGCGCAGTTCACCATTGCCCTGCCGATGCGCCTGGCCTTGACGGTGCGCAGCGGTGATACGACCGAAGGTCCGCCGCTGCTGTTCGATGCCTTGTCGCCGCCGACGCCCACCCCCTTGCCACCCACCCGCACGCCCGTTCCCACCTGGACCCCATCATGGCCGACGGACACGCCCGTGCCGACGGTCACGACCACGCCATCTCTGTCGCCTATGCCGACAGGCACGCCCATCTTGCCCCCGCCCGATGCCCGACCTGCCAGACGCGGCGGGTGGGCTGGGCGGCTCACAGACTTGTGGGGGGTGTGCCTGGTGTGGGGGCTGGTGTGGGGGCTGGGCCAGCGCTGGCGCGGGCGGCGATGGAGCCTGTCGCGCCGGGTGCGGTTGGCTCTGCTGGCCTGGATCGGCGCATGGGGGGGGTATCTGGTGTACGGCTGGGGTTGGGCCACCATATCCGCCCGGATTGACCTGCCGGCCTGGCTGGTCGGCGGAGCCGTCGCCCTGATCGGCGCGGTGGCTTTGTCTGTGGCGGCGCTGGCACAACCGCGCGTGTAGGGGCGAGGCTTGCCCTCGCCCTGTAGGGGCAGGCGCAAGACCTGCCCCCTACGTGTGGTTTATTGGGAGGTGGTCAGCCACTCGCGCAGCCACTCGACAATGCGTTCGTGCGCGTCTTCGACCACATAATGCCCGGCGTCGGCGATCAAGCGCACCTGCGCCGCCGGAAACCGTTTTTGCCATTCCGAAAGAAAATCGTGGGTGGTGAAACAAAAATCGCGGTCGCCCCACAAAATCAACATCGGGCGATCCTGCAACAAGGGCAGTCGGCTCTCGATCTCGTCCAGGGTGGCGCGGCTGCGGTGATGTCGCTCCAACGGAATGTCTTGCACAAAACGCAGATGGGCGATGCGATTGGCCCAACTGTTGTACGGCGCCAGATAACCGGCTCGCACCGCTGCGCCGCACCGCTCTGGCTGCGCCGTGGCCCAACGCAAGGCCAGCCGCGCAAAGCCATTAAATCCGCGGATCGCCACATCGCCAAACGGCGAAATACGACACAATTTGATGCGTCGCGGCAATTTGGGCTGATAAAAGGCCGCCGTGTTGAACAGCACCAATCGCCGCACATTGTCGGGGTAGCGCGTGGCATAGCCCATACCGATGGCCCCGCCCCAATCGTGCAGCACCAACGTGATCTGCGCCAGGTTCAGATGTGCGCTCAACCGCTCGACGTTTTCGATGTGCTGCGCCAGCGTATAAGGGTAAGCCTGCGGCTTGTCCGACAGCCCGCAGCCGACGTGATCTGGCACAATCACCCGCCAGGTCTGGCTCAGCGGCGCGATCAGGGTGCGGTAATAGAACGACCAGGTGGGGTTGCCGTGCAGCATCACCAGCGCCGGCGCGTCGGGCGGTCCCTCGTCCAGATAGTGATAGCGCACCCCGTCCAGATTCAGCCAATGCGATTCGAAAGGGTATTCGGCTCGCCAGTCTATCATGTGCTTACCATTGAACGCCCAAGATCAGGCTGTTGATGCCGCTGCCCACGCCGATCAGACACACCTTGTCGCCCTCGCGCAAAAAGCCATTGTCCAGGGCCAGGGCCATACTCAGCGGCGCCGAAGCCGAGGCAATGTTGCCTAACTCGATCAGGGTGGGGTAATCAATGCCGCGATCCAGGCCGATGGCCTTGAGACCCAACTCGCGCTGCTTTTCGCTGACCTGATGAGTGAACACCCGGTCTACCGTGTCGCTGTCCCAACCCAACTCTTGCTTGAACCCTGCCCATGCGCCGTAAATGACCTTGAGACCCTCGTGCAGCAAGGGGGTCGAGTCGGTGCGCATCCAGGTGGTTTGCGCCACGCACAGTTGATTGTGCTGTGTCTGCGAATAAAAATAGCCGCCCAGCAGCCGCTTGCCCGTCTGCGACCGGCTCTTGTGGCGCAGTACCGCCGCCACCGCGCCCGACCCCAGGGTGAACGTGGCCAGGTTGTCGCGGAACGTTTGCATATCGGGCGGGTTGTTCAATAGGCGATCAAAGGTGGCCTTGTAGCCATCGCGCGAGCCTTCACAGGCCACCACCATACCAGTGTCAATCTGACCTAGCTCGATCATGTTGGCCACCACCACCATGCCGTTCAAAAAGCCCAGACAGGCGTTCACCACGTCGAAATTCATCGCCGTCGGCGGCAAGCCGATCTTGTCGTGGACGATGGTCGAGGTAGCCGGCTCGATATAGTCGCGGCAGACCGAGGCATTGACCAGGCACTGTACCTCGCTCTTGTCCACGCCGGTTCGTTCCAACGCTTTGTTGGCCGCCATGGCTGCGCCGTCCGAGAACACAAAACCTTCTGGCCACCAGCGGCGCGCCTTGATGCGGGTCAGTTGCTCGACGCGCCCGCGCGGCACCTGGAGAGCCTGGTAAATCGTCGCCAGTTGTTCTTCGACCCAATCTGAGGTGATCACCTCGTCGGGAATGACGTAACCGAATCCTTCGATGCACACATTTTCGTATAACATAGTTCCCCTCTCAACAAGAATGGGTTGATTATACCACTGTTTGGGGCAGGGTCATAAATGGAAAATTTATCTCCAATGTGTTGGGCGCGCGTAGACGACCGGTTGATTCACGGCCAGGTGATGGTGGGGTGGCGGCGGTATCTCGGTTTTACGGCGGTGCTGGTGCTGGATGATCAGGCTGCCGGCGACCCGTTTCTGGCCGATGTGCTGCGCTTGGCCGCGCCGTCGGATGTGCCGGTTTTCGTATATCCAATAGAGGACTCTTTATCTGCACTGACCCAAATTGACACATCGCGCCTGGTTATTTTGTTCAAAACACCGCAGAGTGCGCTGGATGCGATTCGGCGCGGCGTCTCGCTGTCCCATTTGAACATCGGCAACCTGGCTGCCGCGCCGGGGCGACGCCGCGTTCATCAGTCCATCTTTATCGGCCCGGACGAGGCGGCTGCGTTGGATGAACTGGCACGGCAGGGGGTGCGCATCACCTTTCAAGCGACGCCCGACGACGCCGCCGCAGACTGGTCAGCCCTTGCTGGCAACCGATAAAGGCCAGCCCCAGCCATCCTGCCGTCGAACACCCCAAGCCGATGAGATAGCTTGAAGGGCGATAGCTCCATTCGACCGTGTGCGTGCCGGCCTCCAGATACACGGCGCGAAACATCAGGTTGGCCCGCCTGGTGAGGACAGGCTGCCCATCTACCTGCGCCTGCCAGCCCGGATACCAGGCGTCGCCCAACACCAGATAGCCCGGCTGCTTTAGCCGCGTCGCCAGGACGACCCGTTCCGGCTCGTAGGCGATCACCTGGATGCTCTCTTGACCCACATCTGCTATGTCCGGCAGGAGCGGCCCGCCAGGCTGGCTCAAAATCACTTCTTGCCCTACATCAAACGATGGATCGGCCAGAGCCGCCAGGGCTTGCTCATCGTCGGCGATCACCCGCGCCCGGTGGACGATGACGGCGCGCGGGCGGGCGTCCAGCACCTCGTACACCTTGATGTCGCCCGAGTGAACCAGCCGATAGCGTCCATCGGTCGAAAGCAGCAGCGGCACATTGCTGCCGTCGCGCTCGTCAATCAGGGTTAGCCCTTGCACATGCAAGGTGCCGTCTCCGGTCGCAACAATCTGGAGGCCGTCAATTTTTGTCGTCGTATCCCAGCGCAGCCGCACGGCCTGCCGCGCCTCGGCCATTTCGCCGACTTGTTTGCGGTACAGCGGCAGCACGCGCTCGCCTGCTGCGGTTTGCAGTTTGATCTCGGCCACCACCTCGTTTTCGCCGACCGGCCCTTTGACCCAGGCCACTATACCCAGCGCGTTAGCCTCCAGGTCCGGCAGATCGCCATCCGTTAAACCGGCTGTTTCACCCTTACCCAGCCGCGCCGCAAAAGCTAGATCGTAAAATATCCCATCTATCCATACATCGTTCACTTTATCGGTCAACACATAGCGCACGCCCAGCAGCGAGAGCAGCTGCGTCGGCGGAATTTGCTTGAGCTGCTCGCGCAGGCGGCCATCCGGCGAGATGCGATCCTCCGGCAGCAATAGTTTTTGCAGTTCGACATAGCGTTTCAGCGGCAAAACGCCGCCATCATAGCCATCTACCGCATAGATGCGCCACGACAGCGGCAGGTTGGGCGTCAGCACCTCGCGCCGCTTGGCCGACACCACATAGTCATACACGGCCCGATATTCCAGTTGACGCTCCAACATCTGATGCAGTTCGGGCTGATCGCCGGGGTTGAACAGCATGTCCGACATGCTCAACACCCGGCCAGGCAGCGGCTCTTGTTGCTGCGCCGCTTTGACGTGCAGCGGGGCCGTGCGCCATGAGCCAAAGGCCCCCGGCGCGGTAGGGTGGGACAGAGGTAGCGATCCGGCCGCCGCAAACAACTCACCGATGGTCACACCGATCAGCAACCACATGCCCCATCGTCCCGCCGTCGCGAGTTTACCCTGCGCCCATGTGCCACATGCAATGTGCTCCCAGGCGATGCCGGTCAGCATCGCCGCGCCAAAGGCATAGCCAAACAGCCAGCGCGCCGGTACGCGAAACATAGCCCAGCCGGGAACGATTTTATACAGCACAAAGTAGAGCGGGTTATATAGACCGATGGACAGTCCCAACCCCAGCCCGGCCAGCACTGCCATGCGCAGGTGTGGCGAATTCCAATTTGCTGCGCATAGCCACTTTCTCACCCCCATCCAACCACACAACCACACAACCACACAAATCAAAGGAACCAGGCCGATCCAGGCCACAAACTCGGTGAAAAAATCGCCGCCAAACACATCGCCCAGATTGGCCCCCCAGGGCGGCAAAAAAGTATAGCGCAGCAGGCGGGGCAGGGGCTTGAGCGAAAAAGCCACCACCTCACGATAGCTCAACCCACCACTGCGTATAGATAGAGACGACAACTCGAAGGTAGGCAGCAGTTGCACCGCCGCCAACAGGGCACCCATCCCGCCGATCACGGCCAGCCGCCAGATGGCGCCGGTCCACATCGCTGCCACGCTGCGCCAGGCGATTTTTCGGCGCGCCACCTGCCACAACGAGGGCAGTAGCGGCCAGCCGGCGTACACCGCCAGCCCCACCAGGCTGATAAAAGACGACTGGGTGTGTCCGGCCAGCAAGCCCAGCCCCACCACCGCGCCGGCCCACAGCAAACAAACCCACCGCCGCTGCGCCTCGTCCCACAACAGCAAGAGCAGGGGAAACCAGGCCAGCACGTTGAGTTGATTGATGTGTTCGACCATGCCGCTGACATAGCCGCCCCAGGCCAGCACGCCAGCCGCCAGAAAAGCCGCCGCCGGCCCCAGCCGCAGACTGCGCCGGGCATAAGCATAAGCCCCCGCAGCCATCAACCCCACGTGCAACACCGCTGAAACAACAATGATGCGCGGTCCGTCCAGCCCCACTAACGGCCAGTTTAGTGGGTAAAACACCGCCGTCTGCGGGTTGGCCAGAAACGGCGCCCCCATCAACAAATAGGGATTCCACAACGGCACATGCCCGCTGCGCAACACCTCGGCGGCATAATGGCGATAGGGCGCAAAATAGGTCAAGGCATCCACGCCCGGCCAGATCAGGTTGGTCAGCACAGTCTGGCGATACAAGGCCACCGTCAAGATGCCCAGCGCCGCCAGCGCTGCCCCATCGGCCCACCCTCTGCGATGTTTCATCCCCGCTTACTCAATTTCCTATCTACCTTTTTTGCACAATTACTTTTGTACAATTGAGTCCACTGAAAAAACCACCAAGAACACCAAGTACACGAAGAAAGTCAAGAC
>CAYVBK010000071.1:0-19816 GCA_964449465.1 uncultured Anaerolineae bacterium
TCACCATCATTTCCTATTGACAGCTATGAACCCGACCCTATCTGAACGGTTACAGTCCACCGAAGAAAGGTCAGGAACATGATCAAGAAAGGGGTTTTGATTCAACTGGTTGTGATCGCGACGGTTGTTCTGGCCGGATGCACGCCGCAGCAGAAAATGGGGACGACGGCGGTGATGCCCGCCGGTCGCGCCTATGCCGAGGGGCGCGAGATTTACTTTATGCACACCGAGGCTTCCGACCCGGATGTAGCGCGTTTGCTCACCGAGATGATGGACTCGCCGGTGCTGGTGGTGCCCTCGCTGGCCGACGCGCCAGATAGCGCTCTGGCGAATGTCTATGTTTTTACCAACGGTGTCAAAGGGGCGGGGCCGCTCGGCTTTGCGCAAGATGTGTTCGACCATCCGCCGGACACCCCCGGTTATACCCCGCTGCGCCGCCTGGTGCTGGTGACGTGGAGCAACCCCGGCTCGTCGCGCGTTCTCAAGTCGGCAGCAGAAGTGCTAGACGCGGCGGCGACGGGCGCGGTGACGCTCGAAAAGCCCGGCGTTGTCATCAATATGCCCTTTGTCGTGTGGAATGGCGGAAAACGGTGATTGGCTTGCTGTGTGCGCGCCCGCATAAAAATGTAGGGGCGAGCATTGTGCCTGTTCTGACAGAGCCGGCGCAAGCCCTACCCCGTCAGGACGGCTATTTTCAAAACAGTCATCATGTGCGATTCTCGCACACCACCAGGCATAAGAGTGTGTTTTAAAAGTTAAAGTTATACCTTTATGGACAGCCAGTCGGTCAAGACCACAGCCACCGCTGGCGAACGCGGGTATGATGCGGCCAAGAAGATCACGGGGCGTAAACGGCACATCCTCGTCGATGTCTTGGGATTGTTGCTCCAAGTCGTCGTCACCAAAGCCAATGTGCCAGAACGGGAAGGCGCCAAGATGCTCTTGAAACGCGCCCGCGCCCACCACAATTTTGAGTGGTTGCAGTTAATCTGGGCTGACGGTGGTTATGCGGGACAAGATTTTTGCTACTGGGTGTTGCAACACTGCGGCTGGCGGGTTGAGATCGTCAAGCGCAGCGATGACGCCGATGGTTTTGTCATCTTGCCCCGACGCTGGGTTGTGGAACGCACCTTCGGTTGGCTGTGTCGGTCTCGGCGGTTGAGCAAAGACTATGAAGTGCTAACCGATACCAGCGAAGCCTAGATTTATGCGGCTATGGTATGGCTCATGCTCCAGCACCTCGCGCGGAATCCGGCCGTTTACCTGTAAAGGTGCTGCTCGACATAACTTTCAAAACACGCTCTAAAAATGCCGGACGAGGAGTCTGGCACGCCCATGTGCCAAATTCCTCCAAGATGGCATTTTGGTGGGTGACTTGGCGTTAAAGGCTACCACGCTTCTGGCAGTCTGTCGAAGAGACTACTCGTTGCCCCACTTGAGGATGTCGGAATTCCGAACTTGTTCGGGGGGACTCGCCATCGCTCAGGTCTCTCCGACAGCTTGCTAGCATAGTCGAACTATTCAGTCTCGAACAATGGCGTGCTCAGGTAGCGTTCGCCGGTGCTTGCCAGGATGACCACAATGAGCTTGCCCGCGTTTTCGGGCCGTTTGGCGATTTCGACGGCGGCATGAACCGCCGCGCCAGAGCTGATGCCGGCCAGGATGCCCTCTTCTTTGGGCAGACGGCGGCCCATAGCCAGGGCTTCCTCGCTGCTGACGTGGAAAATCTCGTCAATGATGCCCGTGTTCAGCACGTCGGGCACAAAGCCTGCACCGATGCCCTGGATTTTGTGTTTGCCGGGCGCACCGCCGGCCAGCACCGGCGACTCGGTTGGCTCGACGGCGATGGCCTTGAACGACGGCTTTTTGGCTTTGATTACTTGGCCGACGCCGGTGATGGTGCCGCCGGTGCCTACGCCGGCCACCAGAATGTCCACCTGGCCGTCGGTGTCGTTCCAGATTTCCAGCGCCGTCGTCTCGCGGTGAATTTTGGGATTGGCCAGGTTCTGGAATTGCTGCGGGATAAAGGCGTTGGGCGTCTCGGCGGCCAGCTCATTTGCTTTGGCGATAGCGCCCTTCATCCCGTCCGCGCCGGGGGTGAGCACCAGTTGGGCGCCCAGGGCGCGCAGCAGCTTGCGCCGCTCCACACTCATCGTTTCGGGCATAGTCAGGATAAGCTTGTAGCCGCGCGCCGCCGCCACGAACGCCAGCGCGATACCGGTGTTGCCGCTGGTCGGCTCGATGAGCACCGTCTGCGGGCCGATCACACCAGCCTGCTCGGCGGCGTCGATCATGCTGACGCCGATGCGATCTTTGACGCTGCCCAGCGGGTTAAAGAATTCCAGCTTGGCGACGACCTCGGCCACAGCGCCTTGAGTCACGCGATTCAGCCGCACCAGCGGCGTGTTGCCCACCAATTGGGTGATGTCTTGAGCGATTTTCATTTCAGGTCTCCTTGTTTATAGTCCATACTCTTGGGGCAAGAATTGATCTCGATATGTCTCGAAATCTGTGCATTTCTGTGGTATGATCTCAAAAAATAGGGGAACGTCAGCGACTTGATGGCATTCCCTCAAGATGTTGGGCGGATACTTGCTGTGGCTCCCTGTCAGCCAAAAAACGTGCCTGTTCGCACAACTCGGCCAGGGTGACCGAATCCAACAACTCGATGATGTGCTGACCCAACTGCGCCCACAAAAGACGGGTCACACAGGCATCCTGGCGAGGGCAATCCACTTCGGGGCTGGCATCCACGCAAAAGACCGGCTCCAGAATCTCATCCACTGCCCGCAGCACATCGCCCGCGCTAATGTCGGCGGCGCGGCGCGCGAGCGTATATCCGCCGCCTGGTCCTTTGACGCTTTCGATCAGCCCGGCCTCCCTGAGTTTGACAAACAAATGCGCCAGGTAATTGCTCGAAATCTCTTGCCGGGCCACAATATCTTTGCGCTGCACTGGCCCCCCATCCTGGTATAGTGCCAGGTCTACCATCGCCCGCAGCGCGTAACGCCCTAATGTGGAAAGCCGCATTGCATCTGCTCCTGTTTGAACCCGTTTTATAGCTACCTTACATGATATAATAGTTGTACGATTTTGTCAACTATATACAGGCAACCCTGGTCAGCTCAAGCGGTTGACCTGTTGGCCTATCAGGATTATACTGATGTGTGTAGACCGAATACAGCCTTGAACAGTTTGCCATTGTCGGACGAGGTTTGCCGCACGCCTATGTGCGGCCAAAGGAGGCGCAATGTTTAACAAGAAATTTTACGAGAACGCGCGTGGCGGCGGGTTTAGCCCGCTGGAAGTGATCGGCGGCATTGAGGTAGGGCCGCCAGGCCAGATTTTTGTGCCACTGCGTCGCACTGAGCTGCGCGGAGCAGTGACCGGGCCGCTGGCCGCGCTCAAACTGGTTCAGATGTTTGCCTACAGCCGCGAGCAGTGCGACAAGGTGTTGGAGGCGATGTATCGCTTTCCGCTGCCCGGCGATGCTGCCGTGACCGGCGTGCGAGTTCGTTTTGGCGAGGTCGAGATTGCGGCCACGCTTCAAGAGCGTGCCGCGGCCGAGGCCGAATATCAGGAGGCGGTGCAGCAAGGCAAACAGGCTGCCCTGGTGGCCCGCGAGTCGCCCGATGTGTTTACCATGCGCGTGGCCGGCATCCAACCCGATCAGGATGTGGTGGTCGAAACCGACTATGTCCAGTTGATCCGTCCGTTTGGCAGCGAGGCCGGCTGGCTGCTGCGCCTGCCGCTGACCACTGCCCCGCGTTATGTTCGAGAAGACGAGGTGGGCTCGCGCTATGCCGACGGTCAGCCGCTGGCTCTGCTGCGCGACCCCGGCCATCGCTTTTCATTGGATGTGCTGATTTGCCAGGCCGGTGACATTGCCAGTTCTACTCACGCCATTGATGTGCTGCCCGAAGGTGAGCACGACTATCGGGTGCGCCTGCACGACGAGGAAGTGATCCCCGACCGTGACCTGATCTTGACCTGGACGCCTCACCAGGAGGCCGACCGCCCCTCTTTGAACGTCTGGCTGCACGCTGATCCGCCTTCCGGCCAGGCTTACTGGATGGCTTTGGTGGCACCTCCGTCGGCGCACCAGCCGGGCAGCGGCCGCCCGCGCGAAGTGGTTTTGCTGGTAGACCATTCTGGCTCGATGAGCGGGGCCAAGTGGGAAGCATCCGATTGGGCGGTGAACAATTTTATGCTCGGCCTGACCCCGCAGGACCAGTTTGCCCTGGGTCTGTTTCACGACACCACTCAATGGATGAGCAAAAAACTCGAGCCCGCCGACGAGTCGCATGTGCAGCAGGCTATCGCCTATCTGACCGACAATCGCGATAGCGGCGGCACCAACCTGGGCGTGGCCTTGGAGCAGGCCTTGAGCATCCCCCGCGCTCGCGGCGCCGACATGGGCCGGCATGTGCTGATCCTCACCGATGCCGAAGTGAGCGACGCGGCACGCATCTTGCGCTTGGCCGATCAGGAATCGCGCCGTCCAGACCGAAGGCGCATCAGCGTGCTGTGCATTGATGCCGCTCCCAACGACTTTTTGGCGAATGAACTGGCCGGGCGCGGCGGCGGCACGGCACACTTTTTGACCAGCGAACCTGCCGAGCAAGACATCACTACTGCCCTGGAGCAGGTATTGGCCGACTGGGCCGAGCCGGTGTTGGTGGGGCTGCGTCTGGAAATCAATCGGCCGGACGGTCAGGCGGCCGGCCGCGATGCCTTGCAAACGCAGCCGCACGCTGTGCCGCACACAGTCATTGATCTGGGCGACCTGCCTTGCGGCCGCGCGGTGTGGGTGGTGGGGCGCGTGCCGTTGGCACCGGGCGGCGCGCTGGCTTTTCGCCTGGCCACGCCCACACAAACCATTGCCGCCTGCGATCTGCCAATCGGAGGTGGCGCGCATCCGGCGATCAAGGCCTTGTTTGGCGCACATCGCCTGCTGGGGCTGGAATACCTGATCGGCGCCGGCTATAACCCCGATATGCTGCGCGAACAGTTGGCCCGGCTGGGATTCGACCCGCAAACCATTTTGGAGAAACCGTCATCGGTGTACCACGAAAATGCCACTCAAGATGCGCAAAGCGCACTCAAATCGCTGCTGGTGCGGGAATCGCTGCAATACGGCATCGCCTGCTCCGAGACAGCTTTTGTGGCCGTGCGCAGCGAGGCCGGCGAAAAGGTGCAAAGCAGCATTGTCGTGGCCAACGCTCTGCCGTCTGGCTGGTCAGACAGTTTTGCCTCGCCGGGCGCCGGGGTAACGATGGGGGCCATGTTGCCGGTGTCTATGGCCATGCCGATGGGAATGCCCGCCCCGCCTTCTCCTTCTCCGTTGATGAGGATGGCCGCCTCCTCGGCGATAAATGCCTATATGGCCGCCGATACAGACGATGCGCTGGTGGCCGGGGCGCCGGCGCCCGTTGCCACCAAGCAAGCGGGCGGGCGATTAAAGCGCAGCCGTCGGGACAAGGCTCCAGAGCCAGAGGCGGCCGAGTCGGCTGTTCCGGCGCCGCTCTTTAGTGGTGTGCCAGTTTGGGTCCATCAGCAGGCTGTGCTGTTTGATTCGACTATTGAGGAGCGTTTGCCGCTGCAAGGCACGCTGTCGCGGCTGCAAGTGCGTTGGGCCGGTGCGCCGCCGGCTGCACCGATTGATCGCGGCCTGATGCTGTTGATCTTTGTCGGCGATATGGCCTTGCCGTGTGCTCAGGTACGTCTGGCCGATCTGCTACGCAGCGGTGGCAGTCGTCCGCTCAACCTGCTGCGCCGTGCCGGGCAGGCCGTCAGGGTGGTTTTGACCGACCCCAACGGTGCATGGGCGGCCAATCTGCCCGAGTTGGTGATGGATTTGAGCATGTAGGCGAGGCGATGGAACAGAAGGAGCGGGCTTTTTTTATCGTCCAGCCGTATGACATTATGGCGCATCGTCTGTTTGATTATGATCAGGTCGCTGCTCATTTGTCCAAACGGTTGCGCGCGTTTTGCCCTCAAGCCGAAACGATCCTGGATGTGGCCTGCGGCAGCGGCAATCTGTCGCTGCCGTTGGCCCGGCTGGGCTACCGGGTAACGGGGCTGGATGTGTCGCCCGATATGGTGGCGGCGGCCCGCTGCAAGACCGCCGCCGCTTCTTTGAACCTGTATTTTATCTGCCAGGACATGCGTCAGCCCTACCCCGGCGAGCCGGTTGACGCGGCGGTCTGTTTTTACGGCGGCATTCACTTTTTGCCCGACGACCGCGCTGTCGGTGAGGCTTTTCAGGCCATCTATGCCGCGCTCAAACCAGGCGGCCTGTGGATGTTTGACCAGTTTCATCTCGATGCGGCATCGCGCGAGTTTGCCGGAGTCAAGGCCGCCGATTTTGGCTCGTTTTATATAGTCACCCACAGCACATACAGCCCACTGGGGGGTATCACTCACCGCATAACCTGGTTCATCCGTCAGGCTGACGGCCTGTATCGCCGCGAGCAGGAAACGCAGCGTATGCGAGTGCATCCCTGGCCTCGTTTGGTCGAGTTGCTAACCGACTGCGGATTTGTGTTACTGTCGCAGGAACCCTTATCCCCACATCTCTCCGGCGCGGCGGCGCAGGTCTTGAGCCTGTTTGTGGCTCAAAAGCCTGCCTGAGTGCATTACCCTTGCCGCCAGTCGAGCCTCCGCCCCACCAGCCCCAACACCACAACAGACACGCCCATCAGCACCGCTACATCGAGCCACAGCCGCGCCGTCAGCGGCCCCACCAACGTTTGCCGCAACGCCGAAGCCGCATAGACGGCCGGATTTAGCCAGCCCAGCCAGGCCAGCAGCGTGGGAAATCGCTCTGCCGGGGCGATCACCGGGCCCAACCCGCTCATCACCATCGTGATCAGCAGGCTGATTGCCCCGCTGTTTTGCGGGTTGTCGGTCTGGATGCCGATGAGGGCGCCGATGCCCGAAAGGGGCAAGGCGCACAGCGGCGCTGTCAGCAGGAGCAGCGGGTGAACATGGAGAGGGATTTTCAGCACCCACCATCCCAACAACAAGGTGAGCGAGATGGCCGGCAGGTGGATCAGGAAAAAAGCCACCAGCACGGCCAAAATCAAGGCGGCGCGACGCACCGGCAGGGTGGCAAAATAATCCAGCGTGCCTTGAAAGCGCATAAACGAAAAATGGCTTTGCACCGATCCCATGTTGCCCAACATTAGCGAAATGACCATGTTACCGGTCAACACATAGGCCAGGGCTTGCGGCCCGGCATCGCGGGCAAACAGGCTAAAGCCGAGAATGCTCAACACCGGCCCGGCCGCGCCGATGACGATCATCGAACGCCACGACCAGCGCCAGTTGGTTGCCTCGATCAGGAACAGATCGAGCAGTTGGGTCAACAAAGATGGCCTTTTACGCGCCGTTGACATAGTGGACATACAAGTCCTCCAGTGTGGCCGAGTACAGGCGAAAATCATCCACCCGGCTCAGGTCCAGGCGATCCAGCAGTCCGACCGCATCGCGGCGATCCAGGTAAATCAGCCAGCGGCCTGGCTGCACCAAACGCCCTTGCAGGCCATCGGGCAGGGTCGGCAGGCTGTCGCAAAACAACTCCAGGCGCAGCTTTTGATCCACCTGCCGTTTCAGGTCGCTGGGCCGTCCGACCGCTGCCAGTTGACCGTTGTGCATAATGCCCACCCGCTGAATTACTTTTTCGGCCTCGATGGCGTCGTGAGTGATGAAAATGATAGTGGTGTGCTGTGTCTCGTTGACCTTGCGCAGCACATCCCACACCAGGCGACGCCGCTGCGGGTCCAGGTCATTGGTCGGCTCGTCGAGGATCAACACCGGCGGCATGCCGGCCATAGCCACGGCCAGACGCATCAACCGCCGCTGCCCGCCCGAAAGTCGCGAGCTGGGTTGGCGGCGCAGCGATTCGAGTTGCCATAATTCGATCAGCCGATCACATTCCTGCCGGGCGGCGGTGCGGCTCTGGCCGCGCAGGTGGGCGGTGAAATACAGCGATTCACCAACGGTCAGGTGATTCAAGGCCAGGCTCTCTTGTGGCATATAGCCCACATTCAGCGAGACCCACAAGGGGTCCTGGGCGATGGGTTGTCCGAACAGGGCGATGGCTCCGGAGGTCGGCTTGAGCAGGTTAGCCATCTGACGCACCAGGGTGGTTTTGCCCGCGCCATTGTCGCCTAGCAGGCCGAAAATTTCGCCCTCCTCAATCCGCAGAGAAATATCCTTGTTGGCCGGCTGCTTTTGTCCTTTGTAAATCTTGAACAGGTTTTGAATATCATAGACAATCATTTTTATCCCACACTGACCAACACCAGTCCCACCGATATGACCCCGATAGCCAGCCATTTGAGCAAATAGGTGGGTTCTCGAAGCAGCCCCACTCCCACAACCGCCCCCAGCGGGATGCTGATCTGGCGCAGGGCCACCGCATAGCTGACATTGGTGACAAAGGTCATGGCGGCCAGCACCAGCGAATAGGCCAGGTAAATGCCGACGCCGGTCAAAGCGGCCCGCCCGATCTGCCGACCGAATACCTGAGGCAGAGAGGCCCGTTCTTGGGGCTGCCCCAGCACCCATAGAGCCAGCCAGCCGCTTGACAGCAATCCCTCCCAAAAAGCATACACCAGCGTTAACGGCACGCGCCCCACCGTCAAATCGGGCGACTCGCGTAGCAGGCGCAGGGCTTCGCTGTCCAGGATGGAATAGCCGCAGGTGCCGCAGGCGGCCGTCAATGCCAGCAGGATGGACAGCAGCGAGGTGTTCCAATGCCCCCAGCGGCGCAGAGGCAGCAGAAATCCGCCGCCCACCACCAGCAGCATGCCGGTCACTGCCACCGCGCTCAAGGGACTGCCGCGCCGCAAGATGGTGGTCAACACGGCCACCAAAATGACCGGCATAGAGCGCGCCAGCGGATAAGCCACCGACATGTCGCCTTGCCGATAGGCCCCGGCCAGGGCGGCATAGTACACCGCCTGGCACAGGCCAGTGGCCACCAAAAGCCCCCACACTGCCGGCGAAAAAGCCGCCATCGCCGACCGATAGATCAGGCACAGCGGCAGCAGCGCCGCTGTGCCCAGCAAACTGGCCGCCCATAAAAAAGCTGCTGTAGGATGCTCGCGCTTGCTTAGCAGGTTCCAACCAACATGCACAAAAGAAGACGTAAAAATTAAAAGAATGGCCTGCCATGTCATGGTTTGATCTCGTCCGGCCCGGGCAATGGCAAAAGCGGAAACTGGGGTGACAGCTCTTCCATCAAGCGGACGTTTTCTTCCAACTGCGCCAACGAACTCGTGCCGATGGTCAGGGCGTACACCGTGCGCAGTTCCAGCACATAGCGGATAGCCTTGCGCACGTCCTGGATCAATCGGCCGCAGGCCAGCACCTTCATGCCATAGACGGCCTTGCCGGCCCGGTACAGGTCGTTCAACACCGGCACCACCTCGGCCGGCGAAGCGTCCATGTTTTGGCCGGCATAGTTGATCCGTGCCAGCACCACCTCGGCCCAATCGCAGGTAAGGGCGGCGCGCAGCGCGCTGAGGCTGTGGCACGAGACGCCCACAGCCCGTACCTGTCCTTTGGTTTGGGCCTGCGAGAGAGCATCCATTGCTCCGGCGTAACGTTTGGGCCAATCGCCCCGGCTCAAAAAGTGCAGCAACACCACATCCAGCGTCTCGCTGTTCAGCTCGCGACGAAATCGCTCCACATCCTGGGCCGCATGTCGGTGATCTTGGGCCGTCGTCTTGGTCACCACCACCACCCGCTCGCGCGGCAGGCCGCGCAGCGCCCGCGCCACATGCGGATGCGATCCGTATTGGTCGGCAGCGTCCCACAGGTTGATGCCGCGCTCCCAGCCCGCTCGCAGCAGGTTAGCCAATCCGTCCAGCCCCAAAGCCGTCTGCTCGGAACGGTGCGCCCAGCCATTGCTTCCGGTGCCGATGGACAGCCGCGACACGGTCAGGCCGGTTTTTCCCCACAATACCTGCTCCATTATGTGGCTCCAATTCCAAACGTCATCGCCGCCATAGCCAGCGGCGGCAGACAGACCACCGCCTGCCCTTCGACAATCTCGACGCCATCCAGCGGGTGGGCTATTACCGCATCGGGTTGCTCGAACGAGTTGGCCGCCTGTGCATGCGGGCCGGTGAGCAATTCGCCGCTGCACAGGTCCGAGATTGGCCGGTCGGCCAGCACAATGCGCACCTGCGCCGTCTCGGTGAGGCTGCGATTGACCGCAAAAACGTGCAAAAGGCCGTGATCATAGATTGCGCTGGCATCCAGATCATGCACATAGCCAAAAGAGGCCGATTCATAGCCGGGGCCATTCACCACCGGGCGCAGCGAAATGCCTCGCCGTCGTTTGGACATCATTTCAAATGGATAGAAAATGGATTGAATCAACAGGTTATCGCCCTGGGTCATGATCGGGGCAATGACATTGACGATCTGGGCAATGTTGGCAATTTTCACCACATCGGCGTGGCGGATCATGCTGTTCAAAAAGCCGGCCACTACCAGGGCATCTTCCAGGTTATAGACTTCTTCCAGCAGGTGAGGGGCAAATTGTCCCTGGCCGTCGCCACCGCGGGCGCGATACCACACATTCCACTCGTCAAAACACAGCCAGGCGCGCTTGTTGCTGCGTCGTTTGGCCTGCACAAAGCGGCATACCGCGTCCATCTCTTCGATCTGTCGGTCAATCGAGTTGCTGATCGCCAGATAATCGGCGGTGTCGGCAGCGGCGCTGCCGCGGTTGCCCACATAGCGATGCAGGCTGACATAGTCGGCCCAGTCGCCCATATAATCCAGCACCTGGCGATCCCACTCCATATAGGTGGGCATGCCATTGCTGCACGATCCGCAGGCCACCAACTCGATGGTGGGATCGGTGTCTCGCATCATCTTGGCTGCCTGCTGGGCGCGGATGGCATACTGGTCGGCCGGTACATGGCCGAGTTGCCAGGGGCCGTCCATCTCGTTGCCCAGGCACCACAATTTGACGCCAAAGGGCTGGGGATGGCCGTTGGCGGCGCGTATGTCGGCAAAGCGGGTGCCCGGCCGACTGTTGCAATATTCCACCCAATTGCGCGCTTCTTCGGGCGTGCCGGTCCCCAGGTTGACGGTCAGCATGGGCGTCCAACCCAGTTTGGCGCACAGCTTGATAAACTCGTCGCTGCCAAACTGATTCGGCTCGATGCTTTGCCAGGCCAGCTCGCGCACTGTGGGGCGCTGCTCCAACGGCCCGATGCCGTCTATCCAGTGATAGCCCGATGCGAAATTGCCGCCGGGGTAGCGCATGGCGGTCATGTTGAGCCGCTGCAAGGCGGCCAGCACATCGCGGCGAAAGCCATACTCGTCGGCGTGCGGGCTGCCGGGGTCGTAAACGCCCTGGTATACCGCCCGGCCCAGATGCTCTAAAAAGCCGCCGAAAATGCGCTCATCCACCGCGCCGATCTGAAAATCTGAATGAAGGGTCAAAGTGGTTTGCTGCACGTTCATCTCCTTTCTTTCAACTCGTTTCGTTTAGCCATACCGGGTGAAGAGTGCCGCACGCCGCGCTGTTTGGCATGTGGGCGTGCCAAACTCCTGGCTGGTATTTTAACCCCATCCAGCCTGTCGGACAAATTGACAGGCCAGGAGAAAAATGTACAATATGCTCATAAATTGAGCAGATGCTCATTTTATGAGCATCTGAACGAAAAATGATTGGGAAAGTGGAATGGCCGAACAAAAAAACACGTCCTCTCTGTATGGTCGCCGTCTGCGGCGCATTGAGCGGCGCAAGCACGAAATCCTCAACGCGGCGGCGCACATTTTTGCCGAAAAGGGCTATGCCCATACCACCACTAAAGAAATCGCCGAGGCCGCCGACCTGGCCGAAGGCACCCTGTACAACTATTATGGTGGCAAGCGCGAGATTTTGCTCAGCATCTTGCACGAGACCCAGGCGGTGGTGGATGCTATGTTTGAACGGGCCGGCGATTTGAAAACGCGCCAGGATGCCATCGGCCTGGTTGAGCAGGGGTATGCGCTGTTGCTCGAATCGCTGCCTTTTGTGCGCACTCTGGTGACCGAAGCCTGGCTGGATGATGTGATCTTGCAACGGTTTCTGGTGGACAGCCTGAATCGGCTGGGCGACAGGGTGCAGCATTTCATCGAAAGGCACATCGCCACCGGGCAGTTTCGTCCCGTTGACCCGGCGCTGGCGACGCGTATGGTGCTGGCTCTTTTTGTGGCCCCCATCCTGCCGGCGCTGCGCGGTGTCACCGCCGAGCCGACGCCGGAAGAGTGTCATCGGCTGGCGGCGCAGGTCATCGAACTGTTTATTGACGGCGTGCGCGCCGACGGCGTTCTCCAATTCTCAAACGAGGTCTGATTCTCAAACGAGGTCTGAGCATGTGGCAGCGCATTTGGGCGGTGATGCAAAAAGAGTTTATCCAGGTCTTGCGCGACCGGCGCGCTCTGGCCATCCAGTTGGGGTTGCCGATTGCCCAGTTGTTCATCTTTGGCTATGCCATTCGCATGAACGTGGATCACCTGCCGACGGTGGTGGCCGATCAAAGTCTCGATGCGGCCAGCCGCGCTCTAGTTGAGGCGATGGTGGCGTCGGGTTATTTTGATGTGGTGGCCTATTTGCCCGATCAGGCGCAGGTGGTGGCCGCCATTGACGGCGGCACGGCGCGGGCCGGCATTGTCATTCCGCCCAACCTGAGCGCCCTGATCGAGCGCAATCAGGCGCAGGTTTTGCTTTTGGTAGACGGCTCGGATATTTTTACCTCGCAAACCGCTTACAATGCCATCACCGCTGTGGCGCAGGCGCACTCGACCCGGATCATGCTAGAGCGGGTGGAAAGGAGCGGTCGCGCCGCCATTCTTAAATTGACGTCGCTGGATGTGCGGGTGCGCATTCTCTACAACCCCAACCTGAATGACCTGTGGTTTCTCATCCCCGGCATCGCCGCGACTCTGCTGCAAACGCAGACCATCACCCTGACCGCGGCGGCGGTGGTGCGCGAGCGAGAGATGGGCACCATCGAGCAATTGCTGGTCACGCCGATTACACCGTTCGAGTTGATGGTGGGTAAGGTGGTCCCCAATGTGTTCATTTCGCTGATCAATGTCCTCACCATCATTGCCATCGGCGTGTTTTGGTTTGGCGTGCCGTTTCGCGGGCATTTTGGCCTCTTTCTGTGGTTGTCGTTCATGTATGTGCTGTCGGGGTTGGGGCTGGGGTTGCTCATCTCGACCATCTCGGAAAATCAAAAGCAGACGCAGCAGTTTACCATGCTGGTGACGCTGTTGGGGCTGGTGCTGGGCGGCTTTATCTTTCCTCGTTATCTGATGCCGCCGCCCATCCGCGTGGTGGGCAGCCTGTTTCCGCTGACCTATTTTATCCCCATCGCCCGGGGCATCATCACCAAAGGTGTGGGCATTGATTATTTGTGGGATCAGGTGGCGGCGATGGCTGTGTATGTAGTAGTGGTTCTCTTTGTATCGGTAAGGTCTTTTAGAAAACAACTCGACTAGAGGAAATTGATGAGGCGTCATTCGGGCTATCGGTGGGGTCGCCTGAGAGCATTGATCCAAAAAGAATTGATCCAACTGGTGCGCGACCGCCGCGCCCTGATCTTGATCATTATCTTTCCGTTGATTCAACTGTTTTTGTTTGCTTATGCGGTAGACCTGCAAGCTGATCATTTGCCGACGGTGGTGGCCGATATGAGCATGGATGGGCGCAGCCAGGCTTTTCTCGATGCGCTGGTCGTTTCGGGCTATTTTGACATTGTGCTGCACGTGCAAACCGAAGCTCAGGTGGTTCAGGCCATCGATCAGGGGCGTGCCCGCGCCGGCGTGGTCATTCCGCCGCAATTTGCTGCCCGCATCGAGCGCGGCGATGCCCAGGCCTTGATCATCCTGGATGGCTCTGAGTCGTTTTCGGTGCAGGCCGGCTATAGCGCGGCCACGGCTATCGCCCAGGCGCACTCGCTCAAGCTGCTGGCCGAAAAGGTCAACCGCATGGGCGGGCAAATGTCAGTGTCGCCCATTCGCTCCTCCACACGGGTGCTGTACAACCCCAACATGGATGACCTGATTTTCATCATGCCGGGTATGGTGGCTCTGCTGCTCCAGGTGCTTACCGTCAGCATGACCGCCCAATCGGTGGTGCGCGAATATGAGATGGGCAGCATCGAACAATTGCTGGTCACGCCGCTGCGCCCCCTGGAGCTGGTGGTGGGCAAACTGGCCCCCAACATCTTGCTGGCTTTTCTCGACCTGTTTTTGATTCTGGCGTTGGGGGTGTGGTGGTTCGGTGTGCCGTTTCGCGGTAGCCTGGGACTGTTTACCCTGCTGGTCTTTTTGTTTATCATTTCGGGGCTGGGACTGGGGCTGCTCATCTCGACCATTGCCCAGACGCAGAACCAGGCGCAACAGTTGTCGGCTACCTTGATGATGCTCAGTCAACTCTTGACCGGCTTTATCTATCCGCGCGACCCGATGCCGCCGGCGGTGCAGGCCATCGGCGGGCTGATCCCGTTGACCTATTTTATCCGCATTGCCCGCGGCATTATCACCAAAGGCATCGGCATCCAGTTTTTGTGGAGCGATGTGCTGGCCCTGGTCGTCTATGGCATTTTGGTGATGGGCCTGGCTGCCGTCACGTTCAAAAAACGGTTGGATTGAGCGATGGACCTGGATGCAGCCATTCTGGCTCAAAATGTGGTCAAAGAGTTCAAGACTTTTGCCGGCATAGTGCAGGCGATCAATCGGGTGACGCTCCAGGTGCGGCATGGCGAAACGTTTGGGCTGATCGGCCCGGACGGTGCCGGCAAGACCACCCTCACCCGCGTCGTTTTGGGGCTGCTGCGGCGCACGTCGGGCCAGAGCCGGGTGTTGGGGTTTGACTCGATGCACGATACCTATGCGATCCGTGAACGAGTGGGCTATATCGCCCAGCAGTTTGCCCTGCCGCCCGATCTGACGGTGCAGGAGAATATGCGCTTTTTTGCCGAGGTGCAGGGCGTCGGCCGGCAGGAGCAAAAAAAGCGCATTCCCGAACTGCTCGAATTTGCCGGCCTGAGTCGCTTTACCACCCGCCAGGCCAAACGGCTGTCGGGCGGTATGAAGAAAAAACTGGCTCTGGCGTGCAGCCTGGTGCACCAGCCGCAGGTGGTCATGCTCGACGAACCCACCCTGGGCGTAGACCCGGTCAGCCGCCGCGAGTTTTGGGCCTTGCTGGGCAGCCTGCGCGCCGAAAAGGGGCTGACCATTCTGGTTTGCACGCCGTATATGGACGAAGCAGAACGGTGCAATCAGGTAGGGTTGATTTATCGAGGAGAACTGATCGCCCAGGGGCCACCTGATGAGATCAAAAGTATGGTGCCAGGCCATCTGATTGAATTGACGCCCTCGAATCTCCAGGCTGCTCAGCGCATGGTCGGCGCGATGGATGGGGTGCTGGAGGTGCAGACCTACGGCTTGATGCTGCATCTTTTTGTGGACGACGCCCTGCGCCGCCAGGCCGAGATTGTCGCCGCCCTGAGCGCGCAGGGCATAACCTGCCAGGGTATGCGCGAGATTGCCCCGCGCATGGAAGAAGCGTTCATCAGCCTGGTGCGCCGCCAGGGTTCCAAATTGCCAGAGGTGGCATGAACCAACACGACTATGCCATTGAGGTACATGACCTGACCAAAATATTTGGCCGGTTTGTGGCCGTAGATCATGTCTCGTTCAACGTGGATCGCGGCCAGGTCTATGGCTGGCTGGGGCCCAACGGCGCCGGCAAGACCACCACCATCCGCATGCTGCTGGGGTTGATGAAACCCACAGCCGGTTATGCCCGTGTGCTGGGGCTGGACCCAGCGCGTCAGGCCAAGTTGATGCAGTCGCAGGTGGGTTATATGTCGCAGCTTTTCACCCTCTATAACGACCTGACCGCCAGCGAGAACATTCGCTTTTATGGGCAGGCCTATGGGCTGAGCCGCCGCGAATTGCGCCGTCGCCACGACGAGATCGTTGACATGGCTGGCTTGCAAGGCCGTTCCGGTCAACTCACCCGCAACCTGTCGGGCGGATGGAAGCAGCGGTTGGCGCTGGGCTGCGCCATCGTCCATCGCCCGCAGGTGGTGTTTCTTGACGAGCCCACCGCCGGCGTAGACCCGATCAGCCGCCGCGAATTTTGGGAGTTGATCTATCGCATGGCCCAAGAGGGCGTGACCGTGTTGGTGACCACCCACTATATGGATGAGGCCGAGTTGTGTCAGCGGGTGGGCTTTTTGAGTGAAGGCAGACTGATCGCCCTGGACTCGCCCGATCAACTCAAAAAGACCCAGATGCGCGGTCATGTGCTGGAAATTGCCTGTCCCAACGCCGAGCAGGCCATTCGCGTGTTACGGCAGAGCGAGCTGCCGTTCGATGAAATTGCCCTCTATGGGGCGCAGATTCACGCCGTCGTGCCAGACGCTCCCTCGTTTCAGGGACAGGTCTGGACGCTGTTGGCGCAAAACGGCATTGAGGCGCAGTCTATCGAGTGGATCGCCCCCACACTGGAAGACGTTTTTATTTCTTCGGTCAAGGCAAGGGAAGAATGAACAAATGGGATCGCATCCGTCAACAAAACCCTGAATGGACGCCGCTCCTCGTTCAGGGCGTTTGGGCCTGGCGGCAGGGCCGGCGGGCGGCCGCGCGAAGGCTGCTGGCCCAGGCTGTGCGCCAAAATCCGCACAACGCCACCGCCTGGTACTGGCTGGGGCGCGCCGTCGAGCATGAATCTCAGTGGCAAGAGTGTCGAGCGCGGATGCAACAACTCGATCAAAAACGCCCCACACCCGCTCACCGTCATCCGCCCAGGAAACGATTAGCTCCCGTTGTCGGGCTGATCGCTGTGATCATGTTGGTCTGCGCTGCGACGACCCCGCCACGCAGCCGGGCTGTCCAGACGCTAACGGCTTCGGGGAGCATTTATGCGCGACAGGTAGACATTAGCAGCGAATATGGCGGGCGCATCGCCGAGGTGCTGGTCTCTGAGGGAGATCGGGTTGCCGCCGGCGATCCGCTGATCCGCCTGGATACCTCGACCCTGGATGCCCAAATCGCTGTAGCCCAGGCAGCTGTTGCTCTGGCCGAGGCCGGCCTGGCCCAGGTTCGCGCCGGCGCCCGCCCTGGCCAGGTCTCGATAGCCCAGGCCCAGCTTGTGCAGGCGCAAACGGCTTGTCTGGTTGCTCGACAGGCGGTCAGCGACACGGTGCTGCTGCGCCAAAACCCCCAAGACATCCAGTTGCAAATGGCCGTCGTTCAAGCCCAGATCGAGTCGTCAGAGTACAAACTGGCGCGCGCCCTGGCCCTCAAAGACGCCGCCGAGATCGGCAAAGAGCGATTTGAAGATGCCATGCGGCAGATCGGCGAATATGGCGGCCCCGGCCCACATCGCATCCGCATCCAGGTCGCCGAAGGGTCGTGGAACGACATCTGGTCACAATTGCCCCCCGAACTGCGCGATCTGCTGCCCGGCCCGCCCGCCGACGGCGTATACACCTGGGGCGATTACGAACTGCATGTGCAGGGCGGCCACTATATCCTGTATCGCTGGGTCACGATAGACCTGTACCTGCCATTAGAGGCGCACCTGGCTCCCAACTATTGGTGGCAGGCCTGGATCGGCGTCAACGCTGCCGCTGCCGAAAAAGAGGGGCGGCAGGCGGCTCTGGAACAGCTCGCTGCCCGTCAACAAGACCCGCAAAACCTCCAGGCGCAGATAGATCGAGCCGTTGCAGCGCGAGCGCAGGCCCAGGCCCAGGTGACCGCCGCCCAGGCCCAGGTAGACGGTTTGCAGGCCGGCGCCACCCCTCAACAGATCGCCGCGTTGGAAGCGAGGGTAGCCCAGGCCCGCGCTGCCCTGGATTCGCTGCTCACCCAACGTAGCCGCATGGAATTGACCGCACCGATGGATGGGATGGTGGTATCGCTGTCCGTTCGCCCCGGTGAAGTGGCTACCGCCGGAGCGACCCTGCTGCTGATGGCCGATCTGACCCATGTGCAACTCAAAGTGTACCTGCCGCAAACCGAAATCGGCCGGGTGAGGGTGGGACAATCCGCTCAGGTCCAGGTCGATACCTTTCCCGGTCAAACCTTTACTGGTCAGGTTGCCTATATCTCGCAGACCGCCGAATTTACGCCGCGCAATGTCGCCACCCAAGAAGAGCGGGTCAACCTGGTCTTTGCCATCGAAATCACACTGGACAACCCCGACGGACGGCTCAAGCCCGGCATGTCTGCCGACGCCGTTCTATCCATCCCATAAGGCAGCCCGGTCAGATGAAAAATATCAAGCTCGAGAAATACCGATGGATTTTGGCGATTCTGATGATCGTCACCGCGACGGGCTGTCAAGGGGTTGCGCCCGACGCTTCTGGCGTGGATGCCTGGGCGCAGCAGGTATGGGGGACGTTGCGCTCAAAGGATGAGGCGCCTCTCACTGTCTCTGGTGCCGTTCAAGCCAACCAGATTCGCATTGCCGCCGAATTGGGTGGGCGAATCATCAAAATCAAGGCACAGCAAGGCGACGCGGTACAGGCCGGACAGGTGTTGGTGCTGCTTGACGCCACCCCGTTGTGGAGCAAACTGGCCGAGGCTGAGGCCGCCGTCCTCACCGCCCAGGCCGATCTGGATGTCCTCTTGGCCGGCCCGCGCGCCGATCAGGTGACGGCCATGCGGGCGGCTCTGACGTTGGCCCAGGCTCAGCGCGACGGTGCCTATGCTGCCTGGCAAAATGCCCTGGTCGCCCTGCGCAACCCCCAAGATTTGGACACCCAGATTGTGGACGCCCAAACCAAAGTCAAACTGGCCGAGCAGGGCGTGGCCCTGGCCCTGGCCGAGCAGGCCCGCCAAAAACTGATCCTCGACCAAAAAGCCCCCGGCACGTTCGAACGAGACGTGGCGCAAAAACAATACCAGGCCACCGAGCAACAGGTCGCTGTCGCCCAGGCCGACCTGGCGACGGCGCAAACCCTGCTCGACGGCCTGCAAGCCATCCGCCGAAACCCGCTGGCCCTGATCGTCCAGGCGCGCACGGCCCAGGGCCAGTTTGATATGGCTGAGGCCGGAGTGGCCGTGGCCCAGGCTCGTCTGGATGACTTGCTGGCCGGCCCCACTGCCGAGCAGATTGCCGTGGCGCGGGCCACAGTCGCCCTGGCCCAGGCTCAAGCCGACGCCATCCGGGCGCAGCAAGATAAATTCACTCTGCGCAGCCCGGCCGACGGCGTTGTCTTGTTGCAGAATCTCTACCCCGGCGAAGTAGCCGCCCCGGCCGCGCCCATCCTCACCGTGTCCGACATCAGCCAGCTCACCCTGGTGGTCTATGTCTCGGCGCAACAGATCGGGCGGGTGCAGGTGGGGCAAGAGGCACAGGTCACGGTAGACAGTTTTCCCGGTCGGACATTCATCGGCTATGTGTCGCGCATCGGCGATCAAGCCGAATTTACGCCGCGCAACGTGGCCACCAAAGAAGAACGGCAAAATACGTTTTACGCCGTCTATCTTAACCTGCCCAACCCCGATGGTCTGCTCAAGCCGGGCATGCCCGCCGACGCCGTGTTCAAATAAATTTGCCGCACGTGGGCGTGTGGCACTCTGATCTGAAAATAGCTCCTGCTGAGGGGGCGTTGCAAAACAACGCAGTCGCAAAACAACGCCAGTTTGGCACGAGGGCGTGCCAAACTCATCGATGGGCATTTTCATGTTTGGTGGTGTGCGAGAATTGCACATGATGACTTCTCAAACGAAACGCGCCCGTTTCATTTTGGTCGGATGGGTAAGGAGTCTGGCA
>CAYVBK010000072.1:0-17524 GCA_964449465.1 uncultured Anaerolineae bacterium
GTTCTCGGTGTCCTTTGTGGTAAAAATAGACTTTTTCAGCGGTCTCCTAGTACAACACGCCTTCGGCCTTGACTGTGCTGCCGCCACACCAGTCTATGGCCTGAAATTCGGCGCGGGCGGCCTGCGCCATCAGCCCGGCATCGCTAGATAGGGCCAGAAATTGAAAGCCCTGCGCGATGCGCATGCTCACCTCGGCCGCGCTAAAGCAATGCTTGCCCGCCGCTTTGCCTGTCCTTTGAGCTGCCTCCAGCACACTCAGCATGGCCGCCTCGTGCGCCGTGCCGGGGCCGGTGTCACGCAAACTGAGGCCCATAGACAGAGCCAGGTCATTGGGGCCGATGAAACAGCCCACCACGCCTTCTACGGCCAAAATAGCTTCGGCGTTCTCTACCGCCTGCACCGTCTCGATCATGACCATCACCGCCAGATTGTCCTCACTCCAAAGGCGATAATCCCCATCAACATAGGCAGCCACGCGGCTACCGCCAAAGCTGCGCTGCCCGCGCGTGGCATATTTCATGTTGCTCACCACATGCCGGGCGTCCTCGGCCGAGTTGACCATCGGCACCACCAGCCCCAGCGCGCCGGCGTCGAGGGTGCGCTGAATCCAGATGGTGTCATTCCACGGCACCCGCGCCATCGGCACGGCCCCGCCCAACTGCGCCGCCCGAAAGCAGTTGACCATCGTCTCGAAACCCACCGGGCTGTGTTCGACATCCACCACCAGCCAGTCCCAACCGATGCCGGCCATCGCCTCGGCGGCCGCCGGCGAGCAGAGCGACAGCCAGCTCCCTACAGTGGGCTGCCCGCCGCGCAATTTGTCTACCACCGGATTGGTTTTGATCTTGTTCACCGTTAAACTGCTCATTGAACCTCCTGTGAATATAAATCGGACATCTGTTTGAACTGTCGAGCGCGTTCGGTCAAAAAAATGACATAGACCTTGCTGCCGGCAGGGATAAATTCCAGTGGATCGGGTGGGTTTTCAAAGGCCAGGCGATCCGGCCATTGCAACAGCTGGTCGTAGAACCGCACCTCACGGGGAAAGGTTTTGGGGTCGGCATAAAAGCGATTAAACATCCCCGACCCGATGATCACCATATCATAGCCCTTGCTTTGAATCTCGCTCAGCCCGCCCGAAAATTTGATCAGCGTGGACATGTAATCCACCTGACACTGTTTGGGGTCCAGATACACGGTATAGGCCTCGGCAGCGATTTTGAGCGGCATGCCGCCGCGATATTGCAAAAACTGCCGCCCGGCCGTCATGGGCAAGATGCGGTCAAACCAGGTCTGCGCCAGGGCCTTGCCGCTAGGCTGAGGCGGTCGGAGAAAAGCAGGCAAAGACCATAATGAAGGAATCAAAGGAATCACGACCAGCCCCACAGTCAGCAGCGACAGCCTCACGTGAGACCACCGCTCATCGCGCCGACGGGCCGGCAGCATGTCCAGCAAAGCATCCACTGCGATGGCCGCGCCCACCACCGACAGCACCAGCACCGGCAGGACATTGCGATCAAAATGCACCACCTGCATGCCGATCAGCCCAAAATAAACGACCACAAAAACCACCATCGGCCAGGCCGCCCGTTTGCCGCGCCAGAGCGACAGGGCCAGGCCCGGCCCGCCGGCGAGCAGGTAAAAGGGATTGACCTGCCAGAGATAGCCGAGATACCAGGTCAGACTGTTGCCGGCAAAGCCCAAATGTCCGGTCGCATAATGCTCCATCTCACCCCGAATGCCCTTGACGGCATGCTCCCAATCGAGCAGCACAAAAGGCGAAGTGACCGCAAAAGCCAGGCCAAACAGCACACCGCACACCAGAACATTGATCGCCTTGTTGAGCCACGACGCAGGATACAGCAAGCCGGCCAGTCCCACCGACACGGCCAACACAGCATAGTTGTATTTGCCAGAGGCGGCCAACCCGCCGCAGACGGCGGCCAGCCACAAGAAACGGCGATCCTGCCCGCTCCACACGCAGGCCGTCACGCAGGCCACAGCAAAAAATGTGGCGATCACATCCACCGTCATATAATGCGACAGGCGAATATGACCGCTGGAGAGGGCCAACATCAAGGCAGCCAGCCCGGCCAGCCACGCCCGCCGACACAGCCGCCGCGTCGCCAGCCACACTACCCCCACCGTCAACGTGCCGATCACCGCCGTGGTCGCCCGGCCCAACAACAGCATGGCCGGTGTACCCACCACACCCACAGCCATCTCCAACGTGCGGATAGGCTCCAGATCGGCCAGCGAACGGTAAACACCGGCCAGCCGCCCCAGCCAAAACGCCACATACATCACCGCCGCGTGCAAATAGATCGTCAGGCTGGGATAATTGAAAAAGTGCGGGTTGAGGTCGCCGCTTTGAACGATACGCAGGGCCGGGTTGTATTGAGTCGGCTCGTCGGTGTGCGCCAGATAAGGCAACTCCAGGCCAAAATCAAGCCGGTACAGGCGGAGGCCCAGAGCCACGCCGATTATCACAAGCAGCCACATCCAATCTTTTATTTTCAAATTTGTTCAATAACCTCCATATAATCCGGGCAGCCATTTTCATCCAACACCTCTTTCACCGTGGCCGCCGCCGGCTCATCCAGATAAAAGGTGCAATTTTTATGCTCGCGCAAATGACTGGCCGGGATCCAGCCCGAAATGGGCCCCAGCAGAGCAATCGCCACTGCCTGCGCCTTGATATGGCCGGTAGCCAGCAAAACGATCTCATGGCTGTGATCCAACACGGTCGAAATGCCCACGCTCAACGCTTCTTGAGGCACCTCGTCCATGCTGCTGAAAAAGCGGGCATTGGCCTCGATGGTGTCCACCGTCAACGCCACCTTGCGGGTGCGCGAGTGTCGCGATGAGCCCGGCTCGTTAAAGGCAATATGCTCATTGCGCCCAATGCCCAGCACCCACAGGTCTACTCCCATCTCTTGCACCAGCCGCTCATACCGCTCACACTCGGCCTGCACGTTGCGGGCCAACCCGTTGAGCATGTGTGTCTGCTGCGGCGGGACGTTGATATATTGGAAAAAATTATGAACCATAAAATACCGATAACTTTGCTCGTGATTCGGAGACAAGCCCACATATTCGTCCAGGTTGATGGTGTGGACACGGGCAAAATCAATCTCACCGGCATAAAAGGCGGCAATCAAATGGCCGTACATCGGCAGGGGGGTGCTGCCGGTGGGCAGCCCCAAGACAAAACGGTTTCGTTCGGCCAGCGTGCGCTGCATAGCCGCGATCACCTGACGGCTGGCGTAAAACCCCACTGCGTCAGGGTCTCGACAAATCACAATACGCATCAAACACCTCCCAATCCAGGTTAGGCAACTGCCTCAAGATGTGGTAAAATAAAAAAATCAGGGTTTGAGACAAGAAAGAGAAAAATATGCCATCTCGATGGAAAAAGTGGTTTCAATCTGCATTGAGCCGACTGCGCCGGCTGGCGATGGTGATCGGGATCATTGGCGCAGCGCAATTGCTTTTGGGGTTGATAGCCTGGCTGCTGCTGTTTCGCACCCACCCGCAAGGCCTCTCGATGGGGCTGTCATTGATCGGCTTTGGCAGTTGGGCCATTGCAGCCGTGCTGAGTCTGGGTGGGCGACGTCCGGGCGCCCGGCCGATGGGTATGGGCAGCATGTTTGGTGGTATGCCTGCGCTGTCCCTCTCCAACCTAGAGACATCCAAACCAGAATCTCACGACGCCAAACCAGACCTGAGCCGCGGCGGCGATTTGCTGTTTGTAGCCAGCCTGATTCCCCTGGCCATCGCCTTTACTCTGCGCCTGCAAGCCGACCTGAGCGCGGGCCGCACCTGGCAAGACATTTTTCCGCCTGTCGAGTAGCCCGCCGATCACAACGCTTCGATTCGATGGCGCAGGTCGGCTACCCGTTGCTGTAATTCTTGAATGTGGGATTGGGCCGCGCTCAGCCGGGCACGTTCGGAGCGGATAAAGCGGGTATAAGGGGCAATGGTCTCATTGATGCGCTGCAAACTGTGGGCAATCTCGCGGTCAAACTGGCTGCGCAGCGTCTCGATCAGCCGGGCGCGCATCTCGGCGATGCGGGCACGCACATCGGCCTGAGCGCGCCGCCGCCGCGCCGGAATGATAAACAACCCCAATGCCGCAATCAGGCCGGCCAGCAAGACACCGGTCACATCCACCGCCAGCGTAGAGGCCAGCACCGTGACCAGCGCACCCAGCCCCACTGCACCCACCTGAGTGGCCGCCAGAACCGCCACAGCCATCTGCGCCCCTTGCGCCATCGCCTCGGCCTCGCGCTGCTTATCAAACGTTTCGACCACTCGCAAGGCTTCACGCCCCACCGCTTCGGCCAGGCGATCTCGATCATATTGAAAGCCTGCCGCCGTTGGATCGCCGACAATGCGCGATTGATGCTGCCGTCGCCGCTCGGCCAGAAACTCGGTAACCGCCTGCCATTGCCGCAGATCCGCGCCGACCAGCCAGTCAATCAAGTCTCCAACTTTGCGTTCGACTTGCTGCGGCACATCGGCCACCACCTGCCGCTCAAAAGCCTGCTGCAACCGCTCCTTGTTGATCAGGTCAAATACCCGCGCCAGGCGAAACGTCTCGTTGAAAAAATCCTGCCCCCGCTGCTCCATCTCGAACAAGACATTTTCCAGATCGGCCATGCGAAAACTAAAATCGCGCCGCATGTCCTCATCATACATCGCCAGTTGCGCATCCACATCGGCCAGCATGTCCACATCAGCCTGAAGCAACTCGAGCCGCCCCATCACCCGCTCTTGATACTGCGCCAGCAAATGTGTCGCAATGCCCAGTGGGTTCAAGAATTTAATCTGGATGCGCCCTTTTTGGTCTAATGTATCGTGGATATACCGCTCCAGAGCGGCAAAACGGCCTTGTTCCCACTGCATGGCATCGCCGCTGCGCCCGCGCATGGCCTGCCGTGCGCTGACGGCCATAATGTTGGGAGTGAGGCCCAGCAGCCGCTGCGCAGACCCGGCCACAAAAGACCTGATCTCGGCCAGTTCATCCTCATTTTGCAAAATGTCTATTTTGTTGATCACGATCAGCACTTTTTTGCCCCAATCGCGGATGCGCTCCAAAAAGGCGCGTTCGCTTTCGGTAAAGGGACGATCGGCCGAGGTGATAAACAGCACCATATCGGAGCGCGGCACAAACCGCGTGGTGATGGCCTCGTGTTCGCGGATCACGGCATTGGTGCCGGGCGTGTCTACGATGCTGATCTCGGCCAACATATCGTGTGGAAAAGCCAACACGCACTGTTGGTCGTCCACCTCGGTGCGCCGGATTTCGGGGCCATAGTGCAGCACATTGATTTGGGTGGTTGTGGGGGTGACGCCTTCTTGCAACAAGGGCTGGCCGAGCAGGGCATTGATCAGGGCACTCTTGCCGGCATTAAACTCGCCGACCACCACCAGCATAAAAAGCTCGTCCAACTGTTGGATGGACTGCTCCAGCGTGGCGTGATCGGGAGCTTCCAGTCCCAATTCGATCAGAAATTTCCACAGATCGTTCAACAGCCGACGCTCATCTCGCAGCAAGGCGTCTTGGTGCTCATCGAGGATGCGCATAGTTTACCTGTCTGATTGAGAACATGGGGGAATGGTCAATTGGGGTGGATTATATCATTGGAGAGCAGATCGGGCAAACACCAGAGGGCGGGGACCAGGAGGCCGCTGAACAAGTCTCTCACCACCAAGACACCAAGAACACAAGAGGATGCCGGAATCCCAAACTTGTTTGGGAACCCCCTCTCAGGGCTCTCCGACAGTCTGCCAGACTCTACTCATAAGCCAGCACTTCGCGGATGGTCAAACGGGTGGCATTGCGGGCCGGCCATAGGCTGGCCGCCAACGAGAGGACAATCACCAAAATCAACCAGATCACAAACCCTTGCGCGGTAAAGGCAAAGCGGGCCGGTGTCTTGAAAATAGACATGCTGATCACATTGGATAGCAGCGTGGTGATGGGAAAAGACAGCGCCGCACCCAGCGCATAGCTGATCAGGCCAATCAGCAACCCCTCTACAATGACCAGCCCCGACACGATCTGATTGTGGGCGCCGATGGCGCGCATCACCCCAATCTCGCGGGTGCGCTCCAGCACATTCATGCTCATCGTGCCGGCCAGACCAATGCTGCCCACCAGGGCCGTCAGCATGGCCATGGCCAACAAAATGACGATCAGGATGCCCAGCACATCGGTGATCGAATCGGCAAAAGCCCTGCCGGCCTCGACCTGGGCCACGCGCATGCCCAGCGACTTGAAGCGTTCTTGTAACATAGCCCCCACCTGTCGTTGAAATTCGACATCGTGCTGTGTGGTGACAATGCGATACATCAACGCCTGAGCCCCCTGGCTCAATTTGGGCGCCAAGTACTCGTAGCCGGTGTAGGCAATCAATTGGCTGACGCCGGTGTACTGAAACACCCCAACTACGACCCAGTCGTCTTCTTTGCCGGCAATTTTGAGGCGCAGCGTGTCGCCCGGCACTAGCAGAGGATAATCTTCCCAAAAGGCCTCGTTGATCACCAGGGCATTCTGGTCGCCCTCTTGCAGCCATCGCCCGGCCAGCAGAGTCGGGTCAATCAACCGGCTGTTGAGCGGCGGGGCCAGCACGCTGATCATATCTGGCGGGCCACCGTCGGCACGCACCAACTCGGCGCCGGTCGAGGTCCACGCCTCTACATCGGCCACCCCCTCGACGGCCAAAGCCTCCTGGCGCACCCGTTCGATGCGGTATGGTTGCACAAAATCGAGGTTGACATCGGCCAAAAAGTATTTGACGCTCTCATTCACCTGGAGGTTGAGCGAGGCGCGGGTATTGAACACGGCAATGAAAATCGCCCCGCCCAGAGTCAAAGTGAACAGCGTCAGGGCCAGCCGCCCCTTGCGTCGAAACGTGTTGCGGATCGAAATGAGCAGCGGGCGCGAAATCCAACGCATACGCTCAGCCCAACTGGCGCGCCCGTTTCCCGACTCGCCCAACCCGGCACTGCTGAGGGCTTTTTGCACGGTGATGCGCGATCCTTGAATCAGCGGCAGCATGCCGGCGGCCAACGGCGTCAGCAGGGCCACGGCCACCTGCAAAGCCAGAGCCAGCGGCACCACAGGCGGAAAGGGAATGGGGCGCAAGACAAAATTCACAATATCGGCTGCAAAAGCCGACAGGGCAAACGCCCCCCAGCCACCCAACGGCACGGCCACCAGCAGAGCGATGGCGCCCAGCGTCACAATCAGCACAATGTACATGCCGACAACCTGCCCCTGCCGGGCACCCACCAGCTTCATCACTCCGATCTGTCGGGTGTGCTGGCTGAGCAGGGCCGACATGGTATTCGAGATCAGCGAACCGCTCAAAAAGACCACCAGCACGCCCAAAATGCTCAGCACGCCCAGCAAGGCATTGATGATCGAGGCCAACGGGTGTTCGCTCTTTTTAGACAACTCGGTGCGATAAACCTGCCGCCCGCTCTTTTCCACCCGGTCCGAGATCAGCATAGCCATCTGCTGAATGTACGCCTTGTCATCGGACTGTTCTGCCAGGGTGATGCACAGGCGATTCAGGCTGAGCGGAGCGTGCAGCCATTCCAGCGTGTCAAATGTGACAAAGCCCTTCAAGTCGCCGAGGATGCCGCCATAGCCCAAAGTCGGCTCTTGGGCCGAGCCAACCACCGGCAACTGCCGACGGGTGCCGTCCACCAGTTCAATGTCCAATGCATCGCCCAGCGACGCGCCCAGCGACGCCAGCGTCTTGCGCTCCAATATCACCTGCTGATTGAGCGGAACGGCCACACCCTGCTGCGGCAGCAGCCGGTTGATGTTGAATTGGGCAAAGTCGGACACGGCCACCAGTTCCAGCGTGTCCCACTCGTCGCCGCGCAGACGCACGCGCACCGACACACTGCGCCGCCCCTCAGCCTCAGCCACGCCAGAGATGCGACGAATCACATCGAGCCAGCCCCGATCAAAAGAGTCGGTCAGCAGTTCGATGTTGGCCGGATTGACCGCCGCATAACTGGCACTGAGGTCTTCGGAGAGCAGCACATAAGTGCCGGCAATCACGCCGATGGCAAACACGCCCACTGCAATCGAGGCCACCACCAACACGGTGCGGACGCGATTGTCCCACAGATCGTGAATGACTTTACGCCAGCGAGGTCTGATACGCATATCGCGATTCCCCCAACACGCGGGCATTTTGCGCCAACCGCTCTTGCATGGTGTGATGCAGCGATTCGCGCATCACCTGAGCTTCGGCCATCACCTCGGCAAAAATCTGGCGATCCAGCACCACCACCTCGACCGCCGACGACAGGGCGGCCTTGATGCTGGCAATCGCCCGCGCCCCGCGTCGCAGCAACTCCATCTCGCCGAAAAACTGACCCGGCCCCAGCCGCGCCACCGGTTCGGGGCGTTCGGGCAGATGCACGTCGGTATAGCCCTGCGCGATCAGGTACAAATACTCGTTGACCTGCCCTTGATGGATGATCGTCTCGCCGGGCGCAAACCGCTGCACCCGCACATGGCGGCTCACCTGAAGCATCTGCTGAGGGGTCAGCCAGGGCAACGCTTTCAACACCGCCTCGTGGATCACCTCGCCGTCCACCAACATCATCTTGCGCCCGGCGCGGTCGGCCAGGCTGTTATCGTGCGTGACCATAAGGATGGTTTTGCCCTGCCGGGCCAGGTCTTCAAAGATGCGAAACACGTGATCGGCGGCGCGCGAATCCAGATTGCCGGTCGGCTCGTCGGCCACCAGCAAAGGCGGATCGTTGGCCAGGGCGCGGGCAATCGCCGCGCTCTGCTGCTGCCCACCCGACGCTGCCGCCGGCAACTTGTGGGCCAGATCGGCCAGCCCCACCAGATCGAGCAATTCCATCGCCCGACGCGGCCGCTCAGCGCGGGGATACATGTTGCAAAAATCCATCGGCAGCATTACATTTTCCAGCAGAGACAACATGGGCAAAAGCTGGTAAAACTGAAACACTACCCCCAGGTTGCGCCCGCGCCAGCGCGCCATCTGGCTCTCGTTCAATTTGTGGACATACGCGTCGCCTACCTGCACCGTGCCAGAGGTAGGCCGATCAATGCCGGTGAGCATGTTGGCCAGTGTGGTCTTGCCGCTACCCGACTTGCCCACCACACTGACAAACTCACCCTGCCGAAAATCGGCGTCAATCCCCTTGAGGGCGGCAAAATCGCCGGCCGGGGTCTTGAAAATTTTGACAATTTTACGCATTTCGATAAACGCCCTGGACATACTCTCTCCTCAGTGACCTGATGTCAGTTCGCCATCGGTCAGATGCAGCACCCGACTGAAACGCGGGGTCAGGCTCTCATCGTGCGTCACCATCAACACCGTCTTGTCTTGACGCACCAATTCCTGGAACAGTTGAAAAATAGACTCGGCCGTGGCCGAATCGAGATTGCCGGTCGGCTCATCGGCCACGATGATCGGCGGATCGTTGGCCAGAGCGCGGGCAATGGCCACCCGTTGCTGCTGTCCACCCGAAATTTTGGTAGGCTGCTTGTGCATGTGGTCTTCCAGCCCCACCAGAGCCAGCAACTGCCGCGCCCGCTCATAGCTCTGGCGCGGCCGGTACAGACCACAAAAATCCATCGGCAGCATCACATTGTCTACCAATGACAGCATCGGCATCAATTCAAAGGTCTGATACACCACGCCCACATTGCGCCCGCGCCACAGAGCCATCTGATTTTCGTTCAGCCGATGCAACGGCGTCTCACCCACCCACACCTCGCCAGAGGTAAGGCGATCCACGCCGGTGATCATGTTGACCAGAGTAGACTTGCCTGCGCCCGATTTGCCCACAATGCCCACAAATTCGCCCTGTCGGAAATCGGCGTCAATGCCGCGCAAGGCAGGAACGCCGCCGGCCGCCGTCTGATAGATTTTCGTCACCTGTTTGAGTTGAATCAAGGGTTTTTGTTCGCCGTTCACTGATATGATCCTTTTTGGGTTTTGCCACCCTCAAGGATAACATATCCCCTACCTCAAGTACAGTGAATCGGGTCACGCTTTGAGAGACGATGCTATGACAGGTGTCACAACATGCCATTGACAACAAGCGGCTGGTCAAGGAACAAACTCCGAGTTGCGTTGACATGCCCATTGTGTTATACTCGAACTGTTGCCGGATTTGCCGAAAAATGCCCGACCACCAAAACGCAGAGAGCAAGAGACTTGATCAAATTAGAGAACTTGCAAAAAGTGACCGACCAGGCTTTGACAGTTGACATTACCGCGCTCACCGTACGCCGCGGCGAAATTGCCGCCGTGATCGGCACAGCGGGCAGTGGCCAGACGCTCTTGCTCGACCTTTTGTTGGGGCGAACGCGCCCTACCGCAGGCACAGTGCGCATCAATGATTGCGACCCGGCAGCAGACAAGACCGCTACGAGCCGTCAGATGGGAGTGCTTTTTGCTCAAGATGGCCTGTACAAAAACCTGTCGGCGCGGGCCAACCTGGTCTTTCAATGCAAACTCTATGGTCTGCCTCCAAGCTGCGCCGATGAAGTACTGATCCGGGTTGGGTTGGCCGATCGCGCCCATACTCGAGTCGAAAAGCTGAGTTCTGGCCTGGCTCGCCGACTGGCTTTGGGGCGTGCCATCCTGCATCAACCTCCAACATTGATCCTGGTTGAGCCTTTTGCCCGCTGCGATGAAGCATCTATCACCCTGCTCGAACGCCTCGGTCGCCAACTGGCTAGCGAAGGCATGGCCATCCTTATCCTGGCCGACAGTCATCATGCTCACCTGACCACGTTATGTGACACCCTCTATACTCTGGAACGAGGACGCATCAGCCAGATGATGCCCCCCTCAGATACGTCGCACAATTCGCTGCCTTTCAAGATACCGGTCAAGATGGAAGACAAGGTCGTCTTGATCAACCCGGCTGACATTTTATACGCCTCGGCACAAGACAGCAAAGCCATCCTGCAAACATCCACCAACAGTTTGATCACCCAGTTCACACTCTCTGAGCTTGAGGAACGTCTGGCACGCAGCGGTTTTTTTCGCGCCCATCGCGGCTACCTGGTCAACCTCCAGCACGTCAAAGAAGTGATCCCCTACACGCGCAACAGCTTTAGCCTGATTTTGGACGATGCCGCCGCCACCCAGATCCCCCTCAGCAAATCGGCGGCTGGTGAGCTGCGCAACCTGTTGGGCTATTGATCGACTCTATTCAGCCCTCACCTGCGCCATTCGCCCCGCCTGGAGCGCCGCCTGGCGCTTTTTTGTTGCAACCCATCCCACAATCCAGTATACTAAAATCATAACTGTTCAGTAAAGGCAAAACCTGCCCTGACCCTGTAATCATCACCAGTCAGAGTGAGGCTTGCCCCTATACTGATTTCAATGGAAGGAAAAACACATGAAACACTGGAAATTGGGAATCGGCGCATTGATGGCCACTCTGGGTGGCTTGATGATGATCCTGGGGCCGGCAATCGGCCTGACCGACTTGGGCCGCCCCTGGACTTTTCTGGCGGGATTTCTCGTGGGAGTGATCGCCGGGACAGGCGCGGCGTTGAGCATCGTCGGGCTGATCGGTGTACGGGAGGAAACGAGATGAAAGCAATCCAGGTAAACAACCTGACGCGAGACTATGATGGGCGGCGAGCGATCGATGCGATCAGTTTTAGCGTCGAACCCGGCGAGGTTTTTGGCTATCTCGGGCCAAACGGCGCCGGCAAGACAACAACCATCCGCATCCTCATCGGCCAGTTGCGCCCCACCTCTGGATCAGCGCAAGTGATGGGCTGCGATGTGGTCGCAGCACGCCAGCAACTCAAGCCACAGATCGGCGTGGTCTTTGAATATCAGAATCTCTACGAGCGGCTGACCGCACGCGACAACCTGCTTTTTTCCGCCCGCCTGTATGGGGTCGTCAAGACGCGCATCGAACAGGTCCTGGAACAGGTGGGGTTGAGTCAGCGCGCCGACGAGCAGGTGAAAAAATATTCCAACGGCATGAAACAGCGACTGCTGATCGCCCGCGCATTGCTGCATCAACCTGCGGTGCTTTTTTTGGACGAACCCACACGCGGCCTGGACCCGAATGTAGCGCGTGACATTCGCACTTTTATCGCCGGCCTGACTCGACAAGGCGTGACCGTTTTTCTGACCACCCACTATATGGAAGAAGCCGACCAGCTCAGCAGCCGGGTGGCCATCATCGACCACGGGCACATTGTGGCCCTGGACACGCCCGCGCAGCTCAAAGCCGCACACGGGCAGCGAGAAAACGCCACCCTGGAAGATGTGTTTGTCAATCTGACCGGCGGCGCGCTGCACGGGAGGTTTGAAGAATGAAAGAGTGGCTGCGCATCACCTGGGCGATCACGATCAAAGACTTGCAAGAAGGACTGCGCAACAAATATGCTATTGGCGTGCTGCTCTCAACGCTGTTCCTGATGGTGGCCTATCGCTTTTTGCCCGTTTTGCTCGATGATAGCGAGGGGCTCAACGTGCTGGCCTACGACGCCGGGAATTCCACTTTGGCGACGACGCTGGAAAACAGCACAGCGCTCAATCTCTACACCTATTCTTCGCAGGAAAAAATGATCCATTACCTGGCCAATGGCGATGTGCCAGAGCTGGGACTGGTCATTCCGGCCGATTTCGACCGCACGCTTGCCGGCGGCGGCGCACCCGAACTGACCGGCTATGTGATGAACTGGGTCAGCGACACCGAGGCGCGCGACATGCAGTTGGCTGCGGAAGGCGAAATTGCTGCGCTGACCGGCATATCTATTCCGATCCGCATGGATGCGCAGCGCGTCTATGCCACGCCCGATGCGCACGGCAAGGGCTTGCTGGCGGCAGTGGGCATGGTCTTTATTCTGCTGATGATTGGCATGATGGCGCCGACCCATCTGATGCTGGAGGAAAAGCAGAATAAAACGCTCGATGCGCTGCTGGTGTCGCCGGCCTCGGTCTGGCAGGTTGTGCTAGGCAAGACGCTCACCGGATTAACCTATGCCTTCCTGGCTATGCTGGTGGCGTGGGCATTAAATTACGCGCTGATCGTTCACTGGTGGCTGGCTCTCCTGGCCACACTCTGCGGCGCGTTGTTCAGCACGGCGCTGGGGCTGGTTCTCGGCAACACCATGCGCACCCGCCAGCAGCTCAGCCTGTGGGCGTGGGTGATCATCGTGCCGCTGTTCATGCCCATGCTCCTGTCTTTTCTGGAAAACCTGCTCCCGGCCTGGCTGATTGCCTTTTTCCGCCTGATCCCAACCGTGGCGCTGTTCAACGTGTTCCGCGCTTCTTTTGCCGGAACGGTGGCCCCGGCCGACTGGGCGCCGCAGCTGGCGCTGGTGCTGGGCTGCACGGCTGTTGTGCTGGGCGGCGTGGCCTGGATTCTGCGCCGCGCCGACCGGTAAGACGTTCAATTTGCGAAAGAGATTATCAATATGCGCAAAAATCTGAATCGTTTCTTTGAACACATCCGCCTTGCCTGGGCCATCGCGGCCAAAGACATCGTAGACGGGATCAAAAACAAGGTGATTTTGACCATCATCCTGACCATTGCCTTTATGCTCATCTTGTACAAACTGCTCCCGATCGTGACCATGCAATCCGACACGCCGCTCGTGGCCATCTATGACGGCGGCAATTCTACCCTGGTTGCCCTTTTGGAAAACAGCCCCAACGTCAGCGCACGGGCATTCTCTTCCCGCGCGAGTATGTTGAGCAATCTGGCTACAGAAGGCGTGCCCGCGCTCGGGCTGGCCATCCCGGCCAATCTGGATAGCCAACTGCGCGCCGGCCAGGCGGTCGCGCTCGACGGATATGTGCAGCACTGGGTCAGCCCGGCAGCGACGGCAGCACTCCAGACCCAGGTTGAGCGCGAGATCGCGGCGCTGGTGGGCCAGCCGGTGCCGATCCAGCTGGGGACAGATTACCGCACCTACCCGCACCTCGATCGGACGGGCCCGCACTCGTGGGCCGGGTTGAGCATGGTCGCAGTGCTGGCGTTCATTGGACTGCAGCTGCTGCCACAGTTGATGATCGAAGAGCGGCGCGCCAAGACGCTGGACGTGCTGCTGATCTCTCCCGCCGCCGCAGGCCACGTGATTGCTGGCAAGGCCGTCGCCGGGCTGGTCTACTGCCTGGCCGCCATCGCCTTGCTCCTGGCCCTCAACATCGCAATGGTCGCTCGCTGGGACGTTGCCATCATGTCATCCTTCAGCGGCGCGACGCTGGCGGTCGCGTTGGGCATCTGCATGGGCGGCGCCATCCAAGACAAGCAAAAGCTGGCCGTGTGGGCCATGGTAGGAATGTTGGTTTGCATGCTGCCAGTCGTGCTGGCCATCATGGCCCAAGATTTGCCAGAGCAGTTCAACGCCGCCGTTCGCTGGTTTCCAACTGTGGCCGTCTACCGGCTGTTTGTCGTGTCGATGTCCGACAGTGCGACGTTGGCCGAGTGCGGCGCAGATCTGGCCGTGATCGGCGGTTCGGCAGCCCTCTTGTTCGGACTCGCCATCGGCCAGATTCGCCGCGCCGACCGGTAAGGCGTTCAATTTGTGAAAGAGATTGTAAAAATGCGCACAAGCTCGTCCAACTTTTTTGAACACATCCGCCTCATCTGGGCCATCGCGGCCAAAGACATCCTGGATGCGCTGCGAAACCGCCTGACCTTTTCCTTGTTGATCGGCAGTGCGCTGGTCATGCTGATGAGCCTGGCTATGCCGGCGCTGCTGCGGCTCAACGACATTCCCACCGCTTATGTCTATGATCCAGACAAATCTACCCTGATCCGCGGCCTGACCACGCGCAGCGAGTTCCGGCTGCACCTGTTCGACTCGCAGCAAGAAATGCAAGAGGCCGTCGCCGGCTCGTCCTATATGGTGATCGGGCTGACCATTCCGCCGGGCTTTCGCCAGGCGCAGGGCGACGGCGGTGTGGTCGAGATAGACGGCTGCGCGGCACACTGGGCCAACCCGGCCACCGTGGCTGCGCGCGCAGCCTTTTTCGAGACCCAGTTCAGCCAGGCCAGCTGGCAAACGGTGCGCATCCATGTTGCTGCGCGCCCCGTCTACCCTCCCATCCACAAGATCGGCCAGCCGTTCATGATCGCCTTTAACCTGGTCTTGATGCTTTTGGTGGTGGGCATGGCATTGGTGCCCCATCTGATGGTCGAGGAAAAAGAAAACCACACCTTTGAGGCACTGCTGGTGTCGCCGGCGCGCCTGGGGCAGGTGGTGAGCGGCAAGGCCATCGCCGGCCTCTTTTACTGCCTGGTCGTCACCATTGTGGTGCTCGCTTTTCACGCCAAGTGGTTTGTCCATTGGCAAGTGGTGCTGGTGGGCGGGCTGCTGAGCGCGGCGGTGGTGGTGCTGGGCGGGCTGCTGATGGGCGCATGGTTCAACGATGCCGCGACAATGAACCTGTGGATGGGTGTGCTGCTGATGCTCTTGTTGGCGCCGGTCTTGATGGAAGAAGCCGTCCACAAGCTGCCGGCGCTGCTGCGGGCCATCATCTCCTGGGCACCAACGACGGCCATGGTGCGCTTGTTTCGCCTGGCCATGAGCGGAGATGTGCCATCTGCCGTTTTTTGGCCCAACGCCACCATCCTCATCGTCACCGCGCTGGCACTCTATACACTGGTGGTGTGGCGCATACGACAGGCTGATCGCTAACAGACTGCCCAGGACGAGACCGCACGCCCGGTCTCGATATGTGCTTTTGCTCCACACAAACCCTGCTCGACCGGCGCATTTTGGTTGAGCCTGTCAAAGCCGGGCTGAATGCCCTTGCCCTGGCTACCTGACAACCAAAGGGCGACCTTTGCGGTCGCCCTTACCGGATCGATCTCGTTTGGTGGCACAGGCATCCAGTTCGTGCGCTGCTAGCTGGGAGGCATGGCCTCCAGCGCCCGCAGCATCGTTTGCCGGTAAAACTGAAAAGCCTCGCGCCCCTGTGCGGTCAAACTCAGCAAGGTGAGTGGCATCTTGGCCACAAACTCCTTTTTGACCCGAACATAGCCCGCCGCCTCTAATTTGCTAAGGTGTGAAGACAGATTTCCGCGCGTCAGCCCGGTCTGACGCATCAAAAAGGTAAAATCGGCGCTGTCAACAACGTACAGGTGAGCCATAATCAACAGCCGGGCCGGCTCGTGAACCAGTTCGTCAATTTCGGAAATGGCCTGTAAACCCGAAATGGCATTGTTTTCAGGACTCATCCTGTCCCTCCGTTGCCAATACCGGATTGCGACGCAAGAAAATGACCAGGGCGATGATGCCGCACACCAGCATCAACAGACCCAGGAAGGTGAAATGGAGCGCTAGGGCTTCCAGTTTGCCGGCCAGTGGAAAAAAGGGTATCGCCAGGCCGCACACGGCCGAAAAGACGGCATAGGTATAGAGCCGCACCAACCTGGATTTCAAAGCCGCAGCAACAAGCAGCACCGCCCCCCCCAACCCAAACGGGATAGGCATCCAGCGGTACCAACGCGCAGCATTGACAATGTCGCCAGAAACGAGCAAAACAGTCACCATAACAACAACCAGCGACGCGATGAGGCCGAGCGCCCGGCGCAGCATCTTTTGGGGGTCGCCAGGGGCTAACACCACATAACCGGTGCGCGGGTAGACCAGGCGATACTTGAGAAAAGCGAACAAGCCCGGGCCGATAAAGATGTATGGAATGAAGGCGGTAACTCGCCCAGTTGACAAAGCCCCGCCGATAAAAAACAGAGCCGATCCAGCATAGATATCCGCCAGCCCATCCTGGAAGATGTCACGCAAGGCATTTCGTTCGAGGCGTTTCAAATCTGTGTCTTGTAACATAACTGTTTTCCTTTCTAGTAACGCAGATTAGTTTTTTCTACATACTAGTTTGCAATACAAACAAGTATGTAGAAATTATACCACACTTTTTCACAGTGTCAAGTAGTTGGTTATTTCTGGCTTTGCTGAAAAAAGGTCGTTTGCCCGTCAAATCGCCTGATAGCATCAGGTTTGAACATGTCAGAAAACTGCACAATTGAAATGAAACGATCACATCCACAGATTGCGCAGATTACACAGATTATTGTAAATTTGTCTTAATCTGCGAAATCTGCGTCATCTGCGGATGAGTTTGCTTTCTGTCATTTCTATGATGTGATTTTCTGTGATTGTTCAAAGGTAATGATAGGATATTGTTCTTGTGTCTGTTAAATACAAAGAGCCAAGCTCCAAGATATTTGGCGTTCCGCTTATTTCAGCTTGTTCATTATTGACTCTCCTGAAAAAAGGTGGATTTAACCACAAAGAACACAAAGGTCACAAAGAAAATTCAGGTTGAGCTTGAAATTGTTCAAATACAACATTGAAATAATTAATTCAAGTCTTGACTTTCTTCGTGTACTTCGTGTTCTTGGTGGTTTTTTCAGTGGACTCATTATTCTCGTTCTTTTTTTTCAGGGGACTCTTCTAGCATCAGTCTGAAACGGCCCTTTAAAAATGATATAACTGGAATCAGGGTGC
>CAYVBK010000073.1:0-17421 GCA_964449465.1 uncultured Anaerolineae bacterium
GACATAAAAAGCTATGTTGACATAAAAAGCTATGTTGACATAAAAAGCTATGTTGGCATAAAAAGCTATGTTGGCATAAAAAGCTATGTTGGCATAAAAAGCTATGGTCAAATATGATCGGGCAATTTCAAGAAATCGAGAAAAAATGAGCGAACCTCAAGTGCGAGAATCGCACATGATGACTATTGAAAAAACTACCAGGAACACCAGGTACACGAAGAAAGTCAAGGCTTGCATTGATTATTTCAAGGTCTTGTGCGATTAATTTCAAGCCCGACCTGAATTTTCTTGGTGTTCTTTGTGTCCTTTGTGGTTAAAAATATCTTTTTTCACAAGAGTCATTTCTGAAACGACCCAAAGATCAAACCAGCCAGAGTGCTAAAAATGCCCACCAGCACCACATAAACAGCCGTCTTTTTGCGCCCGATGATCTTGGATGTAACCAGAATGGATTGCAGGCTCAGCTCCGGATCGGCCAAGAGGTAGGCCAGCAGCGGGCCACGGTGCATGCCCAGCGAGAGAAAAGTCTGCGCCACCGGCACCTCAACCAGCGTCGGAAAGTAGATAAAGATGGCAAAAATCACCGGCACGAGGTTGGCCCACAGGGTATTTTGCCCGGCCACCGCCTTGATCCAGGCCACCGGGATCAGCGCCCGCGCCACCCCGGCAAAAAAGACGCCGGTGATCAGCAAGGGAATGATCTGCTTGACAAACCGCCAGGCTTCCCACAGCCACTCTTGCACCTCGTAGCGATCCATCTTGAAAGCGGCCATCCACCACAGCGCGGCCAGCAACAGCACCTCGGCAATCAATTTGCCGGTCACACCCACCGAGAACCCATCGTCCCCAGCCACCACTTTGAACGCCGCCACAATCAAAGTCAGTGATATCACACCCAGTGCCACAAATGTCCAAACGTTGAACCCTTCATCCACCTTGTTCAGCCCATACCAGGCAGTGACGCCGATCACGAACAGCAGGCCGATCAAAAACATTCCCTGCACGCTGACCCCTTCGATGCCCAGGGCGGGGTTGGGCGGCACCATGCCGTCCAGCCAGGCCTGGAACTGTCCCGCCCACGCACCGGGCAGGTTAAAGGTGACATAGCTGTTGCGCAGCAGGTCTACCTGCAAGGTGCCGGCGATCAACACGGCCACCAGCAGCACAAAAAAGACCCAAATGCGGCGAGGCACCCTGGCACCCTGACCAAACGCAGCAGTGCCGTTGGTGGCTGTAGCATGCGCCTCGTCTTCTTTGCGGAAAATCCAGGACATGATCAGGCCAATCAGCACGCCAAAGAGCATGCACAGCAAGATGCGTGCCAGGGCAATGTCCATGCCGATCTGCACACCGGTGAACAGGATGGCCAACAGGTTGCTGGCCGGAGCAAAGAACATAAAGGTGAGCGCCGGTCCCAGCCCCGCACCCTTTTTGTAAATGCTGGAAAAGAGCGGCAGAATGGTGCAAGAGCAGACTGCCAGCACAAACCCGGCCAGCAAGGCCGCCGGGTAAGAGACCCACTTGGAGGCTTTGCGACCCAAAAAGCGGGTGACCGCCCCTTTGGGAATGAGCGCCATCAGGGCGCCGGCGATGAAAAAGGCCGGCACCAGACACAGCAACACGTGCGCGGCCAGGTACGCGGCCAGGTTGCCCAGGCCGGTTTGCAACAAATTGACCAGGTAAACAAAAATGTTCATAGGCTCTCCTTGTTTGTAGCTAATATGCACTTTATTGCATATTAGAAGGTCATAAAAAAGCTGTGCCAAAGACAACCAACCAGGCTCAAGCCTTACCTGCACAGCATAATACATTCAAATTCTTGCATATTATAACACAGCCCAAATATCCTGTCAAGATGGTTCAATTGTTCCATCTATTGTTTTCACTTTAAGCTCAACCGTCTCTATCGCCCGGCAGGCTTGCTGACAACATGGGCAAGGACAGGTCGTCAGACGCGTAGGGCCGCTCGCAGGCCCCAATACATCCTGGAGCAGCCGCTCAACCTGGGCATTGGCCAACCGATAGTAGACGTTGAGCCCATCCTTATCATCTACCACGATCCCAGCCTTGCGCAGCACGCCAAGCTGCTGAGAGACATAGGCCTGCGGACGGCGCAACACAGCCTGCAAGTGGCACACACACGCCTCGGCTCGTCGCAACTCGTCAAGGATTTGCAGACGGACGGGGTGAGCAAGCGAACGAAACAGTTCGGCGATATGCGTGTACTGAGTCATACCCATACCTCTTGATACATTTTCAATGGATTTTATATATCAGCGATTATCATGTATAGTCTACGTACTTTAACTAGAATAGCACCATGATACAATATCCAGGTCAAAAGTCAAATCGAAACAGACTCAACCACCCCCTCAGGCTTGCTTTTACATCAAACTAGAGTACAATTGCCCCTGTATTTACATATCAATGAACGGAGGCAAGATGGAACAAAAACGAATTTTGACCGGCGACCGACCAACCGGCAAACTGCACCTGGGTCACTATGTGGGCAGCATTGCCAACCGCGTGCGCCTGCAAGATGAATACAAATGTTATTTTATTATCGCCGATTTGCACATGCTTACCACCAGGCCGGAAAAGGAAAACATTGACGCCCTGCGCGAAAACATTCACGATATGGTGCTGGATTACCTGGCCGCCGGCATTGACCCGGCCAAGAGCCACATCTATTTGCAGTCGGCGGTGCCGGCGGTGTACGAGATGAACCTGTTTTTCGAGATGCTGGTGACGGTGCCGCGCCTCAGCCGCCTGCCCAGCATCAAAGACATGGCCCGTGCCGCCCAGATGGACGACGAAACGATGCCGTTCGGACTGTTGGGCTATCCAGTGCTGCAAGCCGCCGATATTTTGATGCCCCGCGCCCACCTGGTGCCGGTGGGCAAGGACAACGAAGCCCATGTCGAGATCACTCGCGAGATCGCCCGCCGCTTCAACTATCTCTACGGCGAGGTCTTTCCGGTACCCGATGTGTTGGTGGGCGACGTGCCAACCCTGGTGGGCACCGACGGTCAGGCCAAGATGAGCAAAAGCCTGGGCAACGCCATTTTCCTGTCGGACGACGCCAAAACAGTGCAGAAAAAGGTTTTTGGCATGTACACCGACCCCAATCGCGTGCGCGCAGACATTCCCGGCACGGTAGAGGGCAACCCGGTGTTCATCTACCACGATGTGTTCAACCCCAACCGCGCCGAGGTCGAAAGCCTCAAAGAGCGGTATCGCCTCGGCCAGGTGGGCGATGTCGAAGTCAAGGAAAAGTTGACTGTCGCCCTGAACGCTTTTTTAGAGCCTTTTCGCCAACGCCGCGCCGCCATCGAGAGCCGCCCCGGCTATGTCGAACAGGTGATCTATGAAGGCACCCAAGCCACCGAGCAGATCGCTCAGGAAACCCTGATGCTGATGAAAAAGGCCATGGGCCTCACCGGTGTCTGGAACCGCATCTCGCGCAAAGCGCGCGAAGCCATCAAAAAAGAACAGGCATAAGCATATATCAAGGAGAAAAATCGTGCCAGAGTGGAGTGAACAAAACGTCAACCGCATGTCGCGGCCTTCCGAATTAAAAATCACCGATTTGCGCCTGGTCAACCTGGCTGGGCTACCCATGCGTTGCTCGCTGATCCGCATTGACACCAACCAGGGGCTATCGGGCTATGGCGAAGTGCGCGATGGCGCCAGCAAAACCTACGCCCTGATGCTCAAAAGCCGACTGTTGGGCGAGAACCCCTGCAATGTGGACAAAATTTTCCGCAAGATCAAGCAGTTTGGCTATCACGCCCGGCAGGCCGGCGGCGTCTGCGGCATCGAAATGGCATTGATGGACCTGGCCGGCAAGGCCTATGGCGTGCCGGCCTATATGTTGGCCGGCGGCAAATTCCGCGACCAGATTTTGTGCTATTGCGACACCGACTCGACGCCGGATGGCCGCGAAATGGGCCGACGACTCAAGGAGCGGATCAAGGAGGGGTTTCGCTTTTTGAAAATGGACGTGGGCATCGGCCTGCTCAAAGACATCCCCGATGCCCTGATCGCCCCGCCGGGTATGCTCAACACCTATCACATCATGCACCCTATGACCGGCATCCAGATCACCGAAAAGGGCATTGACGTGCTGTGCAATTATGTGGCCGCGGTGCGCGAGGTGATCGGCTATGAAATTCCGTTGGCCGCCGACCATTTCGGCCACATCGGCCTGGAATCGTGCATCCGCCTGGGCCGCGCGCTCGATCAATTCTGCCTGGCCTGGTATGAGGACATGATCCCCTGGCAGTTTACTGACCAATATGTGCGTCTGTCGCAGTCGGTCACCACGCCCATCTGCACCGGCGAGGATATTTACCTCAAAGAGGGCTTCAAGCCGCTGCTTGAAGCGCGAGCAGTGTCCATCATTCACCCCGACCTGGCCTCATCGGGCGGCATTTTGGAGACCAAAAAGATCGGTGATTTGGCGCAGGAACACGGCGTGGCGATGGCTATGCACATGGCCGGCTCGCCAGTGGCAGCAATGGCGGCCGCCCATTGCGCCGCCGCTACCGAAAATTTCCTGGTACTGGAAAATCACTCGGTAGACCACCCCGAATGGAACCGCGTCGTCACCGGCCTGCCCGATCCAATCATCAAAAATGGTTATATCCAGGTGCCGGAAACGCCCGGCTTGGGCCTGGATGGGTTGAATGAAGAGGTGCTGCGCCAATTCATAGACCCCAAACAGCCCGGCTATTTCGAGCCGACCGCTGAGTGGGACAACGAACGGTCGTGGGACCGTCTGTGGAGTTGATTGTTGACCCACACCCTGCTCTTTGCCACCCACAATACCTACAAAAAGCTGCTTTTCGCGCCTATGTTTGCCACACATGGCCTGGTTTGCCTCACCCTGTCCGGCGTTGGACTGAGTCACTGTCGTGTGCCAGAACATGGGCGCACCGTCCAGGAAAATGCCCTACTCAAGGCGCGCACATACCACAGTGAACAGTGGCCGCTGGTCTTGGGCGACGATGCCGGCCTGGAAATTGATGCTCTGAACGGCGAACCCGGCCTGCAAGCGCGGCGATGGAATGGCCTCTTTGCCGATGAGGTAGACGATGAAACCTGGCTGGCCTATTTGCTGCGACGGTTGGAGGGTGTGCCGCCGGCACAGCGCACCGCCCGCTATGTGGCGGCCTGGGCCGTCATCACCCCCGACGGACAGGAATATGTGCGGCTGTTTTGTCGCCCCATCCTCATCGCCGAGCGACCGCTGCGCCCGATGATTCCCGGCTCGCCGATGGCCGCCGTCGAAATGCCGCACGAGGCCGACATTGCCCAGGTGCGGGCGGAAATTGACGCCGAGTGGACTCGCTGGGGTATGTGGTCGTTGTTGGCGTGACGCCGAGTGGACTCGCTGGGGTATGTGGTCGTTGTTGGCGTGACGCCGAGTGGACTCGCTGGGGTATGTGGTCGTTGTTGGAGCAACACCCAAGGCACGGGAGCCAAGCCGTCATGCAGAGAGGACGCCCCATCGGCTCTCTTGTCCGAGTGCCGGACGTCAAGTCGTTGCTGTCATCACACAGATCGAGGAGGTATAATCTTGGCTCAAATTCTGATCACCTATTTCAGTGAGACCGGCCACACCCAAAGCCTGGCCGAGGCCGTGCTGGAAGGCGTGCACTCGGTCGAGGGCGTCACCTGCGCCTTGAAACCCATCGCCGACGTAGCCAACGCCGACCTGGCTGCCGCCGACGGCATCATTGTCGGCTCACCCACCTATTTTGGGCAGATGGCCGCCGAAGTGAAAAGAGTGTTTGACCTCAGCGCCAAAATCTATGGCCGGTTGGAAGGCAAGGTCGGCGCGGCATTCACCACCTCAGGCGGCGCAGGCTGCGGTCACGAAACCACCAACATGTCCATCATCACCGCCATGCTCGTGTCAGGCATGATCGTCCAGGGCACCACTCAGGGGCCGCACTTTGGCCCCTTTGCCGTAGGCGAGCCAGGCGATCACGAGTTGACCCAGGCGCGGGCGATGGGAGCGCGAGTGGCCCGGTTGACACTCAAGTTGTTCGGATGATATTTTGATATTTTTTGTAAAGAAAGGATAACTCATGTCAGGCGAATTCAAATGGGATAACAACAACATCCGCCATCTCCCGATCACCGATCTGGAGCGCATCGAGCGCTACCGCCGCGCCGGATATGGCGGATCGGTCTCCGACTCGCTGGCCAGCCTGGGCGTGCGCGACACGGTCTTTTCGGCCCAGTTCAAGCCGCTGCGCCAGGGCATGCAGTTGGTCGGCCGCGCCCTGCCGATCAAGCTACACTCGCAGGTAGACTATGGCACCGTGCCGGGCTGGAAAGAAAAGATGGAGCAGCGTTGGGAGCAAGAGGGCGGACACCCGCAAAAACGGATGATGCGCGCCGTGGCCAGTTCTGAGCCGGGCAGCATCCTCTGCTTTGACTGCGGTGGCGACATGCAGCCGGCTCACTTTGGCGAGATGAGCTGCCAGTTGGCCTATGCGCACGGCTGCCGCGGCATGCTGTTGGCCGGCAACTGCCGCGATACCCAATATGTGCTGAAAATGCCCGACTTTCCGATGTTTTCTTTTGGCACCCGCCCCAATGCCTTTGGCGGCTGGATCATCACCGATGTGGACCTGCCCATCTATTTGCCCGGCCACATCAACCACTATGTCAAAGTCATGCCCGGCGATTTTATCTTTGGCGACAATGACGGCGTGCAGCTCATCCCCAAAGACCTGGTAGACGAGGTGCTGCTGCGCGTGGAAGACATTTTCGCCAAAGAGAACGAGGAGCGCGAGCAGCTGGCTGCCGGTATGCCCATTGACGAGGTGTACCGCGTCTTTGGCGTGTTGTAAATGACCGGCGCAGATTGAGCCGGTCCAAGCCTGCGCTTGATGAGTAGGGCAACAGACCATGTGTGACACACTGGTGGCGCGAGGCAATTCTACCGCTGATGGCTGCACCATCCTGGCCAAAAACAGCGACCGGCCGCCCAATGAGGCGCAGCGACCGGTGTACATTCCGCGTGCCATGCACCGCGCCGCCAGTGTGCAATGTACCTTTATCGAGATTCCCCAGGTCGCCGAAACCTTTGCCATCTTGATCTCGCAGCCTTTTTGGATGTGGGGTGGCGAGATGGGCATCAACGAATGGGGCGTGGCCATCGGCAATGAGGCCGTCTTTACCAAAGAACCGTATCAGATGCGCGGTTTGACCGGCATGGACTTGTTGCGCCTGGCCCTGGAACGCGCCGAAACGGCCCGCCGCGCCCTGGATGTGATCGTCAACCTGCTGGAAACCTGGGGACAACACAGCAGGGGTACACTTGGGTTCGGCCAGCCATACCACAACAGTTTTCTGATCGCCGACCCCACCGATGCCTGGGTGCTGGAAACGGCCGGCCGTTACTGGGTAGCCCGACAGGTTCGAGACACCTGGAGCATTTCTAACGGCCTGACCATCGGCCGCGATTGGGACATGATCGGGCCGGGCGTGATCGAGCATGCCGTTGCAAAGGGCTGGTGCCGCAGCGCGGCCGACCTGGATTGGGCACGCTGCTACTCCGACCGGCTCTATACGCCGCTTGGCCAATGTCGCCGCCGGCAGCAAACCACCTCTGGCCATTTGCAAGCCGATCAGGGCAAAATAACAGTCTCGGACATGATGAGCTATCTGCGCGATCATGGCGACACCGATGACGACGCCTGGACGCCGGTGCAGTGGCAGATCAACGTGTGCGCCCATGCCGCGGCGCCACTGCTGCGCCACATTCAATCTACCGCCTCGATGGTGGCGCACCTGCGCCCCGATGCGCCCACCGCCTGGCTGACGGCGACATCGGCGCCATGTACCGGCATTTTCAAGCCTTTTCACCTCGGCCCGCTACCTGCCGAGATCGGTCAGCCCGGTGGTCGGACCGATTCACAATCGCTCTGGTGGATACACGAAAAGCTGCATCGCGCCGTGATCGCCGATTATGCCACTCGCATGCCGCTGTATCGCGCCGGACGAGATGAATTGGAAACAACCTTTGTTGCGCAAGAACATGCTTTGTATCAACAAAACACGCCAGAGCCAACCGACTGGGCCGCTTTTGACCGCCAATGCTTTGACCTGGCCTGGACAGCCACTCAACGCTGGTCAGAGCGCGTGATGGCTGTCCCGCCAACCCATCGGCCGCCCTGGTGGTACCGTCAATACTGGCGCCGGCAAAATCGTCTGGCCGGCCTGCTATCTTGAGGAGTAGATAATGCCTGAGAAAATTCTTGTTGCTGTAGCCTGGCCCTATGCCAATGCCGCGATCCATGTAGGCAACCTGGCCGGCGCCGATCTACCGCCCGACATTTATGCCCGCTATCACCGCCTGCGCGGAAACGATGTGCTGATGGTCTCCGGCTCGGACTCGCACGGCACCCCCGTCACTGTGCGCGCCGATCAAGAGGGCGTTTCGCCGCGCCAGGTGTTTGACCGCTTTCACGCCGAATTTCTGGACACTTTTTATCGCACCGGCCTGACCTATGACCTGTTTACCCACACCGACACGGAAAATCATCATCACGTGGCCCAACAGCTTTTCTTGCGCCTGCTGGAAAACGGTTACCTGATCACCCAAACCCAGGAACAACTCTATTCTGTCACCGAGAACCGCTTTTTGCCCGACCGTTATGTCGAGGGCACCTGCCCTCACTGCGGTTACGACGGGGCGCGCGGCGATCAATGCGACAACTGCGGCAAACTACTGGATGCGCTCGAGTTGCTCAATCCGCGCACGCGCACCGACGGCAGCCGACCCGAAGTGCGTCAAACAACACATTATTTCCTCGATCTGCCTCAACTGGGTGAGAAACTGGTGGCCTGGCTGGACGAGGGCAAAGAACACTGGCGGCCCAATGTTCTCAACTTTTCGCGCAACATGGCCCGAGAGGTGCAGGCCCGCCCGATCACCCGCGACCTGAGTTGGGGCATCCCGGTGCCGGTAGAAGGCTGGGAAGGCAAATGCCTCTATGTCTGGTTTGAGGCGGTGATCGGCTATCTCTCGGCAGCCATCGAATGGGCGCGCAATCGGGGCTGCCCCGATGCCTGGAAAGAGTGGTGGTACAATCCGCAGGCGCGCACAGTCTATTTTATCGGCAAAGACAACATTCCCTTTCACACCATCATCTGGCCGGGCATTCTGGCCGGCGCCGAGCGGCTGTACCGCCAAGATGCGCCAAACACCCTCAACCTGCCCTATGATGTGCCGGCCAACGAATTTCTCAACATCGAAAGCCGCAAGATCAGCGGCAGCCGCAACTGGGCCGTGTGGGTCAACGATTTTCTCTCGCGTTACGACCCCGACCCGCTGCGCTATTACTTGGTGGCCAATGCCCCCGAAACCCGTGACGCCGATTTTACCTGGGAAGGCTTTGTCCAACACAACAACGATGAACTGGTAGGCATCTGGGGCAATCTGGTGAACCGCATGCTGTCCTTTGCGTACAAGCACTATCAAGGCCGCGTGCCAGAACCCGGCGACCTGACCCCGACCGATCTGGCCCTGCTGTCTCAGATCGAAGGCGGTTTTGAGCCAATCGGCGCGCTGCTAGACGGCTGCAAATTCCGCTCGGCCCTGCAAGAGGCCATGAACCTGGCCCGTGCGGTCAACCGCTATCTCGACGAGCAAGCCCCCTGGCACGCCATCAAAACCGACCCGCTCGCGGCGGCCCGCAGCGTCTATGTATCGTTGCGCGCCATTGATTCGCTCAAAATTCTGCTCACGCCATTCTTGCCTTTTAGCTGTCAATCGCTGCACGAAATGCTCGGCTATGAGGGCAGCGTGGTCGGCCGTCAGTATATCGAAACGTTCCACGAGTCTACGCGCAGCCACCAGGCCCTGTGCTATGACAACAGCACACTCACGGCGCGCTGGGAACCCAGCCAACTGCCTGCCGGTCAGGCCTTGCGCCAGCCGCGCCCGCTGTTCAAGAAACTGGACGACAGTGTGATCCAGGACGAGATCGCCCGCCTTCAGGCCAGCCGCTAATGCAGAGGGTCGGCCTTGCGCCGACCCCACACCTGTCCGAGGACGCGGCAGGCCTCGCCCTTGTGGAGATGATCCATGTCTCAAGAAACAGACCGCGATACAGGACCGCTCATCCGCCTGGGCATCAGCACGTGCCTGCTGGGCCAGCCGGTGCGCTATGACGGCGGACACAAGCTCGACCGTTTTCTGGTCAACGAACTGGGCCGCTATGTCGAATGGCTGCCGATCTGCCCCGAAGTCGAAGTGGGGCTGCCGGTGCCACGCGAAGCCATGCACCTGGTCGGCGCCCCCGACCGGCCGCGCCTGGTGACGATCAAAACCGGCGTAGACCTGACCGGGCGCATGCTCACCTGGGCGCAGCAGCGCGTCGAGGCACTGGTCGAGGCCGGGCTGCATGGCTTTGTGTTCAAAAAAGACTCGCCCAGTTCGGGCCTGTTTCGTGTGCGCGTGTACAACGAGCAGGGCATGGCCGAACGCACCGGCGTCGGGCTATTTGCCCGCGAGGTCACACAGCGCATGCCGCTCTTGCCGGTAGAAGAAGAAGGCCGTCTCAACGACAGCCATCTGCGCGAAAATTTCATTGACCGCGTCTTTACCTATCAACGCTGGATGGCCATGCTCCAACAATCGCCCACACCTGGCGGCCTGGTGCAATTTCACACCGCCCACAAACTCACCCTGATGGCGCATAGCCCCCTTCACTATCAAAAATTGGGTCAGATCGTCGCCCAGGCCGGCAATCGCCCCTGGCTCGAACTGACTCTGGAATACGGTTCGCTGTTGATGGACGGTATGCGCACCCTGGCCACACCGGGCAAACACGCCAACGTGATGCAGCACTTGCTGGGATTTATCAAAGACAGCCTGGATCGAGAAGATAAACAAGAGCTGTTGGCGCAAATCCAGGATTATCAGCGGGGGCTGACACCGCTGATCGTGCCGCTAACTCTGTTCAAACATCATCTGCGCCGGCAGCCTGCGCCCGATTGGGTGCACGTCCAGGTTTACCTCAACCCCTACCCCAAAGAGTTAATGCTGCGCAACCATGTTTAGGATACAGCCAGTGAACCGGGCAAGGAGCGAGCCTGCGGCGCGCACCAAAGGAGGGAGCAAATGAATTGGATTGACCTGGCTCTGCTGACGTGGAATGACATCCCTCTGTTGGCCCGTCTGGCCATCCTGGCCTGGCTGATCTCGATGGTGGTGCTGCCCTTTTGGGAACGCTTTGGCAGCGAGTGGGCCACCCGGCGCGGGGTGATCATCGGCGTGTTGCTGCAAGACCTGGCCGTTCTGGCCGTTTTGTCGGCCAACTGGGGCTGGGGACATACGCTGTGGGGGGCATTGCTGGTGGCAGTGCTGGGCTGGGGCGTCGAATGGGCGGGTTCGCACACCGGCATCCCCTTTGGCCGCTATCATTATACCCCCCTGTTGCAGCCGCAGGTGGGCCGCGTGCCGCTGGCCGTGCCGCTGGCCTGGCTGATGATGCTGCCGCCGGCCTGGGCGGTAGCTGCTCGCATCACCGCCGGCTCAACCTGGGCTTTTATCCTGCTCAGCGCACTGGCTATGACGGCCTGGGATTTCTTTCTCGACCCGCAAATGGTGAGCTGGGGATTCTGGCAGTGGGAACACCCCGGCGGATACTGCCTGCGCTGCAAATCGGGCGGCATTCCCTGGAGCAACTTTGCAGGCTGGGCCCTGGCTTCGGGGCTGATCACGGCGATCATGATGGCGGTCGGCTGGCTGCGCCCGGCCCAACTGCCTCTCGCCCCGTTGATGTTGATCTATGCCTTGGTTTGGGTGCTGCAAACGGTGGGGCTGGGTATATTCTGGAAACAGCCATTTCCAGCCATGATCGGATTTGTGAGCATGGGGAGCATGCTCCTCTGCGCCTGGTCGAGTTGAAAGGACAAAGCCATGACCTATTTTGCTGTTTTGGGATATCTGATCGGCCCCTGGCTGATTCTGCTCATCGTCCTGACGCTGTGGGACCTGCGGCGGGGACAGACACTGCCGCCGCAGTTTCACACCTGGTCGCCGTGGGCCATTTTGGGCGGACATGTGGCCGCCGCCCTGATCTATACCACCCCATGGGACAATTATCTGGTCGCCAACCGCATCTGGTGGTACGACCCCAACCTGGTCACCGGCATCACACTGGGCTGGGTGCCCATCGAAGAATATACCTTTTTCATAGTGCAAACCCTGCTGGTGGGACTGTGGGTCTTGTTTTTGCTGCGCCGCCAACCCTGGTCGAGCAAAACCTTTCAAAGCAACAACGCCCTGCGCTGGGGCGCGGGCGTCGTTCTAGGCCTGATCTGGGCCATCTGGCTGGCTGTTTTATTGTCGGGCTGGCCGCAGGGCAAATATATGGCGATTTTACTGGTGTGGGCCTTGCCGCCGATCATCCTTCAGGTGGGCATGGGCGCCGACATTTTGTGGCGATACCGCCGCCCGGTGCTGTGGGGACTGCTGCCGCCCTTTTTGTACCTGTGCCTGATTGACGGCACAGCCATTTTCGGCGGCACCTGGACGATCAACCCGGCCAACACGTTGGGGTTGGATTTATTCGGCGTGCTGCCGCTGGAAGAGATCACCTTTTTCCTGGTGACGTGTGTGGTGATCACCTTTGGCATCACCCTGATGCTGGCTCGCGAAAGCCATGTCCGCGTCGGGCTGATAAAGTTGCCCTGATACCCCTCAAATCCATCGATCAGACCGCGGAGATTTTGTGGAAACCTCCAATGTAATCCTAAAACCTTGATAATTGTACCCTCACGCCTGCTCGATCAAGCCGTTCTTCTACTTCTTCTTCGAGTTGGGTGGCAAATTCATAGATACCTAACATAGTTGCTTTGCGAGCATCGAACAGCCTGGCCCATAATCCCGCTGCCCAGGCATGCTGATACTCAAGGGTATGCCAACGCCGCTTGGATGCAGTTATGTATGCATCCAGAAACATCGCACTCTCTTCCACGGTAGATTGTCCAGAAGCAAACAGAGCTGCTGCTACACCTGCTAACGCTGGTTCCGAAAGCGCTACAATCGAATCCCAATCATCCACCGAAAGGAGACGCCTCTGATCCCAGCGAATATTGTCAGTCCACCAATCCCCATGTCCAATTACTGCGGGGAACTTAATGTTCCGAATTATCGATCGTGCCAGTCTGGCAGCATGTTCGATCCAGGCAGGATCAGATCGCGTATTGAGATCTGCGGCCATGTCTGTCGCTACTGGCCAAGCATCGCCGGGATCATCCCAACGCAGGAACCCCCAGGCTGGATATAGATTAGGAAAAGCACCGGCTTTGGGAGCTAGTTTTACTAACTCGGCGAGAACACGACCAAGCTCTACCGCAGCATCTATACCACGAGGTAGCTGTTCACCCCCCGGTAAGTAGTTTTCGTATGAAATTGCTAACTGCTCATGGTGCACTGGAGGGCCAAGTGGTTCCGGGCATGGAAAACCTGCTTCCCACATCTTCCGATGTACACTCCAGCATGAAATCAGTCGGTCATCCCAAGTTCTGACTTTTACCACCACGCGCCTGTTATTTTTTAGCACGATACCAAAAACAGCCGAAGAGTAGCCAGACTCGAATAGAATGCCGCTCAAGGGCGAGCCCAGGCGAGCCACACACCAAGCAGAGAGAGTTTCCGGTGTTACGATTGGGCGTTGTTGACTGTACATTGATAAATGCTCATCTTGAATATTTTCTACGCAAATGCCGCCCAATGGCGCGGCGGATAAGCCGCCTGAGGCCCGGTGGGACGTCAGGACGGCCTCATTCGCTTGTTATACGGACACAAGTGGAACGTCGCGGACGGAAACAAGCGGATTGCGATCTTGATCACCGTCCGCCGCGCCATGATACGGGCGCAGACAATGCCCTGCATCGTCCGGAACGTAGTGTAGCGCAGCGTCCGTATAACGGTCGCGCTCAGCCGCCGACGGCAGCAGCGCACGCTTTTCGCGCCGCTGGTGGCGGTCCGCTGCACGCGGTGTTAGCACGCCTTCACGCCACCTTCAGACTGCTATGTCGCTATACTCGTACGTAGAATAGTAATAACCGCCTCAACCAACTGTCGAAAGGCATCCGCTTTCAACACACCTACTTGAGTCGTCATCAAATCACGATTCGTGGTGAACAGCTTGCCAGGCCGAGCATAGCTCGTCATACGCAACGAGCCTGTAGCAAAACTGGCACTTGTGAGTTCAATCGCTCGAACATCCCCATACGGGTTACTGGTGATTGGGCACAGAATCCAATCCCCTCAGCCAGCACCACCGCAGGCCGCAGTTTAGATTGAGACAAGTCGGAGAACGGAAATGGTACTAAAACGACTGTGCCAGTTGCAGGTGTGACCACGCTGCGTCCTCCTCCGGCCGGTTCCAATCCTCGGCAAGTGCTGCTTCACTCAGCAAAGCCGTTTCTGGAACACGGCCGATCCACTCCTCTTCTAGGATGGTCACGATTGCTCGCCGTGCTGCCGGCAGACGAATTGGCGACAGCAAACGTACTTGTCCTTTTTCATCAATCACAGCTTCGATAGCTTGAAGCATTGTTCACCTCCACTTGCATTCCAAACAGCTTGGATAATCTGTCAATACCTGGTTTCAAATCGCCTGCCTGGTTAATGTTTTACGCAGTCATCCGCGCCCTGCAGTTCAGGCGCATCAAGATGCCACCTTCGAGTGAGCACCAGACGGCTAACGAGCCTGGCCCTACCAATTTACACACAAATTGACACACTGCCGACCCGCCGATTTGCTCAAAACGATTGGGAACACCTAACGATTGTTAAACGTGGCGCGTAAGGCAAGTCGGCTGCAACTCCCCATACCCGGCGGGTATTCCCCACCGGAGAAACCTGCCTCGTCAATGGCAGTTTCTCAGGAACCGCTGGTTAGGCGCGATTTTGCAGGCTTTCTGGACTTACTGGTGCAACCAACACTTTATCCACGCGACGCCCATCCATATCTACCACTTCAAACCGGAATCCGCCCCACTCAAAGTGATCACCAGTGGACGGGATACGTCCCAAACAGGTCATAACCAACCCACCCAACGTCTGGTAATGTCCTTCTCCCTCATAGGGCAGCTTTTCAAGCCGGATAACGTCCCTCAACTCGTCCACAAGTAGCCGACCATCCATTAACCATGATCCATCTTCCCGTCGAACCGCCTCGGCAACCTCATCCGGCAACGGAATGTCACCTACAATCGCTTCCAGAATGTCGTGGATAGTTATCAGACCCTGGAACCCCCCGTGCTCATCTATGACCAGCACAACTTGCGAGCGCGTTTCTTTCAATCGCTCCAAGACCTCTAGTACCAACATGCTTTCTGGCACAAACAGTGCAGGTCGGAGTGCGACTTTGAGGTCGGCGGGCTGACCACTGAGGATCTGAGCCAGCAGGTCTTTGGCGTATACCAGACCTAGCACATTGTCCAGATCACCTTGCGCTACAGGAAATTGGGAATAGCCACTCGCTATGATTTTGTGCCGTACCTCTTCGAGCGAGTCATTCAGGTCCAACCAGATGACATCAGGACGTGGTATCATCAGCACACCCACGGTCCGATCCGCCAGGCGAAACACTCGCTTTACCATCTCTTGCTCAGCCGGTACGAAAACCCCTACCTGTGTTCCTTGCTCAATCATAAGCTTGATCTCTTCTTCAGTGACAGGCATTTCCACAGATGGCCGCATACCCAAGGCCCGTAAGACCAGTTCTGTAGACAAGCTGAGCAGGCGGACGGCAGGAGACGCGACCCTGGATAGCGTCCGCATCCATGGAGCAACCGTGGAAGCAATCCGTTCCGCATTGTTCAGGGCAAGCCGCTTTGGAGCTAACTCACCCACGACCAACGAGAGATAGGTAATTCCCACCACGACAATGCTTACACCGATGGCTTCACTGTACGGCGCCAGCCATTGGATACGGTTCAACTCCGCCGCTAGCTCTTCAGCCAAAGTTGCCCCACCAAACGCCCCTGCTAGTATGCCAATCAAAGTGATGCCGATTTGAATGGTGGACAAGAATTGGTTGGGGGTATTCGCCAACTCGAGAGCAATGTGCGCTCCCCTATCGCCTGCATCGGCTCGTTGCTGAAGCCGCGCCTTGCGTGCTGAAACAACGGCGATCTCAGACATGGCAAACACGCCGTTAGTGATGACCAACAGGACTATAAAGAGCATTTCAAGAGCCACAGAATCCATTCCTCTTCACCTGAACTAATAGTTAAGCCGCCGCCCAAGCCGACAGCCCGAGAACCAACCCACCCCACACCCGCTCATTGGCAAAACCCCGGCCCACATCCGACCCAGCTTGGGCGGTCGGCTGCAACTCCCCATACCCGGCGGGTATTCCCCCACCGGAGAAACCTGCCTCGTCAATGGCAGTTTCTCAGGACGCGGTGTTGGGCGTGGATATGGAGCGTATCTCTCCATTGCGAACTGGTGTTTTCATGATCGCTGTGTATCATAGTTTCTTGCGCATGTGCACACATTCAAAAGTTTTTCCACTGATTTCACCAACAGTGTGTTCAAACTTTTGGAATCCTGCTTTTTCGTATGTTTTGATTGCTCGTTGATTGAACATCGCCACACCCAACCGAATATATTCACCGCGATAGTGACAATTTTGGATAGCGTATTCCACACAAGCCATAACAAATTCAACGCCAAGCCCTTGACCGACTAGATCTGGTCTGAGTCCAAAACCAATCCACAATTCCCGCTCGTTAAGCAGTGCTTCATCATCAAAATTACGGTATTCAGTATATTGTCCCTGTGCATCGAAAAATTCGATGGAAAGTTCGCCGATCAAATCTCCTTCTTGATTTAGAACAGCAAATATTCCTCTACCCCAACCTTCCTCATCAAGCATGTGATCAGCTTCGTTTGAGTAGTCATAAATGGAATATTCATTTTCATACTTCCATGTATCCACGATAGTAAAAGCATATTCTTGGTTCATTGGGACAAAGGTGTATTTCATAGCTCTTGTATTTGAATATCTATGTGCGTCAGCGCCCAACGATAAGGTTCAGGCGCGCGGCGGATGCGGCGTAGGGCCTTCAATAGTAGACCTGTTTATGCGCGTTTCTCCTCCACCTGCCGGCGGCGAAGCGGCGTCGGGTGGAAGCGATGTTGGACGATTTATACCTGATGCCACAAGCTGGTAGGCTTTCACTCTTGGGGCGGCCAGACCTTATTTAGCAGGTTCGATTTTAGTAACATCACAAATGCTACCCCGAAACCCATCGCAAATTGTTCCGGTAATCCGCACCAACGAGTGATACCCGGCAACATCTCCATTGTCCAGGTACACTAGCAGCCTGTCGGAGAGGGAATCGGGATCGCCTCTCCATTGACCAGTATGA
>CAYVBK010000074.1:0-17133 GCA_964449465.1 uncultured Anaerolineae bacterium
GTTTACCATCAATCTTGCCTGCGGAGAAATCTGTCCTCTCCGACAGGCTGCTAGACGATGTGTGTGTTGGAGACTTGAAGCCCTTGCTCGCTTTTGTGCGCCGGGTCACGCCGCGGCTGGCGCCGGGGTTTACCCCGCCGGAGGTCATTTTCTCGCACGAAGAACATCCCGAGACAGTGACAGCCTCTAGTTGCGAAATGATCTGTTGGGGCAATCAGGAATGGGGGTTCAAAACCGAGCACTCGTTTTCTCAAGTCCCGGCGGGGTTTTATGGGCAGCAGTGGAGTGTTGTGGCCTACGGATTGCCGCCGGGTTGCGAGCTTGCGCTTATTGCCGAAGAAGCAGGTGTCCCCATGGGCCCATGGTCTCGTACGACGCTTCAAATCGCTGGGCCAGAGCCGGCGCGCACAGACATCGTCGCAGCGTTCGTGGCCGAGTTTGGGCTGGAATCGGCGCCCTTGAATTTATAGAGTCTCCTGAAACAACAGGACTTGTCCAAAACGTTGGTTGGGCCTATCGAAACCAGTGTTTTGACATTAAAACAGGTATTTTAACGCAGTTTCTGGTCTAGATATGGTGCTAAAGCGACTACTTGACCAGCGAACTGCACAAGTTCAGATCAATCTTGTGGCAAAATCTGCGTCTGCGGAATAGAGACGGTAAAGGTGCTGCCTCGATCCACCTCGCTCTCGACGGTGATGGCGCCGTGCTGTGCCTCGACCAACACCTGAGCGATGGCCAACCCCAGCCCAAAGCCCGGCGTCGAGCGCGACTCGTCACCGCGATAAAAGCGATCAAAGATGCGTTGCCGCATATCGGGGGGGATGCCGGGTCCCTGGTCTTGCACACTGAAGCGCACCTGACCGTCTTGCCCCCCCAGCATCACGCGCACCGTGCCGGCGGTGTGCTTGAGGGCATTGTCCAGCAAGATCAGCAGCACTTGCTTGATGGCATCGGCATTGGCCAGGACAGTGGTGGGCGGTGCGGCCGACCATTCGATCTGGCGGGTGGGTTCGAGGATGCGTGCCTGGCGGCAGGCCTCGTCTACCAGCGGCTTGAGGTCGAGCGGCTCCAGGTCAATGCGTCGCCCGGCGTCGGCGCGGGCCAGGGTGAGCAGGTTGGTAACCAGGCGAATTAGCCGCTCGCTTTCCGATACCAGGTCGGCCAGAACATCTTGCTGCTCGTCTGACGGGATGGGCGGCCAACGGCTCAGCAGAGCCAGGTTGCCGCGAATGGTGGTGAGGGGAGTGCGCAATTCGTGCGACACATCGGCCACAAAGTCGCGCTGCATTTGCAGGGCGTGCGTCACCTGCTGATACGAGTCGGCCAGGCGACCGAGCATCTGGTTAAAGGTGGTGGCCAGGCGGCCCAGTTCGTCGTTGGGGCCGTGATAGGGCACTCGCGAAGAAAAATCGCCGGTTTCGCCGATGCGTTTTGCTGTTTGGGTGATGCGATGGATGGGGCGCAGGGCCGCGCCTGCCAGCGCCCAACCCACGCCAAAGGCGATCAGCGTGGTGAGCAGGCTGCCGGAAACCAGGGTCATGCCCAGCCCGCGCAAGGTGCGGTCGCGGTCGATCAATGAGCGGCCGGTCTGGACGATGGCAATGATTTGATCATTGTATTCCACCGGCATGTTGTAGGTCAGCACCCGCCCTTCTTCGCCGTGCGTGATCTCGATAACCGGCGTGCCATCGCGCAGTTGGGCCAGGCCGGCCGCGCTGATGGTGAGCTCTTCGCTGCTCTCGTTGAGAGGCAGGTCAAAAGGAAGGCCGTCGGTGTCGAGCAGACGCACCATATCGCGGCTGCGCATATCCAGGCTGGGCGGCTGCGACACCAAAGGTACCAGATCAATCCCCTCGGTGCGGCGCACTGCCCACCAGACCAGCCAGCCGCGCTCCATGCCGCGCTCCGGGCGCATCAACATGCCCACAATGCGGTTCGCGCTCATCACCAGATCGTTCTTGACGATATTGAGCGTATACTGAGACTGCGCTGTGTACAAGATGCTGCTAAACGCAATCAGGGTTAGTGCCAGAATGACGCTGTACCACAGGGTCAGGCGCAGGCGAATAGACACTCCCAACCTCCTCGCTTCCGGCTTGATCACAACTCTTCCTCGCGCAGCACATACCCTACCCCGCGCACCGTTTGAATCAGACGCGGCTCGCCGTTTTCTTCGGTCTTTTTGCGCAAATAGCTCATATAAACCTCGATGATATTGTCATCCCCGCCAAAGTCAAAGCCCCATACGTTGGAAAGGATGGTGCGCCGCTCCAGCACCTGCCCCGGATGGCGCATCAACAGGTGCAGCAAGGCAAACTCGGTGGGTGAGAGGGTGATAGCGCGGCTGCCGCGCCGTGCCTGTCGCGCTGCGACATCCAGGGTCAGGTCGGCAAACGAGAGCAGCTCCGATTCGCCGGGGTTGACTCGCCGCAGCAGGGCATTGATGCGGGCGACCAGTTCGGCCGGCGCGAACGGCTTGATCAGGTAATCGTCGGCGCCGCCCTCCAGCCCTTCCACGCGATCTTGGACCGCATCGCGGGCGGTCAGCATCAAGATGGGAGTGCGGTCGCGCTCCTGACGCAACGTCTCTAGCACCTCCATCCCGTTCATTTCGGGCAACATCCAGTCGAGAACGATCAGGTCGGGGTGCTGGGCATACACGGTTTTGATAGCCTGCTCGCCGTCCAGGGCAGTGAGGACATTGAATCCCTCGTACACCAGAGTTCTCTGTAACATTTTGAGCAGTTTTTGATCATCATCTACGATCAAGACAGTCCAGGTCACGTCTACTCCTTTTCATTTAGCCTTGTTTTTTGATATTATACACCCTTTGCCTGAGAAAATGCCAAGAGTTTCCTAAAAGATTGTTGGGAAAACCGATGTGATTCTCAGCCAACTCTCAGCCAACTCTCAGCCAATTCTTGGCTTTTTCTCAGTCGAGTTTGATAGATTGATTGCGTGACGCCAGTCTGCGCAAGTGGTGGCAGTGCAAGCATATCGGGTCAGTTTTATCTTGGTTGGGAGGTTTTATGCTCAAAAACAAGTTCTTTTGGATTGGGGTGGTGGTTGTCGCGCTGGCTCTGCTTGGTGGGGGAGCTTATATGGCCTGGGCCAAAGGCTATGTCCCCTGGCTCAAGACGGCCACCCCCACAGCATCCAGCACCACCTTGCAGACGGCCACCGTCACGCAAGGCAATCTGTCCATCACCGCCGATGGCACCGGCGTGCTGGTGGCCAGCGATGAGGTGTCGCTGGCCTTTGAAAGCAGCGGCACAGTGACCGAGTTGCTGGTCAAAGTGGGTGACCAGGTGCAGGCCGGCGATGTGCTGGCGCACATAGATGACACCGAAGCCCGCAATGCCGTGATCGCCGCCGAATTGAGCGTCTTGAGTGCGCGCAAGGCTTTAAAAGACGCCGGTGATACGGCCTCGCTGGATCAGGCTGTGTCGCAGGCCGAGCTTCAGGTGGCACAGGCGCAGGCCAAACTGGCGACGGCGCAAAGTAACCTGGACGATCTGCTCAATTGGACGCCTGACGAGACCGAGATCGAGATCGCCAAGGCCAACCTGGCAATTGCTCAAGCCTCGTATCAAAATACCGTGTCCAAAGCCAATATGCGCGACCAGGAACTGGCTTCGACGCGGATCAAACTTCAAGATGCCATTCGCAATCTGTCTGAAGCACAGGCCAATTATGCCAACGCCATGGATTCGGCGCGAGATTGGGAAAGAAATATCGAATCTACCCGCGAAAATGCGGCCAAATCGCTCAAGACGGCCCAAGATAATCTAGAGATCGCTCAGGCCAGCTATGACCTGGCTATGATTGACACCCGTTCCATTGACATTGGCAACGCCCGCATCAAGGTCTTGAACGCCCAAACCACATTGGACGATCTGCAAACGCCGCCCGACAAGCAAGAGATTGCCGCGGCGCGACTCACCGTTCACGAACTGGAAGTGGCCCTGGCGCAGGCGCAGTTGAATCTCAAGCAGGCCCAAGAGTCCCGCGCTGCGGTAGACACGACAACGGCGCAACTCAACCTGGAACAGGCCGAACTCAAGCTCGAACTGGCATCCAAGACCCTGCAAGGCACCATCCTCACTGCACCCATAGACGGGGTGGTGACAACGGTCAATCTCCGCGTGGGCGAAAAAGCCGGCGGTACGGCCATTGTCATCTCCAACCTGAACATCCCCCTGGTCAAGTTTTGGGTCGAAGAGTCGGACCTGAACAGCGTGGCCGTGGGGCATCCGGTGCATCTGGTCTTTGAGGCCCTGCCCGATTTGACCTACAACGGCCAGATCATTGCCGTGGACCCGGTGCTGACCTCGGTAGGCAATACCACCGCCGTGCAGGCCTGGGCCAGCATTGATGCCTCGGCCTATCCGGTCAAATTGCTGGGGCAGATGAATGTCGAGGTCGAGATCGTGGCCGGCGAGGCTCGAAATGCCTTGCTGGTGCCGGTGCAGGCTTTGCGCAAACTGGGCGAGAATCAATATGCCGTGTTTGTGGTGCTGGCCAACGGCGAGTTGGAAATGCGCATGGTCGAGATCGGCTTGCAAGACTATGTCAATGCCCAGGTGATTTCGGGCTTGCAGCGCGGCGACGTGGTAACGGTGAGCAGCAAGACCACCTCTACATCCACTCAAACCAAGACCAACCAGAACTCGAATATGGGCGGTTTCCCCGATGGCGGTATGATGATCCCCATAGGGCCGGGAGGCTAGTATGGCAGAGAATCTGATCGAGATTCGCGATCTGAGCAAAGTGTATGGCAAGGGCGAGATTGCCGTGCATGCTCTGCGCGGGGTGCAGGCTGTGGTGGAAAAGGGCGAGTTTGTGGCGGTGATGGGGCCTTCGGGCAGTGGCAAATCTACCCTGATGAACATTCTGGGCTGCCTGGACCGCCCCACTGAGGGGGTGTATATCCTGGACGGCGAGGATGTCAGCAAGCTGGACAAAAATCAACTGGCCGGGGTGCGCAACAAAAAGATCGGCTTTGTCTTTCAATCATACAACCTGCTGCCGCGCCTGACCGCGGTCAAAAATGTGATGATGCCCATGCTCTATAACGGTCACAGCGGTTGGAGCGACCGGCAGCGGCAAGAGCGCGCCATCGAGGTGCTGCGGCAGGTGGGCCTGGGCGACCGGCTGCACCATCGGCCCAACGAAATGTCGGGCGGGCAGCAGCAGCGGGTGGCGATTGCCCGCGCCCTGGTCAACCACCCGGCAATCATTCTGGCCGACGAGCCGACCGGCAACCTGGACACGCGTTCGTCTGGAGAGATTATGGGGCTGCTGCACCAACTGCACAACGAGAGCGTCACCATCGTCATGGTCACACACGAACTGGACATTGCCGCGCATGCCGGCAGGGTGATCTATTTGATGGATGGGCAGATTGTCTCCGACAAAACCCATGCCAGCGGCATTGCTCATTTGCACAATGGGGAAAACGGCAAATAGAAAGGGCAGGTACTTGTGAGTCTGTGGCAAACGATCAAAATTGCCTGGGAAGGCCTGATGTTGAACAAAGTGCGCTCGTTCCTGACCACGTTGGGGGTGATCATTGGCGTGGCTGCGGTCATTGCCATGCTGGCTGTCAGCGCGGGCGCCGAGGCCGAGGTAGCCGATCAGATCAATGCGCTGGGGGCCAACCTGATCATGATCATGCCTTCGTTTACGCGGGGCGGGTTTGGGCCGGGGGCCAGCACTCCGCCCAGCCTGAAATATGACGACTTGGTGACCATTCAAAACAATGTCAGGCACATCAACGGCGTATCGGCCGAGCAAAACACCACCCAAGACATCAAGGGCGGAACAACCACCCTGTCGAGCATTTCGGTGGTGGGTACTACCGAAGGCTTTGTGGCCGTGCACGAGTATGAGGTGGCCGAGGGGCGTTTCATTTTGGGTGAGGACAACGAGCGTGTTAACAAGGTGGTGGTGTTGGGCTATGATGTGGCCCAAGAGTTGTTTGGCGACAGCAGCCCCATCGGTCAGGCGGTCAAGGTCGGCTCGGTCAAGCTGACGGTGGTGGGGGTGATGGCCGAAAAGGGCATGGTGGGCAACACCGATTACGACGGGCGAGTGTATGCCCCGATCATGCTGGTGTTCAAAAAATGGACCAATGAGCGGTTCAGCCGCAACATGCTGCGCACGGTCTATGTCTCGGCCGAGAGCAAAGAGGTGATGGACGATGTGATGGCACAGTTGAACGAACTGGTCATGCAGATTTTGGATACCACTGCCGACTCGCCGGGCTTTACCTTGACCACTCAGGAGAGCATTATCAACATGCGCACGTCGGCGACGGCCACCTTTCGCAGCCTGCTGGCCTGGGTGGCCGGCATTTCGCTGGTGGTGGGCGGAATTGGGATCATGAACATTATGCTGGTCAGCGTGACCGAGCGCACCAAAGAGATCGGCCTGCGTCAGGCCATGGGGGCACGGCCGCGCGATGTGCGCCTGCAATTCTTGCTAGAGGCGTTGGTCTTGAGTCTGCTAGGGGGGCTGATCGGCGTGATGGCAGGCGTGGGCGGATCGTGGCTCTTTAACCAGTTCGGCTCGATGCGCACCGAAGTGGTGTGGGAATCGGTGCCGCTGGCTTTTGGAGCGGCAGCGGCAGTGGGTATCTTTTTCGGCTATTACCCGGCCACACAGGCGGCCAGCCTGGATCCCATCGTGGCCTTGCGGCGAGAGTGAGTTTACTCAAAAACCCTTGAATGACTCCTCTGAAAAAAGCCAATTTTAAAGCAGAGGAGCAGAGACGCAGAGAATGCTAAAATATCCCAAGTCTTCTTGAATAGCATCAGAACTCTGCGCCACTTTTCTTTCAGCGGACTTGGATCTAGCGAGGAGCAAGATGAAGCAAATCGGTTATGTGGGACTGTTGTTCATTCTCATCCTGGCCGGATGCAGCCAGGCCAAACCAACGGCGACGACTGTGGCCGGGCAGCCTGGTCCGGCCAACGGAGCGGCGGCCGGGTTGAGCGGCATTGAACGGCTGGCACTCGGCACGCTCAGGCTCGAAGGCACGGCGCAGGCGATCACTCGGGCGCAGGCCGCCGAACTGCTGCCGCTGTGGACTCTGCTTCAGGGCAGTTCGCTGGGGAATGACAGCGAGAGGCAGGCCGTGCTTAAACAGATCGAAAACAAAATGACCGCCGAGCAACAAGGGGCCATCAATGCCATGTCTTTGACCATAGACGATCTGCGCGCATGGATGCAAGAGCAGGGGATCGAGATGTCGGGCGACGGAATCCCGCCGAGTGGGCAAAATGGACAGGGCGGGCCAGGCGGTTTTCCCAACATGTCGGACGATGAGCGCGCCAAAATGCGTCAGGAATTTGAGAATATGAGCGACGAGCAGCGGGCCACGCGCATGGCCGAAATGGGCATACAACGACCCGATGGACAGGGCAGTCGGCCCGATGGATCGGCCACCCGACCGGCGCCGGGCGTCGGCGGGCGTTCAATGGGCGGTGGGTTCTCTAGCGTGTTGCTGCAACCGCTGATGGCTCTTTTGACCCAACGTGCCGCCGAGTAGAGTGAGGTTGAGTTAATGAGAAACCCGTTCAAATATCTTGTGATTTCATCCTTCCTCCTTTTTGGGCTTGGGTTTGTGCTGGTCGGCTGCATGGCGCAGCCGACCACACAACCCACTACCGGGGGAAGCCCTTATGGTGGAGTGCTGGATACCTCCTTTGAGAATGCCTTGGAGCCGTTGAGCCAGCTTGCGTTGGGCACGCTGCGCCTGCAAGACACCCCAAACGCAGTCACACTCGATCAGGCGGCCCGGCTGCTGCCTTTGTGGCAGGCTTTGCAAAACAACATTCCGCAAAATGAGAACGAGCGGAACGCCGTGCTGCGGCAGATCGAAAGCATGATGACCTCAGAGCAAATGAACACCATTGCCGGTTGGCGACTGGATCAGGCGGCGATGCAGGCCTGGAACCCCGGACTGCCCGGCCCGGACGGCGCAGAAGGGGGCAATGCAACTCTGCCTGGCAACCGGCAGGGTGGAACCGGCGGCCTGCCGCAGGGGATGACCGAAGAACAGCTGGCGCAGATGCGCGCTCAGGCCCAGACTCGCATGGCCGGACAGGCCGGCAATCCTTCTCAAAACCTGAGCGACTCGGAGCGGGCCACGCGGCGGGCGCAGTTTGGCAGCCAGGCCGGCAGCGGTCGGCCGACCGGCAGCGGCTGGCCGGCCGCCGACACCGGAGCAACCGGCGGATCGTCTACGGTGTTGGTGCGGGCGGTGGTGACGCTGTTGAGCGAAAAAATCGGCCCGACCCCACAATCTACGACTGTTGCGCCGGCGCCGACCGCCACATCAACTGCCGCGCCCACTGCGACGCCCACCGCAACGCCCACAGCGACTCTGACCGTCCAGGTCGAGCCAACCGCAACTATGGCTGCGACCGCAACCACTACGCCAGTGGCCGCCACACCAGTGGTCACCCACACGCCGCGCCCGACAGCCACGCCTGGTGCGACGGCTACGCCGGCGGCGGCGGCGTTGGTGCAGGTGCCCGACACCGATCCCGGCCCCCCGCTAACCATCCAGGTCAGCCTGAACCAGGCCACCCAGGACCCGTTGGTCGAGGCCAGCAAGACCTTCAAGATCACCGGCCTGGTGCGAAACGATGGCACGCAGACCTATGACGTATCGGCGATTCGTGTGACTTTTTTCAATGCCGATGGCTTTAGAGGCACATTCCAACGCGCCAACGTTGGGCGCGGCGGTGAGTGGGTCTGGTCGGGGCAGACCAAAGCCGATTTTGCCTGCATGCTGCTGGCGCCGGGCGAGTCGTGTCCCTTTAGCGTCGAGATCACGGCGCAAAATATGGCTTCTTTTCTGATTCACCCTGATGCAACGGCGACCTCGCGCGAATCGCTGCCGGTGGAATTGAGCGGGGTCAAGGTGATCCAGGACAGCACCAACTATGTGCGCATCACCGGTACGGCCACAAACAAGGGTACCTCGCCGGCCCAAAATGTGACTGTCGTCGGCACCCTGGTGGATGCCGGCGGACAGATTGTCAGTGTGGGCTCGGTGTATGTGCTGCAAAGCGGCGTTGCGCCGGGCGCATCGGTGTCGTTCGATCTGCGCATTCCCAAACAGCCCTATGCGCGCTATCAGTTGTATGCACAGGCCGAGCGCGATGGACAGTAACGCGGCGGCGCAGTCGGTCGCCGTTTAACATAGGAAGGCTTGCGGTCGGCCCGACCGCAGGCCTTCCACTTGAAGGGACAGGCCGATGAATTCTCCCATCTCTTCTCCTCGCCGCGCATGGCCTGGACAGGTCAGAGCGGCAACGAGGGTATGGTTTGGACGCCGGGTTGATTTTTGGCGCGGCATCACGTACAGGCAGGTTTCCATCGCTTTTTTTGCCTTGTTTGTGCTGATCTTTTTTCTGCTCATGTCACGCAGGCACGAGGCGTTCAACACGCAAGCGTTGGACCTGGCCAAGTTCGATCAAGCGATCTGGAACACCTTGCAAGGGCGATTTTTATTCTCCTCTGTGCAAAATTTCACCATCCTCGCCAACCATTTTTCGCCTTTTATGGCTCTGCTGTCGCCGCTGTTTCTGATCTGGTCAGATGTGCGCGTCTTGTTTCTGGCGCAAACGGTGGGGTTGGGCATAGCCGGGCTGATCCTGGCACAAATCGTACGCCGGCAACATCCCTCACTGGCGATCTGGTTCTTGCTGGCTTTTTACCTCAACCCGGCCCTGCACGAGGTTGCGCTGGTCGAGTTTCACCGGGTGACATTGGCCGTGCCTTTTTTGGCTATAGCTATGTATGGGCTATATACCGACCGTCGCTGGCTCATGGCCGGGGGATTGGCGCTGGCCCTGCTGTGCAAAGAAGACATTTCCTTGATCGTGATCATGGTCGGCGTCTATTTGCTTGTGCGCAAACGAGACTGGCGATGGGGTCTGCCGCTGATCGGGATCGGGGCAGTATGGGCGGTTGGCGTGACGTTCTGGCTCATTCCGTCGCTCAATACCTCATCGGCCGGCTCATCGCTCTATCCTCAGTTGAACTATTTTGGCCTCAGCGGAAACTCGTATGCCGACATTTTGCGTGGCGCGCTGTCGAGCCTGACAACCTGGTTGCGGCGCATGTTGGATGCCGAAGCCATCCTGGCGATAGGGCGGATTTTGCTGCCTGTGGGGTTGGTTTTGCCTTTTTTGGCCGCCGATTGGCTTTTGCTGGTGGCACCCTATGTGTGCTTGATGTTGATGAGCGAGGCACCGGGCATGCATCGCCTGGAAGACTGGTACATGGCTGCCGTGCTGCCTGTGTTGTTTGCGGCGATTGCCACAGGTCTGGGGCGGCTGCCCGCGCGCAGGGCGCATTGGTGCATGGGCGGCCTGGTCGGGGCCACGCTGATCGGATATGTTTGGTTCAGCCATGCGCCGCTGGGGGGCAAATACCAACCGCAGTTGTACCAGGTCACCGAACATCACCGCCTGGCGGCTCGGGTGATTCAAATGATCCCGGCCAATGCGCGGGTGGCGGCACAAGACCCTTATGTGCCGCACCTGTCACATCGCGAACATATTTATCTTTACCCGTGGGTCTCGATTGGTGAGGAAAACCTGGACTATGTGATTCTGGACCGGCAGCTTCATCCTTATCCGCTGCAACCTGCCGAGATGCAGGCCAAAATTGACGATCTGCTGGCCGACCCGTCCTATCGGGTCGAGATCGAGGTGGATGATATCTATGTGTTTCGGCGGCTGCAAAGGCCATTTATGGTTAACCGTGTGGCCGCCGGCACGATGCTGTTGCGCAGCGTCGAGGTGGCGGTGGCTGATGAGCAAAAAATTCTGCGGCCGGTTGGACAGTCGCCGGTGCAGGTTCGGCCGGGGCAGCAGGTGCGGGTGAGCCTGTATTGGCTGGCTCTGGATGCGCCTGCCGCAGAGAGGTCAGTGTCGGTGCGCATTGCCGACGTCAGCGGCGCGTTGGTGGCGCAGCAAGATAACTGGCCCGGACAGGGCAAAAAGCCCACCAGTTGGTGGGAAAAAGGCTGGCAGATTCGAGATGTGTACTATATGACCATCTCTTCTCAGGCGCAACCGGGCCCGGCCAGCCTCGATGTGGTGTTGTATGACTCGTTCAGCCACGAGATTGTGCCTTTTGGCCGGGATGAGGTTCTACACCTCTGTGACGTGGTCATTATTCCCTGAGATGCCGATCAAGAGACGCAAAACCAACCTGCTGGCCTGGGCAATGGCCGTGTCATTTGCCACGATCATGGCATATCTGTTGTACCAAAAACACGATGCGTTTCAAACGCGCACCTATGATTTTGCCCGTTTCGACCAGGCCGTCTGGAATACGCTGCATGGGCGTTTTCTCTTTTCCTCGATTCGCAACATGTCCATTCTGGGCAACCACTTTTCGCCGTTTCTGGCGCTGCTATCGCCCCTGTTTTTGATCTGGAACGATGCCCGTATCTTGTTTGTGATCCAGGCCATCAGTGTCGCCGTGACCGGGCTATTTCTGTTTCAAATTGTTCACAGCCGGCATCCTCGCCTGGCCTATGGGTTCTTGCTGGCTTTTTACCTCAACCCGGCCATTCACGAGATCACCTTGTTCGAGTTTCGTCGGGTGGTGCCGGCCATGCCATTCCTGGCGATGGCGCTCTATGGGTTGTATGCACGGCGACGCTGGCTGGTTGTGGTGGGGTTGGGCTTGGCGCTGTTGTGCAAAGAGAATGTGGCTTTTGTGGTGCTGATGGTGGGCATCTATATGCTGATCTGGCCGCGAGACTGGATCTGGGGTGGGAGCATTGCCCTGCTGGGCGGCGTATGGCTGGTGGTGGTCAGCGTGTGGGTCATTCCATCTTTTGCGCCGCCCAGTGATACGCCGGTGGTGTACCCGCAGTTGTATTATTTTGGCTTTTTAGGCGATTCTTACGGCGAGATGGTAGTCACACTGCTGCGCGATCCGTTGATCTTGGTCCGACAATTGCTCGATCAGGAACGGCTGATGGCATTGTGGCGCACATTTTTGCCTTTGGGCATCGTGCTGCCCTTGTTGGCGCCCGATTGGCTGCTGATCAGCATTCCTACCCTGGCCTATATGTTGATGAGCAGTGAGCCGGTGATGTACCAGTTGCGCCAATGGCACCTGGCTACGGTGATGCCGGTTTTATTTGCCACAATCGGCATAGCGATGGTGCGACGGTCACGCTGTTGGGCCGGCGTTGCCGTTTTTTTGTTGGTTATCTGCACTCTGATCGGCTATGCGCTGTGGAGCCCGGCGCCGTTGGGCGGCGATTACGAGGCCTCTTTGTATCAGGTGACCGCGCATCACCGCCTGGCGCGCCAGATTATTGATGCGATTCCGCCAATGGCCAGCATCGCCACTCAGCCGTTTTACACCGCTCATCTATCGCACCGCGAACACATTTATCATTATCCATGACTCTCCTGAAAAAAGGTGGATTTAACCACAAAGAACGCAAAGGTCACAAAGAAAATTCAGGTTGAGCTTGAAATTGTTCAAATACAACACTGACTGCACTGAAAAAAGTCTTTGCAGGTCAGGTGCCCGTCACTTGGTGAATTTTTACGAAAATTCGACACTTCTAAAGCATAACCATATTCAATCAAATTCAAGTGACGGGCACCTCAGCGAGTTTTTTCAGTGAACCCAACACTGAAATAATTAATTCAAGTCTTGACTTTCTTCGTGTACTTGGTGTTCTTGGTGGTTTTTTCAGTGGACTCATCCATGGGTCGTCATCGGAAAAGAAACCCTGGACTATATTTTGCTGGATCGCTACTCAAATCCTTACCCGTTCACGGCAGACGAGTTGAATGAGCAAATTGACAATTTGCTGGCCGACCCGTCTTTTAGCATCCAACTCGAAGCAGACGGCATCTATTTGTTTCGTCGCCGCCGCCCGGCCCGGCCGGCAACAGCCAGGTCTGCCGAAACCAGATAAAACATTGGCGCAAATCTGGGCAAACTCTCAGCGATTTCTTGGCTTTTTCTCAGGCAGGCGTGCTATTCTATGATTAGGTGGATGGCAAGCAACCTGTAGAAAGGAGGCCTATCGAACAAAATCATTTGATCTGGTATAAAACCTGGTCCAAGTTTGCATCTTTGGAAAGGAGTCTGTATGAAATTCAAGAAAAATAAATGGATTTTTATATCGCTTTCGGGTGGAATGGCCGTGATTCTGGCCACAGTCGGCATTTTACTGTTCAGTCGCACCGAGGTGGCCCATGCCGCCGCTGACCTCAAGACCATCACCCAGTCTACAACCGGCCCTGGCCTGTTGGGAGAGGGGTACCTGGCACATGGCGGCGGGGGACGCGGCGGCTTGCGCGGTATAGACTATCAAAAGCTGTTGGCCGATGCGCTGGGCATCACCGTAGATCAGCTCACAGCAGCATACGAGCAGGCGCGCACCGCGGCCATCGAACAGGCCGTCACGCAAGGATTGATCACCCGCGAGCAGGCCGACGAGATGCTGGTCTGGGGCGGGCTGGGCCACAAAGGCTGGAATCTGTGGCGGCGCGGTGCCAAGGGTGTGACCGGCAGCAAAATAGATGAGAACGCTCTGCTGGCTGAGGCATTGGGCATCACCGTAGAGCAACTTGAAACTGCCCGCGAAAAGGCCAATCTGGCCGCCATCGAGCAGGCCGTCGCCGAGGGGATCATCACCCAAGAGCAGGCCGACGAGATGCTGGCCCGTAAAAAGCTCCAGGATTACCTGGATCGAGATGTGCTGCTGGCCAAGGCGTTGGGAATGACGGTTGAGGAGCTCAAGTCGGCCTATGCCGCCGGCAAAACACTGACCACCCTGATGCAAGAAAAAGGTCTGGATGCCGCTACTGTGCGCAGCAAGCTGCAAACAGCCTATCAAGAAGCCCTGGCGCAGGCCGTCAAGGATGGGGTGATCACCCAGGAGCAGGCCGATGAGATGAAGGATGGTCGTGGGGGCGGCCCGATGATGTGGGGCGACAAGATGCCCGGCGGACCAGGATCTCGCGGCAGAGGCAAACCCGGCGAGGATGGCGACAATGCCAAACCGGACAAATCGGGCGGCAATGACAAATCTGGTACAGGTTTTCAGCGACCAGGCCGTTCAATTCAAGGAAACAGCAAACTGTAACATCGCTTTTTGAATTGTACCTGTCTTCTCCCTTGTCTCCGGCGATTCTGGGCTACAGGCTGTTGGGCAAACACCTGCCAGGTAGTCTGCCCCAGAATCGCCTTTTTTATCGCATCCTCTCAGCAAACCCTCAGCAATTTTTAGGCCTCTTTTCAGGCTGGCGCGTTATGATCGAGGTCAGATTTCACCGCCGAGGCGCAGGAATACTGAGAATGTCGCCTGGGCGCAAAACATATCCGGTCTTGATCTTTTGAGAGGAGGGTTTATGTTGAACAAAGTTCATCGTCAAATTTCTTTTTTGATCGTATTGGTGTCGGTTCTTGTGACCGCCTGCGCGGCGACGGCCGAACGGGTGGTAAACGTCAATCAATGGATGCAGGCGGCTGCTGCCTGGACGCATACCGCATTACCGCAACCGGCGGCGACTCGAACCCCGACAACCGAGAGCGAAGCGCAAAGTCTGCAAGATACCCTGACCCATTTGTATGAGCAGGCCAATCCGTCGGTGGTCTATATCATCGTCTCAGACAGCAGCAGCGGCAGTGGGTTTGTATATAGCGAGGACGGCTATATCATCACCAACAATCACGTGGTGGCAGCCGGGCGCAGCTATGAGGTGGTCTTTGCCAATGGCGACCGTCAGCGCGCCGAGTTGGTGGGTGCCGATGCCGACAGCGATCTGGCGGTGTTGCACGTCCGCTCGCTGCCCGATGGAGTCAAGCCGCTGGCCCTGGCCGACGACGAGGATATTCAGGTAGGGCAACTTGTCATTGCCATCGGCAACCCGTTTGGCGAGCAGGGCTCTATGTCGCTGGGCATTGTCAGCGGGCTGGGGCGCAGCCTGCGCTCGCAGCGAGCTTCCACGTCGGGAGGCAGCTCGTACTCGCTGTCAGAGGTCATTCAGACCGACGCGCCGATCAATCCGGGCAATTCGGGCGGGCCGCTGCTCAACCTGGAAGGGCAGGTGATCGGCGTTAATGCGGCCATTGCCAGCACCACCGGCGTCAATTCAGGGGTGGGGTTTGCCATTCCGGCGCAGGCGGTGCGGCTGATCGTGCCAGAACTGATCCGCAGCGGCAAATACGTCTATTCGTACCTGGGCGCCGTTTTTGACGACGAGATTTCGCTGAGCGAGCAAACGGTCTATGGCATTTCGCAGACTCGGGGCGCCTATGTGATCCAGGTGACACCAGGCAGCCCGGCGTCGCAGGCTGGATTGGTGGGGGCCAACCTGCAAACCGGGCGAGGCGGCGATCTGGTGATCGAGATGGACGGACAGCTGATTCGCAATTTCGGCGATTTGAACAGCTATCTGGTGTTCCACACCCGCGTGGGGCAGCAGATCCAGGTGACGGTGTTGCGCAATGGGGCGCAGGTCAGGCTATCGCTGACGTTGGGATCCCGGCCATAATATTCCGGTCGTAAATTGTCGGGGGCAGGGCTTGCCCCTGCCCCCTTGCAAAGGATAACCTCTAGCAGCCTGTCGGAGAGGGAGTCGGGATCACCTCTCCATTGACCAGTATGAGTCACGAGTCCACCGAAAAAAAGTGTTTTACCACCGAGACGCAGAGTTGACAGATAAGGCGAGTAAAAGCGGGCCTTGTAGTCGTAAATGCCGAGGGCAGTTTCCCGTCGCTGACCGGTGAATTGCAGGTCGGTGGGCAGCGTGCCGCTTTGCCAGCGTACCTCGCCGTAGGGGGTGTAGCGCTGCTGGGCATAGATGCCGCCGCTTGAGTTGGTGGTCGGGGAAGCAGAGCCGAGATGGTCGCCGTGCAACCAGTATACCGTACTTCCCACCTTCATGGCAACTCGCTGGCCGCCGAGATAGTAGTACTTGGTCACCACCCCACCCTTGACCTCATAGTGCTCGCTGGGGTAAAAGGTAGTGCCGCCGGCATCGGTCTTTTTCACGCGCCGGCCGTCGCCGTCATAGACAAAGGTGGTGGTCTGCCCGTTGGCGGTCACCGAGACCAGGCGGTTTTCGATGCCCGTCTCTTTTCGGCACAAGCAGACCCGCCAGGTCGCGGACGCTGCGTCTATCACAAATCTGGCAAGTCTTGTAGGGAGAAAATGTATCAACAAGTGGCTGTTGGCACGAGAGAGCCTTATCTAGTCAGGCACTATCTGATCTTCTATTGTTTGCAATAGCATCCCTCAACTCGGAAAATTGCTGTTGAACATATCTCCTCAATGCACGAACCTCTACCTGTAGCTTTATCACAAATATAATCAAACTAAATAACAAGAGTGTTATCAAGTGCAACCGAATTGAGTCAGGAATTGGAGGCATCTTCTTCTCCCAGCAGTTTATATTACAAGATCAACGAATTGTTGATCGACGAAATGCAGCGTTTATCGATCGGGTAAACGCAGGCCCAAACTCCCAACATTCATAAACACCATATGCAAGTATAGAAAACTCGAAAACAAGGGCGGTCTTGGAAACTGGTTCTGGAGAAACGACAGTTATAACTAACATACCAGTGGCGGCGATAGCAGCTGCTGCTGAAAGACCATAACCCAATCCTTGATCCCACCTGACTTTGGCGCCATCTGCCCCGAAACCAGTTCCTCCCATATAATTCCATCCAGAACCAGAAGCGGATGGGCGTGCCCAAATGATATCTTGACAAGTGTCCTCAAAGTTAATCAGATTCAAAGAATCAAGAGAAGTCTTGCCAGGCCACCACACATAACCTAAAAAGTCAAAAGTGTTCCCAGAATGGATAAATGTACCACTGAATCGAGTATCTGGCATCCCTAGAGTTATCATTGTGCCATCTAGCAGCCTGTCGGAGAACCTGGATGAGGGGAATCCCCAACTTGTTGGGGCAGTTTTTGCTCATCAGATGGGCGTCCCCGAACAAGTTCGGGGATCCGGCGTACCCCAATGGGGCATTTGGTCTTCTCTCCGACAAACTGCTAGTGAGGTGAACCCCATTGATTGGACACTTCTTGGGCAGTTTTTAGTTCACCGCTTC
>CAYVBK010000075.1:0-16474 GCA_964449465.1 uncultured Anaerolineae bacterium
TTTGTGCTCTTTGTGTCTTGGTGGTGAGAGGTTTTTTTCAGCACGCTCCTAGGAGACCGCTGAAAAAGTCTATTTTTACCACAAAGGACACCGAGAACACAAAGGTTTACGATACTTTTGAGTCGCTAAAAATGCTTTGTGCTCTTTGTGTCTTGGTGGTGAGAGGTTTTTTTCAGCACGCTCCTAGGAGTCTGTCGGAATCCCGAACTTGTTCGGAGACACCCCGTTCAGGGATCTCTGCCATGAGGCCACTGAAAAAGTCTGTTTTTGCCACAAAGAACACCGAGAACACCAGGGTTGACAACGCTTTTGAATGCTTGATGATCCTTTGTATTCTCTGTCTTGGTGGTGGATGATTTTTTCAGTGGTCTCTTGGGTTCGTCTGGTTTGTCAGGAGTAAGATGGATGCCTTCCAAACGTTTTGAAATCCGCGCCCAACGTCCGGTCAATTTGGAAACCTTTATCCAGCCCTGGTCCGAGGTGGGGCTGTCACCGGTAGACAGCCCCCTCGACCCTCGGCCAGGCATCCGGGTGGAAAACGGCCTTGTTGTCGAGATGGACGGCGTGCCTCGTGAGCAGTTTGACCTGATCGATCTCTTTATTGCCGATCATGCCATTGATGTGACAACAGCAGAGCGGGCGATGGCCACACCTTCGTTGGACATTGCCCGCATGCTGGTGGACATTCACGTCTCGCGGCAAGACATTCTCGCCCTGATCGGCGGCTGCACACCAGCCAAATTGGTCGAGATTGTGCAGCAGATGAATGTGCTGGAAATGATGATGGGACTGACCAAAATGCGGGCGCGGCGCACACCGGCCAATCAGGCGCATGTGACCAACCGCAGAGAGAACCCGGCCCTGCTGGCCGCCGATGCCGCCGAGGCGGCCCTGCGCGGTTTTGCCGAAGTGGAAACCACTGTCGGCGTGGCCCGCTATGCCCCGCTCAACGCCCTGGCCATCCTGATCGGCTCGCAGGTTGGGCGGCCCGGTGTGTTGACCCAATGTTCGGTGGAAGAATCTACCAACCTGCGGCTGGGCTTTCGCGGCCTGACCACCTACTCGGAGACTCTGTCGGTGTACGGCACAGAAAAGGCCTTTCTGGATGGCGACGACACCCCCTGGTCCAAGTCCTTTTTGGCCTCGGCCTATGCTAGTCGCGGCGTCAAGACGCGTTTCACCTCTGGCACCGGCTCCGAGGCCTTGATGGGCCACTCGGAAGGCAAATCTATGCTCTATCTGGAGGCACGCTGCCTGCTGATCGTTCGAGGCGCGGGCAGCCAGGGCGTGCAAAACGGCTCGATCAGTTGCATCGCTTTGCCCGAATCGCTGCCCGGCGGCGTGCGCACCGTGCTGGCCGAAAACCTGCTGGCGGCGATGCTGGGGTTAGAGGTGGCATCGGGCAACGACGCTCTGGCCTCTCACTCTGAGATGCGCAAAACGGCCAAGTTGATGCTTCAGTTTATCCCCGGCACCGATTTTATCACCTCTGGCTATGGCTCGATCCCGCGCTATGACAACATGTTTGGCGGCGGCAATTTCGATACCACCGAGTTGGACGACTGGTATGTGATTCAGCGCGACATGCAGGTGGATGGCGGCATTGTGCCGGCGCGTGAAAGCGATGTGCTGCGCGTGCGCGAGCGGGCAGCGCGGGCGGCGCAGGCTGTCTTGGATGCCCTGGACCTGAACGGCATTAGCGAGGGCGAGGTGCAGGCGGCTGTTTCAGCGATGGACAGTCGAGACCTGCCCGACCGAGACCGGGTGAGCGACATTCGCGACGCCCAATTGCTCTTGAACGGCCCGCTGACCGTGATCGAGATCATTCGTGTGCTGCACGAGGCCGGCTATGAGGACGTGGCTGCCAGTTTGCTGGAGATGCAGCGGCAGCGCGTCATCGGTGATTATTTGCAGACAGCGGCAATATTTGACGAGCATTTTCGTGTGTTCAGCGCGCTGACCGACCCGAATGACTATGCCGGACCTGGCACGGGTTATCGGGTGCAGGGCGAGCGATGGCAGAAAATTCAAGATATTCCGCAGGCGTGGGATCCGCGCACATGGCAAATGAATGGCGATGAATCGTCACCAGCCAACGATGAATGGCTTCAAGAGATCGGCCCGGCCAGGCTCGGCCAGAGTCCAGAGGTGGTGATCGCTCTCGGCCCGGCCTTTGGCGTGGAGATCACCCGCACCATTGCCGGGCTGGATCATTGCCAGGTGCTGCGTGCGCTGCTGGACGGCATCGCCGCCGAAGGGGTGCCGGCGCGGGTGATCCGCGTGCATCACACCTCCGACTGTGCCCTGATCGGCCACACCGGGGCGCTGCTCAGCGGTTCGGGCGTGGCTGTGGGCATTCAGTCCAAAGGCACCACCGTCATCCATCGCTGCGACCTGCCGCCGCTGGAAAATTTAGAGCTGTTTTCGATGGCTCCCAACATGACGCTAGAGACCTATCGCCAGGCCGGGCGCAATGCCGCCTGTTATGCCCTCAACAAGCCCACCGTACCGGCGGCGGTGAAAATTGACAATTTCGCCCGCCTGCGCCTGATTGTCCAGACCACGCTGATGCACCTGCGCGAGACGCGAGCGGTGGAAAAAGGGCGGGTGCCGGGGGAATGTGTGGTGTGTGGTTGTGGTGGCTAAAAAGGCAGACAACAGCCAGGTTTAGAGCTGTGGTCTCGTAACATGCCAACTTGGTACAAACAGGTGGGAATGGTATAATCCATCAGGTCGGACATGATCAACAAGAGACTGACGATCTGGAGGTGCAATGACAACCCTTCCCACCGATGAATCTATTCGCCAGCAGCGTGTGTACGACCTCTTGCACCGCATCCCCACCGACGGCCTCCCCGCTGTCAAGCAGCTTTTCTGGAGCGAACTCAGCTACAGCCGCGTCAACCAGCCGCTTTCCGACCGAAACTGGCCGGAGCGTGTTCAAGAGACACTCGACGATGTCCCCGTTCTCCTGGCTCAGGCCGAGTCGCAATTCGGTTGCTTTGACATCATCTACTGCCGCCTGGCAGACTCGCTTTCTCTGACCGCCGAACGCCTGGTCATCGGCCGGCTGCTGGCCGACCATCCCTACGCGCTGTTTGTGTTCAGCGATGCCGGCGAACGGAACTGGCATCTGGTCAATGTCCGGTATGAGCGGCCATCCGGCGCAGAGACCGCCTCGCGCGCGCCGCTCTATGCGCCACGTCGAGTACTGCGCCGCATCGCCATCGGGCCAGATGAGCGGCTGCGCACTGCCGCCGAGCGGGTGGCGATGCTCGACCTGGCCGCCATGTCGGCCGATCTGTTTGGCCTTGCGCCGTTGGCCGTCCAGGGGCGACACGACGAAGCGTTCGATGTCGAGGCCGTCACCTCCAGGTTCTTTCAGGAATACCAGCGCGTCTTTGCGCAATTGCAAGACGATCTATATCACCAGACGGGGGACGATCACTGGGCGCACGACTATGCGCTGCAATTCCTCAACCGGCTGATGTTCCTCTATTATGTGCAGCGCAAACGCTGGCTGGGCGACGACCCTGATTTTATTTCCACCTTTTGGCGCGCCTATCAGCAGGCCGGGCGGCCGGCCGACACCTTTTTCGATGAATGGCTGTCGGTTTTGTTTTTTGAGGCGTTCAACAAACAGTTTCAGGCCGGGCGCGCCGACCGGCAGTATCTGCCGGAAGCGGTGCGCGGTGCATTGGCTTTGGCGCCCTATTTGAACGGCGGCTTGTTTGTCGCCAACGAACTGGACCGGCAGCGCCGGCCGGCGATCACCGACGCGCGCATGGCACAAATCCTGGCCTTCCTGGACGGCTATAATTTTACGATCAGCGAAGATACGCCGCTGGATCAAGAAGTGGCCGTCGATCCGGAAATGATCGGCAAGGTCTATGAGAGCCTGGTCAACGTGTCGGCCGAGATCGACGAGCGCGGCGCGGCGGGCGTCTTTTATACCCCGCGCGTCGAGATCGATCTGATGTGCCGCCTTTCGCTGGTGCAGTGGTTGACCAACCAGTTGGGCGAGGAAAGGCGAGACCTGCTTTACGAGGCCGTCTTTGCCTTTGACCCGGAGGATCAAGAGCGGGCAGATGCCGCCCTGGCCGACCTGAACCTGTGGCCGCGCCTCGATGGCCTGCTGGGCAGCCTGATCGCGCTGGATCCGGCCTGCGGCTCTGGCTCGTTCCTGGTCGGTATGCTGTATGTGCTGGACGACCTGATCGCCCGCGCCAACGGCCAGTTGGGCCGCGAGCAGACGCCCTATGAACGCAAAAAGCGCATCATCGGCCAGAGTTTGTACGGCGTGGATGTGATGGATTGGGCCGTCCACGTGGCCGAGCTGCGTCTGTGGCTGCAGCTGGTCATCGACACCGACCTGGCCCCGGCCGAGCTGCAATTTCGCCCCCTGCTGCCCAACCTCTCGTTCAAGCTGCGCTGCGGCGACAGCCTGGTGCAAGAAGTGGGCGGTCTCGACCTGTCACTGCGCCAGCGCGGCGGCGGCCTGATTCCGCCCTCGCTCAAAGGCCAGATCACTCGCCTCAAGGCCGAAAAGCTCAAATTCTACAACAATGACCCCGACCGCAAATATCGCAGCGTCCAGGCCATGCAGGCAGCAGAGTTGCTCCTGTTCCGCGACCTGTTGGAGGCTCGGCTCGGGGCCGTTGACGAGCGAATCCAGACGATTCACGACATTTTGCGTCCCCAGGTCAATCTGTTTGGTGAGATTCAGACCACCCAACTGACCCTGGATCGCGCCGCCCTGGAGCAAGAAGCGGTGACACTTCAGGCCGATCGCGAGTTGCTGACGCGGGCGCGCGATGCGATCCGCACGGTCAAGGACGTGCCCTTTGTGTGGGACATTGCTTTTGTCGAACTGTTTGCCGGCGAGCGCGGCGGCGCAGCACGCGGCGGCGTGGACATTGTGATCGGTAATCCGCCTTATGTGCGGCAAGAGTTGATCCACGATCCACGCCAGCCGACCGACCAGGTCACGGACGATGAACTGCATCGTCAGAGCAAACGCGACTATAAAGACAAACTGGCCCGTTCGGTTTACACCGCCTGGCCGCTGACCTTTGGCTACACCGCCGCCACCGGCCGGCCGCGCTGGAAGCTCGACGCCAAGAGCGACCTGTACATCTATTTTTACCTGCACGGGCTGTCATTGCTCAACGAGCAGGGCGTGTTTTGCTTTATCACCTCCAACTCGTGGCTCGATGTGGGCTATGGCCAAGACCTGCAAGAATTTCTGCTCACGCGCGGGCAGATACACCTGATCATAGACAACCAGGCCCGCCGCTCTTTTGCCAATGCCGATGTGAACACGGTCATTGTGCTGTTGGGCGCGGCGCAGGACGGCAAACGCCCGTTCGATGACCTGGCGCGCCGCGTGGCCCGTTTTGCCATGTTCAAGGCCCCCTTTGAGCACGTGCTGCACCCGCTGATCTGGCAAGAGATCGGCGCGGCCGCCCGGCGCGACAGCACGCCCGAATACCGCGTTGCGCCGCTGAGCCAGGCCGAGCTGCTCAAGCAAGGGATGGATGCCGAGAAAAAACAGTTTGCCGGCGACAAGTGGGGCGGCAAATACCTGCGCGCGCCGGACATTTACTGGACGATTTTGGACAAGGGCCGGGGCAAGCTGGTGCGCCTGGGCGACATTGCCGATGTGCGTTTTGGCATCAAGACTGGGGCCAACGAGTTCTTTTACCTGGATGAGCGCAAGATCGCCGAGTGGGGGATTGAGGAAGAGTTTGTGCGCCCGGTGGTCAAAAGCCCGCGCGAGGTCTCGCGCATCGTCATTGACCCGGCCGACCTGCACAGCCGCCTGCTGATGTGCCACCGCCAGCGCCAAGAGCTTGCCGGTACCGGCCTGCTGGAGTACATCCGCTGGGGCGAGAGCCAGGGCTTTCATCAGCGGCCCAGCTGCCGCGGCCGGGCCAGGTGGTGGGATTTGGGGGAATGGGATTACGCTGAAATTTTATGGGTAGAAATAATGTTCGATGCTTTTCGTGTATATCGAAATGCACCGCAAGTTTACGAAAGTGACAAATTTTATGGCATTCAATGTCATCATAATGACAATACTGACAAGTTATTACTTTGCTTGAACTCTAGTCTAACTTTATTGTTCAAATTGCTTTCTGGATTTCATTCACTTGGTGAAGGGGCTTTAAAGACTCCTGTTTATGAGGTTAAGAACTTTCAAGTAGTAAACTTGGCAGACCTCCATCTTGAAATAGGAAATTTTCAGGATTTTATGATCCGGAGGATCGGTACAATTAAAGATGAAATCAACCAATTCGACCGCCGCGGCCTGGACGACCTGATCTTTGATCTGCTGGGCCTCACCACCGGCGAGCGCGATGCGGTCTATGAGGCGGTGGTCGGGCTGGTGGCGGCGCGGCTGAGCAAGGCGGGCAGCCTCAAGTGAACAGCAAACTCGAGTTTCAGAAAGAAACGAGATGAAAAAGACCCAAGTCGCAAGCACCTGGTTTTTTGTGGACGAATCTGGCGATCCAACCTTTTATGACCGTCAGGGAAACCTGATCGTCGGTCAAAGTGGGTGTTCTCCCATCCTCATCCTGGGCTTTGTCGAAACCCAAAACCCCGCGCCAATTCGCCAGGCCATCTTGTCGCTGCAACAAGAGGTGATTCAGGATCCCTACTTGCACGAGTTTCCATCCATTGCCAAAACAGCCATTGCCTTTCACGCCAAAGATGACGTGCCCGAAATCCGTTACCGTTTTTTCAAATTGATCGCCGCGCTGGATTTCCGGGCCCAGTTTGTCGTGGCCCGAAAAATCGAACGCGTGTTCAGAAACTCGTTCAGTGGGCGCGAAAACGACTTTTACGATCACCTGGTTTCTCGCCTGTTTCAGAATTTACTGCACCGTTATCAGCGAAACACTATCTATTTCGCCAAGCGCGGCTCGCGCGATCGGCAGGCGCCGCTTTCTTGGGCCATTCAACGCGGCATTGAGCGGTTTGAAAAGCAGTGGGGTGCACAGGTCACGACGACTTTTGATGTGCAGGCACAGACCCCTCAAGGCGAACCCTGCCTGAGTGTAATTGACTATATGAATTGGGCCATTTACCGGGCTTTTACCAGAGGCGAGATGCGGTATTACAGAGCTGTCGAGGAAAAGGTGAGTCTGCTTGTGGACTTGTATGACAACAAACGATATCCAGACAACTGGTACACACGCAGAAATCCATTCGATATAAACAAAATCACCCCTCTGTAGCTAGGCCCGGATACCGGGCGCACGGCATGCAAAGCCGACTTTGGCATACAGAGGAGTGATTTTGAACAAACTGCTGGTTCATTTATCATCTACCAATATACCATACTTGGACATATCTTGTCAAGACCAGAGAAAACCCAGGGCTGGGCATATTGCAAAGGAGTTCGATGCCCCACGACATTATTGACAATCGAGACGAAAAACTGGTAGACCACATCTGCCGCATCTTGCCCGGCAGCCAGGCGGCGCGCTTTGCTGTGGGTTATTTCTTTCTCTCCGGCCTGGAGGCGGTGGCCGATACATTGGAGAACGTGGCCGAACTGCGTCTGTTGATCGGCAATACCTCTAACCGCGAGACCATCGAGCAGATCGCCGAGGGCTATCGCCGCCTGGAGCAGGTGCAAAGCGCCGCCGAGGCCATACTCTATCCCCGTCGCGCCGACATCGACCTGTCCATCGCCGCCACTGCCGAGAACGTCGGCCGGGCGGCGGCCTTGCTGGACCAGACCGATCAGAGCGAGCGGTTGGTGAGCGTCCTGGTTCGTCTGATCGAACAAGGCCGCCTGCACGTGCGCGTGTACACGCAGGGCCGCCTGCACGCCAAAGCCTACATCTTTGACTATGGCCCGGTCTATGACGCGGCCGGCCGGCCTTTGCCTCGCCAGGAACACGGCATCGCCATCGTCGGTTCGAGCAATTTCACCCTCTCCGGCATCCTCTCCAACACCGAACTCAATGTGCTCGTGCATGGCAACGACAATCACGCCGGGCTGACGGCCTGGTTTGAGAGCCTGTGGGCCGAAGCGCAGGATTTTGAGACTCATCTGATGCGAGAATTGCGCCGCGCGTGGCCGCTGGAACAGGTCACGCCGTACGAGATTTACCTCAAAACGCTGTACGAACTGGTGCGCGACCGGCTGGAAGGGGCCCAAGCCGAAGAGTTCCTGTGGCGCGACGACATTACTGCCGTCCTGGCCGAGTTTCAAGAGCAGGCCGTGCGCCAGGCGGTGCAAATGATCCGGCGTTACGGCGGCTGTTTCGTCGCCGATGTGGTCGGCCTGGGCAAGTCCTACATCGGCGCAGCGATCGTCAAGCACTTTGAACGGCATGACCGCGCTCGCTCCTTGATCATTTGCCCGGCACCCCTGGTCGAGATGTGGGAGCATTACAACGAAGCCTACCAGCTCAACGCTCGCGTGCTCTCGCTGGGGTTTCTGCGCGAGGACGAGCGGCATGGCGTCGAGTGGATGCTGCACGACGAGCGGTTCCGCTATCGCGATTTTGTGCTGGTGGACGAGAGCCACAATTTCCGCAACACTGACAGCCAGCGATATCGCGTGCTGGAGAGCTTTTTATCCACCAGCGACCGGCGCTGCGTGTTCCTGACCGCCACGCCGCGCAACCGCTCCGTCTGGGACATTCACAATCAGCTGCGCTTGTTCCACCCGCAAGAAGTCACCGATCTGCCGGTCGATCCGCCCAACCTGCGGCAGTTCTTTCAATTGGTCGAGCAAGGCGAACGCCGCCTGCCGGCGCTGCTGGCCTATGTGCTCATCCGCCGCACGCGGACGCACGTCTTGCGCTGGTATGGCTATGATGCCGAAACCGGGCAGCGTGTGGACCCAGACCATTTTGCCCCCTATCGAGACGGCCAACGTCGCGCCTATGTCCTGGTGGGTGGACGAGGCGATGGCATACATCGCAAGCAGTTTTTTCCCGTGCGCCGGTTGGAGACCATCACGTACAGCATTGAAGCTACCTATGCTGGCCTTTACGGGCAGTTGCGCGGTTACCTGGGGTGCGCTCAAGACCTGACAGGTTTTCCGAAACCTGTCAGGTCTGACCCAAGCCTCACCTATGCTCGCTACGGACTCTGGAACTATGTCCGGCCGGAGCGGCGAAATCATCCCCCGTATGTCGACTTGCAGCGCGCAGGCGCCAACCTGCGCGGGCTGATGCGGGTGATGCTGTTCAAGCGATTTGAATCCAGCGTCTATGCTTTTCGCCAGACCGTGCAGCGTCTGCTGCGCACGCACCAGGCATTCCTGGCTGCTTTGGCGCAAGGCATCATCCCGGCCGGCGAGGAGGCGCAGTCGCTGCTGTACGAGTCGGACGAGATGGAAGAGCAGGCATTGCTAGACGCGCTGGCCCAGGTCAGCGGCCGTTATGCGGTCGAGGATTTTGACCTCGTCTCCCTGCGCGCCGACATTGAGCACGACATACAAATCTTGCTCAAAATGCACGACCTGGTAGCCGCCATCTCGCCGGAACAAGACGACAAGCTGCAAACACTGAAAACATGGCTGGCGCGCCAACCACTCAATCAGGGCAAACGGCTGCTCTTTACCCAGTATGCGGACACGGCACAGTATATTTATGACAATCTAGCCAAACTCCCTTCCTCTGGCGATGGGGGTATCGAGGTCATTTACAGCCGCGAGAAAAGCAAAGCCGAGATCGTCGGTCGCTTTGCGCCGCGCGCCAACCCGCAGCATCGACCGCCGCAAGGGACGCCCGAAATCGACACCCTGGTGGCCACAGATGTGCTTTCTGAAGGGTTGAACCTGCAGGATTGCGACAAGGTGATCAACTATGATTTGCACTGGAATCCGGTGCGGCTGATCCAGCGGTTCGGGCGTATCGACCGCATCGGTTCCGAATACGATGTGATCTATGGCTACAATTTCCTGCCCGAAACCGAACTGGAAAAAAACCTGGGGCTGCGCGACAAGCTGGCCCGCCGCATTCAAGAAATTCATGACACGATTGGCGAGGATGCGGCCATTCTCGATCCGGGTGAGCGAATCAATCAAGATGCCATGTACACCATTTACACGGGCGGCGAGATGGGCCGTTATGAGGAAGGCGACCAGGACGAGTTTTTGGACTTGAACCAGGCCGAAGAGATGATTCGCCAGCTCGAACAAGACCAACCGGCTTTGTATGAGCGGATCGCCGGCCTGCGAGACGGCATCCGCTGTGGTCGCCAGATGAGCGATCACAGTTCTGATTTACCCCAAGGAACCATGGTGTTTTGCCGGGCAGGTCAATACCGGCAATTGTACCTGGTGGATCGCTATGGCGAGATCGTCAGTCGCGACGTGCCGAGGATCCTGGGTCTGCTCAAATGTGAACCAGATACGCCCGCGGCGCCTTTGCCTGAAGGGTACAACGCGACCGTGATGGAGGTCAAGCGTCAGTTTGATCGGGAAGTGCAGGCCCGACGTGCCGAGCGTTCACACACTGCTTCGCTGACCCAAGCGCAGCGGTATGTGTTGCAGGAACTCCGCCTGTTCTATGATAGGGCTACAAGCGAAGACCTGCGCCGTCAAATTGTGGTGCTGGAGGCTGCTTTTCGACGTACCATTTCGCGACCCGCCGTGCGTAGCGAGTTGAACCGCATCCGCAGAGAAGAAATTCGTGGCGAAGCACTGCTCAATGCATTGAGCCATGTCTATCATATCTATGGGGTGGATGAGATCAGAACCCCGGTCATCGGTGAGGATGAGAATGATGCCTTGCCGCGGATCATTTGTAGTGAGGCGTTGATCAAATGAGTGCGAATCCTGAATGTGCGCCAAACACTGTTTGAGTGGCTGTTGTTGATGCTCAGGCTGTGTCTCAATGGTCTGAAGCAAATCACTCTCAAAGCGATCATCCGGTGTCCTCTCGCAGCCGCCGATAGTACGAATGGCTGGTATAGAGAGCAGCGACGGGATTATGCCCCGTCACTCGATCCTTGGCTACCAATACTGTCACCGGCGCCTGGGAATGGCGGAAAAACAAGCTGTCGTGTCCCACGCACAGGCCAACAGCGATGTTCAACCCCGTCCCGGCCTCGTTGAGCAAGAGAGCCTGGCCGATGGGATTACACAGCGCCTCAAACTCGCCGGGATGAATCTTGTCCTCATCGCTCAAACCGACCGCTTCTTTGGGGATCGAACCCACCTTGCAGCACACGCTGAACACCTCAAAGCCATTGGCCTCCAGTATCTCTTGCAACAACCTTGCCTCCTGGATGAGTCCGATACAGCTGGCAATGCCCAGTCGGCGGACGTGCAGTCGCCGGGCCAGGTTCATCACTTCCTCGACGCGAGTCTCCTTGCAATAGCCCGCCGCCTCGGTGCGTGCCGCAGCCTGGGCCAGTTCTCGCGTTTCCGGTTCCTCATAGGCAGCCTGAGCCCCGCACAAGGCCTGGTTCTTGTTTTCAAGAGCCATCGGACAAAAGGGAGGATAGGGCTTGTTGCCCGGCTCTTGGCGGCAGGCCTGTATCCGACAAACCGCACATTTCAGTTCCATGTCACCACTCTGTTTGTGCAAAACAATCAAGCTCACACCCAGTTACCCGGTCGCCCAACATTCTTGGACTTTGTAGTTGGCTGATTGAGTAGGTGCTTTAGCGCCGTATCGAGACCAAGAAATGCGGTGCAATTTTTGCGCTAAAATATCTATTTTAATGCCAAGACGCTGGTTTCGACCGGCTCAACCAACATTTTGCAAGTCCTGATTCTTATCCTGAACTGCCGGGAAACAGCTGCTTTTTGACCTCATCCCAAACCTGACACAGTGCTTCCGTCACCGCGCCATTGGCGTATTCGGTCACCGATTTGCCTTGCACCATTGCCTTGATCACCACCTCGTCATACGGAATGTGACCAGCGATCTCGATGCCGCGCTTTGCACACAAGGCAGCAATCTCTTGAGTCTGCTTCAAGTTCAAATCGGCTTTGTTGATAGCGACCAATGAGCGTACGCCAAAGTGATCGGTCGTTGCCAATATGCGTTCCAGGTCGTGTACGCCAGAAACCGTTGGCTCGATGATGTGGAGCGCCAGATCCATCCCAGAGCTGGCTGCAATGACCGGGCAACCGATGCCTGGAGGCCCATCTACCAGTAGCAATGCTGCGCCTGTGTCCTGGCCTATCAGCCGGGCCTGCTGTTTGACCAGCGTGACCAGCTTGCCCGAGTTTTCCTGCCCGGCAAAGAGGCGGGCGTGCAAGAGTGGCCCAAAGCGGGTGTTGGAGCGAAACCACTGTCCATTCTGCCGCTCATCCATCCGGATCGCATGGGCAGGACATTGGTAAAGGCAAGACGCACAGCCCTCGCAAGTCAGCTCCTTGACCCGATATGCCTCTTTGCCGGGGATGATCGCCTCAAAACGGCAGACCTCGGCGCAGCGCCCGCAGGCCGTACACCGAGACGGTTCAATCACTGCCGACCTGGTGCCTGTAAAATGCCGGGTTTCCTGCTTTTCAGGATCAAGCACCAGCTCCAGATTGGCCGCGTCCACGTCGGCGTCGGCCAGGATGACAGAAAATTCGCGCGAGGCAAGGTGAGCCAGTGCTGCCGCGACGGTGGTTTTGCCGGTACCGCCCTTGCCGCTGAGAATGACGATCTGTTTCATCGTAAAATTACTCCTTCATCCTTGCGGCCAGTTTTTCGATGGCTATATACAGGTTGAGAAACTGTTGACGGTATTCTGGCATCGCTTGCACCAATGGTATCCCTTCTGAATAGGCCTCGGCAATGCGCCGATCCAGCGGGATGCGCATTAGAATGGGCACCCCTTCGGCGGCGCAGTATTCGTCCACACCCCGGTCACCAATCCCATCGCGGTTGATCACCACGCCGACGGGCAGGTGCAATTCGTCGCGGGCTACCTCAACGGCCAGGCACAGATCGTGCAGACCAAAGGGGGTCGGCTCGGTAACCAGCAGCACGAAATCTGCCTCGCGCATCGCCTCGACGACCGGGCAGGCTGTGCCTGGCGAGGCATCCAGGATGATCGGCCGGTCGCCAACATTCGATGGGAGGGTTCGGCGTTTCAATTGGCGGATGATGGGGACGGCCATCGGCTCGCCCACATTCAACGTCCCCTGGACAAACTCGACCGGTCCTGCCCATCCCTGCTCGATGGTTCCCGTCGTGTGCAGCACCTCGCGAATCGCCTCTGCAGGACAGGTGAGCGTGCAACTGCCGCAGCCGTGGCAGAGTTCGGGGAAAACAAGCACGGGCGCAGCGGTGCTGCGCCTTGTTCCGACAACGGCGATGGCGTGATACTGGCATACCTCGGCGCAACGACCACAATAGTTGCACCGTGTGAGAGCCACCTCTGGCACCATCTGCCCTACCTCGCAGCGATCCTGGATGATCGGCTTGATAAAGAGGGCGGCGTTGGGCTCTTCTACGTCGCAGTCCAGGAGCAGAGGATGTTTGTTGGCCAGGCTGAGTGCTAGACTGACAGCAACTGTGGTCTTGCCGGTGCCTCCTTTTCCACTGGCAACAGTCAGGATCATCTATGTGCCTCCGGGTTGAGTTGCGTCTCTGCCGGGCATGGGCAGACGACATCTGCCCTCAGTGCGCATCGCAGAGCAAACAGCGATTCGTGGCCGGAGCAGTGATTTTGGTAAACGCGCCAAAGTTGTATTTTCTATACGAGTTGTTTTCTGCCGGAAAAGATATGCTCTACGCACAACCCCGCTGCCGCGTGGCCGGGCAGCCTGGCTGAATTCCACCCCTTTATCGGAACCGGTCATCTGACCTGGGGGAGTGCGCCATGTTCAGCGCCTGTTCCAGCCAGCCGGTGTGAACGGTCTCGTTCCGATCAAATTCTGGCACATAAGGCTTGATATCCAGTAGCGGCGTCTTGTCCACAATGTCCACGTTCTCGATGTGCAAGATATTTCCCTCAATGCTCACCAGCCTGACCATGGACAGCCCGATCGGGTTCGGGCGCGTTGGGGCGCGAGTGGCAAAGACGCCACGGGGTTGGGAATCCAGAAAAGGAGTCACCATCAGCTTGCTCTCCACAACCAGGTGCAAATGGTACAGCAGGATAATGTGTGAAAAGCCATCCATATCCTCGAGCCCCTGGACAAACTGGGGCAGCATCTCTACCGTGCCCCGGATACCGACGGCCCACCTGGGTTGGATAGGCACTCCCTCAATGCCTTTGAAGGGGCTGTGAATGAGGCCGATCTGTTGATAGCTAATCATCGCTGTAAGCGGCCCGATTCAGTCGCTCTTCGGTTTCGCCCAACTGTCGGTGTAAAGCCTCGGCTTCTTCGCGCAGCCGGCCCAGTTCGTCTTGCTCATACTTGCCTTCAGCAGGCAGGTTGCCGTGACCGTGTGCCTGGCTTTCGCTGCACGGCGCAGCGCCGCGCAGTTGGCCGCCCAGATACCGCTCCAGCGATTGACGCACCGTGCCCGACGCGCCGGTCACACCATGGATGTTCAACTGATCAAAGAACATGATCGCCCGGCCGCCCATACCACCGGTCAACATCACGTTGGCGCCCAGGCTGTGGATAAACGCTGGCACCTGGCCCGGCTGGTGATTGCCGTAATACGGGTTGTCTACCGCTTGCACGTCTTCTACTCGCTCGCCATCCAGATCAATCAGAACAAAATAGGGACAACGCCCAAAGTGAGGGCTGACCACGCTGTCCAGACCATTTTTGTTGTCTACTGACACTGCGACACGCATTGTTTAACACTCCTTTTCCAATTGTTCAATTTGTTCAAGCGTTTCGGCCAGTTCTTGCCGCAATGATCGCAAACGCTCACGCAGAGCCGCCAATTTCGCCTCGTGTCTGCCCATCTGTGTGGCTGATACAGGCTGTTGGTTCAAACCGGCGTGATCGGCGGTGCTGGCCTGGCTCATCACTGGCAACCGGCCGGCCAGAAACGCCTCAACGGCCTGACGCACCGTTCCTTGAGAAACCAGATAGCCGGGCACGCCGGCCGCTTGCAGCACGGCAAAAGCATTCGGCCCCAGGTTGCCGGTGAGTACAGCCTGCGCCCCGCTGTCAATTACCCATTGGGCGCTCTGGACACCGGCTCCACCGCTCTGGGCCATAGCCGGGTTGGGCACGGCTTCAAACTCAAAGGTTTCGCTGTCCATCAGGATCAATGTCGGGCAACGACCAAACACCGCGCTGACCGGCGCGTCCAGGCTGTTTTCCTGGGCAGAAACGACGATTTTCATTTGCAGTCCTCTCTGATTTAGGTATAATCTACATAGACCCACGCAGGTGGGTAGCGCAGGGCAGGCAGCATGCCGCCACGCTTGTTGGCCTGCCCCTGCGCCTCCTCGATGGACTTTTACTCCCGGCTCAACTCGTCTATGCGCTTGTTGATGGTGTCAAGCCGTTCCTTGAGCATCTCTGCCTCGCTCTTGAGCACCTCACTCTCTTGCTCGCGAGAGGGCAGTGTGTTCCAACGGGCCCAGAGCGGCAGCCCGGTGGCATGAAACCAGTGCCGCCACCCTCTGCCACTGCCAAACCCACCCAGGCAGAAAAAACCCCGCCCCGGTCCCCGGTAGGCCTGGTCAGGCGCACACCTGCCCATGCCCCAACCGCTTTCGGGTCCCTGACCCATTGGGCCAGTTCCGTCTCTTGCTGGCATTCAAATCACCTCCTTTCCTCAAATTCTTGATGTTGTTCCATGTGTGCATCGTATGTTTCCAAAAAATGATGCAGAACACGGTCAGTTTCGCGCAAATCTTGCACCCAGCCGGCCAGATAGCGATTCCCTTCTTCGGTTAGTTGATACAGCCGGCGTGCCGGCCCGGCGCTGCCGGCATCCCAGCGCGAAGTGACCAGCTCTAATTCTTCCATCGTCCGCAAAAAGCGATACACCGTACTCGAATCTACCGGATCTTGTTCAAAGCCAAACGGCTTGAGGTCTTCCAGCAGTTCATAGCCGTGCGCCTCGCGACAATGCAGTAGCAACAGCAGGCATGGCTCTAAAAAGCGGTCGATCCGCCGGGGGCAGACTCCATCTCCTCGCCCTCCTCGCCAACGATGACAGTGCGGCATAGATAGCTCCTTTCCGGTTACATCTATGTGTAATATGCATATAGTATATCACACCCACGCCAAATTGTCAAGATATGACGACCTATTTTGTGCCAAAAATTAGCCTTTTGGGGTGTCATTTTGAGGAGCAAAGTGACAAAGAGTCTCATTAAATACTATAAACAGAGATTTCCTGCGCTGTTCGCCCATGTCGCAGGGGAGTAAGCCGTCACTGTTTTGGTAGCCGCAGCGCTCATAGCGCAGTATAGGCCGTCTGTTTTTGTGGTTCCGGCAACAATATCGCCGGAAGCCAGGCGAGCAATAACAGCCCGTAGAGCAATGTTAGAAAAAGACCTGCTCGTTTTTTTGACAAGTTCCACCTTTTGGTTCGTTCATTTTTGATGGACATATAAAAAACTTTTAGATTAAAAACGA
>CAYVBK010000076.1:0-15425 GCA_964449465.1 uncultured Anaerolineae bacterium
AGGCAAGCCCGGCGTTGGAAATGACCGCCTGACCAGGTTTATTTTCAGATCAGTGATTTGCATTGCGCCATAGCCACAATCAGATGCCAAGACCGTATAGCCACACGAACCATAACTGGCATCGAACTGCAACCAGCCGGTATTCTCGACATAAGCCATAGACTCCAATAGAATGCAGGGAGTATAGGGAGGGATCATAGTTGGTGTTGGGTGCTTTTCGACTTGTGGCAAAGCAGGTCCTTCGTTTCCCAGTCGATTGGTGCCAGCGCGGTGAAAAGTATCAACCATGTCAGTAGATTGTGGCTGGTATCCGAGAACAGGTGCAGGAAGAGCTACACACGCTGGTTCAGGTGTTGGGGTGTTCTGTGGAGAACAGGTGGGAACACTCATAGGTGATATGAACGTGCCAGCTGCTACTTCACTGGGTGGTACGTCAACAATTACTGCCAGTGCGACGGCGGCAAAGATACACAGTATAATCTACCAAAGGAGATGGAAAGAAGGGAGAGTAGCCTTCATAATTCGACTCCTACTTTGTAGCTGTTGCCAGATCAGCGGTAACCCAACCGAGGATACTTGTAGCTCCGACGACCGGGATACGGTGAATTCGCATCCCGTTGGAACTGATCAGATAGATGTCTCCTCCTGATTTAGAATGTTCGTGCGCAGCCAGCCATTCACCATCCGGAGACCAAGAGCGAGGGACATAGAAAGTCTCATCCTCAAGGGGAAGATCACGTACTCCTCTGGTTGTAATGTTGATCACTCGCAGTTGCGCACGCGTTTGGCCTTGTGGAGGAATACCCACTGTAATCTCGTGATCATAGGTATTCCAAATCGGATCGTAATGTTCACTTGCCCCAGATGCTGCTTCAATTGCTTGCTTTTCCTTGGCTCCCTCCACAGATACAACTATCACTTGATACTGCACCGGATCGCGGTTCTTAAGGTCGCTACAAAGCAGCTTTGTACCATCAGGCGACAAATAATGACACAGCGGATAGGACTCACCCTCATTGAGGGCTGTCACAAACTGAGGGACGCCCCCATTCCTGGCAACCGACCATACCGTTGGCTTGCCTTCTACCCATCGATGGTAATAGAGCTTGTGTCCATCTGGAGCCCAGGCTAAGGGGATTAGACGATCTGTTTCGTCACCCTGCACCAAGATCGTTTCCTCCCCAGTCTTAGCGTCCACTTTGGAGATAGTTTGAATAATGAGTGTCTCGTGGGACGACTGCCGGAGAACGACGATGTGTTGATCGTCTGGAGACCAAAGTGGATAATTGACATAGGGACCGAGATCTACTTGTTCCATCAACTTGTAGCTCTCCAAGCCGTCAATGTTCACTACCCACAATTCTGCTATGGAACGGTCGTGTCCGGTGCCTGGTGGCAAAGCAACATATGCAATTCGAGTCATATCGTGAGATAGGGCAGCATGGATCCCGAAATCACGAGGGTCGGCAGCTGTGGCTACAGGTCGTCGATGGACAGGGTCAGTAGCGCTGGCTGCCCAAAAAGTCACCGTGCTGTTATGTGTATTCTCAGAATATATTACCTTCGGACCTGGAGGGAATGGGCCAGGAACAGTAGGTAAAATACGAGGAGTAGGCGTAGCACTTGGCGGAAGCGTAGGGGTAGCCGTTGGGAAGGGAGTATTAGTAGGTGCCTTTGTTGGCGTGGGCAATGGCGATCTGAAAGTCGTGTCCTCAGGTGTGAGGGTGACTGATGGTGTTGGCTTACGTGTCTCGACAGAAATTGCGGTAGGAGATTGGCGTGGAGAGCGGGAGACAGATGGCGCCTGCTTATCTCCCAAACTGCTGAAGATGAGAGCCAAGACCACAGCCAATATAGCCAGACTCGCCAGTCCCAGTATGTTGCCTAGAAATTTGGAGAATCGTTTCATCAAGTACCTCCTCATTTTGCTCACAAAAGCACGTTCAAGTCTTGATGGGCAAAGTACATACCAATCCTGTGAGGATCTTATCACATCACCGCCCGAAGTTGCTGGACGATAGGTTGTCGATCGGGCGTCGCATATCCAACACAACCACATTATAGAACCATCTCGAATGTCGAACAATTCCAAGATCACGTGAGGAGACCATCGCGGATTGGCAGTGCCCGGTCTGCCTATCAACCCAGACTATTGCCGTGTCTCCCGCTACGAATCGCCGCAGGGGGCAACACAGGCACACCGCTCGGATTTTGGCGCTCTTTATCTGCTCACCGCCAGAAGGTCGGATGAGGACAGCCAAATCATTGGCCCGTTGTGACTGCTTGCTCAACCAAGCAAGTGTTTACATACAGCGACAGTCGGTTTTTTCGGTGCTAGCCCGGGCTGACCCACATCACCCACCAACTTTGACAGCAGAGACAGAAAACACAGACCCGTGCTATTGGGAAGCATAAGCTTGCCAAACGGCAAAGTTATGGGTCAAGTCACAGGGATCTCCGACAGCCTCCTACCGCCGCACGTTTCAACACGCGCTATTTTCAGATCGGTCCTCGGTCACGTCACACACCTGCCCGCCGGTGATCTGCACCAGGGTAGCATAGGGGATGGCAAACAGGGTGTGCGGCGAGCCGGCGGCGGCATAGACCACCTCAAAGCGCGACAGGCTGCGGTCAACCAACACCGGCAAGGGCGTCAGGTGGCCCAGAGGGGCCACGCCTCCTACGGCAAATCCGGTTACCTGTTCTACCGTCTGCGGATCGGCGATGCGCACCTGCCGTTTGGAAGCGTTGTAAAGCTGCCGCAGCAGCCTGCTATTCACCTGTCGGTCGCCGGCGGCCAGCACCAGCACCGGTCGCTCTTGAATCACAAAGCAGAGCGACTTGACAATGGCCCCCAGGTCGCAGCCTGCTGCGGCGGCCGCCTCTGAAGCGGTGCCGGTCGAGGTCTCGAATCGTTGCACTTGAATGTTCAAATTCAAGGCATCCAATGCAGCCTGCACCCGCGCGGTCGCGGTTTTATCATCATCGTTCATCGTTGATTATCCTTTTCAGGCATCCCAGATGCTCCACTCTTTTTCGCTGCCGGCCGCGCTGCCGCCGTGCCGACTCTGGCGCGGGCGGATGTGCAGCAGTGTGACCTGTTCGCGTTCATCGTCTACCAGCACGGCCTGCCCCACCCGTTCCAGTTCTTTGATATAGGCCTTGAGTTCGGCGGGCATGTAATCGTGGCTGAGGGCGTTGAGGGCATTCACATCGGCTTTGGTGGTCAGCTTGTGGCCCAAAATCACATCGCACTGTGAAAGCACATCCCAATCTACCGCCGAGGGCTGCTGGGTGGCGATGATGGTCGAGAGGCCCGGCTGCCGGCCCTCTTTGACCCAACGAATCAGCACCTCTTTGGACAGGGTCGAGCCGCCAGATGGCACAAATTGATGCGCCTCATCGAGGCAGAGCCATACGCGCGGCAGCGGGGCGGCCAGGCCAAAGGCTTCTCGCAGGCGGGCATCGGCGCGGGCGCGAAACAGGTTGCGGGCGATCACCGACACTACCAGGTTGCGCAGCCCGCGCGCACCGGGATCGAGGCGACTGAGGTCTACCACATTGACCGCACCCGGCACAAAAGTGGCCTCCAACGGCACATAGACGCGCTCCGAATTGAACAATCGCCAACTGTGCGCTGCTTCCAGGCGGTTCATCAAGGCCTGCTGCGACAACTCGATGGCCAGCCCATCGGCCTGCACGGCGTCGGCAATGTCTTGCACCGTAAAAGGCTGGCGCGGCGGGTAGGTCTCGCCAGCCTGTCTGGTCAACCATTGTACCGCCCGGTACAGCACAATGCCGCTGGGCTGATTGACGCTGACCCCAAACAGGTCGCACCAGCCATCCGGTGACAGGTCACAGGCGTTAAAACGCAGCGCGTCCAGGGCGATGTTGCGCCTCTGCATAGCCTCCAACACTTGCGGGTCATAGCGCAGCGTCGGTTCACCCGGCACCAGCAGGCGTACCGGCCACCCGCGCGGGCTGAGGCCATGACGGTAAAGCGGTTCGCTTTCGGCGTCGTTGCTCAATGACATGGTATGATACACACCAATCGGGTCAATGATGATCGGCACAACATCCTGGCCGTACACATTGAGCAATTCTTCCACCCACACACCCAGCGCATACGACTTGCCGCTGCCGCGCTTGCCGCAGATCAACACCGCTCGCGCTCCGCCGGCCGAAAGGTAGACCGGTTTGTTGGTTTTGGCGTCACGCCCCAGTAACAGATCCATGACCCCTCCTTTGGTTGCCCATTGTCCCAAGTGATGCTATAATCTCTCTCAATATCTGGGTGCAAACTGCTCACCCCGACACAGGTTTGGAGGTCGGGCAGTTGTGTCTGGGCAAGGAAAAATATCAATGATCATTCGACCGGCTCTTTTATCCGATCTGGATGGCTGCCTGGCTCTGAACGCCGATTCGCAGACCGGCCATGTGTGGCAAATGGAGCAGCGCCAAGACAACGGCCACATTTCGATCCGCTTTCAACCGGTGCGCCTGCCCCGGGTGATGCACGTGGCTTATCCCCGTCAGCGCGACGATCTGGCCTGGTGTTGGAATAACGGTTCGACGGTGCTGGTTTCGTCAGACAAGTCCATCGCCGATTTGAGTCGGTCGGCTGCCTCGTCAGAAGCCGACGCGCCGCCGGTCACGGCGCAGATTTTCGGCTATGTCCAGTTTGATGTCAGCCCATGGCAAAAGGCCGGTTGGATTTCACACCTGATCGTCGGGCGGCCCTTTCGCCGGCAGGGCATTGCGACTGCCTTTCTCAAGGCCGGGGTTGCCTGGGCGCGCAGCAAAAAATTGTCTCGTTTGATGGTGGCCGTGCAGACCAAGAATCATCCGGCCATCTCGTTTTGCGAAAAGAATGGCTTTGGCTTTTGCGGTTTTAACGATCATTATTTTGTCAATCGCGATATTGCTTTATTTTTCTCGCTCAACGTCTGATCTCGATGGAAGCTGGTCTCATTTCATCCATATTGGGAATCGCCAATAAAATCCTGACTTCGGCGATCCTGCTCACAGGCTTTTCTCTGGTCGTTTACATCCTGCGCCACAATGCTCGCAGCGCAGTGGGGCGGGCTTTTTGTGTCCTGGTAGCCTTTGTCATGATCGCCTATCTGGGCGACCTGATCATTTTACAAAGCGAATCGGCCGAATGGACCTTGGTCTGGCTCAAGTTGCAGTGGGTGGGCATTGCTTTTGTGCCGGCGGCCTATTTGCATTTCTCCGATGCTCTGCTCAATACCACCGGCAGCGTTTCGCGGCTGCGGCACAATGTGGTGCGCCTGAGTTATTTGGGCGGTGCGGCCACGCTGCTTTTGGTCATTCTCACCCCTTGGGTTGTCTGGGATGGCATTGACGCGCCCTTTCCTCCTCGCCTTCAAGCCGGCCCTCTGTTTGAAGTGTTTGCCGTCTATTTTTTTGCCGTGATCATTAATGGTGCCATCAATGTCAACCGGGCGCGCAAACGCTGCCTCACCTCCACTTCGCGGCGACGCATGGGTTACCTCACCCTCTCGTTTGCTGCGCCGGCAATGGGCGCGTTCCCCTTTATGTTGATTTCAACGCTGCCGACTCTGTTTCCTACGGCCATGCTGCTGCTCATCTTGCTGATCGGCAATGTGGGTGTGGCTTTGATGTTGGTGATGATGGCCTATACGGTGGCTTATTTTGGCGCGTTCAACCCCGACCGGGTGATCAAGTACAATCTGATCGAATATCTGCTGCGTGGGCCGCTGTTGGCCTCGCTGGTGGTGGTCATTTTTGTCACCTTGCCTCAGATTGAAATGCTGTTGGGCATGTCGGGCGACCTGATCACCCTGTTTGTGGCCGCGCTGACCATCATTCTGGGGCAAATGGGCATCAACCTGGCCCGGCCCTTTTTGAACCGCCTGGTTTACCGTCAGGATGTGGGTGAAGTGGCCTGGTTGCAAGCTCTTGATACCCGTTTGCTGACCCCCAGCGACCTGGAACAGTTTTTGGAAAATATCCTGTCTTCTATTGCCGAATTGCTGCGCGTGCGCCAGGCCTTTGTGGTCACGCTGCGCCAGGATCGTTTTCGGATTGAGGCGCACTGCGGCAGTGACCGGGTTGCGCGCTCCTTTTTGGAACGCTACAATCCACGCAGCGCGTTTGATACGCTGCCCATTCTGCCGCGTCAGCGGTCGTTTCAGGAAATAGACGGCCATTTGCTGCTGCCACTGTACGATCATCATCGAGACGCAATTTCGGGCCTGCTGGTGATCGAACGCTGGGCTGCCGCGCCGCAGGTAGACGAGTCGGTGTGGTCGTTGATCGAGCAGGCCGAGACTGCGCTGGAAGATCGGCGGCTTCAAGAGGGCATCTTTGCCGCCCTGCAAGAAATGATGCCCGATATTGCCAAAATTCAAGAACAGCATCATCTGATGCGCTATGTGACTTCGCCGCCGCCCCTGGCTGCCGATAGTCCGATTGACAACCCCGGCCTGACACGCTGGGTCAAAGACGCCTTGACTCACTATTGGGGTGGTCCCAACCTGACGCACAGCCCTCTGCTCAAGCTGCGGGCCGTGGGGGCGCGGGTCGAAGCCTATCAGGGCGACAGTGTGCGCGCCTTGCGCGATGTGCTTCAGCAGGCCATAGACGCGCTGCGGCCGGCCGGCGAGCGCAGTATGACCTCGTCCGAATGGACCCTCTACAACATCCTCGATTTGAAATTCCGCGAAGGGTGGCGGGTGAATGACATTGCCAACCGCCTGGCCATCAGCGAATCGGACCTGTATCGCAAGCAGCGCGCCGCCATTGCCGAAGTATCACGCACGCTGGAAACCATCGAACGACAAAGCAAATCTCAAGCCCCTCAACGCTCGGCGGGGTGAGCCTGTCGAAACCAACAGGCCCGATTTTGACAGGCTCAATCGGCGGCGAGGCTTACTCAGGCCGCTCCGGGCCGTTGGGCGCCGAGGCCATCTCGGCCAGCAGGCGGCTCTTTTGATAGGCCGCCCAGATCGCTTTGGACAGCACCGTGCGCAAAGAGCCTTTTTCCAGTTGATAAATCGCATCGGCGCTGGTGCCGCCCGGCGACGTGACCATGTTGCGCAGTTCGGCCATGTGCCGGTCCGACTGTTCGGCAAATAACACCGACCCCAACACCGTCTGCACCACCAGCAGTTTGGCGTCCTGGCGGGCAAAACCCAAATGTACCGCTGCGTCAATCATCGCTTCCATCATCAAAAAGACATAGGTGGGCCCGGTGCCGCTGACCGCCGTAGCCATATCGAGTTGATCCTCGATATGCACATATAATTCTTTGCCCATCGCTTGCAGCACCGCCCGCGCCTGCTCACGCTGGATGTCGGTTACCTGAGGCGAGGCGATCCACACCGACATACCCTGCCCGATCTGCGCCGGGGTGTTGGGCATCACCCGCACCACCATCTTGTGCGCCAGTCCCTTGCAGATGGTGGCCACCCGCACGCCGGCCACGATGGAAAAGACCAGGGCCTGGGGCGGAATCTTGTCGCGCAGGTCGCTTAGCACAGCCGGCATACTCTGCGGCTTGACCGCCAGCACCACCAGGTCGGCGGCCTCAACTGCCTGGGCGTTTTCGGTGGTGACGCGCACCCCATATTGCCGCTTCAGGTATTGGCCGCGATCGGGGCGCGGCTCGCTGACCGTGACATGGACAGCCTGGGCCAGCCCTTTATCCAGCAGCACCTTGATGATGGCTTCGGCCATCGTGCCGCCGCCCACAAAAGCCATTTGAACGTGATTCAGCATTTCTCCTCCTGTAAATGGTCATTCCGCGCCACCTCGGACGCGGTGAATCAGTCGGTCGGCCTGACCGCGATACTCGCTCCAGGCCGTTTTCCCTTCGACAATGCTCAACAGGGTGTCGTTCAAGGCCCGGTTGATCGGTGTTGGCACACCCCATTTCTCGCCGGCCCGCGCCACCGCGCCGTTCAGAAACTCGACTTCGGAACGCGGCCGGCCGTTGGACAGATCAATGTGCAGCGAGGGGCGTTTGCCGCCGCGTCCACCGACCACCATGCGGCTGAACAGCGGGTGCATAATTGCCACAGGCAACACGCATAGCGATTCAGTCAGGGCGGCCGGATAGCCGGGCAAGCTGACTCGACGAACACCCATTTTGGTGGCTACAGCTCGCGCCTCACGCAGCGCGTCTCGCTCCAGTTCAAACAGGCTTCGGTTGACATAAATCTGCTCCAGCGGCCAATCGAGGATGGCCGGAATGGCGTTGGCCAGCATGTTGAGCATCAATTTGCTCCATTGAATAGCTCGCCAATCGGTGTAACGGCGGGTGAACAGGCCGGCCCGCGTAAACAGGTCGGCCAACCAGGTCGCATCGTCGCCAGCGCGTATAGGGGCCACGCTCAGGCCGCCTTTGTTGAGGCGCGGGCGAATCATGGCTGGTTGAAGTAACTCGACCACCACTGTGATCACGGCGGCGTACAAACGCTGGTTGCCCCAGATGCCGCGGGCGATTTCGGTGCCGCCAAAGCCGTTTTGCACTAGCAGCGCGGCAGCCCCTCGCTGTAAAAAAGGCAAGGCCTGCACAGCGGCCACCGCTGTATCGAACACTTTGGTGGTGACGATGACCAGATCAACAGGGGTGTCCTGAAGCGATTCGATGCTTTCGACGGCGCGCACGGCGTCACACCGCTGCCCCCGCCCCTCTGATTCGATCAAAATGCCGCGGCTGTTGACCGCCTGCACAAAATTGGCCCGTCCAATCGCCGTCACCTGATGGCCGGCCTGGGCCAGTTGAAAGGCCAGCAGCGAGCCGATGGCCCCCGCACCGATGATCAAAATGTCCATATTGCCTCCTTGAGTAGCCGGCTCTTCGAGCCGCCGACCCTGAGCCGCCGACCCGAACCGTCCTATTATAATCACAATTGAGCTTTTGAGCGAGTTTGACCGGCAGAGAGGACGGCTTTATAATCTGCGCTATGGATGATCGAACACTGGCCAACCAACCCATTTTAATCGCTCTGGTCGGGCCGACCGGCGCAGGCAAGACGGCTCTGGCCGTGCGGCTGGCCCAAGAACTGGGTGGCGAGATTGTCTCGGCCGACTCGCGGCAGGTCTATCGCGGCATGGATATTGGCACGGCCAAGCCCGCCCCGCAAGAGCAGGCGCAGGCTCGCCATCATCTTGTTGACATTGTCGAGCCGGACGAGGAATTTGGGCTGGCGGTGTATCAGCAGCTTGCTTTTGCCGCCATAGACGATATGGTGCGGCGCGGAAAGCTGCCGTTGTTGGTCGGCGGGACAGGGCAATATGTGCGCGCCGTGATCGAGGGGTGGCACATTCCCCGCGTCGCTCCCGATGAGGCACTGCGCGCCCGGCTGTATGCCGAGGCCGAGCAAAACGGCGCTCAGGCCTTGTATGATCGGTTGCTCGCTCTGGATGCGGGTGCCGCCGCCCTGATCGATCCGCGCAACGTGCGGCGGGTCGTTCGCGCCCTCGAAGTGTGCCTGCATACCGGGCAGCCTTTTTCGGCACAGCGCGGCCAGGAGCCGCCGCCCTATCGCATCATCCAGATCGGCCTGACCTGGGAACGAGAAGCATTATATCAGCGCATTGATTGTCGTATTGATGCGATGATTGAGCGAGGGCTGGAGGATGAGGTGCGCGGGTTGCTGGCACGTGGGTATGGCTGGCATCTACCGGCCATGTCCAGCCTGGGCTATCTCCAATTCAAAAATTATTTTGCCGGCAGCGAATCACTGGCGCAGGCTGTGGTGGCGATCAAAAAAGAGACGCGCCGTTTTATCCGCCAGCAATACAACTGGTTTCGACTGAATGACCCGCGCATCTGCTGGTTCGATGCCGACCGGCCGACCCTTGCCGACGAGGTGATGTGCCGGTTGAGGGCGTTGGCGACTATTTGCTTTTTGACATGAAATCAATAGAATGTGGGCAAACTTTTTTTTCAGGAGGACTCATGCCCGATCAACCTGTTCGTGTGCGTTTTGCGCCCAGCCCCACCGGTTATCTCCATGTGGGCGGCGCCCGTACCGCACTCTATAACTGGCTGTTGGCCCGTCAACATAACGGCACGTTCATTCTGCGCATCGAAGACACCGACCGCACCCGCTATCACCCCGAAGCCGAGGCTGACATCCTCGCCAGCCTGCGTTGGTTGGGTCTGCAATGGGACGAAGGGCCAGAGGTCGGTGGGCCGGCCGGTCCCTATTACCAGTCTCAGCGCACCGATTTGTATCGCCAATATGCCGATTGGCTGATCGCGCAAGGGCATGCCTATCCCTGCTTTTGCACTGCCGAACGGCTCGACCAAGTGCGCGAGCAACAGCGCAGGGCCGGCAGCAAGCACACCGGCTATGATCGCCTCTGCCGCAGCCTGACCCCCGAACAGATGGCCGAGAACAAGGCACAGGGACAGCCTTTTGTGGTGCGCATCAAGGCGCCCCTGGATGGCGTCACCTCGTTTCACGACATTTTGCGCGGCCCCATTTCGGTGGACAACTCGATGCTGGAAGACATCGTGCTGCTCAAGTCCGATGGTTTTCCCACCTATCACCTGGCCAACGTGGTAGACGATCACCTGATGGCGATCAGCCACATTGTGCGCGGCGACGAGTGGCTGTCTACCTGCCCCATTCACGTGATCCTCTATCGGGCGTTTGGCTGGGACATTCCGGCCTATGTTCACCTGCCCATTTTTCTCGATCCGGGCGGCAAGGGCAAAATGAGCAAGCGCAAGACGGTGGGCGCCGATGGGCAGGAATACCTGGTGTTGGTCAAAGATTTTCGCGCCGAGGGTTATTTGCCCGAAGCCATGATCAACTTTGTGGCCCGGCTGGGCTGGAGCTATGACGATCACACCGAGATGTTTAGCCGCGCCGACCTGCTGGAGAAATTTTCGCTGCAAGGGTTGAACGCCTCGCCGGCCAGCTTTGATTATGACAAGCTGGAATGGCTGAATGGGGTATATATCCGACAGTTGAGTGACGCCGACCTGGCCGGGCGGCTGGAGCCTTTTTACCGGCAGGCTGGTTTGAACGCCGATATTCCGACATTGACTCTGCTTGCGCCGATTATCAAAGAGCGGCTCAAGACGCTGCCCGACGCCATTCCGCTGACCGACTTTGTCTTTATGCCCGACACGCCGCCGCCGGTCGAGCTGTTGGTGGACAAAAAGTTGGGCGTGGACGGTTCGCTGAGGGTGCTGCGGCAGGCGGGCGATCTGATCGTGGCGGCGCCGGCGTTGAATGGCGAGTCGCTAGAGACGCCGCTGCGCGACCTGGCTGCCGCGTTGGGGGTCAAGGCCGGAGCAGTGTTTGGGGTGCTGCGCGGGGCCGTTACTGGCAAGCAGGTATCGCCGCCTCTGTTCGAGACGATGGCGATTATGGGGCGGGAGCGGGTGATGCGCCGTATCGAGATGGGAATACAGAAACTAGAGGCATGATGGAGCAACAGGAGAATCAAGAACAGCCCCGGCCAGCCTGGGGCAAACGCGTGGGAGAGTTTTTTGCCTGGTCGGGCGGATTTGCCGGCACGGCCGTGATAGCGGCTCTGCTGATTTTGCTGATCGCTGACCTGTTTTCGGCCAAACGGCTGTTTACGTTTCGCGGCGCGTCCGATGCCACCTTTTGGGCGGCGTCGCTGGTGCTGCTGGCCGGGCTGCTGGCGCCCTCTTCGTCCGACCTGGAATCGCTCAATCGCCGGCCCGGTCAGAGCAAAAGCCCGGCCGACAGCCAGCCTTATCAGGGGGGTGGCGGGTGGTTGACCCGCATGGATGAGCGGGCGGCTCGTCTACGGCAGCGACGCATTCAGCGGGTGTACAATCCCTGGCGGTGGCGGTTGTGGTTTGCCAGCCTGCTCACGATGGGCATTTCGGTTTTGCTGGGCCTGCCCAGCATGTGATGGATGGCTCTCGGCTCTGCCTATGTGCCCGATGCCTCTGTGGTGTCCAAAATTTGCGCCCATTTGTCGCGAAATGTTCCGCGCAGGCGGGCGGCCGCATTGGCCGGGTCCTGGCCTTCCAGCAAGGCCTGCGCGGCTTCTAAAAAGTCGGTCAGGTCCAGCAGGTACAGGCGGTTGGCCGATTCCTGGCGCATCTTGAACAGCACCCCGGCCATTTCTTGACGCTGCGTCCATGTGCCGTATTGCATAGTCACGATCACATCGTGTGTGACCTCATCCAGTACCTGGCGCAGGGTTAGTTCGCCGTCGTCTGGCTGATTGGTGTGCGAGATCGAGTCTACCATCTGCTCATACACGGCGCGATAAGATGGTGGCAGGCCGCCGGCTCGTGCCGATACGTTCTGGCCGCGCAAGAGGCCGCGCACCACATCAATGAACGCCACCAACCCCGGTGGTGAGTTGAGTGGATCGAGTTGACTCTGCACCCGCGCCAGCTTGCGCTCCAACTCGGCACATCGCTCGGTCTGGCCTGACTGGAGCGCCGCCGTCGTTTGCGCGGCAATGCCGGCCACCTGGAGGGCCACATTGACCCGCACCTGTCCGTCTTGAGGAATCTGTTTCTCCACGCTTTCTACACCCTTTTTTATTCCAAGTCCTGAATTTGTTTTTGTGCCGCCTCGTACAATTGCATGTCCAGCGTTAAAACCAATACCTGCTCAAAATCGGCCAGAGCAGCCTCGCGTTGTCCCAACCGGCGGTAGGCAATGCCGCGCCCCTGATATGAAAAGGCATGGTCGGGCATGCGGGCGATGGCCTGGCTATAGTCGGCGATGGCTTTTTCAGGTTGGCCCAAAGCCAGGCGAGCGTTGCCGCGCCGGTAATAGGCCTCACCCCAATCGGCCTGTCGCTCGATCACCAGGGAAAAATCTGTTTCGGCGGCGGCATAATCTCCGGCCGCCGAGTGTGCCACGCCCCGGTCGTAAATGCACTCGATGCAGTCGGGGTTCAGCTCTGCCGCCCGGTCGTAATCGCCGATGGCCTGGTCATAGTGGCTTTGCATATAGTGCGCCCGCCCGCGCTGATGATAGGCGTCGGGAAATTCGGGGATGATGGTCAGGGCGGCGGTGTATTCGGCGATGGCTTGTTCATCGGCGCCCAGCACGGCAAAAACGGCAGCGCGGTAATAGTGTGCCTGCGCATAATCGGGACGCAGCTCAACCGCCCGTGACAGGTCGCTCAGGGCCGGTTGATATTCGCCCAAGAGGTAAAACGCCCGTCCGCGATGGTAGTACAGTTCGGCGTCTTGGGGCGATAAGGCAATGGCATCGCCCAGATCGGCGGCGGCTTGGGCATATTCCTGGCGTTTCAGAGCGGCCAGACCCCACGCTTTGTAGGTGGCGACGTCGGCCTGCATCCATTGTGCGGTAGCCGTCAGCGCAGGGGCGGCGATGGTTTGGCCGCTCCCATATCCCCACAGCAGCCAGCCCCATACGCCCAACGCAGCCAGCAACAGCCCTATCAGCGCGGCCATTGCCGGCCACGAGAGGGCATGCGGCGGTTCGTGGCCTGGACGACGCGGCAACGGTTTGTCCATGTCGGCTCAACGTCTTTCTTCCAGGCGGCGCAGGGCGTTGAGGGCGTGTCGATCCAGCGGGTTGATCTGGACGGCCAGCCGAAAATGTGCGATGGCCTGCGGCCAGTCCTGGCGGTCGCGATAAATCAGGCCGAGGTTATAATGGACGTTGGGGGCGGCCGGGTTGAGGGCCAAAGCCTGCTGAAAGGCGGCGATGGCGGCGCGCTGTTCGGCATCGTTGGCCAGGGCCGGGTTGCCCAGATAGGCCGCTCCCAGGTTGATCCAGATCATTTCGTTGTCTGGCTCGCGTTCGCGTATTTGCTCCAAAATGACGACGGCCTGACGATATTTTTTGTTCAAGATATACGCGCCGGCCAGATTGATCGCCACCGGCACGTCGTCGGGGAGCAGGGCGCAGGCCTGTTCCAATATGATCATCGCTTCCTGGTCCTGACCTTGCTCCAGCAAGGCGGCACCGCGATTTGACAATTGCCGGCCTTGTTCTTGTGCTTGTGTGCGGGGGTTCTCCATCTCACATCCTCTGACGCGGTGTATAGATAAACAGCAAAGGCAACCCGGTCATCAAGGCCAGCAGGATGAGCCAGGCGCCGTTTTCCTGCCAGAAAACGGACCAGGGACTGCGCGGCAATAGGCTGTCACGCCATTGCCGTTGCAGGCGATCCAATGAGACAGACAATACCCGTTGTACGCCGCCCTCGCAGGTCGCTCCGTCGGCAAAGGCAGTCACCAGATCGCGCAAGGCCTGCCGGCCATAGGCATCGCGGATAAAATTGACCACCGATGCGCTCTGCGCATAGGCCAGGCGGGCGCGGGTGGGGTCGGCGGGAAACGAGGCGCACAAGGTATTGAGCGGGATCAGGTCGTTTTGGCGCAGGGCCTCTTGCAACATTTGTTGATGTTCTGGTTCTGGCACGAACGCCTGTTGCACCCAAGTCGCCAACCCCTCGGCCAGCCAAAGTGGAACGCGGTCAAAATAACTTTGTGTAACCTGGTGAATCAAGACGTGCGTGGCCTCGTGTGGCAGCACACGCTGAATCTCGACCCATTGGTTGGGATAAGGGGCAAAGGAGACCAGGATGATGCGGGTTTCGTACAGGGTGACAGCCTGTTCGCGGCGCGACAACAGGCCAGGCAGGGTCATCTGCATATCATCGGGCGAAGCGTACATATAGATTTCAAGGGGTTGGCTCAAGGTGGATGCCGGAATATCTTGCTGCGCTCGCTCGATCCCTTCGGCTACCACATCAAGCGCGCGTACCGCCGTCTCCATCTGCCCTTGATACCAGTGAATTCGGGCTATGTCGTTTTCTTGGGTCTGCCAAGCAAAGCGGTTGTCGTCATAAAACAGCGTTTGCGGCTCGGTGACATATTTTTCCTGGCGCACGTTCTCGATGGTCCACCAGTATCGCACCTGGACAAAAGGTTGAATATATCGCTCCGAGATCGAATGGACATACTCCAGTTGGAGCGCGGTGTTGGGTTCAAAAGCCATCGTCTGAACGGTGGTGCCGCGTGTGTCTTGGGTGCGAAAGGCCAGCACCACCGATTGAATGGGCGCATCGCTGGAGACCTGAAGTGAAAAGCGGATTTGCTGCCCGAATACATAGTCGCAGCGGTTCGATTCGACCTGGATCGGCTCTTGCGCCCATACAGAGCGCGGCACGCTATTCACATACAAGAACGTTAGAAGCCATATAGTTTTGGAGAATATCTTGAATTGATTCTGGTGTGACAACGGAATGCCTCGCCCAAATACCTGTCCAGACGGTAGTATTTTCATTCTACATCAAAGCCGTGTTTTTTTCAAATGAAAAAAAGGGAAACCTGGTTTCCCTTTTTTATCACCAATGCTGTTTGTGCAACAACAGATTATTGGCGTGCTTCCTGATACGTCACGGCGGCAGCGGTGACGCCGGTGAGGGTGAGCTCTTCGGCG
>CAYVBK010000077.1:0-14983 GCA_964449465.1 uncultured Anaerolineae bacterium
AGTGCGCTCGGTGATAATTTGCAAAATATCATCCAGATACAGCGAGGTGACGGCTTCGCTGATCTCGTTCAACGCCGCCAACTCTTCCACGCGCTTGCGGGTCTGCTCCAACAAGATCACATTCTCGACCATGATCGCCGATTGGTCGGCAATCGAAGTGAGAAATGTAGAGTGGTCTGGGGTAAAATAATTCGGCTCGTGATGCAACAAGATGAACAGGCCACGAATGCGCTCACCGCGCAAGAGCGGCGTGGCCAGCACCGAACGCACATTGAACGTCTGGTCGGGCGGACACCCCCAGCGTTCATCCAGAGTGGTATCGGCCAGCACAGCCACCTGCCGGTGATCGATCACCCAACGCGCCAGGCTATGTTCAAGCACCTGGATGATGAGCTGCTGCTGGTCGTCGCTGAAAAAGAGTTGTCGAACCAGAGTGCGGCTGGCAATACGAGATTGATCGTCCAGCAACATCACACACCCTTCATCGGCGCCAATATAAGGAATAGCCAGTTCCAGAATGTCGGTCAGTACCTTGTCTACGTTCATGCCCGAAGTGAGGTGCCAGGTGATATTGTAGAGGAGTTGGTGGCGCCGGCGGGCATCTTCGAGTTGCTTGATCAGTTGGCCGCCGACGATCAAAGAGGCAATTTGTGCGCTACAGGTTCGCCAGAACTCGATCCAGGATGAGGTCCAGGGCGACTCGTTGTCAATTTCAATCACGCCAACACGCTGCACCCCCATCACCAGAGGGACAATCAACCAATGCCCATCGCGCCCGTTCAGAGCAAGCGGCTCGTTTTTGATGATGGCTTGTTCGATCTCCATCAACGAGACTGTAGGCGAGATGGGAATGTGGGCTGGCACAACGGCCCGCCGCTGCAACACCCCGGTCTCAAACAGAGACAGGGCTACGGCCTGATAATGAAAAGCCTGCTGAATGTGCAACGCCAGATTGTTCAACCGCCCTGGCGTGCCATGCCAAAACGAAAGCCGCTGCCCCAGATAAGCCAACCCCCGCAGCATCGCCTGTGCCAGGTCGCGCTCTTGCTCCAATTGGGCCACCCGGGCGCGTAGCAGTTCGATTTCAGATAGCCCCCCCGATGTATGATCAACCATTCCATTTGCCTTTGTGTGGTTTCCAGGCTATCTATGAACCCGTCTATGGCAGTCAGTCGGCTGCCTGCGAATCTGATCTGAGCCGGGGCAGAGAAAAGCAGAACTTGCTCCCCTGCTGCCAGATGCTTTCGACCCAGATGTGGCCGCCAAACTGCTCAACGATGGATTTGGCGATAAACAGCCCCAACCCGGTGCCTTCTACCATAGAGGTCAGATCATTATCCAAACGGCCAAATTCGACAAACAGCTTTTTCAAATCTTCTTGCTTGATGCCAATGCCGGTATCCTGAACCGAGACCACAACCCGCTGCTCGTCTGCCTGAGCGTTCACCGTAATGCGGCCGGTCAGGGTATACTTGATCGCATTGCCGATCAAATTGCTCAATACCTGGTCAATGCGACGGTTACTGGCCAGCACCCATGGCAGGTCGGCGGGAGTCAGATTCTCGATCAACAATCCCTTGTCACGAGCCACCGGCCGCAAGCGTTCGACAACCTGATGGATGATGGTGCCCATGTTGCACGGTGTGGCCTCCATATCAATTCCGGCGTTGAACTGCATCAGATCGCTCAAATCCTTGAGCAAGTCGGCCATCTTTTTTGCACTGCGGTCAATGCCCTGTACAAACTCGTACTGCTGCTCGGTCAAAGTACCTATCTCGTTCAGCATGCTGGTATAAGTATAGATCAACTGCAAGGGCAGACGCAGGTCGTGCGAAACATTGGTCACAAAACGGTCTTTGAGCTTGTTCAACTCTTTGAAATGGGTTACATCGTGCATCACGATCACCACACCAACCTGATCAATGCTGGTCAGGCCGGCATGGAAAATGTGGCCATCCTCAGTGGGCACTTCTTCCAGCCGCACATCGCCGCCCTGCTCATACTGCTCCCACAATGCCAACAGTGCAGGAAAAGAAACCACCTCACCCAACAGCCGGTTTTGCAAAGGAGCATCATATGCCAGATCAACCAGGCGACGCGCCAGCGGATTCATCAACAAGATGCGCCCTTGCCGGTCCACTACGATGATGGCATCGCCCACGCCGTTAATGATGGCTTCCAGCTTGGCCCGCTCGGTCTGCACCAGGTGAAACAGGCGCGCATTTTCGACTGCCGCTGCCGATTGTTCGGCGATAAAAGACAACAAATCAAGGTGTTCTTGAGAAAAATAATGGGTTTGATGATGGCGAAACGTCAGCACGCCGACCAATCGGTCGCGTCGAATCAGCGGCACAGAAATGGCCGAACCGCCCACAAATTCATCATCGGGAAAATTGATCCAGCGATGATCCTGAATCACATCATCCACGATGCTGCCCTGTCGCCGCTCAACCACCCAACCGGCCAATCCCTGGCTCAACACTTCGGCCAGCACGGTCATTGCCTTTTCCGGCACCATATTGACCCGCGCCAGGATTTTGTGGGCAACCGCCCCGCCTTCATCCAGGATGATAATGCTGCCATTGTCGGCGCCCACCACGTGCAGAGTCAAATATAAAACATCGGACAAGACACGATTGATATTGAGATCAGAGTTCAAACGACGGCTAATCTCGTATAGCAGATATTGTTGTTCAGTAGACATTTTCAATCGATCACCTGACAATCAAACCCCACCCTTTGGGTAGATTATACCATATCCATCCAAGTTGACAACTTGACAGACTCAAGTAAAATCATACTAGCTGCAAGACGGGATATGCAAAGGGGCGGGAAGAGGAACCTGGCATGGCTATCAAGAAAAAAATCTTACACATCGAAAATGACCCCAATATATTAGAACTGGTCGAGGCGATCCTCAAATACGATCGGCGAGGCATTTTCGAGTTTCGCGGCGCAGAGAGCGGCCGAGAAGGTCTGGCAATGATGCGGCAGGAGCGGCCCGACCTGATCTTGCTTGATTTGATGATGCCTTTTATGAGCGGCTGGGAAGTTTACCATCAGATCAAGGCCGACGAAAACCTCAAAGATATTCCCATTGTTGTCGTTACGGCGCGTGACAACCCGATTGACCGGGCGATGGGACTGGATGTAGCCAAAGTAGACGCTTATATCACCAAACCCTTTAACCCCAACGACCTGGTTGAATGTATCTATCATCTGCTGGGCATTGGCCCCGCCTGATCGCATCCAGATCAAAAAACGTTTACGACCAAGACCTGTCGTAAACGTTTTTTTATCCCTTGTCATGAACGAGTCGCTGATAGCACCCCTGCCAGGCCGACTCGGAGCGGGTATAACGGGAAATGGTGACATCGGAAAAGCGCGGAATCAACGAGGTCAAAATCTCGGGCACCTTGTCCCACTGCCCCAACAGCAAGGCCGTCTCCAGGGCAAAGTTTGTCTCCTCAATCCACGCCCATTCACGGCGAAAACGGTCGGCCTTGAGAAAATAGTCGCGATTCTCCCACGCTGCCGCCGTCTGCTCAACACCTTTTTGCAGGTGATGCAGCGAAAAGACAATCAGCGCGGCCAGATCGCGACTCTCTTCATCAAATTGAGGCCGACGCACCAGGCGGTGCAGCGACTCGGCAATGGTGCGACGCAGTTGATTGCGCTCCTGCCCCACACCACCCGTATCCACAATGCGACTCATAAAACCTCCAGATAACCAAAATGATCACGCAGACGGTCGGGGCCTGCCCGGCCGACCTGACTTGTACACAGATCCGAACTTGTACTGGTCGAGCAAGCATTTTCAATGCCAACACGTTGGTTGGCCAACGTGTTGGTTGAGCCTGTCGAAACCAAAGCTTTGGCCAAATCCCAAAACGAGATTGTACTCTAAACAGAGCGCATTGGCAAACTGCTTAATGACAGGTACTCGTTTTCAGGTGAATCGCCAGGCTGGACGCAAAAAAACAAACCCCCGGCGCGCCGGGGGTTGAGAAAACAAGGCCGATGAGTGGAGCAGGTTCAGGGAATGCGCAAGACCTGCCCTGCGTAAATCAGATGAGTATTGGTGATCTTGTTATACTCGGCGATGGCCCAGGGCGTGGTATTGTACTTGAGCGCAATGCCGGTCAGCGTTTCGCCGGGCTGCACCGCATGATAACGCCCTCCGCCACTGGATGTGCCGCCGGATTTGCGAATGATCAGCTTTTGACCCACCTGAATCATACCCGGATTGACGATGCCGTTCAGCCGGGCCACATCCCCATAATCCAGCCCATACTTGAGCGAGATGCGGAACAGGTTTTCGCCTGGCTGTACGGTGTGAGTGATAGTTTCACCCGCTGAGGCCGAACCGGCCAAAATCAACTTGCTGCCGGGATAAATGGTGTCGCCGGTCAACTTGTTACGCTGCTTGATCGCCTCGACTGTCATGCCATACTCACGGGCCAACCCCCACAGCGTATCGCCGGGCTGGACCGTATACTCAAACTCTCCTGCCGCCACCGGAGTGGCCGTAGGGTTCGCCGCTGAGGTAGGCACAGGGGTCGGCGTGCTGCCGGCCGGCGGCACAGGAGTCGGCGTCGCCGCGACTGCCGGCGTGCCTTGAGGGGTCATCGTCGGAACCAGAGTTGCCGTTTCCACTGCCACCACCGTCCCAGTGATGGTCCCGACAGGGATCACATTTTGCACGACAACCGTGCCTGTTTTCATCGGTGTGGGCAGCGGCCCCGATTTGGAACGTGTGCAGGCGGCCACGCCCAGCAACATACAAATCACAGCGACAGCGATAATGCCCAAACGAAGGCTTGTCCTTTTTAACATTGCATGCCTCCTCGTACCCTGAAAAATTGTTTTTCTGTCAAGTATATGTACATCATACCATAACTCATTTATTACGTCAAGTTTGAATTCGCCCTCAAAATTTGCGAAATCTGGGATTTTCTGTTAAGCTACAGCCAGGTTACATTGTGCCGACAAGCCCCTATGTTGGTTGAACAGGAGAGTGCATTATGAGACTGGGTGGCCCAATTTTTGGCTCTTGGACTGACCCCGACAGTTGGATTGCCGCCTTGCAGCGATATGGCTATCGCGCCGCCTATTGCCCGGTAGACGGCTCTGCCGACGCCGGGACGATCCAGGCGTATGCCCGCGCCGCGGTCCGCGCCGACATTGTCATTGCCGAAGTGGGCGCATGGAGCAATCCGATGAGCATTGACGATGCGGAAAGAAAAGCAGCGATAGAAAAATGTCAGGCCCAGCTCGCCCTGGCCCAAGAGATCGGCGCGCGCTGCTGCGTCAACATTGCCGGATCGCGCGGCCCTCGCTGGGACGGCCCGCACCCCGACAATTTGACCCCGGCCACGTTCGATCTGATCGTCGAGACAACCCGCCAGATCATTGACGCCGTGCGTCCCACACGCACCTTTTATACCCTGGAACCGATGCCCTGGATGTACCCCGACAGCCCCGACAGTTACCTGGAACTGATCCGTGCCATTGACCGCCCGGCTTTTGCCGTCCACCTCGACCCGGTCAACTGGGTGTGCAGCCCGCAGCGATACTTTGCCAACGCCGACCTGCTGCGCCAGAGTTTTGCCAAACTCGGCCCCTATATCAAAAGCTGCCACGCCAAAGACATTGTCTTGCACGACACCCTCACCACCCACCTCGATGAGTGCTGTCCAGGACGCGGCCATCTGGATTACGGCGTCTTTGTGGCCGAATTGAACAAAATAGACCCCGACACGCCGCTGATGCTGGAACACATGAGCCAGGAAGAGGATTATCTGGAGGGGGCGGCGTATATCCGCCGAATGATCTCCCAAACCCCAAGCGCGAGTGGGGAGATCAGCAGTTTTCATTCCGGGAAAACCGATATAGGTATCCACCATGATGCCTATCTGGATGAGGCATACCGGGCTTGAACGCAATGGCTCAACCCACCCTTGCCAGAATCTGAATATCCTATAGGAGCAATGATGAACAATTCCCCCACCCTCCACATGATCGGCAACGCCCACATTGACCCGGTGTGGCTGTGGCGTGCCGCCGAAGGCCGTGCCGAAGTGCTATCTACTTATCGCTCGACCATCGAATTGATGCAAGAAACTGACGGTTTTGTCTTTAGCAGCGGCGGAGCAATCACCTACCGCTGGGTGCAAGAGGATGACCCGGCCTTGTTCGAGGCCATCCGCCGGCGCGTGGCCGAGGGCCGCTGGGAGATTGTCAACGGCTGGATGATTCAACCCGACTGCAACATCCCCTGCGGCGAATCGTTTGTGCGGCAAGGGTTATACGGCCAGCGGGCTTTTCAAGATATGTTTGGCCTGCGCGCCGTTACCGGTTATAACGTAGACTCGTTCGGACACGCCGGCAGCTTGCCGCAAATTTTGCGCGGCTGCGGCCTGATCAACTATATTTTCACCCGCCCTGCACCGGGCCGCGAAAAAGACCTGCCCGGCCTGCTCTTTTGGTGGGAAAGCGACGACGGCTCACGGGTGCTGGCCGCCCGTCCACCCACCGGTTATGGCAGCGGCCCCGGCGATCTGACCAGCCTGATCGAGGCGGCGGCGGCGCAAATCCACCCAGAAGTGGGCCACCTCTTGTGTCTATACGGCGTCGGCAATCACGGCGGCGGCCCCACCCGCATCAACCTGGCCTCCATCCAGGCGGCCAGGCAGCGTCCCGACGGCCCTCGGATTTGCTTTGCCCGCACCGACCGCTTTTTCGACCAGGTGCGCGCCGCTCAGACCAACCTGCCCGTTGTCCACGACGAGTTACAGCATCACGCTCGCGGCTGCTATACCGCCGTTTCGGCAATCAAGCGGGCCAACCGTCGCGCCGAGCAGGCCTTGCTCACCGCCGACAAGTTCTCGGCTCTGGCCCTGCGCTATTGCAACACAGAATATCCTCAGTCAGCGTTGAACAGCGCGTGGGAAAAGGTGCTGTTCAATCAGTTTCACGACATCCTGGCCGGTACCAGCATCCGCGATGCCTGCGCCGAATCGCTGGACGATTATGCCCAGAGCCAACAAACAGCGCAGCAGGTCTTGCACACCGCCCTGCACGCCTTGAACGCCCGCCTGAACATCCACCATTCCGACCGCCCGCTGATCGTCTGGAACCCGCACCCCTGGAACGTCGCCGCGCCGGTAGAGGCCACCTTGCCGCTCACCCTGCGCTGGCACGATGATTGGCGCGGCAAATTTTTGCCCGCTATGGTTGACCTGACCGACGAGTGCGGCCAGACTATCCCGTGCCAGATCACCCAAATCGAACACGATGGCGGCCGTTATTTGCTCCATCTGGTTTTCCAGGCCGAACTGCCGGCGCTGGGCTATCGCTGCTACAGTCTCACCATCCCGCCCGACGCCCCCACCTGGCAGGGGTTTGTGCCACAGGAGAAATTAGAGATCGAGAACGAATACCTGCACCTGGCCTTTGATCCCGACACCGGTTGGCTGGCCAGCCTGTGGGACAAGGAGCATGACCTCGAACTGTTGCGTCGGCCCGGCAGCCGGCTGTTGGTGATTGACGACCCTAGCGACACCTGGAGCCACGATCTAGTGGCGTTCGATCATGTGATCGGCGAATTTCGCGCTCACGGGCAGGTGGCTCTGGTAGAGAGCGGCCCGGTGCGGCAGCGCATGCGCGTGACCGGGCAGTGGGGACATTCGACTGTGACATTGGACTATATTCTGTATGCCCAAAATCGCCAGATCGATCTCGACCTCACCATAGACTGGCACGAACAGCTCAAAATGCTCAAGCTGGCCCTGCCATTGGCTGTGGACGAGCCACAATGCACCTCGTCCATTCCCTATGGACACATTCAAAGGGCGGCCGGCGGCGAAGAGCCGTGCCAGGATTGGATAGACCTCAGCGGTCGGGTCAACGACCAGGTCTGCGGCCTGGCTCTGCTCAACGATGGGCTGTATGGGTATGACACGGTCGAAAGCGAGCTGCGCATGAGCCTCTTGCGCAGCCCGGTCTATGCCTTTCACACCCCCCGCGAAATCGAGCCGGGCGTCACCTACCGCTATACCGATCAAGGCGAGCAGCACATCCGCCTGGCCCTGCTGCCCCATACCGGAGATTGGCGCCACAGCGATGCGCCACGCCGCTCGGCCGTCTTGAACGCTCCATCGCTGGTGTGCGAGACTGCCGCACATGCCGGCGACTGGCCACTCATAGCCTCCTTTTTAAGTTGCGATTCACCCCACGTCCTGCTCACAGCGTTGAAAAAGGCTGAGGATGGCGACGACTGGATTGTGCGCGGATACGAGACCTCCGGTCAGGCCGCCGGGGTCGAGATCGAACTGGGACTGGAAGGACAACGCCATACCATCGCCTGGCGGCCCGGCGAAATTAAGACGCTGCGATTGCGACCGGGCGCACCGCCAGAGTCGGTTTCCATGTTGGAAGAGCCATTGATATAAATGATGCAAAAAAAAGGGAGATTATGGGTAAACTGCTGGAAGACAAGGTCGGGTTGATCACCGGCGGCGCCGTGGGCATTGGTCGTGCTGCTGCCCTGGTGTTTGCCCGCGAAGGCGCCCGCGTGGCCGTAGCCGACATTTTGACCGAACAGGGTGAAGAAACGGTGCGGCAAGTGTGCCAACGCGGCGGAGAAGCCATCTTTATTCAATGTGATGTGTCGCAGGCCGATCAGGTTAAAGCCATGATCGATCAGACCGTCGCCACTTTTGGCCGGCTAGACTGTGCGTTCAACAATGCCGGCACCGAGGGCAAACTGGCCCCCACAGCCGTCTGCGAAGAAGATAACTGGGATCGCGTCATCGCCGTCAACCTCAAGGGCGTATGGCTGTGTATGAAATACGAAATGCAGCACATGCTCCCACGCAAAAGCGGCGTCATCGTCAACACCTCATCGGTGGCCGGGGTGGTGGCCGAGCGCGGCTTTCCGGCCTACGCGGCGGCCAAAGGCGGTGTGCTGCAACTGACGCGCACTGCTGCCGTAGAATATGGCGCCGCCGGCATCCGCATCAACGCCATCTGCCCTGGCGCCATTTTGACCCCGATGATGGAGCGCGCCTGGAATCATATGAGCATCGACGCGGTGGCACCGGCGGCGCCATATCGCCCTTTTGTGCGGCGCATCATCAACACCCTGTTGCGCAAACCGCGCGTGCAAAAAGCAATGCTTCGGTTCATGCAACCAATGGGCCGCCCCGGCCAGGCCAACGAGGTGGCCGAAACGGTAGCCTGGCTCTGCTCTGATGCCGCTTCGTTCATCACCGGGCATGGCCTCATGATTGACGGCGGTATGACCGCAGCCTGAAAAAAATGCAAGCGTTCAGAGGATGTCGCGTATTCTTACCACAAAGAACGCAAAGGTCACAAAGAGCATAAAAGAGCGAAAGAACTTGGTGCTCTTTGTGACGAAAAATAACCCCAACTGAACGGTTACAAAAGGATAACCGATGAAAAAACGATACTGGGCCATCTCACTCGCCGCCTTGATGATGAGCAGCGCGGCCTTGAACGGCTGCGCATCCCCCCCCACACCTCAGCCCCGCACCCATCAGGTTTCGGCCTGGCTGCCCGGCGATGTGGGCGAAGCGGGTCATGCATCCTTTCAGGCCAACCTGAAAACGCTAGACGAGATCAACTTTTTCTGGTATGTGCTGACCGGTGAAGGGACGATCAATGCCCTGCCCGGCGCCGAGGATGATCGGCTGATCCAGGCTGCCCGGCAGGCCAAACTGCGCATCGTGCCGACAGTGATGAACAGCTTTGACCCCAACCGCGTAGACGCCGTGATCGGCGACCCGGCCCGCCGCGCCGCCCATGTGCAAGACCTGGTCAACCTGGTCTTGCAAAACAACTATGACGGCCTGGAAATAGACTATGAGGGTCTGCATGCGGACGCCCGCGACTCGTTCAGCGCGTTCATCGAAGAGCTGGCTGCTGCCCTGCGCCAACAAAAACGCATCCTGGCCATCGCCGTCCACCCCAAAACCGACCCGGAAGGCGGTTGGGATGGCGCGCGCTCACAAGATTGGGTGCGGCTCGGTCGGGCAGTAGACGAGTTCAAGGTGATGACCTATGACTATCACTGGAGCACCAGCGCGGCGGGGCCCATCTCGCCGCCCGAATGGATAGACCAGGTGTTGAGCCTGGCCGAACAACTGGTATCGCCCGACAAAGTGTGGATGGGTATGCCATTCTATGGCTATGTCTGGCAGGAGAATAACGGCTTGGGGTTGACCTGGAGGGAAATGGAGCGGCGCGCCCGGCTGTACAATGTACAGCCCACCCGCGATGAGGCCTCGGCCGAAATGACCTTTTCCTACACCACGGCGCAGGGTGAAGTTTTTACAGCGTATTACAACGATGCAACAAGCATTTCGGCCAAGCTAGATGTGCTGATTGAAAGACACCCCCACATCGCCGGCGTCTGCATCTGGCGGTTGGGCGATGAGGACCCGGCTATTTGGGCAGAAATTCAGAATCGCCTGAAAACCGCTCGTTAGCTCAACAGATGGGGGTTTTGGGCCAGCAATTTGGCAATGGCCTCACGCCATTGAGTATAGCGGTTCTGAAAAAAAATCATGCTGGCCGCCATCAGGCTGACGCCCACATAGGCATGCCCCACAATGCCGATCAGGGTCGGCCACGACCCGCCGCTGAGTTGCTGCCACAGAATGGTCAAACCGCCACCGATCAAATTAATCAGGGCAAACAGCCACAGAGTAGGCCAAAAATTGCGAATCACCACATTAAAACTGTTCCAGATCGCTTTCCAGATGGACACGTCGTTCAAAGCCAGCGAAATGGTAAAGAAAATGCCATAAAAAGACAGCCAGGTTAAAACGCCCATGCCGATCAGGCCAGAGAGCAAAGCCAGCTCTGGACTGGCCATACTCAAAATGCTCAAAAAGAACAAAAACGGCACGCCTATCGCCAGCAAGACGATCAAACGGAGAATCGTAAAAAAGACAAACCGGCCGATTAAATGGACCCACCGCCGCCAAAACGGAGGTCGCTCCTGGCTCTCATCTATGCTGTGCGCCACCTGCCCCAGAAAAACAGTGCCGATCAGCGCGCCACCCACCCATAGCGACAGATTGAGCAGCAACAGCAAGCCATAATCGTCAATCGGCCAGGTGAGCCGGGTCATAAACGTGGCGTCCGGCACCAAAATGCGCAGACCGGGCAGGTTGATCACCTGCAAAAAATAGAGCCAGATGGATTCATAGGCCGAAGGCAGCCCCAAACTGGCCTGCCCCCAAACCAGCAGGCTCGGCACGGCCAGTTGCGTCAGGCGCAGCGTCGAAAACAGGTTGTACTGCTGAGCCACCTGCTCAGCCACCTGTCGAAACAGCGCCAGCCGTTCAGTCATCTCTGTGGTCAATGTAGGGCCGGCACCCACCTCGATCACATCTACCACCTGCTCGACAATGGGCGCAATCGAGATACGTGGCCCCAGCCAGAGAAACACATCCAGGGCAATGGGAATCAAGATAATCCACCAGCGGCGGGCAATGGTGGTAAACCCCTGAGTCAAGGCATCTATAACGCTCAATATATCCTCCACAATCGAGTCAAATCGGGGTCATTGTACTCAAAACTGCACCGAGATGCAAACAGACAACAAAAAAGGCGGAGAAACTCCGCCTTGATGGGCAAACCCAAACGGTCAATCTTTGAGGATAAACTTGCTATAAACAAAATACACAATCACGCACAACACGGCGCTGACGGCAAAGGTGATCAGGCTGGGGCCGATGGCTGTGCCAAACGCGCCGCCGGCACCTGCGACCTCTTTCATCAGGCCCAGCACAAACAAAAAGGTAAAGGGAAGCACCCATGAAAAGATGGCGACCACGAACAGCCAGAATGTGACGACACTCAGTTTCTTTTCGCGCGGCGTCATGTTTTCTTTTTTCTGAAACAGCGGCATCTCGTTCTCCCTTCTAACCAAAAAATGGGTTGGAATCAACACGTATCCTTATTCTAGCACACTTTTTCTCAATCTGTCAAGATCGTTATTGATCATCCTATGCAGGAGGTTCTATGTCCGAACAATCTCACACTCCCCATCCTTTGGTTCAACTGGCTCGCCGGGCCATCGAAGCCTATGTGCGAGAGCGACGCACAATTGCCCCGCCCGATGAACTGACGCCGGAAATGAGCCAACAGGCCGGCACGTTTGTCTCTTTGCACGACCCTTACGACGAACTGCGCGGCTGCATCGGCACCATTTTGCCCACTCAGCCCAATGTGGCGATGGAGATCATCCACAATGCCATTTCGGCAGCCACCCAAGACCCGCGCTTTCCGCCGGTGCGCCCTCACGAATTGGAAGGACTGCACGTCAAAGTGGATGTGCTGACCCCTCCAGAGCCGATCTCTGGCCCGGAAGAGTTGGATGTCAGGCGATACGGCGTGATCGTCCAGGATAAATCGGGCTGGCGGCGCGGCCTGCTTTTGCCCGACCTGGAGGGCGTAGACACGGTCGAGTATCAGATCGAGATTGCCCGCCGCAAGGCCGGCCTGGGGCCGCGCGAGCCGATTCAACTGTCTCGCTTTGAGGTGATTCGCTATACCTGATACAAGCCGCCTCAGCGAACAGCCTTTTCGGTGCGCCGATCAAAGATGTGCATGTGATCCATATTGACCATCACGCTGAGTTCATCGCCCATGCGCGACCGCGAGCGCGGGTCAACGCGAGCGACAAAGGACTTGGCGCCGGTCAACAGATACAAAAAGATCTCGTTGCCCATCAATTCGGTCACATCTACCTTGCACTTGATCGGCTGGGCAAAAATATTGGGCGCCTGAAAGTGCGGGTCAAAAATGTCGTTGGGGCGAATGCCCAGGATGATCTCCTGACCGGCATAGCCCTTTTCGGCATAGAGGCGCGCCTTGCTCTCTGGAACGCGCAGCTTGAAGGTGTCACTCTGCACAAACATCTCGTTGGCATGGCCCACCAGCGTGGCATCAAAAAAGTTCATGCTGGGGCTGCCGATGAACCCGGCCACAAAGATGTTGGCCGGTTGATCGTATAGCACTTGAGGAGAGTCTATTTGCTGCAACAGGCCGCCGCGCATCACGGCGATGCGGGTGCCCATTGTCATCGCTTCTACCTGGTCATGGGTCACATAGATGAACGTCGTCTCCAGGCGATGGTGCAGCTTGCTGATCATGGTACGCGCCTCGACGCGTAGCTTGGCATCCAGGTTCGACAACGGCTCGTCCATCAAAAAGACGGCCGGATCGCGGACGATGGCACGGCCTACGGCCACCCGCTGTTTTTGACCGCCCGACAACTGATTGGGTTTGCGATCCAGCAACTCGAGAATACCCAGGTCTGAAGCGGCCTGCTTGACTCGCCGTTCGATGTCGGTCTTGGGAGTATGGTGCAGCCGGAGACCAAAGGCCATATTATCGTATACCGACATGTGCGGGTACAGCGCATAGCTTTGAAATACCATCGCAATGTCTCGGTCTTTGGGCGGCACGTCATTCACCAGGCGGTCGCCGATGTAAATGTGGCCTTCGGTCAGTTCTTCCAGCCCGGCCAGCAGGCGCAGACTGGTAGTCTTGCCACAGCCCGATGGCCCCACAAAGACCAGAAACTCTTTGTCGGGAATTTCGATGCAGAGATCGTTGACCGCCACAACGTGGCCGAATTTTTTGGTCACATGCTCAAAAGTCACATTAGCCATACCGACAAACCTCCTTCAAGCTGGCTTTTCTTGCACCAGTGATGCTAAACGGCGGCGCTGACGGCTGGAGTATAGCAGATTCGATGGCTTTGGTCAAACAAATTCGGCGAGGCAAAAAAAAGCATCACCTCTGTCGAGATGATGCTCAAATCTGCAAGCAGGCCTGCCCGCAAGGGCGCTATTGAGCCTTTTTCAACTCATCCTGCACAATCTGCCGCACCCATGCTTCAAACTGTTCGGCGGTCAGTTCGCTGATCTTGATCGGCGGTTTCTCCGGCAGCTTGACCTCAGAGGCCTCTCCCACCTCGATCACCAGATCATCCCAATGGCTGGCGCTGATCTCGACCGGATAGTCGCTGCGAGCATGCAAGAACACCGTAATCTCGTCGGCATCCGCAACAGCCTCGGTGTCTACCTGCCGCCACTCGCGCCCCTTCCAGCCCGGCATATGGCTCGACCAGTAATCGCCGTAAATGACGGTGGCGGCTGTATGATCGGTGCCGCCGGTAGGGTCAATGCCGATGCGCATACCATGCCCGCCATGTCCCACACCGCCGCGGTCGTGAGAAACATTCATGCACCACACACTGGCGCGGACGCCGCATCCCTTGCCCACGCGAAATTTGCGATACAGACAGCCATCATGTGTGGCAAACACGGTGAAAAAGTTGGCGGCAAAACGTCCGGTGCGCACTTCGGGCTGATTGCGGTCGCGGTCCTTGGCATCATATTCGGGACGATGCAGCACGCCTGGCTTGTCAGACGATAGCCAGGCCGGCGTCCAGCCCGCCGGACAGGTCAATTCGGGAATGTTCTGATAATCGTAAAACCCTTCTTCAAACGATGTGGCAAAGAACTGGATCATGGCAAGCTCCTTTCATCTGTGAAAACCGGCCAATTATCGAGGTCATGGTCTAGGAGGCCGCTGAAAAAGTCCCTTTTTACCACAAAGAACAAAGGTTGACGATACTTTTGAGTCGCTAGAAATGCTTTGTGTCCTTTGTGTCTTGATGGTGAGAGGGTTTTTCAGCACGCTCCTAGGAAACAGTATACCCTCTCCAGAAGGGATTGTCAACCATGTCCGGCGGGGGCGGCTAACGGCGGACCGAGTTCAGCGGCGCGGCGGCGGCAGCGCAGTACCTTTGAGAGCAAACCTGGTTGTGCATGTTTCCCCTTCGCCAGCAGGCCGCGATTAGCCGGGTCGGCTGCTGCGTGTGTTGGGCTGCGCCCTCATTTCAATTGGCAGACTTCAAGTGCTGTTCAAAGAATTTTAG
>CAYVBK010000078.1:0-14223 GCA_964449465.1 uncultured Anaerolineae bacterium
GGTGCGATGAGATAAGCATATCACGATATGCCCAAATCATCAAATCCTGCCTCCCCGGTGGATGGGAGTAAGCATCATCCCCTGGTGGGCGACTGGTCGTCAAGCGTCAGAAGCGGGATGAAAAGGGGATAGGCTGCGAGCTGAACGCGGCGACGCCCCAAGCAAGTGGACATGGGTAGCGAAAGCAAAGACACGTGCAACTCAGAGTTGCCTGAAGCGTCGTCATCGAGACCCTGCCAAATCAGTTGAAAAGCAGACCCAAAATGGGATTGGTTCTCTGGCCGTGCGAATAAATTGGCGTATGGCATCCACTCGGGTGCTGGAAAGGAGCAAATCTTATGGCAGTGGTTGTTACACAATCAACTGAAGACTGGGTGATCGCCTCCCAAAGCGCATCTACCAGGCCGCCTGTCATCTTTCGGCCTATAATGTACAATTGTGTTCTTACCCATATTGTACCCCAAGTTCTCACCAAAGGTGTAACAGCGGTTTTCACCGGTTGAGCTGGTGGTTGCGTTTTGTCTGGAGACATGATATAATCGCGACAAATTCTGCGAAAGGAAAGCCATGAACGTTCACGCCTGCATCTGTTTGTCTACCCCTTTGCCGATGCCGCCAGATCACTAACGGAGCGGATGGATTGGCTTTGTCTTGCGCCAACCCCCCTTGACCGAGCAGTTTGATCTGACGGTGCAAGGGGGTTTTTGTTTTTAGGCTGGATAACCCGTTTGATCAGAGGAGGGAAACTGTGGCTTTGCAATTGTACAATTATCTGGCGCGTGAAATGCAAATTTTTACGCCGCTGCAAGAGGGCTTTGTGACCATGTATGTGTGCGGTCCGACGGTCTATGGATATGCGCACATTGGCCATGCCAAAGCCTATATCTCGTTCGATGTGCTGCACCGCCACCTGGAATATCTTGGGTATCGGGTGCGTTATGTGCAAAATATTACCGATGTGGGGCATCTGGTGGGCGACGCCGACGAAGGCGAGGACAAGATCGGGCGGCAGGCGCGCCGCGAGCGGGTCGAGCCGATGGAGGTAGTCGAGTATTACACCCGTTCCTTTTTTGCCGATATGGATGCCTTGAACATCATCCGCCCCGATATTTCGCCGCGCGCCAGCGCCCATGTGCCGGAGCAGATCGAGCTGGCCCAAGACCTGATCGCCAAAGGCTTTGCCTATGAAAGCAATGGGTCGGTCTTTTTCTCGGTCCAAGATTGGCCGTTGTATGGCAAACTGTCGGGGCGCAAAACAGAGGATCAAGAAGAAGGGGCGCGGTTAGAAGTCAACCCAGACAAGCGCGACGGGCGCGATTTTGCCGTGTGGCGGGCAGCTACGCCCGATCACCTGATGCGCTGGAAGAGCCCCTGGGGCATTGGCTATCCGGGCTGGCATGCCGAATGCACGGTGATGGCACGCAAGTATCTGGGGCTGCCGTTTGACATTCACGGCGGAGGGCTGGAGAACATTTTCCCGCACAACGAGAGCGAGGTGGCGCAGTGCGAGGCCGCCTATGGGGTAGAATTTGCGCGGTTTTGGGTGTTGAACAACATGGTCACGGTCAACGGGGTCAAGATGGGCAAGAGCCTGGGCAACTTTACCACCGTGCAAGATGCGCTCAAAAAACATTCGCCGATGACGGTGCGTTTTTTCATCCTCAGCGGTCACTATCGCTCCAATACCGATTTCTCGGATGCGGCGCTAGAGGCGGCCGGCAAAGGGTATGAGCGGCTGATCGGGGCGGTGGGGTTGGTGCGTCAGAAATTGAGTGCCGCTCCGGCCGGCGAGGCCGATCCGGCATTTCAGAGTGTGCTGGCCGAGCATCGCGCTCGCTTTTTGGCGGCGATGGACGACGACCTGAACACGCCGCAAGCACTCGCCGCCCTGTTTGACTTGAACAAGCAGGTCAACACATTGCTCAATAGCGGTCAGCCGCAGAGCCACGGCACACTGGAGGCCATAGACAACCTGTACCGTGTGCTGGGTGGGCAAATTCTCGGCCTGATCCCCGACCAACTGCCGCAGCAGGCCGGCGTTGGGCTGGATGATGCGCTGATGCATATTTTGATTGACCTGCGAGCGCAGGCGCGGCAGAACCGCGATTGGGCCACTGCCGACACCATTCGTCGCCGCCTGACCGAGATCGGGGTGACGTTGGAGGACCGTCCTGAAGGGACGGTGTGGCGGCTGGGCCGCTAGCCCAAAACCAGGTTGAGGTAATATCCTCAACCTGGTTTTTTTATGCCAGACGAGCCTGTTCCATGTCCATCACAAACACTGTTGCGGCGCTGGTCTGATGCTTGCCGGGCCGTCGCCACCATCCCTTGCTGGCATGGGGGTGAGTGTTGTTGCGGACAATGTTCATAACCGGGTCAACCTGTGATTCTTCAACGCCGATCATCAGAGTGACATTGCCCTGTCGCAAAAATCCCCCCGTTGTAGACATTTGCGTGACCCGAAATCCTTCCTGGTTCAAGGCCTGGACCACCCCTTGTGTGTCATTGGGATGAATGATACAAATGACCATTTTGCCGGCCATCGTGCGTCCCCTTTCTATGCTCGATTCGATGTGCGCCCATTATAGCAAAAGCCGGGGGCGGTGTCAATGTGGATTGAGAATATCTTGACAACGCCGGGCAGATGTGATAAAATGTTCATTGAAAAAAGGTTACTAGATTTTCTATTAAAATTTACTAAACTTTTTTTCAAAGGTGAAGAAGCATGCGCCCCACAATGGCTGATGTTGCCGAGCACGCCGGTGTATCTACCAGCACGGTTTCCCTGGTTTTGAATGATCGTCCAGGTGTATCCAGTGAGGTTCGTTATGCTGTGCTGCAAGCCGTTGAAAAATTGGGCTATCGCCTTCCCGAACGTCGCCCCCTCAAACGCCTCTCTGAAACCAAGACCATCACCGTTGTTCATTGTGCCAGCCGTCACACCGTCTCCCCGTATAGCGTGTCCGGTTTGTCGGCGAGCTATGTCAGCGGTATCCAGGAATTTTGCCAAAACGAAAATATCAACTGGGCCTTGATCGCCAATTATCAGGAGGGAGATGAGACCCATCTGGCCGCCCATGTCTTGGGCGGCGACCGATTGGATGTGGATGGTCTGATCTTGATCGAGATTGTGTCTCGTGAAAGCCGCCTGCTTCAGCAAGCCATTCAATCGCACATTCCTGCGGTGGTGATCAGCCGCGACTGGCCTGATCTGCCGGTCAGTACGGTGGGGCAGGATCACTGCCAACAGGCCACTTTGGCACTCGATCATTTGATCGGGTTGGGGCATCGCAAAATCGCTTTTTTGGGCCGCGAGGGTGAGCGGGGTTATGACTGGTTCAAGATCAGGCTGGCCTGCTATCAAAAGACGATGATCGGCTTGGGTGAGTGGGATGATGCGCTGATAGCCGTTGGGGCGAGCAGCACCGAGGCGATCAAAGAGTTGATGGCTCGGCGCCCGGACGTGACGGCGATTTTTGCGATCAATGACGGCAATGCCATCAGCGCGATGCGAGGGCTGCGCAGCATAGACATCCAGGTGCCCGCTCAGGTGTCGGTGATCGGCCTGGATAATTCGCTGCCTTCTCCCGAAGGTTTTCCCCCTCTCACCACCGTCGCATTTCCCCATTACGAAGTTGGACGGATGGCTGCCGAGTTGTTGCTGCGGCAGATCAATGACGATCAACAGTTTTATAGCAAAGTGTTTTTGCGCAGTTATCTGGTTGAGCGGGCTTCGTGCGCGCCGCCTTGTTTGGGTTCTGCCTGAGTACAAGCCGGGCTCGATGGACCGGAAAGGAGGTAGAATATCGTTGCGATATTTTTGTCTGTTCGAATATTTTATAAAACCATTTTGTGTCTACAGGAGGGAAAGTAAGAGATGAAACGTGAATTGACCCGACGCGAGTTTTTGCGCCTGTCGGCGGTGGCAGCGGCCGGCCTGGCCGTAGTGGCCTGCACCAAGCCCACCGAGTCGCCTACCTCGGCCCCGGCGGCGACAGCGACTCCCAAACCCAATGAGCCGACGGCCACTCCCAAACCCAATGAGCCGACGGCCACTCCCAAGCCGGCTGTCCCGACGCCAACAGCCACACCCGCGCCTCCCAAAGAAGCTCCGATGCTGAGCGAGTTGGTCAAAGCGGGCAAACTGCCTGCCATGGTCGAGCGGCTGCCGTCCAATCCGGGTGTCTTTGCCACCAATGATGGCATCGGCAAGCATGGCGGCACCTTGCGCCGCGCTTTCAAGGGCGTCTCGGACCGTTGGGGCCCCACCAAGTTGCACGACCGTGCCCTGGTCTGGTTTGACAAGAACCTGGTGCAGCAGCCTCGCCTGGCCGAGTCTTGGGAAGTCAGCGATGATGCCACCACCTGGACCTTTCACCTGCGCAAGGGCGTCAAGTGGTCGGATGGTCAGTCGTTTGATGCCGATGCGATCAAGTGGCGCATTGAGAACGAGTACTTTAACAAGACGCTGACTCCTTCACCGAACACGTTTGTTACCGGCAAGGAGAAAACGCAGGCCGAGCACTTGTTCCCCGATCAGTATACCTGGACGGTCAAGTTTGCTGCTCCCAACTCGATGTTTTTGTTGGGGCGTGGCCGGGCCGACTATTGGTATCCGGGCCACTATATGCAAAAATATCATATGGACCTGACCAGCGACAAGGCAGCTCTGGAAACAGAATTCAAGGACAAAGGGTTTGACAGTTGGACCAACTATTGGTCGAATGACCGCACGCTGTGGTTCCTCAACCCCGATCTGCCGCGCGTCAGTGCGTGGGTGGCGACCGGGCAGCTGTCTATGGAACTGTTCCCTATGGATCGCAACCCCTACTTTTTCGCCATAGATGCCGAAGGGCAGCAGCTTCCGTACATTGACAAGGTCACTCACCGTCTGTTCACCGACCAGAGCGTCTTTAATATGTGGATTGTCAATGGCGAAATTGATTTTCAGAACCGCCATGTGGCCATCGGCGACTATACCCTGCACAAAGAAAACGAGGCCAAGGGCGATTACAAGGTGTTCCTGGGCGTCTCGGCCGGGCATGTGTGCATCAACTGCAACCACACCACCAAGAACCCGCGGCTGCGCGAGTTTATCCAGGACCGCAAGGTGCGCATTGCCCTCTCGGTGTGCGTGAACCGCGACGAACTGAACGAGTTGGTGTACAACGGCCTGCTCACACCGCGTCAGTACAGCCCCATTGACATGTCGCCGCAGGCCTACCCCAAGCAAGCCAATGCCTATATCCAATATGACGTGGCTATGGCCAACAAGCTGCTGGATGAAGCCGGCTATACCGAAAAGGATGCCGAAGGATTCCGCAAGTGGAAAGATGGCAGCGGCGAGACGATCAGCTTTACCATCGAAGGCACCGACATGCCCGGCACACAAGGTGAAGATGCCGTACAGCGCATTGTGCAATACTATGCCAAAGTCGGCATCAAGTGTGCCTACAAGGGCGTAGAGCGTTCGCTGTATCAGGAACACTATGCTGCCAACGAGATCGAGATGGCCTACTGGGGCGGCGACCGCACGGTGTTGCCGCTGGTGGCGCCGATCATCTGGACGGCCCGTCAGCCCGACCGCCCGTGGGCCTGCGCCTGGTCGCTGTGGGATGCCGATCAAAAGAACCCCAACGGCGAAGAGCCGCCCGCCGGTCACTGGGTCTGGACGATCTGGGAACTGTGGGACAAGATCGTGGCCGAGCCGAATCCAGACAAGCAGACCAAGCTGTTCCAACAAATCCTGGACATCTGGGCCGAGGAACTGCCGCAGATCGGCTATCTGGGGCAAAGCCCGGCGCCGATTATCGTCAAGAGCGGTTTCCGTGGCTATTTGCCCGGTTTTCCGGTTGACGACCCCACCGGTGACGAGCATCTGCTTCAGACCGAAACCTACTACTGGGACGAGCCTGCCAAGCATATGGGCTAGTTGAGTTCAATGCAGGGTGATGTGGGTATCGCCGATGCCCGCATCACCCTTTACACAGGAGGCCGTATATGGCGTTGTATATCATAAAACGAATCGGGATCATGGTTCCGACTTTGATTGCCATCTCGATCATTTCGTTTGTCGTGATCCAGCTTCCGCCAGGTGACTATTTGACCACCTATGCCATGCAACTGCGGCAGCAAGGCGAAGAGGTAGACGAATCAGAATTGGAGGCCTTGCGCGACCGCTATGGGCTAGGCATGCCGGTCTATGTCCAGTATTGGAAGTGGGTCAGCGGCATTGTCTTTCGCGGTGACTGGGGACAGTCTATGGAGTGGCGCAAGCCGGTCAAAGACCTGATCTGGGAGCGTATGGGGTTGACGGTGGTGCTGTCGCTGAGTTCTTTGCTGGTGGGCTGGTTTATCGCCATTCCTGTGGGCGTCTATTCGGCCACTCATCAATACTCATTTCTGGATTATCTGATGTCATCTGTTAGTTTTATCGGGGTTGGCACGCCCGGATTTATGATCGCCCTGATCGTGATGTGGGTGGCCATGACCAAACTGGGCCTCAATGTGGGCGGCCTGTTTTCGGAAAAATATATCCTGGCGCCGTGGAGTATGGCCAAAGTGATTGATATGCTCAAGCACATCTGGATTCCGCTGTTGATTCTGTCGCTGGAAGGCACGGCCGGCGGTATCCGCACCACCCGTGCCAACATGCTGGATGAATTGAACAAGCCCTATGTCATAACGGCACGGGCCAAAGGGGTAAAAGAGAGCCGCCTGATCTGGAAATATCCGGTGCGGGTGGCGTTGAACCCGTTTTTCAGCACGGTCGGCTGGTCTCTGGCCGGCCTGATTTCGGGCGCCACGCTCATCTCGGTGGTTTTGAGCCTGCAAACTACCGGCCCGATGATGCTGCGCGCTCTGACTTCGCAAGATATGTACCTGGCTGGCAGCTTTTTGCTGCTGCTCAGCACATTGACCGTGATCGGCACCTTGATCTCGGATATTTTACTGGCCTGGGTAGACCCACGTATCCGTCTCAGCGGGTAATCGATCTGCTTGTTTGGGGTACCATTTCATTCGATCCGTTTGTGTTTTACATCCAGAAAAGGCAGAAAAAGATGACCAAGGACCTTGCGCGAGCCGTTCAGGGCAAATCCGAAGATGAAAAGATATTTGTGGCCACTCAGTGGCAGTTGATGTGGTGGAAATTCCGCAAGCACAGGATGGCGATGATCAGTGGAGTGATCATCATCATTTTGTATATCATAGCGATATTTTGTGAAGCTGTGGCTCCGTATGATCCCGAAGAGACATTTATCAAGTACAAGTTCGCTCCGCCGACGCGCATCCATGTCCGCGATGCAGCCGGCAAATTTCACGCCCCGTTTGTTTACAAAATCATCCGTACCAAAGACCCCGAAACGCTGCGCAACCTGTACAACGAGGATACAGAAAACCGTTATCCCATTCACTTTTTTGTGCGCGGCACGCCTTACAAGATGTGGGGATTGTGGAAAATGGACCTGCATTTTTTCGGCCTGGATGTAGACCATGCCGAGCAGGGCATCTTTTTGCTTGGCGCAGACCGCCTGGGGCGCGACTTGTTCTCGCGGGTCTGCTATGGGGCGCGCATTTCGCTCTCGATTGGCCTGGTGGGCGTGTTTCTCAGCCTCTCTATCGGCATCTTGTTGGGGGGCATTTCGGGGTATTATGGTGGCGTCATTGATACCACGATTCAGCGGGTGATCGAGTTTATCCGCTCCATTCCCTCCATTCCGCTGTGGATGTCGCTCAGCGCGGCTTTGCCGGTCAACTGGCCGGTGGTGCGCATTTATTTCGGCGTCACAGTGATCCTGTCGTTGATCGGCTGGACGGGGATGGCGCGCGTGGTGCGTGGTCGCTTTTTGTCGCTGCGAGAAGAAGATTTTGTTATGGCGGCGCGACTGTGCGGCTCGAACGAACTGCGCGTGATCTTGCGCCACATGGTGCCGTCCTTTCTCAGCCATATCATTGCCTCGCTGACCATCGCCATTCCCAACATGATCCTCAGCGAGACCGGCCTCAGCTTTCTTGGTCTGGGGCTGCGGGCGCCGGCGATCAGTTGGGGTGTGCTGCTGCAAGAAGCGCAGAATGTCAACTCGCTGGCTCTGTCGCCCTGGGTGTTGCTTCCCGGCGCCGCGGTGATGATTTCGGTATTTGCATTCAACTTTTTGGGCGATGGCATGCGCGATGCCGCTGATCCGTATGCGCGCTAATTTCCAGGCGGCGCGATTTCCAGGCCGCCCAGATCGAGTTTGCCTTGAAGGTGATGCTCTTTTTCCCGCCACACTGGGCGCCGGCTATGCCGCATCTGGCCCTGCCCACATTGACCGCCTATTTGCGGGCGCACGGCGTGCCGGTGATCCAGCGCGACCTGAACATCGAGTTTTTTGACCGGGTTTTGACCGCCGCTTGTCTTGAGCAATCCATCGAGCGGACGCGCCAGGAGCGTCGCTCTCATTTGTCGCCAGAAGATGAGATGTTTTTGTCGTGCGGCGATGAATGGATCGCTCAGGTAGAGCAGGCGAAAAAGACGGTGCGCAGTGATGCTTTTTTCGATGGCCCGGCCAGTCTACAAGCCTTTCAGGTTCTGACGGCCTGCCTTCAAATTGCTTCGCTGCCATTTGCGCCATCTGCGCTCGAGTGGACCCGTTTTGTGCCGCCGGCGCCGATGGACAGCAGCCGCTCTGTGTTGCAGTGGGCGCGCCATCCACAGCAAAATCTCTTTGGAGAATTTTTGCGACAGCAGGTTGTGGGTGAGATTCGCCGCGAGCAACCTGACCTGGTGGGCATTTCGGTCTGCACGCAAGACCAGATGCTGGCAGCGATGACACTGGGCTATGCGATCAAACAGAGCGGCCTGGATTGCCACGTCACGGTGGGCGGGCCGCACATCACCATGCTGCGCGAGCAATTGCCCCGCGTGCGCTCGATCTGGGCTTGTTTTGACAGCGCTATTATGTTTAGCGGGCAGCGGCCATTGCTGAGGTTGATCGAAGCGTTGGATGGCAATGGCGACCTGAGCGATGTACCCAATTTGCTGTATCGCTCATCCGATGCCGTGACAGTCAACTCCACACTGCCACCGCTGCCCATTGGTGAACTGCCTCCGCCCGATTTTGATGGCCTGCCTCTCGACCTGTACCTCAGTCCCCGCCTGATCTTGCCCCTGGCTTCGACTCATCGCTGTTATTATGGTAGAACCGGCAAAACGCAGTGTGCTTTTTGCAATCAAGGCTATGGCGGTAACGAGCCATTCAGCCAGATCGAGGCCGAGCGGTTGGTCGAGCAGATGATCGGTTTGGCCGGTCGCTATGCTACGCGGCACATTTTTTTTGCCGATGAGGCAATCACGCCGCCGGTGTTGTACCACATGTCGGCGCGGCTGGAAGCGCTGGGTTCGCCGATTGATTGGGTAACGTGTGCCCGTTTTGAAAAGCAGTTCACCCGGCCGGTGCTGGAGCAAATGGTGCGCGGCGGCTGTTGCATGCTGTTGTTTGGCCTGGAAAGCGGCAGCGAAAAAACTATTGCCCGCATCGGCAAGGGTACGCGCATCTCTCAGGTAGAGCGTATTTTGCGCGACAGCGCCACTGCCGGCATCTGGAATCACCTGTTCTTTTTCTTTGGCTTTCCCGGCGAGGCGATGCAAGAAGCCCAAGAGACGGTCAACCTGGTTTACCGCCACGCGGATCACGTCCACTCGGCCTCGCCCGGTGCCTTTTTGCTGGAACGCTATGCCCCGGCGCACCTGTCGCCGCGTCAATATCACATCCGCCAGGTGGCCAACCCGCCGGACAAGGACCTGGCGATCTATTTCGATTATCAGGTAGATGCAGGCCTGGACGAAGCGACGGCCGAGTTGATCGTCTCGCGCCTGCTCGATGTCTTGCCTGAAAAAACGTTTGGTCAATACTATATGCACGATACGTATCGCTTTTTATACGCCAGCCATCTGGCGCGGCAGGGCCGGCCGTTTCCACTGTGGCTCGACCCGAACAGGATGGAGGAGACAAGATGACCCGCAAGGGAGATACCTGGAATGAATCGCGCACCTATCTCGATGCCTGGACCCGCCGCACTATTCGTCAGGTGACGACGGCCGGTTGTTACAACGAGACACCCACTTATCATACGGCGACGGCCTGGACCGCCGACGGCGAGCAGTTTGTCTTTCGCACCGGGCGGAGCGGGCAAAGCGCGCTGATGGTCGCCTGCGCCCGCAGCGGCGACATGACTCAACTGACCGACTGGGTGGACGGTATGGCGTTGGATAGCAGCAACGGCGTCGCGCCGACCGGCATCGGCGGCGGCATCTGCGTCTCGCCGACGCGCCGATGGGTGACGTTTGTGCTGGGCAGTTCGCTGCGCGCTGTGCATCTGGACACGCTGCAAGAGCATATCTTGATCGAGGATGTGGGGCCTTGGGCGATGGGTTCTGCCTCGATAGACCGCTATGAGCAGTATGTCGTTGTGGCGGCCAATATCATTCCCGAGCCTATGCGCACCCCGCAGACGGTAGGCGGCGGCGAGCGTTTTACGCGCGGCCGCGCCAATTATTTCAACGAGCCAGGCGGGGCGCATCTGCGCATTTTGCGCGTGCCGTTGGCGGGCGGCCACTGTGAGGTGATCTATGACGAGCCGGGCGTGCGCAGCGGCCATGTACAATATTGCCCGGCCGATTCGGACCTGTTGTTGATTGACCGGGATTTTCCACCCCGCTTTTGGTTCGGCTCGGACGGCAAGACCAACCGCATCTGGACATTGCGCATCTCGACCGGTGAGTTGACCGAACTGCCCTCGCGTTCGGGGGCGTTGTTTCAGGTGCACTCGGTGTGGAATTGGGAGGGCGACCGGGTGCTGTATCACTGTCCCACGCCGCAGGGCTATGTCATCGGCGTAGACGACCGGCAGGGACGCACCGTTTGGGAGCATCAATCGCCAGCCTGGACGCACTATGGTCATGTCTCGGCGATGGCCGGACGGGCCGCCTTTATTCTGGACGGCAATCTGTCGGACGACCTGCTGCTGTGGATGGACTATGAGGCCGAATTGCCGCGCATCGAAGTGATTGTCCGTCATGGCACCGACTGGAACGGCCACGAAGGCCAATACCCACATCCACACCCGCAATCTGACCCGACCGGGCGATACATTTCGTTCAATGCCGCTCACAAGGGGCAGAGCAATGTCTTTGTGGTGCAGGTATAGGGTTGCGGTGCAATCCTGGCTAACATATCTCTGCCAAAGCCTTGGTTGAGCTGGCAGGTTGAGCCTGTCGAAACCTATGTTTTGCCCGGGTTCTGGAATTGTCGTTTCGCTTGTTGATCAGGAGTTATTTTTATGTCATTTAATATGCTTCGATATTCTTTACAAGGCGACCGGATCCATCACTGGCTGGTGACCGGTCCACTGGCCGTGCCGGTAGCCGACCTGGAGCGGTTTGTGGGGGACGATTATAAATTGCAAATCGCCCGCCATTATTATCAGATCGGATCGGGGGTGACGCAGCCCATCGCCGAACGGTTGCCTTTTGAAACGTCGGACAGCGGCCTGATGTGGCGCTATGTGCGCTGCCAGGACGATCATTTTGTAGATCTCAGCGCGTTCTATCACCTCACCCACTATTTGCGCTCGTGGGCCTATACGCAGGTGATCGCTGCCGAGGCCTGGCAGGGCGAGTGGGTGTTGACCACCAATGGTCCCGCCGATGTCTGGGTCAACGGGCAGCACGTTCACCGTCAGGAGCATTTTCACCACCAGATTCCACACCGCGTTTCGTTTCAGGCCGGCCTGATCGCCGGAAAAAACGAAATTTTGGTGCGCATGGAAGAGGTGGCTGCCCGTGAATGTCCTTATACGATGGCTTTGCAGATCGTCCATTTACCTCAAACAGCATATATCGAGATTCCGACCACGTTTGAGATGACCGAGCGGCGGCAGCGTTTGGAAGAGGTTTTCGAGGCGGCCTATCTCGACCGCGATCTGTATGGTCCACATGATCCCATCGTGGTGCATTGGGCGGGCGATTGGCAAGGGCAAACTATGGTGGGGGTGCGCCTTCAGGTGCCGACGGCCACCGGCGCGCGCATCTATGCCGAAGGACAGCCTTCTGTTTTGCCCGGTTCTCACTGCGAAATCAGCCAGGGAGCGATGGTGCCACCTGGCAAGTATGACATCCGGCTGATGCCCACCCCGCGCGAATATTACGAGGCTCAACTGCGCTTTCAGCGAGATATGCCCATCGAGACCACCTATCAGACCTTTTCCACATCGCTGTATGGCGACTATGCCCAGCGACGTTATGAGGCCTTGCATCACGCCGCCGACATTGGAGTCAATGTCTTTTCCGAGATTGCCAAAATGGAGTTGGGCCGTTGGGGCGATGTCAAGCCTGAGGTGATCGCTCAGGCCATTGATGACATTGAGCATCGCCGCGATTGCAGCGATTTTTACCTGGTGGGCCTTTTGGGGATGATGTACCGATACATAGACAAATTCATGTTCCCCAAAGAGTTGAGAGAGCCGCTCAAGCAATGCGTGTTGAACTTTAGATACTGGATGGACGAGCCGGGCCAGGATGCTATGTGCTTTTGGTCGGAAAATCACCAGATTTTGTTTCATACCTGTGAGGTGCTGGCCGGGCAGCTCTATCCCGACCTGGTTTTTACCAACAGCGGCCTGACCGGGCAGCAGCATAGCCACAAAGGTGAGCGGCTGGCTTTGGAATGGCTGGAGCAGCGGGCGCGCGGCGGGTTTCGCGAGTGGGATTCCAACTGTTACTTTGAGGAGGACTTGCTGGCTCTGGCGCACCTGGCCGACCTGGCCGAGAGCGATTCGGTGTGGCAAATGGCGGCTGTGGTGATGGACAAGATGTTTTTCAGCATTGCCCTCAACTCGTTTCGCGGCGTTTTTGGCTCGACGCACGGGCGCACCTATTCTCCCTTGATCAAAGGGGCACACCGCGAGGCCACCTCAGGCATCGGGCGGCTGATGTGGGGCATGGGGGAGTTCAACTCGCGCATTTTGGGCCTGGTGGCACTGGCCTGCGCCAAAGACTATGAGCTGCCACCGGTCATTGCGGCCATTGCCGCCGACCTGCCGGATGCGATGTGGAATCTGGAGCAGCATGCTGGGGTGTTGACGCCGCAGCGAGACCGCGCCGAAGGAGTATGGCAGGTGTGCAAAGCGACTTTCAAGACGCCCGATTATATGCTCTGTTCGGCGCAGGATTATCACCCCGGCGAAAAAGGCTATCAACAGCACATCTGGCAGGCCACCCTGGGGCCGGATGCCATAGTCTTTGTCACCCATCCACCCTGTTGCAGTGAAGAAGGCTCGCACCGCCCCAATTTCTGGCACGGCAATGTGGTTTTGCCGCGCGTGGCGCAGTGGCAAGATGTGCTGCTGGCCGTTTATCGCCTGCCCGACGATGATTGGATGGGCTTTACGCACGCCTATTTCCCTACCTGGGCTTTTGATCAGTGGGAAATCAAAGAGGGGTGGGCGTTTGCCTGCCGCGGTGAAGGCTATATTGCCCTCAAAGCCTCGAACGAGATTCAATTGGCGCAGCGAGGCAGCCATGTCGGCCGCGAGTTGCGCTCGTATGGGCAACAGGCCGTCTGGTTGTGCCACATGGGGCGCGCCGCGCTGGATGGCTCTTTTGAGGCGTTCCAGCAGAGCATCTTGGGGTTGGATGTGCGTATGGAGGGTCTGTCGGCGCGCTGTCAAACCCTGCGTGGCGACACGCTCGAATGGGGCTGGCAGGGCGCGTTTCGGCGTAACGGCCAGGATGTCCCCCTGACAGGCTGGAAGCATTATGATAACCCCTACTGTGTGATGGAATTGGGTGCGCCACAGATGGATATTGTTCTGGGCGAGCAGGCCATTCGCTTGCATTTTGATGAATAGGGTCTGTCCTCCAAGATAGTTGCATTTTGGGCCAGGTTCTTGCCAGACAAACAAGCTCTGTTCAGTTTCGATTTATTCGAGATAGGAGTTCAAATGGAAGACGTACAGCCTCAAGTAAAAATTCAAGATATACTGGGCTATGCCCTGGCCTATGCCTGCTGGCTGATCAATGCGGCATTGAGCATGTTGGGGGTTTTGTTGATCCGCAATGCCACCAATGCCATGTGGCCGGTTTTTGGCACCAGCAATCAATGGCGCTGGACTTTGGGCGCGGTGGACCGCTTTGGTGTTGTTTTTTTGGGCCTGGTGTGGCTGGCGTTTGTGATCTGGCTG
>CAYVBK010000079.1:0-14059 GCA_964449465.1 uncultured Anaerolineae bacterium
AAACACCGGTCGGTTGAGAAACACCGGTCGGTTGAGAAACACCGGTCGGTTGAGAAACACCGGTCGGTTGAGATGTGCTGGTCGGTTCAAGAATGTCGGCTGAGCGGGTGGGTGTCGCTTCGATGATCGGCGGTGTGGCCGTGATGGTTGAAGCAGGCCGCAAGGTGGACGTGGCCGATGGAATCCAGCGGATGGTCGGCGTGGCGGTGGGCAGCCAGATGGTCTGATTTTGCCCTTCGCGCAGGGTCAGCGTGCTGCTGCTGAGCAGGATGCACATGACGATGCCGGCCACGCTCAGCCCAATAGCTATTTCACGGCCCAGAGTCGAGCCAATCATTTGCTTCCACCGCAGTTTAGCCATGTCTGTTTTTCCCTACCAGGCTGACACTTTTGCCTGTTTGAAGGTGATAAGGAATGGTGAAATGAAAGGTGGTTCCTGCACCAACCTGGCTCTCGATCCAGACCAGGCCTTGATGGGCTTCTACCATAGCCTTGACAATGGCCAGGCCCACGCCTGTTTCCCCTAGCCCGGCGATCAGGGTGTCGTCGGCGCGATAAAAGCGTTCAAAGACCCTGTACCAGTCTGTCGGAGCAATGCCGCCGCCGGTGTCCGAGATGGTGACATGCAAAAAGGATTGTCCGTTATCCCGGCTGTCCAGAAAGGCTTTGAGGTGGATGGTGCTGCCAGGCTGAGAAGATTTGCACGCATTAGCCAATAGATTATCAAGAATTTGCTGCAAACATTCAGGGTCGGCGTTGAGTTCGGGCAGTTCGGCGATGTCGAGATGAGCCTGGAGCTCTTTTTCTTCCATCCGATATTGGGCCTTTTGCAAGGCAGTCTCGATCAGGCGCGGCACACTCACCGGCTCAAGGTCAATGGTTAATTTGCCCGAGTCAATGGCGGTGACGCCGATCATATCATTGAGCATACCGTTCATCCGCTCGATGTTGGCCTGGACGCGCTGCAAAAACTTGCGTGGCATCGTTTCCAGTTTGCCTACTGCGCCGCCTAACAGCAACTCGGTATAGCCGATGATCGAGGTCATCGGGGTGCGCAGTTCTTGCGCCAGCGAGTTGAGAAATTCGTCACGGGCCTGGGCCTGTCGGGTATCGAGTTGGGGCGGCGCGGGTTGTTGAGAGGAGGCGGTTTTCAGTTCGGCAACACGCTGGAGCAGTTCGTCACGCTGCTGCTCTAGCCGGGCGACATGGTCTCGCTGTGCGGCCTGTTCCTGTTCCAACGTCTGGACGCGGCGCGACAGTTGCAGCCGTGTGGCGTCCAACTTTCCGATCTGGCTGGTTAGCAGGGCCAGGCGTTTCATACTCGTTTCCAGTTCGTCTTCCAAATGGCGGACTTCTTTTTGGCTTTGGGCTTTGGTCTGATTCAACTGGGCGCGCAGTTCGCGGAGATCGTTTTGGGCGCGCTGCTCGCCGGTCTCGGCCTCGTACAATTTTTGGATATAGACGGTCATTTCTTGCTGGCTCTGCCGCAGACGGTTTTCCAGGTCGGCTCTCGTGCGGGCAAATTCCATTTCCAGCAGACGTTGATCGGCTTTTTGGTGATTGATCTGATCTTCCAGGTCTTGATAGCGGCGGGCATGCCTGACCATCGTGGCGATGTGTTTGCACAGGGTTTCGCTTTTGTGGATTTCGGCCTCGTTGAACGACCTGGCATGGCCTGGCCGGGCAATCAAGATGACGCCGCACGGAAAAGGTGACAGGTCCATCGGCTGGGCGATCACGGGGCCGGTCTGGTCGCTGCCCAAGAGCCGGTAAATGTCGCTCACCTGGCTGCCTTCACCGGCCTGGAGGGTGGCCGACTTGCGGCGGTTGACCGTGTATTCGATGATGGGATAATCGCGAATCAGCAGGTGGGTCTGCGGGTGGCTGATCTGGTTGGCCGAGTACACGATGGGCAGGAGCATCTCGCCGCTGCTTGAGGGGCTACCGTTGGACGTGGGTGTGGTCAAGGCGATGGCGCACAGGTGTGCGGGGATCATTTGTGAGAGAATTTGGGTGGCGTTTTCCAGCACCGCATCCATTTCGGTAGACACGGTTATTTTTTGCACCGCGTCAACCATGTCCATCAGGCCAGTGACGCGGGCCAGAGATTCCTGGCTGATGGCGCGTAGCTCGGCGGTTTGGGCATCATGATGCGACAGGATGGCGCGCAGCACCGAAACGGCCAGGATGGGAAAAGCAATCAGATTGGCCAGGCGCACCCAGCCAGCCAGATGGGGCGCAGAACCGAGCAGCGGAAAAATGGCCTGTGCCAGGTGTCCAATGGTCAGTGCGCTCAGAGCCACCATCAAGATGCCGCGCTGCGGCGCCGGTGTGGTGCCCAGATAAGCCAGCATCAAAACGAGCAGCAAGCAGATGGCCGGATGCCACACCCAGCGCTGCCACGAGAGATTGTAGGCCAGCGATGTATCGCTCTGCCAGGCGGTAGCCCATTGCATGGCGGCAATGATGTAAAACCCGACAAACACCAGTGCCGTCACACCGACCAGGATTTGGCTCAATGTGCGCCGGCGGCTGTTCAAGACCAAGGCCCAGCCGATTATGACGATGGATAGAGCCTCCATCAACCGTTCAAGGGGAGGGAGTAGCCAGGCCAATCCATCGGTGTCGGGGCGATCAAACAGAGCCAGGATCATGAGGGCCAGGCGGCCAAACGACATCAGGCCGCCGGCAACCAGCCAGCGGGCGACGCGGCCGTGCCGTTCGCCGCGCGTCCACTGCGACAGGGCCAGCCCGACAATGGCCCAAATGCTAAACAACAGCACCAGGTAATAGACCATACTGCCGGGGTAGCCGGTCAAGATTGTCAAAAGCTGGGTCAGTGCCGTCATGGTTGCTTTCTCCAGAATCGCCGTTTGGCCTGAATCATTGTAACTATTGTACTATAGACATAGTGATTGGTCAATCGAGGAAAATTACAATTGTGTGATCGGTTATGGAGAAATGGGTGGCGGCGCAGTCAACGGCGCGAGCAGCACGCGCTGCTGCGGAGCAACGGCGCCGCTCGAGTTGGTGATGGGCGACAGCCGCTCCAGCGTGACCGGCGAATAGACGCCCAACTCGACCCGCAGCGGGTGGTCGGTCACATCGGCGGGGATGATCAGGGTGTGGATGTGAATGATCACGTCGCCGGCCTGCCAGCCATGCGGCGACACGCTCAAGCCATCCTGCGAGGCGCGCACGGTGTTGGCATGGTCGAGAATGTGGACAAAGAACGACAGGGGCGCGTTGTCGGCCTCCAACACCTGCCAGCACGTTGCCATCTGCCACGGCGTGTTGGGGGCGATTGGGTTTTCCAGGTATTGATAGCCCAGCCAGGCCAGACGATTTCCCATTGGGATCGGCAGGGTGAGTGGCTGTCGCTGCTGCTCTGATTCGACCGGGACGTAGGTATTTTCGAGGCTGGCCCAGGCCGGCGATGCCGCGCAGGCAGCGATAAATTCGTTCAAGGCAGCGCGGTTCTCATAGCGATACAAGTCAAACGTTGAGCCGATGGCATCACGATAGCCGACCTCGACCGGCATGGCACCGTTCAGCAACAGATTGTTCAGCAAGGGATGCAGCGGGGTGGGCGAGCGGAGATGGTCGGGCAAAAAGAACAGAGCCGCGTCGCCGGCCGGAAACAGTATGGCTGTTGTGCCGTTGAACCAACGCGCCGACACCGGGCGGCGCAGCAGCAGGTCAAAACTGAGGCGGCTCCAGGGGTTCCAATAGTCAATGTATGGCGCCGAGATGCTGATAGGCAGTGATTCGGCTGAACGGTTGACATAATGTGCCACCGCCGCCACCGGGGCCTGATTTTGATGACGCACCGTCTCAAAACGCGGCCAGCGCACAAAATAATCATAGAGGTTCGAGCCGCCGAACCCACAGGCCAGGCCGACACCGAGCAACAGGCCGGGCCATCTCTTCCAGCGCGGTCGGCAGCGCTCCAGCCATTGCCCCAAAGCAACTGCGCCCCAGGCCGGCATCATATAAATGACCGACTGGGCCAGGATGGAATGAGGCAGGCTGCCCGGCGGCCACGTGACCATTGTCGGGACCAGGCCGGCGGCCAGCCAAAGCAGGGCCAGAGCGCGACGAGGATCGCGCCATTGCCACAGCGACAGGATCAGCCCACCGCCGAACAAGGCCGCCGTCAACGGGTCAAAGAGCGGCTGCCCGGAAATGTTGTAGAACCACTCGATATCGCCCTTGATGCCAAACATCCACAGAGTTTGCCAGGCATTGTTGAGCAAGGGACGCCAGTTGCCGTTGCGGAGCAATTCGTTGAGCATGCCGCCCATCTGCCCGACCCGCTGTCCCAGTTGAGGGTTGCGGATGATATACAGCAACATGGGCGAGACCAGGATGGGGCCGATGGCCAGGCTGATCAGGATGCCGACCCAGCGACCCTGTATCAGCGGGCGATGCCATAGCCACAGATACAGGCTGAATGTGCCCAGCAACAGCGGCATCATCCAGGCCGGGAAATAGGTGTAAAACAGGGCTGCCTGGCACAGCCCGCTCAAAGCAAACCAGGCATATAAAGAGGGTTTTTGAGAGAGCGGTGTGTCCAGGCCGCGCCAAAAAGTCCACAAAGCCAGCCCTGTCCATGGCACCATGCTGATGGTGCGCAGGCTCAGCCGACTGAACATCAGCGACCAGAATGAGGTGATGGTCAGCCAGGTGGCCAGGGCGGCAGCGCGGCGGCCAAATAGCCGGCGGGCGATCAGGTAGGTGGTGCACGCACTCAGGGCGCCGGCCAGAATGGAAACGCCGCGCCCGCCCAAGACATTGGTGCCGAAGATGGTCAATGACACGGCCTGCATATAGTGATAGATTGGCTCGTGGCCCCAACTTTCGGCAAAGTAAATGGGGCGGTCGCCGGCCTGGACGCGTTGGGCCATCTGCACATCGAGCAGTTCATCATAGCGTACGCCGGGCGGCACAGCATCCAGCCAGAGCAGGCGTAGCAGCAGCGCGAACAGGGTCAGGCTGCCGATGGCGATCCACTCGATGTGCGGGCTAGAGAGCCAGCGTTGTATCCTGGGCATCACCGGATTGTCCTTAGAATCCTTCCAACAGGCTCAGGTCGGCCAGCGAGTCGGTCAGCGCGGCAACCTGTTGTAACAAGCCCAGGCGATTCTCGCGCACGGCCTGGTTTTCGTCCATCACCAACACCTGATCAAAGAATGTGTTGATGACCGGGGCCAGTTTCAGAATGGCCGTTAACACTTGAGCGATGTTGGTGGGATCTGCGATCTGGTTGTGGGCTGCGCACAAGGCGTTGTAAAGATTGGCCGAGGCAGCTTCGCCGAATTGTTCGGGGTAAACCTCATAGCGGACGGGCTGGCTGCGTACGATGCGTACGCAGCGGGCATAGGCATTGAGCAGCTCCATCCAGTCGGGCCGCTGCGTCCACTCGTTCAAAACGACGGCGGTTTGATGGGCCAGGCAAGGGTCATCGCTGCGGCGGGCCAATACGGCATCCACCACATGATAACGCAGCCCTTGATCGAGCAAATAACCGCGCAGTCGTTGAGCGATGTAATCCAGCACACGGACCTGCACCGTCTCATCTGCCGGCACTGGTTGGAACCGGGCAGCCAGGTCAATGACGGTTTTGAGGCTCAGGCGAACCGAGCGGCCGATCAAGATTTGCACGATGCCCAGAGCAGCTCGCCGCAGGGCAAAGGAGTCTTTGGCCCCGGTGGGCTCCATGCCCACAGAAAACAATCCCACCAGGCTATCCAGGCGGTCGGCCAGGCCGATCACCAGGCCGGGGCGGGCAGTGGGCAGAGCGTCGCCGGCAAAACGGGGCAGGTAATGCTCAAACAGAGCCAGGGCCACCTCTTCCGATTCGCCACCGAGACGGGCGTACTCGCGCCCCATGATCCCTTGCAGGCTGGTCATTTCTACCACCATTTGGGTGGCCAGGTCGGCTTTGCACAGGTGGGCAGCGCGGTGCGTGGCTTCGAGTTCGGCCTCGCTCAAGCCGAGCAGTTCGCCACAGGCCGGGGCCAACTTTTCCAATCGTTGCGCCTTGTCGAGCATCGAGCCGAGCTTTTCTTGAAAGGTCATGGTGTTGAGGCGCGGCAAAAAGCTGCTCAACGGTTTTTGAGAGTCGTGTTGATAAAAGAACGAAGCGTCGGCGAAACGGGCGCGAATGACATCCTCGTTGCCCTGACGCACCGTGTCCAGGTGTTGGTCGTCGCCGTTGCGGATGGTGATAAAGCAAGGCAGCAGGTGGCCGGTTTGTGCGTCTCGTACCGGAAAGTAGCGCTGATGTTTTTTCATGACCGAGATCAAAATGTCTTCGGGCAGGTTGAGGTATTGGGCCTCAAAATTGCCGCGCAGGGCCGTGGGCTGCTCTACCAGGTGCGTGACTTGATCGAGCAGGGCGGGGTCGTCGGGAATGACGCCGCCCACCTCGGCGGCCAGTGCCTCGGCCTGGGCGCGGATCATGTCACGCCGCCGCGCCGGGTCTACGGTGATGCCGTGATCGGCCATTATTTGCAGATAGGCGGCGGCCTGGGGGATTTCAATGGGAGGTGAACCCAGAGGGCGCAGTCCGCGGCTGATCCGGCCGCTGGACAGGCCGGCATAGGTGAATGGCAACACGGCGCGGCCCAGCAAGGCGACCAGCCAGCGGATGGGGCGCGAAAAAGCCACGTTGGAGGCGTTCCAACGCATACTTTTGCCAAAGGTGATGCCGGCGACCAGGCTGGGCAGGGCCTCTGACAGCACCTCAACGGCGGCCTGGCCGGCCTGCCGCATCACTGCCACCACATACTGCCCGCCATCCATGTCGCGTACCTGGAGGTCGCCGACAGGCACGCCTTTGCCTTTGGCAAACCCTTCGGCGGCGCGGGTGGGCTGACCGGCGGCGTCAAAGGCAGCTTTGGCGGGCGGTCCCTTGATCACCAGTTCACGGTCGGGCTGGCGTGGAGCGACTTCTTGAATCAGAACGGCCAGGCGACGCGGCGTGCCATAGACGCGTACATCGCCGTGAGTCAGGCGCAAATTATCCAGCCAGAGCGGCACGGCCTGCTCCAACTGCCGCAGCGCATCGGCCAGGTCGCCGGTGGGCAGTTCTTCGCAGCCAATTTCCAGCAGCAGCGTTTCGGGCCGGTCGGTGGGGCGGATGGCTTGTAAAAACAGGGTGGAAGGGGCAGCGGCGGCCTGTCTGCGCAGGGGATAGCCCAATGCCTCGCGCTGCTGCAAGAATGCTTTGGAGACATCGCGCGAGAGGGCGCGCATGCGGGCAAAATACTTGGCCCGCTCGGTCACGCCGATGGCTCCGCGCGAGTCCAGCAAATTGAACGTGTGCGAGCAGCGCAGCACATAATCGTGTGCCGGAATGACCAGCCCCTGGCGCAGGCAGGCCTGCGCCTCGGCCTCAAAGAGGTTGTACATTTGCGCCAGCCGTTCGACGTCGGCCAACTCGAAATCATAGATGCACTGTTCCACTTCGGTGCGCAAGAGAATGTCGCCATAGGTGTTTGTGCCGTCCCAGTCAATGTCCCACACCCGGCGCACGCCTTGCAAAGCCATGACAATGCGCTCCAGGCCGTAGGTCAATTCGACGGCCACCGGATCGGTGGGCGCGCCGCCGGCCTGCTGGAAATAGGTGTATTGGCTGATCTCCTGTCCGTCCATCCACACTTCCCAACCCAGCCCCCACGCGCCCAAGGCCGGGCTTTCCCAGTTGTCTTCCACAAAGCGCAGGTCGTGCTGGCGGCGGTCAATGCCGATGGCTTCCAGGCTTTGCAGGTACAGCTCTTGCGGGTTGCCGGGGTCGGGCTTGAGAATGACCTGGAATTGGTGGTGCATTTGCATGCGGTTGGGGTTTTCGCCGTAACGACCGTCGTCGGGGCGGAAGGATGGCTCGACATAGGCCACATTCCACGGCTCGGGGCCCAGCACGCGCAGCGATGTGGCCGGGTTCATGGTGCCGGCGCCAACTTTTTCGTTATAAGGCTGCCACAGCGTGCAGCCCCAGTCGGCCCAAAAAGTTTGCAATTTCAAGATGACTTGTTGAAAGTTTAAGGATTTTTTCATGCCTTTTTCCTTGTTCTGGTTACAGAGTGACCTGATTGGCCACAGGCAGGGGTATGTCCGTATTTTCGTAACAGGTGTGCATGACCGGCATTTTGGTAAATGTGACCTTGCGGGTTGGATATGAGCGCGGGGTTGCCAAAATCTCGGTGCAGGGTTTTGTCGTGTGAACAGAGAATCCGGGCCCCGCCGACTCGAGCTAGTGCAATGATATGTGGGTCATTCGACTCGCACGCACCGGCTATACTTGAGGTTTCTTGTTCAACCACACCAGATGGTATTACTCTGGCTTTGCCGGCCTGCAGCAAGGCGCGAACAAATCGCCGAACGGTATGAATCTGGTCTATTTCCTCACTCAAACGTCCCCCGATGACCATTTTACCTTCTCTTTCAAGCCAGTCAATCAGAGGTTTGAAATCATTTGAGGGACTGAAAACCAATGCAGCTATGTTTGCGTCAATGATAATGCACATATCTAAATTCCCAGCATACGACGTTCTTCTTGAAGAAAAAATTGGCGATAGGAGGGTGGAACATTGATAAAATTGCCCGACTCGTCTATATCAAGCTGGTGGATATAGACCTGGCCTGATACCTTTTCAAAATACAAAATGCAGATCTGATCACAAGAGATGCTCTTTTTATCGCGTACATCCATGCGAATGCGGTCAACGAGATAGTCGCTGTGAGTTTCGATGATGAATCGTTTATTGTGTTCTTTGGCCCAGATTGCCAAAAAAGAACCCAACTCGGCCTGTGCCTGGGGATGCAGATGGACCTCGGGCTGCTGTAATAAAAAGGTGCTGTTCTGAGGACTTTGGACAATGTCAACCAGGATGGGCAAAACCTGACTGACGCCATAGCCAACATCCACCAGGTTGAATGGAGGCCCGTTGGAGCGAATGCTGATTTGAAAAGGATCGCTGTCCTGATGGCCTTTGCGTTTGATTTCCAGGCTGTTGAACAGGCCCGAAGCCTGTCCAAAAGAGGTCAGGGCTTGTTGCAACTGGCTGTTATTTGACTGACCAAAAAGAAATTTTGCCAGCACCATCGGCATATGAGAACCTTCGGGTTCTGGCACATCTCTGATCGGATCATAGGTGCGGCGCGGTCGGGTGCGGATGGGTGCAAAGGCAAAGGGTCGTTGACCGAGCGAGTGTGGTATCTGACTGGCTAGACCTTGTAACTCTTGGAGTTCCTCTTGGGATATGATGAGCGATTGACGATCATTGGAATGAACTGTGTCTTCTTGAGCAGGTGCGCGAGATTCTCTGGATAACCAAAAAGGCACAGTTCGCAATACCTGGCTCACATTTAGCCAGTTACGAGGTAGTAGGCCTTCTCCAATTTCCCACATACCATTTGGAGTTGTGATGGTCAGGTTGGCATGTGGTGATCTCGATAGAGGTTGTGCTGCTAACTTGAATTGACCGCACTCCAGTGTCCATTCTTCCAGTTTAGGTATTGAACCAGACCTGACAAATCGAGCAGTAATCACCGCCTCTCGAGAAAATAGGCCGCTAGTCTTTTGGCGTTGCTTTAAGGTAATTTTTGCTCCAATAGTAAACGATTTCGCACGCCCGGCTCGTCCTCCGCGAAGAGACGCTATCTGGTCAAAAGAACCTAACAAGAATGGTTCTTCATTGAAAATATCTTCAATCAAGTTTCCTCCAGTAACGTCCCAGGCAATGCGCGTCAAAGCCAGGAAGGTTGTCTTGCCAGAGCTATTTTCACCTACCAATAATGTGATCGGTTTGAGCTGACAAATATGGTGTTGAAAAAAACACCTTATTCCTTCAAAAAATATCTGATCCATAACTGACTCCCCAGCCTAGGAACCGGACACTTGGCCAATTTATCACCCAAGAAGCCACTGAAAAAGTCGGTTTTTGCCGAGAACACAAAGGTTTAAGATGCTCTGGATTTGCTAGAGATACTTGGATTTTTTTCAATGTGAAAACAACTTTTCGATATAAAAGCGATATATCTTGTATCGCATTGCGGCAAAAGTAACACGTGCGATAGAGAATACAGTAGCACATGTCCCAAATCTTGGCAAAAACTCGGTACCCAGTCCAGGATATGGGGATAAAATCTATGTACGTGCTGTTTTTTCCTTAATGCCTTATATCGCTTTTAAGTGATGGGCATCTGTAAACAGTTTTTTCAGTGGAGTCAACTCTGCCCTCTTATCCACTCTAAATTTCGTTCCTGATAGGCCACATAGCGGGCCATCTCACCTTGCCCCTCTTGCACGTCGTGATAGCGGGCCAGGAATTTGTCCATCTGTTCTTGCATGGCCTGGCCCATGTCAATGCCGTATTGGTTGGCCAGCTTGAACACAAAAGCGGTCAGGTCGGCCAGCTCGCCGGCCAGTTGTTGGCGCAGTTCGTCGGGCGACAGGTCGGTGGTGCGATAGCCTTCCAGACATTCCAGCACGCGGGCGATCTCGCCCATTTCTTCGCCCATGTGCAAAAAAGTGTGGCTGGGCAGTACCCGATCCCAGCCGCGCTCATGTTCTAATGCTTTGAGTTTGCTTTGATATTCTTGAAATTTCATAGCAGGTTTATGTCCAATTCACTTGTTGAGCAGTCGCATCAACTCGACCGATTTGAGGTTTCGCTCCAGCACATAGGTGATATAGTGCAGCATCAGGCCTTCCAACTCGCGTTGGGTGTCGGCCTGGAGGCGCAGGCGACTGGCGGCCTGGGCATCGTGGTTTTGCAGATAGCGCAGCACCTTGAGGACATTGACCGACACCGGACGCGCCGCCCGCGCCGCTCCGGCCGGGCCGAGCAGTTCTTTGCCGCAGCGAGGACATAACATGCCACCCTGTTCTGCGCTGAAATAATTGACCGTTGGTTGCAACAGATCGCCGCAGCCCAGGCAGTAGAACAATTGCGGGCGGTATCCCTCCAATGCCAGCAGGTGTAACTCGTAAAAGCGCACGGCCAAGGCCAGGTTGTCGCTCTCGCCGACCCGTTGCAGCGTGTCGATCAGCAGGTCGAACAAGGCCTGATTGGCCTGGTCTTCGGCGGCAAAGCGATCCAGCAGTTCGATCACATAATGCCCGCAGGTGATTCGCTCCAGATCGTTGCGCAGCGGCAAAAACGCATGGATGGTCTCGGCCTGGGTGACAATGTCCAGGTTTTGGCCTTTGGCAATCAGCAGTTCGCTGTGAATGAACAATTCGAGATGACCGGCTTTGCGGCTGGCCGGCTTGCGCACGCCTTTGGCGATCACTCGCAGTTTGCCCATTTTGGGCGTGTACAGGGTCAGCAGGCGGTCGGCCTCGCCCACGTCCTGGCGACGCAAGACCACCGCCTCGGTGCGGTACACACGGTCACGGTTCGTGGTCACGGCCATCCTTTGAGGGCAAATCGGCGCGGCCAAATGCCCGCGGCAGCAGGTCGGCGACGGTCGTTTCCAGGGTCAGGCTGTCGGGCGTGGCTACCAGCACGCGGATGCGGCCGCCAAATTCGGCCAATACCTGGCGACACGAGCCGCACGGCGAGCCGCCGTTGGCCGTGACCACGGCGATGGCCGTAAATTCGCGTTCGCCCTCCGAGATGGCTTGGAACACCGCCGTCCGCTCGGCGCACATGGTCAGCGGGTAGACGGCATTTTCGACGTTGCAGCCGGTGTACACCCGCCCCGATTTGCCCAACAGGGCGGCGCCCACCCGATAGCCCGAATAGGGGGCATAGGCGTGTTCGCGAGCCTGGGCGGCCCAATGGATCAACTCGATATCGGTCATTTTGTCTCTTGTTTCTTGGGTCGCGCTGGCACGCCATAGACCAGGGTGTGCGGCGGCACATCGTGCGTAACCACCGACCCGGCACCAGTGCGCGCACCCTCGCCCACCGTCACCGGGGCCACCAGCAGGGTGTCGCTGCCGATAAATGCCTCCTCGCCGATGGTGGTGGGGTGTTTGCGCTGACCATCGTAATTGCAGGTGATCGTGCCGGCGCCAATGTTGGCCTGGGCGCCCACTGTGGTATCGCCCAGATAGCTAAAATGCCCCATTTTGGCTCCGGGCCCAAGCGTCGAGTTTTTCATCTCGCCAAAATTGCCCATGTGGGCGCCCTGGCAGAGCCGCGCCCCCTGGCGCAGGTGGCCGAACGGCCCGATGTTGCTGTTGTTCTCCATCGCCGCCCCCTCTAGCATCGAGGCGGTGACCCGGCAGCCCTGCCCGATGGTGCAATTTTCGATGATGCTGTTGGGTCCGATCTCGCAGTGTCCGCCGATGGTTGTTTGCCCGCGAATGTGGGTGTTGGCCAGGATGACAGTGTCTGCGCCGATCTGGACGGCAGCATCAATGTAGGTTGAGTGAGGGTCCTGGATGGTCACACCGTCGAGCATCAGCCGTTCGTTGATGCGGCGGCGCATGGCTGTCTCACACCACGAGAGATGGACGCGGTTGTTGATGCCGATCATTTCTTCGGCGTCGGTGGTCGAAACCGCTTCCACCCGCTGCCCGTTGGCGATGGCAATGCCCACCATATCGGTCAAAAAGTATTCTTGCTTGACCGGGTTGAGAGGGATTTGGTCAATGTGCGCCCACAGCCAGTCGTCGTCAAAGCAGTACAGGCCGCAGTTTAGCTCTTTGATCTGGAGTTGCTCGGGTGTGCAGACTTTTTCTTCGACAATTTCGCGCACGCCGCCGTCGTCGCCGCGCACCACCCGCCCAAAGCCCATCGAGTCGTCGTGAATCAGGGTGAGGATGGTCATGATCGAACGTTTTTGTGCCTGGTTTTCCACCAGTTTACGCAGTGTATCGGGGCGGATCAGGGGCATGTCGCCGTAATAGATCAATACCAGGTCGGCGCGGCCTTGCAGCACAGGGCGAGCCTGCATGGCCGCATGCCCGGTGCCGCGCCGTTCGGCTTGCACCACATATCGGATGCCTTGCTCGCCGATAGCCTGGCGGAGGGCATTGCCGTCTTTGCCGATGACAAAAACTGTCTCCTCGGCGCCGATGGCGCGGGCAATGTCCACCGAGTATTGCGCCACCGGCTGACCGGCCAGGGGGTGTAGCAGCTTGCTCAAGCGCGATTTCATGCGCGTGCCTTCGCCGGCGGCAAGAACCACTGTAGCCAGTTTCATACATTCATCTCCCTTGTTGATAGTATTGCATCAATCCCCACTCAAACAGGCGGTCCCAGCCGATCTTTTTCAGGCCAGCGGCGACCTGCTGGTACCATGGCCCGACCATGTAGCGCAGACGGGGGCGGCGGCTGCGGATCGCTCGGTCGACCAGGGCGGCCAGTTGCGCCGGGTTGGCGCCGTTCAGTTCGTCGGCCTGGCTGATCTTGAGGGCGCGGGCCATGTTGTCGCGGTAAGCCGGGCCGGGTTCGACGCTGCGCCGATTGGCGGTAAAGCCGGTGTGGAAATCTCCCGGCTCGATCATGACCACGCGAATGTTGAACGGCTTGACTTCCATGCTCAAGGCTTCGGTCAGCCCTTCGATGGCAAACTTGGAAGCGGCGTAAAATCCCTGAAAGGGCTGGCTGATTCGTCCGGCAATCGAACTGATGTTGATGATCAGCCCGGCGCGGCGGTCGCGCATCGAGGGCAGAACAGCCTGGCACAGCCGCAGCATGCCAAAAAAATTGGTCTCGAATTCGGCCTTGACCGTGGCGATGGGCGTTTCTTCGACCGGCCCGGCAATGCAATAACCGGCATTGTTGATCAACACGTCAATGCGCCCCTCGCGCTGTAGCACACGCTCTACACCTTTTTGCACCGAATCGTCGCTCTGAACATCCATACGCATCGTCCAGATGCCCTGGTCGAGCTGCGGTTCGGCGGGAGCGCGGCGGCTGGCGCCATAGACACAATGGCCGGCGCGGCCGAGACGTTCGGCGCAGGCCAGCCCAAAGCCCGACGAGGCGCCGGTGATCAAGATCACAGAATGAGACATTGGCATTTCTCTTTTCGTTTTTGATTTAGAACCTATCCGAAAAATAGTTGCAAAAAGAGGCGAGATGTTGTAAAAAGA
>CAYVBK010000080.1:0-13631 GCA_964449465.1 uncultured Anaerolineae bacterium
AGGAGCGTGCTGAAAAACCTTCTTACCACCAAGACACAAAGGACACAAAGCATTTTTAGCGACTCAAAAGTATCGTAAGCCTTTGTGTTCTTTGTCCTTTGTGGTAAAAATAGACTTTTTTCGGCGGCCTCCTAGTGCATCATTTGTGCGCCGTGCAGTTCCAGTTCTTCGGCAAAATGACAGGCCACCAGGTGTCCCTGTCCCAAATCGTGCAACGGCGGCGGCTCTTGCGAGCAGCGCGGCTGGACATAGCGGCAGCGGGGGTGGAAATAGCAACCGCTGGGCGGGTTGGACGGATCGGCGATCTCGCCTTCCAGCCGGATGCGCACTTGCTGTTTGCGGTAGCGCGGGTTTTGGATCGGCACGGCCGACATCAGTGCTTCGGTGTAGGGGTGTTTGGGCGCCATGAACAGATCGTTGACGGCGGCTACCTCGACCACTTTGCCCACGTACATCACCACCACATTGTTGCAGATATAGCGGATCACGCTCAGGTCGTGCGAAACGAACAGATAGGTCAGGTCCAGGTCGTTGCGCAGCGATTCCAACAGGTTAAGCACCTGAGCGCGCACCGACACATCCAGGGCTGAAACGGCCTCATCGCAGACCACCAGCCTGGGGTTGGTGACCAGGGCGCGGGCGATGCCGATGCGTTGTCGCTCGCCGCCGCTGAACGCATGAGGATAGCGGCGGATGTATTCGGGGCGCAACCCCACGCGCACCAACGCCTCGCGCACGCGGTCTTCCATTTCGCTGCCGGCAATATTGTCCAGGTTGCGCAGCGCTTCGCCGACGATCTCGAAAACCGGCATGCGCGGGTTGAGCGATGAATAGGGGTCTTGAAAGATCATGCGAATTTCGCGCCGATAGGGCTTGAGATGAGCTTCGTCTATGGTCGCCAGGTCAACGGGTTCATTTCCATTGCCATAGTAGAGAATAGACCCGTTGGTGGGCTTGAAGGCGCGGGCGATCATCCGCCCGACAGTGGTCTTGCCACAACCGCTTTCGCCGACCAGACCCAGCGTTTCGCCGCGTCGAATTTGAAACGAGACGTCATCGGCAGCGCGCACATAGCCGGTCACGCCGCCAAAGATACCTTTGATGATGGGATAATACTTTTTCAAATCGCGCACTTGAAGCATCAGGCCATCTTGTGCGGAGGGAGCAGGCGTTGTTTCCAGTTGTTGATTTTCCATAATTTTTACTCGTACAAAAGACAGCGCACTTGATGATCGGCGGAAATTTGAGTCAAAGCGGGTTCGCGAGTTTTGCAAATGGGCATGGCTTTGGTGCAGCGTGGATGAAAGGTGCAGCCGGCCGGACGGTGGAATGGGTTGGGAATCATGCCCTGAATCGGCTCTAGCGGCTCGCGGGTGGCCGTGACTTTGGGGATAGAGCTGAGCAAAGCCTGCGTATAGGGATGTTTAGGTGTGTTGAACAGCGTGTCTACATCAGTTTTTTCGACCACGCGGCCCAGATACATCACGGCCACATCGTCGGCGATCTCGGCCACAATGCCCAGGTCATGGGTGATAAACATCACGGCCATGCCATGGTCGCTTTGCAGTTCGAGCATCAGGTCGAGAATTTGGGCCTGCGTGGTGACATCCAGGGCGGTCGTAGGCTCGTCGGCGATGAGCAGGCTGGGGTTGCACGAGAGGGCCATGGCAATCATGGCGCGCTGACGCATGCCGCCGCTCAGTCGGAAGGGATATTCGTCAATCAGCCGCTCCGGGCGGGGGATGCGCACTTGGGCCAGCATGTCAATGGCGCGCTCGCGGGCTTCTTCTTTGGTTGCGCCGCGGTGCAGGCGGATGACTTCCATAATCTGGTCGCCGATGGTGTGCAAAGAGCTGAGACTGGTCATTGGCTCTTGAAAAATCATGGCAATCTGTGCGCCGCGAATGTCGCGGATATCGCTGCCTTTGGGGTTGAGGGCGGCAATGTCGCAAATTTTCCCGCTGATGTCTTCCCACAGAATTTGGCCTTTGACGATGCGGCCCGGTTTTTGCACGATGCGCAGGGCCGCTAGCGACATGACGCTTTTGCCACAGCCGCTCTCGCCCACAATGCACAAAGTCTTGCTGCGCCGCACTGCCAGATCGACACCGTCTATGGCCTTGACCACGCCTTCGTCAGTAAAAAAGTGCAAACAAAGGTCTTTGTATTCCAAAAGTGTATCTGACATGTTTTTTACCCTCTAGTTGGCATAAGGATCTGCGGCGTCACGCAGGCCGTTGCCCAAAAAGTTCATAGATAGCACCACAATGACCACCGCTGCGGCCGGGTAGAGCAGCCAGGGGAACAAGGCCACGGTGGCGATCTGACGGGTTTCTTGCAGCATGATGCCCCAACTTACCACCGGCGGGCGCAGGCCAACACCCAAAAAGCTGAAAAAGGTTTCGCCCAGGATCATGTAGGGGATTGAAAGGGTGATCGAAGCCATAATGTGGCTAAAGAAGGACGGAATCATGTGCTTGAGGATCAGCCGCATTTGGCTGGCCCCGTCCAGCCGTGCCGCCAGGATAAAATCCTCTTCGCGCAGGGCCAGGAATCGCCCACGCACCACACGTGCCATGCCGGTCCAACTCATAAACGACAGGATCACCGAAATCATCAAATAGACGCGTACCGGGTTCCAGCCGGGTGGTACGACGGCGGCCAGGGCCAGCAAAATGGGCACCTGCGGCACCGACTGTAAAATTTCAATGATGCGCTGGATCACATTATCTACCAAGCCACCGGCCAGACCCGACACGCCACCGATGACAATGCCGATGACCAGGCTGATGGCTACACCCACCAGGCCAACTGTCAACGAAATGCGGGCACTGTAAATGATGCGGCTCAACACATCGCGCCCACTCTTGTCGGCGCCCAACAGATAGAATGGGTCGTCAACCGATTTGGGGCCAAACAGACGGATGCGCGCCGGAATCAGTCCCAGCCATTTGTAAGGTTCGCCCTGCACAAAAAAGCCAAAAGGCACCCGCTTGTCATAATCAATACTGAATATCTTTTTTAGCGATTTGGGGTCGCGTTCAAATTTATAGCCATAGACAAAAGGATCAAACTTACCGTCGTGAAACAAGACAAGTGGCTGCGGCGGAGCATAGACATATTGCTTGTCGAACCACTCGATGGATTTGGGGGCAAAAAATTCGGCATTGAAAGCGATAAAATAGGTGACAATCACCACAATCCCACCGATCACGGCCAGGCGGCTTTTGCGAAACTTCCACCACATCAGCATCCACTGTGAGGCGGCTTCGATTTTGGTTTCTTCGCCCTCCAACGGGGCCACAATTTGTTGTTTTTTGAACAGGCGTTTTAGTAGATTAGCCATTTTTCCTCAACTCTATTGCAACCGAATACGAGGGTCGAGCCAGGCCAACAGCAGGTCTGAGATGAATGTGCCAATGACCGTCAGTGTGCTGAGCAGCAAGATAAAACCGGCGGCTACGTATTGGTCCTGCTGCATCAATGCGCCGTACAACACCGGGCCGGCCGTAGGCAGGTTGAGTACAATGGACACAATCGCCTCGCCGGATACCAGGGCCGGCAGCATCCAACCAATGGTGCTGATAAAGGGGTTCAGGGCATGTCGCACCGGATACTTCCACAGCAGGCGGGCCTCTGACAGCCCCTTGGCCCGCGCCGTGTTGACATAGGGCTTGTTGAGTTCGTCCAGCAGGTTGGCGCGCATGGTTTGCACCTGCCCGGCAATGCCGCTCAGTCCGACTACAAAGGCTGGAATCCAAAGGTGCTGGAGCAGATCGATCACTTTGGCGAACGACCAGGGCGCATCTACATATTCGGGCGAGAACAGGCCGATGGCGGCGCGGTCAAATACTTTATAGCTGACGTACAAAGCCACCAGAGCCAGCACAAAGTTGGGAATAGCGATGCCCAAAAAGCCGATAAACGATGCGCCATAATCAAAGATCGAATACTTTTTGACTGCCGAATAGATGCCCAGGGGCAACGAGATGATCCAGATCAGGAGAAACGAAGCAAGGGACATGGTGGCCGACATGGGCAGGCGTTCCAGGATCATTTCGCCGGCATCGCGCTTGTAAATGAACGAATAACCAAACTGTCCGCGCGTGAGAATGCCGCGCATCCACTTGAAATACTGGACATAGATCGGATCATCAAAGCCATACACTTCGCGCATGCGCTGTTCCCACTCGGGCGAGAGCTTGCCCGAGGTGGCACGCAGCCGTTTTACCATATCGGTGACATAGTCGCCCGGCGGCAGTTGAATGACCGCAAAAGCGACCATTGAAATGATCCAGATCGTAAAGAGAGCGTATGAAAATCGGCGTAACAGGTATTTCCACATTTCGCCTGTTCCTTCCTGAGGGTATCTCTCTGTGCGCAAAATGCGCACAGAGAGATACATACTTTTGCGGCAAGTTCACCGCAGGATTACTTGATGAACCACTGCTCCGGACGGTTGATCTTGTCCACGCCTTCCAACCAACCACCCCAGTAACCATCGGGGATGTTGTGCAGGCGCTTGTTGATCGGCTGATAGCCCAGACCCGGACGAGAGATGCCAATGGTCCAGAAAATGTCGGCCGACTTTTGCATGACTTGCTTCATAATCTTGACCTGGCCCTCTTGCGTGGGCTGCTGGATGGCCTGGTTATAGAGTTGACGCACTTCCCAGGCATAGTCGGGCCACGGCTGACCATACTCATTGTCCTCGCGGCAGGTTTGAATTTCCTTAAACTCGCCGCACAGGATCCAGGCCTGGCCAAACATGCTGAACCATTCGCCCGGCACGTGCCAGCGGGGGTCGAGGATGGCGGTCATTCCGGCGCCGCCTTCACCACCATGGTACATGGTCATTTCGATGTCGTTCTTGTTGCGGCGTTCGCCAAAGACAGCGTCGGTCACGGCGTCGAGTTGCACGTCTACGCCAACAGCTTTCCAGTAGCCGATCAGCATTTCGGCCACCTGCACCCAGGCCGCGCCGTAGGAAAGGTCACTGGACACGGTAAAGACGATAGACAGTTTCTTGCCGTCAGATCCGAGACGGAAGCCGTCTTTGTCTTTGTTGGGCAGCACCTTGTCGAGGTATTCGTTAGCCTTTGTGACATCGTATTCGATGTACTGTTTTTCCAACTGCTCGTTATAGATCGGCGAGCCTTGCAGCGGGCCGACCTGGGCCGGTTCGCCCTGCCCCTTGAAGACGACTTCGATGACTTCGTCGCGCTTGATGGCGTAGGACATACCGATGCGGAAATTCTTGTCGTTAAAGATCTGGTTCTTGATTGGGTCCAGCACGGTCATGTTAAAGTGAATGGACTGCGTGTTGCCGCCATCAGGACGGTTGGTCAGGATGTCGATTGGCTTGCCGGCAGCGACAGCATCATAATAGATCTCGCGGTCGGCCTCGGCCACGTCTTTGACCCAGTCCAGGTCGCCGTTGAGCATGGCAAAGGTGCGGCTGGAGGCGTCCTGGAACGCGGTGCCAACGATGCGATCAATGTAGGGCAGTTGGTTGCCGTCGGGGTCAACCTTCCAATAGTAGGGGTTGCGTTCCAAAATGATGGTGGTGCCGGTGCCCAGCGGCTGCTTGACGATGAACGGACCCATCGAAGGCAGGTCTACATTCTCAAAGAAACGCTGCGGGTCGCCCCAGGTGTCGGGGCCTTTTTTGAAGAACAGGCCGATCCAGTCCTTGACGGTGCCATCTTGAGCCACCAGATCGTCCACTTTGGTGTTGTATTTTTGGTGGAACTGCATCAAATAGTGCTTGGGATACTGGGTGAACTGACGCCCGGCCCAGGTGGCCAGCTGGTACATAAACGTGCCATAGGGCTTGGGGAAGATCAGTTTGACAGTATAGTCGTCAATGCGCACAGCGCGGAACTCTTTGGCCATGTCGCCGGGCAGCCAGTCGGCGCCGCGGCCGTTGGGGAACAGGTCCGAGTCACCGAGTACGTCATCCAGATAGAACATAATGTCATCGGCGGTATAGGGGGCGCCGTCCGACCACTTCATGCCTTTGCGCAGGAAAAAGGTATATTCGGTGGCGTCTTCGGTGACTTCCCAGGCCTTGATCACATTGGGTTCGATGCTGTTGAAATCGGGCTTCCATGTCACCGGGTGTTCCCAACCGGCCAGGTACAGCATGCCGCCCCAGGCGGCGTTGGTGCCCACGAAACCAAAGCGCAGGTCGCTGCCATATTGGCCTTTTTCCACCAACGGTTCGACCACCATCGGATCGCTGGGAACGCGGTCCTCAACCGATGGTAGTTTACCGGCATTGACCAACGCGGTCAGCATAGGGGATTCCTGGAACTTGGAAGGAATGGGGGTGGCGGTGACAACCTTTTCCTTTTCCACCACTTTGGTCACTTCGACCTGTTTTTCTTTTTCGACCACAACGGTCTTTTCAACGACTTTTTCTTTTTCGACGACTTTGGTGACTTCTTTTTCGATCACCTGGGCGGTTGGCGTGGCGCATGCCGACAGCAGCAGTCCCAAAATCACCAACACATTAAAAACAACGAGCTTACGCACAGTTTTCCTCCTTTTGGTCAATTGAAAAATGGATTTTTTTCACGCCCGAATCAAACGCAAAACAGGTTTTGAAATCCAGTTTCCTCCTTTCGTGTGAACCACATTGTTCTCCGGCACATCCCGGACAGGGAAGCGATGTCAGCAGCAGAGGAGTCTGATGGGATGTGCAAAGCTAAGTTGGGTGATTAACCGGCCGAACCGATTCTCGTACAATCAGGCGAGTGGTCAGTGTAATCGTGATTTTGGGCTGGTCGGAATTTTGAGCGCGCTCCAAAAGTTGCCGGGTGCTCAAAATGCCCATCCAGGTTTTATAGACATGGACGGTGGTCAATGCCGGGGTGATGTCTTGAGCCAGGTCAATGTTATCAAAGCCGGCTACCGAAAGGTCTTGTGGCACGCGCAGTCCCAACTCGCGCGCCGCTTGAATACAACCGATGGCGGTCAGATCGTTGCAGCCAAAGATGGCGGTGATTTTGGGGTATTGCCTGAGCAGTCGTAATGCCGATTCGTAGCCGGATTCCCGCGAGAAAATGTCGCCCTTGCCCAGATACATGTCCGAAATACCGTGTTCATGAAGAGAGCGGCAGTATCCGACATATCGCTCATGGATGCTGGGCGGCGATTTTTCATTCCATCCCACTAGGCCAATGTGCTGATGTCCCTGCTCGATCAAATAATTGACCACCGACATGGCTCCCGGGGTATTGTCAATCACCACACTGTCAAAAGGCAGGTGCGTCGCATAGCTATCTACCAGAACGATGGGAACATCCAACCGACGTTGCAGCCAGTCAATGGTGTCCTCGATGAACGTCCCGGCCAGGATCAGGCCATCAATGCGCTGTTCGCTGATCATGGCTGGCCACATCACCGGGTGGTTGGAGCGATCTACTTCAATGTTGGCGTACATCAGGCTGAGGTTCTGCCGCCGGCACTCGCTTTCTACGCCGGCCTGAATGTGCGAATAAAAGGGATTGACCTCGCTGGGCAGACCCAAATCATGCTTGGTCAGCAAGCCGATCACCTGGATCGCATCGGGAGCATAGGTGGGATTTTTGAGTGGATAGCCTAGCGTTCGAGCTGCCTCTAGCACGCGCGAGCGCGTTTCAGGGGCCACGTTGGGGCGATTGTTGATCGCCTGAGATGCTGTACCCATAGAGACCTGGGCCAGATCAGCGACCTGGCGCAAAGTTGCAGATGATCCCATGCTCTCACACCTATAGTTCAGCAGACAGATGAAGAATTCAATGAAAGAGGGGGTTGGTTTCAGTGAACATTTCAATTATAGCCTGAAACTTGACCGTTGTCAAATCACCGATCTGGGTCTGCTGAAAAAACTATTTACAGATGCCCGTCACCTGAAAAAGCAATGCAAGATGTATCTCTTGTATCTCAACGTTGTTTTCGCGTCGAAAAAATCATCAAGGTGACGGGTATCTGAATATCGAACACCTTTTTTCAAGGGATCAAGTCCGGTATTAAAAATCAGGCAGAGGCCGATCCAATATTCGACCTATGCCTGATTTCGGACGCGGATAAAGCGAAACCCGTTTTATTCGGTGGTGGTCACCCGAACGGGCACCGGCTCTCCGATGTCTGTCTTGTGCGCATAGTCTTCCAGGTGAACGATGGCCGGCACGAGCAGCATACTCACTCCCATCAACACGCAAGACAGGCCGCCCAGCACAAACCACACCTGGATGCCCAGCCAATCCGACACGGGGCCAGCGATGGCCATACCCAGCGGTGAAGCTGCCCCTGCCACTGCGCCGACTACACTCAGCACCCGCCCTTGCAGTTCGGGGGCTACGGCGTCTTGGAGGATTGCCATAAACGGCCCGTTGCAGATGGGATTCATCAGTCCGCCCAACGTCATGCCAGTCAGGGCCAGCCAAAACGCCGATGCCGGTGCAAAGCCGATCAGAGCGATGCCCAGCCCCATACCGACCAGTCCCAGCGTGGCCGTATACACCTTGCGCTTGAATCCACCCCACAGGCTCAAAGTCAGGCCGCCCAAAATCACCCCTGCGCCCCAGGCCGAGTTCATCCAGCCCAGTTGTAATGCATCGCCGCCAAAGTGTTTGGTGATCAGGATGGGCATCAGCGACATGCCGGGGTTGATGGCCATGTTGATTACCGTGGCCATGACCAGCACCCAAAACACGCCTTTCCATCGCCAGATATACAAAAATCCCTCTTTCATGTCCTGGCCGACCGAAGATTGCGTCTGAGAAGCTGTTTGTACCCGCTGCGGTTGCGGCACGTGGACGAACAGCAGCGGCACGACGGCCAACATGGCCGTGATCACGTCAATGGCCATAATCGAATGGAGGGGCAGCAACTCCATCAAAAACGCGCCCAGCGGCGGGGTGATGATGCCCAAAATGCCGTGCAAGGTTTGGTTCATGCCGGCCACCCGTGACAATTGTTCTTTGGGCACCATCAGCGAAGTGGAGGCTTGCATAGCCGGCCAGTGAAAGGTACCGCCCAGCGAGCGGGCAAACATGATCACATAGACGTGCCAGATTTCCAGCCGCTCCAACCAAAACAGCAAGGCCAGCCCGGCCGACAGCAATGCCACCAGGGTATCGGCCACGATCATGACCCGACGGCGATTCCATCGGTCAATCAACGCGCCTGCCACCGGCCCCAGCACGATGCCCGGCAACATAGCCACCAGCGTAGCCATCGCCAAAATGGTGGCCGAGCCGGATTTTTGGGTCAGCCACCACACCAGGGCAAAACCGCCCACCTGGCTGCCGATCAGAGAGAGGGCCTGGCCGATCCAGATGGTGAAAAAGGGCCCGGCCCAACGAGATGAAAGAGATGGTTTTTCGGTCATGATTTTCCTCATTTCAAGATGGTGTGCGATGCAAATAGGTTTGATTGGGGTATGTGTCATTTCAGTTGAACGGATGAGGAATCTGACACGCCCACGTGCCAGACAGCGTTGTTTCATACACCAGTTGATCTTACCACATGTTCGGGCAGCTTACCTATCAATAACCTATCAATGAGCCTCCTGAAAAAGTGTTTTACCTCCGATACACCGAGAACGCTAAAATACCGCAAGACTTCTTGAACAGTATCAAGATTCTGTGTTTCCGCGTCTCTGCGGTGTTTTTTTCAGTGGACTCTTTTTTTCATCAGAGCCGTGCATTTGCTTTGTCGTTATGCCAGAATATAATACGCACCATGGCTCATTTTCTGTGCATCAATCCCTGGATTTATGACTTTGCCGCCTATAACCTGTGGATCGAGCCGCTGGGTCTGCTGACCGTGGCCGCTCATCTGCGCCAGGCCGGGCATCGCGTCACTTTGATAGACTGCCTGGATCGCCAGCACCCGGCGGCGCCAGCGCCGCGTTCGCTGCGCGACCGCTATGGCTGTGGCGCGTTGGCCAAGGTTGAGCTGCCCAAGCCGCCGGCGCTGGCGCACGTGTCGCGCCGCTGGAGCCGTTATGGCCTGCCGGTCGAGGTTTTTGAGGCCGAACTGGCTGCCTGCCCGCGCCCCGATGCCGTGCTGGTCACATCGCCGATCACCTATTGGTACCCCGGCGCGTTCGAGGCCATTCGGCGGGTCAAGCAGCGCTGGCCCGACATAGAGGTAGCCCTCGGCGGCGTTTATGCCACCCTGTGCACCGATCATGCCCGCCGTTATTCCGACGCCGACCGGGTGTTTTGCGGCGGTGATGTGTCAGAGGTGCTGCGCTGGGCCGGTCAGTTCGATTCGCCCGCCGTGCCTGGCACCTGGCCGGATCCATTTCCGGCGCACGATCTGCGCCGGCCGCAGGTCTATGCGGCCATCCTCACGGCACGGGGCTGTCCTTTTGCCTGCCCTTATTGCGCCGTTCACCGATTAGGGTCGTCATTTGCGCCGCGCCCGTCTGGGGCGGTGATTGATGAGATGGCCTGGTGCGTGCAAGAATTGGGTGCGTCGGACCTGGTTTTTTATGACGACGCCCTGCTGGTGAACGCCGAACAGCACATTCACCCCATCCTCGACGGTCTGATCGAACGCGGCATTTCGGCGCGCCTGCACACGCCCAACGGCCTGCATGCGCGGCTGATTGACCGGCCTCTGGCACGCAAAATGAAGCAAGCCGGATTTGTCACTCTGCGGCTGGGGCTGGAAACCGCCGATCCCGACGCACAGCAGCGGGATGGCGGCAAGGTAGACGGGGCATCGTTTGAACGGGCGGCGCGGGCTTTGTTTGAGGCCGGGTTTGCGGCGGATCAACTGGCTGCCTATGTGCTGATCGCCCGGCCGGGCCAGCGCGTCGAGTCGGCCTGGGACACGGCCACCTATGCCCATCGGCTGGGCGTGCCGGTGCTGCCGGCCGAGTTCAGCCCCATCCCCGGCACCGCCGATTGGCAGCAGGCCGTGGACCTGGGTCTTTTGTCCGCCGACGCCGACCCTCTGCTGCATAACAACTCGATCTATCCCTGCGCGCCGTACCCGGAGCAAAAGGTCGCCTGGGAATCGCTCAAGAGGGAAATCCGCCACGCCAATCGGCGGTGTTACAATGGATGACATTGTAGGGGCAACTCTTGCGGTTGCCCTGCCCCTACCGAACGGCGATTTTCAAATATTCCTTGACAAAGGTGTATTGCTGCGTAAAATATAGATCATATCAAGACTGGATTGGCGAGGGGATGTCTATGCCTGCAAACGCAAAGCGAACGGCTCTGGATATCGTGTTCGAGGTGACAGCGGCCGGACAGGGGTACCAGGTGAGGGCGCGAGGGGCTACCAGCCGCGAGGAGCAGGCCGGTTTCCAACTGCCTTTTAACGACCTGCAAGTGGAGAATTTTTTGCTCAAGATGGGGCAGCATCGCCGCCAGTGGGGGCGCGGCGGGCGGGTGCCCGAGTTGTATCAGCCGATGGTGGATTTTGGCCGCCGTCTCTATGACGCACTGTGCTGCGATGAGGTGGGCCGGGTGTGGGCTGCCGAGCTGAACGCGGCTCAGGCGGGCGGGTACACCCTGCGCCTCAAGCTGTGCCTGAGTGGGGCGCCGGCCCTGGCCGACCTGCCCTGGGAGTTTTTGCACGATGGGCGCAATTTTGTGGCCCTATCCGCGCAGACGCCGCTGGTGCGCTATCTCAGCCTGCCGCAGCCCGATCGACCGCTGCGCCTCGCCACGCCGCTGCGCATGCTGGCGACGATCAGTTTGCCAGAGGGAACGCCGCCGTTAGATGTGCAGGCCGAGCGTACACACGTGGAGGATGCACTCAAAGGTTTGCGAGAGGCCGGGCGGATCGAACTGCATTGGCTGGAAGACCTGTCGCTGCGAGCCTTGCAGCGCGAGATGGATGGCGCCAAACGGCAACACCGCCCCTTTCACATCTGGCATCACATCGGCCACGGCGTGTGGGACGAAACCACGCAGACCGGCAGGCTGCTGTTGTGCGGCCACGATGGCCGTCAGCAGCCGGTGGATCATTTTGACCTGAGCCCGTTGTTTGGCGATCACCCGTCGCTGCGCCTGGTGGTGTTGAATGCCTGCGAAGGGGCGCGCAACAGCCGCCACGATGCGCTGGGCGGCGTGGCCGTGGCCCTGGTGGAGAGCGGCGCCCCGGCAGTGATCGGCATGCAGTTCGAGATCAGCGATCAGGCGGCCATTGCCTTTGCCGAGGGCCTGTATGAGGCCCTGATAGACGGCGCACCGGTGGATGAGGCGGTGACCAATGGCCGGCGGGCGGTGTGGAGCACCCTCAACCGGGTGGAATGGGCCACGCCGGTGTTGTATCTGCGTGCCAGAGACGCGGTGTTGTTTGAATGGGAGGAAATGGGTAAAGAAATAAGGGATAAGGAAATAAGGGGTAGGGCAGCGGCAGAGCAGGCGGCGAGGGAAAAAGCGGCAGCAGAGCAGGCGGCAGCAGAGCAGGCGATGGCGGAGCGGAAGCGGTGGCTGGATTCTTTGACCCCGCCGTGGGTGGCTGTTCCGGCGGGGCCGTTTTTGATGGGCAGCGACCCCAAAAAGGACAAAGACGCCCGACCGGACGAGCAGCCACAGCGCAGCGTGTATGTATCTCTGTATTATATCACCCAGACGCCGATCACCAATGCCCAGTTTGAACGTTTTGTGCAGGCCACCGGCTACCGCACGACGGCCGAAAAAGAGGGCTGGGCGTATGCCCGGACCGGCGACAGTTGGGGTCGAATTACAGGCGCCGATTGGCAGCACCCGCGCGGGCCGCAAAGCAGTTTGCAAGGCAAAGAGCAGCATCCGGTGGTGCAGGTGAGCTGGCACGACGCGATGGCCTTTTGCCAATGGGTAGAAGAGCAGTTGGCCCTCTATGCTGCCTTGCCGGCCCCTGGCCAGCGCTGGGTGGTGCGCCTGCCCACCGAAGCCGAGTGGGAAAAGGCGGCGCGCGGCAGCCTCCCCTCGTCTCCCGGTAGAGGGGCCGGGGGTGAGGTGCGCATTTATCCATGGGGCGATGAGCCGCCCGACACCACGCGCTGCAATTTTAATATGAACGTGGGCGATACCACGCCGGTGGGCAGCTATCCGGCCGGAGCCAGCCCCTATGGCCTGCTGGACTGCGCCGGCAACGTGTGGGAGTGGTGCGCCGACTGGTATGATAAGGACTATTACCGCCAGGGGCCGGCTCAAGACCCGCCCGGCCCGGCCAGCGACGGCGTGCATCGCGCGCTGCGGGGCGGCGGCTGGCACGACGCCTCGGCGTACGTTCGCGCAGCCTCCCGCAACTACGACGATCCAGACTATCGCAACGACAGTGTCGGCTTTCGCTGCGTGGCGCGCCCAGGAGGCTGAGTTTCTGCTGTTCTGTTTTCTGGATTTCTGGGGGAGAGGAGAGTCCAGAGAGGAGAGGGGGCTGCGCCCCTCTCCTCTCTGGCGCGCAGATTATCGCTATCCGAATATTTTGAGAGCAAGATGTGCCAATGAAAACCTATAAAAATCTTTATCCATGTGTGTATGATTACATCAATCTATATCTGGCCTTTTGTGAAGCGCGGCGGGGCAAGCGCGACCGGGCGGCGGTGATGGCATTCGAGTTTAATCTGGAGACCAATTTGTTGAGTCCACTGAAAAAACCACCAAGAACACCAAGTACACGAAGAAAGTCAA
>CAYVBK010000081.1:0-12249 GCA_964449465.1 uncultured Anaerolineae bacterium
CCAGATCGGGTATAATAGTATCAGGCTGGATCCAGCGGTTAAGATAAGGCGAGTAAAAGCGGGCTTTGTAGTCGTAAATTCCCAGGGTGGTTTCCCGTCGCTGGGCGGTGTATTGCAGGTCGGTGGGCAGCGATCCACTTTGCCAGCGCACCTCGCCATACGGGTAATGCCGCTTTCACTACAGCGGACGCTGCTGGGCATAGATGCCGCCGCTGGAGTTGGTTGTTAAGGAAGTGCTACCGAGATGGTCACCGTGCAGCCAGTATACCGTACTTCCCACCTTCATCGCAACTCGCTGCCCGGCCACCGAGTAGTACTTTTTCACGATCGTCGTCTTGGCTGTGGCTTCCTGGCAGGACTCGTTGCCCACGTAGTCGGCGGCACATCATCCCGCGCGTTCACGCCGGCCGGCGGTTCGGGGATGGGTACATCAGGCACATCGGGCGTAGGAGTAGATTCTGGTGTGGGTGGGGGGTCTTGCGTTTGAAACAAGGCCGGGGGTAGCAATGCAGTGACCGAGTGGTGCGGCAGGGCAGCCTGGGCCTGGATCGGCCGGGGGCCGAGGGTGCTGCTCAATAACACGACGAGGGATAGAAAAACAACAGAGACGCGCGGCAACGAACGAGCAGAGACGTGCTTCACAGCCCCAAACCGCCTTCTCGAGTGGCATATCGGTTGGATACAGGTGGATGAACTCACCGGCAGCGAGTCCCGGATTCGCCGGCAAGTTCAGTTGCTCCACCGACTCTATTCTATCATACCTTTTTGGGCCTGTCTATCATCACATGTGATGAATTTGAGGACCAATTTTTCATTCGCCAGCCTCTGTATCGCCGCCGCAGACAGCGATCCCACAGCAGAATCAGATGATTGCGGCTCAAGTGAAATCGGGCGGTCAGGCGGCGCAGATGGGTGCGCACTGTAGGCAGGCTCATCTCGAGCGATAGGGCAATTTGAGCATCGGTTTTGCCTTGCACCAACTCGTTTAACACATCTCGCTCGCGCCGGCTTGTTGCATTCAACGGCACGGCGCGTTCTCCCACCATCACTACTTGTTGATGCCAATCTACACAAACATTCCCCAGCCATTCACGATTGTCCTCCCAGTAGCGTTGCCACAGATCATCTACCACCCGCCGCACCAGGCCGGGTGTACAGGGTTTGGGCAAATAACACTCTACCCCACACTCGCGTGTCTCCATCACCCCGTTGGCCGACACATAGGCGGTCATCACCACGATCAGGATATCGGGATCGATGTGACGCAGGCATTCGATCAGGGTGATGCCAGACACGCCGGGCATGACCATATCCAATATCGCCACGTCAACAGGCTCATCCGTCGCCAGTTGCAAAGCCTGGTCGCCATGGGCGGCCGTGCGTAGCGGATAGCCCCAATGGCTGAACGACATAGCCAGAATATCGCGGGCATCAGGATCATCCTCGGCGATCAAGATGCGTGGCAGAGAGAGGTTCGGCATAATACCTTACCTTCAAACCTGCCCAACTCTACGATATTGGCGGTCATACAATTCGGGGTCAAACGGGGCGCGGCGGCCGGGGCAATCGGGGCGGGGGCAAAGCCGACAATTCTCATAGCCGCTTTCGGTAGCAAATTGGATGCCCGACACGCTTTTGGCCGGAACCATCAAGAAACTGTCGGTCAACTGCACCCCGATGGCCGCGGCCGGGTCACCTAGCAAGGTAAACAAGGGGCGTTGTTGCGGCAAGGGCCAATCGGGCAGCGAGCCGGGGTTCATCGCAGCCAGGCGACCGGGCTGCCAGTGCGCCTGAATGTGGGCCAACATGGCTTGGCTGGCCTGTTGCAGTGCCATTTCCTGAATCCTTTCGGCCCAGTATTGATACAACAAGTCATCCAGCGAGTGGCCCCATTCGGCCAATTCTTGACCACATGTGGCCACAAAAGCCCAGACGCGATGAACCGCATCCAGATTGACGCGCAAAACGCGGCTGCTCAGGGCAATGCCGTCTATTTGCACCTCATTTTCGCTCTTTTGCTCGATATAGGCCATCTTGTACATGGCCTTGGGCCGGCCCAGCGGGGCGGCCTCGGCAGCCAGCCGTGCCAGTTCGGGGTAAAACTCGCTGTCGGGCGACACATGCGTCCGCCGCGCCAACTCATTCAGGTCTATTGAAAAGGGAATTTCTCGCAAAATGACCGGGTTTTCCATAACAAGCTCTTTCAAGAGCACGCTCCTACAGGCTGGAGCGATAGACATGAAACAACAGCGCGCCAAACAGGCGCAGGCTGCCGCCGATCAACAACACCAGGCGAATATCCCACACCTCCGACAGAGCCACCCCGATCATCGGGCCAATAAACGCGCCGGCGTTCATCACTGCCGAGAAAAAGGCAATATAGCTGGCACGTCGATCTTCGGGACACAATTTGATCAGGATATTGAAATGGCTGAGGTTTACACCCGGGTCGTTCAGGTTGATCAAAATGCCAAAGATCAAGATCCAGGTCAGGTTGGGGCATAGGCTGACCAAAAAAGGATAAGAGGCCGAAAAGGGGATGGCCAGCAACAGGCTATTTCGGTCGCCCAGCTTGCGGATCCACCGCCGCCAAAAGGCATAGCCCACAATCACGCCGATGTTGGCCAGGGTGCTGTTCAAGCCGATCCAGCCATCGCTGGCACCCAACTCGTTGACAAACAGCAGCACGTACAGCGGGCCGATCATCCACGCCCCAAAATTGAACAACAGGGTGTTGATGGTCAGCGTGGCAAAGTTGCTGTTCTCGCGCCACATCGTCTGCACCTGGGCCAGAGATGGCTTGTGCCCCTTGGGGCGGGCAGGATGGGCGATCACTTTGCTGGCCGGCGCCTTGATCTTGAGCAAATAGACCATGCTGACCATCGAGGCGGCAAAGCCGATGGCATACATGATTTGATAGTTGGCCGGAAAATTGGCCCAGCGAATGCCGCCGCTGGCCTCCAGCCATTTGCCGGCGATAAAAGTGAGGACGGCCACGGTGGCGCTGGCAATGATGTTGCGATTGGCCAGCACTCGCGCCCGGTCGCGTTCGGGGATCACATCTACCAGCAGCGGGGTAAACCCCGCGCCGAAAAATGTGCTGGGGATGCTGATGGCGATCAGCAGCCCGATCAAGGCTTCGGGGCGATGTTGAGTGAACAGCCAGGGCAGGATGGCAATCAGCCCATAGCCCAGCCGGGCGATGAACAGACTGCCCCACACCCAAGGGGCGCGGTTAGATTTGCTCTCTAGAAAGCGAGCCGACGGAATCAACAGCACCACAGCCAGCAGCGCCGGTATCGAAGACAGCCAACCGATCATGGCATTGGACGCGCCCAACCGCACCGCAAAAGTCGCATTGAACGCCGCCGCCGCGCTCAAGATGGCTGCCCAAAACACCTCGACATACAGGTACCAGATGTTGCGGTCAACCTGATTTTGCAGAGGCGGGCCATGTCGCACCAGGTTGAGCAGGCGGCTCAACTGCACCGCGCCGGGTCGTGTCCATTGGGTCCGCCAATGAGAGAACCAGGATGTTTTCAAAAGATTACCTCGATCAAATCAGAACGAGTTCTAGCCCGTCATAAGAAACCGCCACGCCTAGCGGCGCAAAGCGGCGCACCAGATCGGCATGCGAGAGCCGGCCGTTGTGCGAGAAATGATGCGCCACCAGCGTGGTGCTGTCGCTCATCAAGCCCTCTTGCAAAAATGTGGTGCGGGTCTGCACAAACTGATCCAGCCCATGATGCCCGCGCCCGCCATCGCCCAGGCCGGTGGTACAGTCCAGCAAAATCAGGTCCAGCGGAGCCAGCGGGCGCAAAACGTCCCAGGCCGCCTGACTCAGGGTAGACGTGTCGGTAGCGTAAAACAGGCGATGCTGTCCGTCGTCAACCACATACAACAGCGGCTCAATCTCGCCGCCGCCATGCGTAGCCGGCACAGCGGTGATCTGATAGTCGCCCACCGTCCATTGATCGCCGGCACGCACGGCCTGCGCCGACAGGGTGGCGCTCTTTTCCAGCAAGGGCTGAATGTCGCGCAGCGCATCGGCCGGGCCATACACCGTCAACGGCGACACCGGCGTGGCGGCAAAGCCCGGCTCGCGCCAAAGCAGGTTGCTGGGCAGCCAGTGATCCTCGTGGCGGTGCGTCAGCAACACGGCCTTGAGGTCGCCCAGATAGAGGCCCAGGCGGTTGGCCGCGCTGAGCAGGTCGGGACCCAGATCGATCAGCAGATCACGATTGAGCAGGGCGGCCGAACGGGCGCGCATCTCGTGTCCCCCCTCACGACGGGCTGTTTCACAAATTTCGCAGCGGCAAAAGGGATCGGGGATCGCTTCGGCAGCCGCCGAGCCAAGAATCAAGAGCTTCATAGCCAGATTTTCCTTTCAGAACAAAACTGAGTCCCCTGAAAAAACCACCAAGAACACCAAGTACACGAAGAAAGTCAAGACTTGAATTAATTATTTCAATGTTGTATTTGAACAATTTCAAGCTCAACCTGAATTTTCTTTGTGACCTTTGTGTTCTTTGTGGTTAAATCCACCTTTTTTCAGGAGAGTCAAAACTAGAGTCCACTGGAAAAACCAGGTACACCAGGTCAAGGCGTGCATTGATTACTCTTTTTTGTGTGAACAATTTCAAGCATCAATTGAATTTTCACAGTGTCCTTTGTGTCCTTGGTGGTTAGAGACATTTTTTTCGAGTCTTGAAACAAAATCCCAACAGACCAAAGGCTTATTATACATCGCCCAAAGGCCTTGTCAAACCCCCATTTGGGGGCAATCTATACTGTGGCGCATTGTGGGTCTCAGCCGACCTGCCAGGCGAACAGATGGACGGTCTCATCGCCCCATGTCTGTTCGGGGACGAAACGCACAGCGGCGGCCTGTCTATCCAAAGAGATTTTGATCAATCTTTGATAATTGTTGTCTCGGCGCAGCATGATGCTCCACTCGCCGCGCTCGTCCATTGCTTCGATGCGAAATGCTCGCACCAGGGTGGTCGGTACGCCGACCGGTTCGACATCAAGTGGATAATGCGACAGCTGATTCTTTTCCGGGCGGTTCAGGTCGCTGTCCAGGACGAAGCGCAGTTCTCGAATGTGTTGGGGCGTGTCCCAGGCGTATTGCACCCAGTCGCCGATGCGGCCGCGCCAGCCATTGTCCTGTTCGTTGATCGGGCGATCCAGGCCGTTGCGCAGCGGTTCCGGGTCGCCCGACGAGGCGGTCAGCGCGGCCTGCTGTGTCAGCGCCGGGACCGGGCGCACATTCCAGGGCAGGTAACAGTCGTCATCCATCAACATGTGCTTGAGTCTGGAGATGTGAGTTTCGTATATGCTGCGCGGCGTTTGCCCTTTTTGCACGGCCAGGGCTGCCGCCGTGCCAACGGCCTGACCCAATGTGGCGCAGGTTGCCATTACCCGCGTCGCGCTCATCGCCGCATGGGTCACGCTGATGTTACGTCCGGCGCAAAAGAGATTTTCAATGTTGCGCGAGTACAAACAGCGATACGGGATGCCAAAAGGAGACGGCGCAGGGTGAAAGATGGTCGGCTCGCCGGGCCAGCGCATACCGCCGGGGTGATGGTCGTCCATCGTCCAGCCGCCGTATGCCACCAGGTCATCAAAACGGCCTCTGGTGCGCACATCATTTTGGGTCAGGACATAGTCGCCGATGTAGCGGCGGCTCTCGCGCTTGCCGGGCAAAAAACCCACCCATTCCAACGTCCAGCGCTCGGCCCCATGATCGCCCCGGTTTTTGATGTGATCCCACACCCCAAAAGCTGCTTTGAGCAGTTCATCGCGGATGATCTCAGTATCGTGGATGCTGTCTTGGTCGCCGCCCAACTCGATCCACCACAAGTTGCTCCGCGGAATGGCATGGTCACGAAACGGCAGGTCGGCGTCGCTCGGGTACACATTGGCCCAACCCGGCGAGATGAACGGCTGCGGGCGGTCGGTTTCGCGGGCCTGGATCAGGCAACTCAGCCCCATCGTTTTGCGGTCGGCCTGTTCTGGTTCAATGTCTTCGCCAAACTCGGCGCGGGCCTCGCGGCCCACGCGCACCTGGGCCCCGGTCAGTGGGGCGAGGATGCTGTCGCCGGAACAGTCGGCAAAAAGGCCAGCCTCGACAATGTGCCAGGTCTGGGTAGTGAGCTGCCAGCCCTTGATGGCCCGGATGCGTTGACCGTCCATTGTCGCATCGTTACATGAACAGTTTAACAGCAGCGTGATGTTGGGTTCAAATCTGACTTTTTCGTATAGAATGCTGTCCCAGATTGAATAATTGCGCAGCGGGTTGCGGTAGCGATTTTCCAGCCCGATCTCTTCGATCAGCCCCGTTTCGCGGTTGTCCATGCCATGCGCTCCGCAAATGTGCATGCGCACCTCCGACGAGGCATTGCCGCCCAGCACCGGGCGGTCGTGCATCAGCAGCACCCGCACCCCGTGCCGGGCCGCCGAAATGGCCGCACACATGCCGGCCAGCCCGCCGCCGACGATGCAAAAATCAACACAATGATGTTCGACGCGCAAAGAAAGGTGAGGCATCTGATGTTGACTCCTTTCAACAAGAACGCCATCCGGTTGAGCCAGTGGGTTGAGCGCGTTTGGTAGAATGCGTTCGGTAGAACGCCGTCGAAACCCACCCATATTTGGGATATGACTCAGCCTGTTGCCACTTTGGACGAATCGGCGGCGCTGGGCGATGACTGCCGGTGGCGCTCAACCAGGTCCGGGTTCAACCGACAGCCCAGTCCGGGGGCATCAGGGACGACGAGATAGCCGTTCTCGATGGGTTCGCGCGGCAGAATCAAATCGGCCCGCCAGTCTACCTCGCCCCAGGCGTATTCCAGGATCATAAAATTGCTCCATGTGCAGGCCACGTGCGCCGTTGCCAGTGTCGCCACCGGCCCCGATGGGTTGTGTGGAGACATTAGCAGATGGCGCATCTGCGCAGCCTGGGCGATGGCCTGGGCCTGGCCCAGGCCGCCGCAGTGTTTGACATCGGGCATGATCACATCCACCACGCGCCGGGTGAGAAACGGTGTAAATTCCCGGATGCCAAACAGACTTTCTGCCGAAGCGATAGGCATAGGGGCAGCCAGGCCGATGCGTTCCAGGTCGTCTATGTCGGTGTGCGGCGTTGGCTCTTCATACCACATCAGGCGGCAGTCGGCCAACTCGCCGGCGACGGCGATAGCCTCCGAGACTTCCATGCGCCCATGACAATCTACGGCCAACTCGATGGCCTCGCCGATGGCCGCCCGCACAGCGCGCACGCGCTCGACTCCATTTTTCCAGGCTGCGCCCGGCCCACTGCGCACATGGTCGGGGGTGCGCAGTTCGTCGAACGGAGCCAGCTTGATCGCCGTGAATCCCTCGGCTACCGCCTGGGCCGCAGCATGGGCAAATCCCTGTGGCGAGCGGTCTTGCACGTGCCGGTTGATGTTGGCGTACAGGCGCAGGCGATGGCGCACTGCGCCGCCAAACAGGGCATGGATCGGCGCGCCGAGATGCTGGCCGAGAATGTCCCACAAGGCCTGCTCGATGCCGCTCAAGGCGGTGTGCGCAATTCGTCCGCCGTCCAGCCGGGCCAGTTTGTGCCAGAGGGCATTGATCTGAAGTGGCGATTGGCCGATCAACTGCTGTCGAAACACCTGGAGTGTGGCCAGAAGCAGGACGTCATTGCCGCTGTGGCTGGCTTCGCCCAGACCGGTCAGTCCTTCATCGGTGTGAATCAGCACAAAAACCCAGTCACCGCGTGGGTTGACCCGGATGATAATCGGTTCAATGTCGGTGATTTTCATTATTCCTCGTATCTGGCCGAGCCGGGCGGTGGGAAATTGCGGTCGGCGTCGTCCAACACCAGCACCCAATCGGGGCGGTGGCCGGGTGGACTAAAAGTCTGGTTGCCTTGAGTGGGGAATTGGCCGATCAAACTGGCCTGACCGCTGCACGGGTCGTACCACCAGGCATTGAGGGTGTCGCCGCTCTGCACATCCATCTTGACGGTGACGGGCAGCGGCAAGGGCAGGTAGACCATAACATAGCTGCCCTTGATGTCGCGGGTGGCCTGAACATGACACATGCCCTGGCCGGAGTCAGAAGCCAGGATGCCTTGATCGGGGGTGCGCGAAAAATAGGGGCGCGATTCCATCAGATCGCGCAAATAGCGCACCTGCGATGCGCCGGGCCGGTCGAGGGCCTCTTGCCAGTTCCGCTCGGCGTGATTGATCGGGGTATGACGTTCGCCGCAAAATTGCCAGACCGAATGATGACCATAGGTCACACCGCAGCCGCCGCCAAACACCGAGCGGTACAACTGTTTGCGCACATCGTGATCGCGGAAATAGCCGTTGGCGGGGTCCCAACGCGGCCAGGGGTTGACCGGATGATCCTCATAGTTGGGTTCGCCGTCCAGGGCAGGTTTAGAGGGATAGAGCGCATAGTCATAGGCGATCCACTCCCACACCGGCACGTCGTGACCGCCGCCATGCCCCGACTGCATCATGTTCATGTCCAGCCAGCTTTCCTCGTGCAGCCAGGCCGAGGTCGAGACGCCGCCGTTGGGATGGTAGGTCATAAAAGCCGCGCTGCGGGTGGCCTCATCTATGCCGGCGGCCATAGCCCGCCAGATGGGCCGCCAATTATCCCGGTCGCGCAGGGCCGGGCGGTCACCGCCCAAAATCCAAAGAATGTTGGTTTGATCGCAGTAGCGCTGACCCAAAAAGCGGCCATACGCATAGGCGTTCTTTTCGTTGAAAACCTGCGGCCCGGCGCCCCACATCGGCGTCACTTTATCGCCCCATGTGGGTAACAAGCCGACGTACAGGTCGTGATCGGCGGCCATTTGCACCAATTCATCCACATAATTGAAATAGGCTTTGTTGGGGCGGGTGGGGTCGTTGTCAATCAACGGGCGTTCGCCGTAGAAATTGGGTGTGTTCAGGCCATCGAACTCGGCCAGGACAACGGCCTGAATCACGGTGAACCGCTTGTGCTGACGATTGGCAAAATACAGCTCGGCTTCCTCCCTGTTCAGGCGATGAAACAATTCCCAGGCCGTATCGCCCAGCCAGAAAAATGGCTTGCCATACTCGGTCATCAAGAGATGGCCGTCACCGTCTGGCCGAATGCGCGGCAGTCGAGATCCGTTCATTTGTTCCTCCTATTGGATTTTGATCATAGGTGGTTGATCACAGAAACCCCGACGATTGTATCTGAAATTGGGGCTGATTGCAAGCCGCCGGAACCGACCGCCGCATCATTTTTTGTGTCTGGTCTGAAAATCGAGTACAATGATGGGCGATCATCCGGTTTTTGCGAGAAAGGGGTGTACAGGTGGAAAGAAAAAATCCTCAAAAAACGGTGGCCGTGGTGTGGCTGATCATAGCCGCAGTGATGTTGGTGGTGATGATCGCGCCCTGGCTGATGGATGCAGACATGATGAGTTGGGGCTATGGAGTCAGCATGGTGGCCTTGATCATGCTGATCACGGCTTTGGTGGTGACCTGGATGTATTTTAGCCGGGCGGCTACGTTGGAGCGGATGTTGAGCGGCGATGGCCTGCTGGCGCGCTGGTCCTATCAAGATGACGAGTGGAGCCAGTATACCGAAGAAGAGTTTGAGCGGCAAAAAAAGGCCAAACTGGGCACCTTTGGGCTGGTAGCTGGTATCATGCTGTTGGTCGGCGTCGGCTTTTTCATCTTTGAGCCACATGGCGGCCGTTATGTGCTGCTCACCATGCTGGGCATCGGACTGATCATTGGGAGCATTGTGTTTGTCGTGCCGCGCATCAATTATGCCCGCAATCGCCGTGCCATCGGCCAGTCAGAGCAAGGGCCAGAGGTGTTGATCTCGCCGTCAGCGGTCTATTTGAACCGCTCGCTACATGTCTGGAATTCCTTTGGTGGGCGGCTGGAAAACATTCGTTTGCAGCAAGGCACATCCTGGCTCATCGAGATCACCTACTCGTATCCGTCGCGGCATGGGCGGCAGAACGAGACCATCCATGTGCCGGTGCCGCGTCGCCATGAACGCGAAGCACAAAGCGTGGTCGAGGCCTTGCAGCGCCGCTAGCATTACCTTTGAATAATCACGGAAAATCACATCATAGAAATGACAGCAAGCAAACTCATCCGCAGATGACGCAAATTTCGCAGATTAAGACAAATTTAAAATAATCTGTGTAATCTGCGCAATCTGTGGATGTGATCGTTTCATTTCAATTGTGCAGTTTTATGATATGTTCAAACCTGATGCTAGCAGTCTGTCAGAGAGACTACTCGTTGCCCCACTTGAGGATGCCGGGATCCCGAACTTGTTCGGGGACACCCCACTCAGGGATCTCCGACAGCCTTCTAGGAAGCCGCTGAACAAGTCTGTTTTTACCGCAAAGGACAGCGAGAACACCAAGGTTTACGATACTTTTGAGTCGCTAGAAATACTTTGTGTCTTGGTGGTGAGCGGGCTTTTCAGCACGCTTTTAGAGAAGCAATTGAGTCTCACACATTAAACATAAAGTGAATCACATCGCCGTCCTGCACCACATAGTCGCGTCCCTCGCTGCGCAGCTTGCCGTGCTCTTTGGCCGCCGCAAACGAACCCAATGCCCGCAGGTATTCAAAAGAAACCACCTGAGCGCGGATAAACCCTTTTTCCATGTCAGAGTGAATTTGACCGGCGGCATGCACGGCTGTGCATCCAGACGGAATGGCCCAGGCCTGTGTGGTTTTGGTGCCGGTGGCGGTGAAAAATGTGATCAGGTGGAGCAGGCGATAGCCGGCGCGCACCAACCGCTGCAATCCCGACTCGTTCAATCCCAAATCGGCCAGATACGCGGCTGCTTCATCGGTTGGCCATTCCATCAACTCCATTTCGGTCTGGGCACACAAGACAATGGCTTCTGCGCCCTCTTGGGATGCCAGGCGACGCACCGGTTCGGCCAGCGCGCCACCGTCTGGCAGGTCGCCTTCGCCGACATTGAGGATGTAAAGATAGGGCTTGATCGTCAATAGAGCCATATGCGAGGCCCATTCTGATTCAGCATCGTTCAAAGGCAGGCTGCGCGCTCTGTGCTCGGCGTTGAGATGGGCGCGCAGGCACGCCAGCCAATCCAGTTCAGCGGCAAATTCTCTGGGATTGGCTTTGGCCGCACTCTTGACTTTGTCTATGCGACGGTCTACAACGTCCAGATCGGCCAGGACCAGCTCAGTCCACACCGTTTCAATATCGGATAGCGGGTCGAGTTGAGCCTGGACATGAACGACATCCTTGTCCTCAAAGCAGCGCACTACCATGGCGATGGCATCTACATTGCGAATATGACCCAAAAACTGGTTGCCCAGTCCTTCGCCGCGATGGGCGCCACGCACCAGCCCGGCGATATCCACAAAGCGGATGGTGCTGGGGACCACCTTTTCCGGTTTGACCAGCGAGGCGATGAAATCCAGGCGCGGGTCGGCCAGAGCCACCACCCCTATATTGGGTTCGATGGTGGTAAAAGGATAGTTGGCTACTACCGCCCTGGCGCGAGTCAGCGCATTGAACAACGTAGATTTGCCCACGTTGGGCAGCCCGACGATCCCGATCTCCAGACTCATAGCAGCCTCCTTGCCAACGCCGTTCTCTCCTTGATGTCTGTATTGTAATGTAGCCCGACATCCTTGTCAATCCGGGTGATGCGATATATCCTCGCAATTTGACAAATCGTCAAAAATGATTATACTCCCTGCTGTTTTCCAGGATGCTTCTGACATAATTTGACGGCTGGCTTGTTCACCAGTATAATAAACATTCCAAGGCCGGCGTAGCTCAAATGGCAGAGCATCCGCCTTGTAAGCGGACGGTTACGGGTTCAATTCCTGTCGCCGGCTCTGGAAAAGGCTTGTTCAATTGGGCAGGTACCCAAGTGGCCAAAGGGGGCTGACTGTAAATCAGCTGGCGCAGCCTTCAGTGGTTCGAATCCGCTCCTGCCCACTCGGGGTGTTGAGTCGCAGCAAGGGTGGTCCCAAGACCGACTCAGCACTCTTTTTATGAACAGTCGCCCGCGTAGCTCAGACGGTAGAGCACACCCTTGGTAAGGGTGTGGTCAAGGGTTCAAGTCCCTTCGCGGGCTTGGTCAGACGTTGGTCGAGCATCCTGGTTGATGAGTATATCGGATGTTCGAGAAAACGTTCAAGGAGGAAGAACTAGATGGGTAAGGAAAAGTTTGTACGAGCCAAGCCTCATGTCAACGTAGGCACGATT
>CAYVBK010000082.1:0-11151 GCA_964449465.1 uncultured Anaerolineae bacterium
TTAACCAAATCGGTCCGGCAGTCAACTCGGGGCGTTCGATCTTTTTGTTCGGTCCGCCCGGCAACGGCAAGACGTCGGTCGCCGAAGCCATCGGCTTTTTGATGATGTCGGACACCATGTACATTCCCTATGCCATCGAAGTCGAAGGGCAATTGATCAAGGTCTATGATCAGGTCAACCACAAAGCGGTTCCCGAATCGGACAAGAGCCGTCAGCGCACTTTGGACCGTCGCTGGATTCAGATTCGCCGGCCGCTGGTGGTGGTGGGCGGCGAGTTGACGCTGGAGACTTTGGACCTGATCTATAACGGCACGTCCAAGACCTACGAGGCTCCCTTTCAGGTCAAAGCCAACGGCGGCATGTTTCTGATTGACGACTTTGGCCGGCAGTTGGTGCGTCCGCGAGACCTGCTCAACCGTTGGATCGTTCCATTGGAAAAAAAGGTAGACTATTTGACCCTACAAACCGGCAGCAAGATCGAGGTGCCGTTTGATGTCTTGATCGTCTTTTCTACCAACCTGGAACCCAAAGACCTGGTAGACGAGGCCTTTTTGCGACGCATTCGCCACAAAATCTATGTTGGCAATCCCAATTTTGACGAATATCGCGAGATATTCAAGCGCATGTGCCAAAACCGCAAGGTACCCTATGATGAACAGGGATTGGTGTACCTGCTCAAAGAATACTATCACAAGGGGCAAAACGAGTTGCGTGCCTGCCATCCCCGCGATATTCTGGACGAGATATTGGATGTAGCGCGCTATCTGGATGTGCCGCCGATGATGAGCAAAGAGTTGATTGACCTGGCCTGCCAGTCCTATTTTGTCAAACTATGAACATCCAACTGAACCATTGGTATCACAAAAAGCCTTTGAATATCGCTCATCGCGGCGCCAGCGGACATGCCCCACAAAATACACTGGCCGCTTTTATCCTGGCCGCCGACATGGGTGCCGACGGCATCGAACTGGACGTGCATCTCTCGGCCGATGGTGAGGTGGTGGTCATTCACGACGACACCGTAGATGCGACCACCGATGGACACGGACAGGTCAGCCGTATGACCCTGGCCGAACTCAAACGGTTGGACGCCGGCTGCCGTTTTCAGGCCTCTGTCAGTTATCCGCCCGATCAAGGGCGGATTCCTACGCTGCAAGAGGTATTTGATGTGGTGGGGCATCGCCTGACCATGATCAATGTCGAGATCAAGGTGGAGCAAGGCTATCATCCCCTCGATCAGGAAGCCGAGACGGTGCGGCTGATCGAGGATTGCAGCATGCTGAACAAGGTGATTATTTCCTCATTTAGTCTGACCAGTCTCAAGCGCGTGCGTCGCCTGAACCCGCACATCCCTCTGGGGTTGCTCTATGCCCATGTTCAGACTGCTCTGTTTCCGGCCGCTGCCGGGCTGCTCGGCACGCCTTTTGACGCGTTGCATCCTCAATTTACATCGGTTAATGTTGATATGGTGCAGCAGGCGCGCCGACGCGGGCAGCGCGTGCATGCCTGGACGGTTAATCAGCCGGCCGATATGCGCCGCATGCTCGATTGCGGCCTGGACGGGATCATTACCAACTATCCCGATGTGCTGCATCAACTTGTACAGGGTCAGCCCGGTTGATCGAGTTACCGTTCCGCCTGTTGTTTTGGTGGATGCGGCCGCTTTTCTGGCTGCTCTACCATCCGCTGGCCCGCAGCTATGACCGGATCAGCCGTTGGGTGTCCAGGGGGCAGTGGGGCGAGTGGCAGCGCACGGCATTGGCCGAACTGGATGCGGCTGAGCATGTCACCGGGCCAGTGCTAGAGCTGGCTTTTGGCACCGGCACCATATTGATCGAACTGGCCCGGCAGCAGCGATGCCCGGTCGGTCTGGACCTGTCGCCCGACATGGTGCGCCTGGCCCGATTCAAGTTGCGCTGTGCCGCCCTGGATGTTCCGTTAACGCTCGGCCGCGCGCAGTCGCTTCCCTTTGCCGATGCCTCGTTCGCGGCGGTTTTGGCTACGTTTCCGGCCGATTTTATCTGGGATGAGCGCACCTGGCGCGAGGCGGCCCGCGTGCTGCGCCCTGGAGGGCGGCTGGTGATGGTGATCGGGGCGCGGTTGCTGGGCCAGGATTGGATCTCGCGCGGCCTGGAGTTGCTGTATACGCTCACCGGACAGCGCGGCCAACTGCCCGATCTGAACGAGCCATTGGCGCAATGGGGTTGGACCTGTCAGGTCAGGCAGAGACGGGTAGGCGACAGCGAGGTTTTGCTGGTGATTGCCCAATTATTGGGTGGTGATGGCGTCCTTGATCTTGGCAAAGGTGTTGGGGCCGATTCCTTTGACCTTCATCAAGTCTTCGACCGAAGCGAACAGCCCGTTTGTTAGACGGTATTCAATGATTCGCTGCGCAATGGCCGGCCCGATGCCCGACAGAGAATCCAGTTCTTCCAGCGAGGCCGTATTGATATTGACCAACCCCGAAGCAGCGTCGGCCCGTGTCACCTGACCTGCCGGCAAGGGCGCCGGCAAAGTGGTTTCGCCCTGATGCGGCACATACACTTGCTGCTGGTCGGCCAATTCCATCGCCAGGTTGAGGCGGTTCAGGTCGGCCTGTTCGGTGGCGCCACCGGCGGCAAGCAGGGCATCTTTGACAATGCTGCCCGATGGCAAAAGGTAGACATCAGGGGTGTGGACAGCCCCGGTGACATAGATGCGCAGCGCGGCCGGGGTGAGGATGGGGGAAGGCGTGGAAGTGGATGTGGCAGTTGGAGTGGCGATGATCAGCGGTGCAGGCTGCGGGCGGCTGATCCAAAACGAGATGCCTCCCATCACGGCCATCAGAGCCAGTGCAAACACGATGTACGTCCTGTATCGTTCTATCCAGTCGTTCATCTTGCTTTTCTACTCCTGCTGTTCTCAACATTCACCTTTATTATAATCCAGATCGGCGCAAGCAGCAAAAGCTTGCCGCCACTTTTCCCATCCCCCGTCTTGTGATATAATACACAACAAACATTCAGGAGAATCAAGATGCTTGAACGCGCACGAGCCATCACCCAACAAATCATCACCTGGCGTCGTCACATTCACCAACACCCCGAGCTATCCTTTCAAGAGGTAGAGACAGCCCGTTTTGTGGCCCAGTCGTTGGCCGACATGGGCCTGACGGTGCAAGCCGGAGTAGGCAAAACCGGGGTGATTGGCCGGTTGGGCAGTGGTTCGCCGGTGATTGCTTTGCGCGCCGATATGGATGCCCTGCCCATCTGCGAAGAGACGGGCCTGCCTTTTGCCTCGCAGAACCCCGGCGTGATGCATGCCTGCGGCCATGATGCGCATGTGGCCTGTCTGCTGGGCGCGGCGCGGTTGCTGGCCGATATGCCGCCGACGCAAGGCCAGGTGGTTTTTCTGTTCCAGCCTTCCGAAGAGACGGTAGACGATCAGCAGATGAGCGGGGCCATGCTCATGGTTCAAGACGGGGCGATGGAAGGCGTCCAGGCCGTGATCGGCATGCACATCTGGCCGGATGTGCCGTGCGGCTGTGTGGCCCTGTCGGGCGGTCCGCAAATGGCTTCGGCGGGCAAATTTGAGGCGCGTATCATCGGGCGCGGCGGACATGGCGCCTCGCCACACCGCACAATAGACCCCATTGTCTTGTCGGCGCAGGCCATCCTGGCCTTGCAAACGATCATTTCGCGCCGGCTGGACCCGCTCGAATCGGGCGTGGTCACTATTGGCGCCATTCATGGCGGCACGCGAGATAATGTGATTCCCGACACGGTCGAGTTGATGGGCACTCTGCGCGCCCTCAGCGACTCGGTGTATGAGCAGATCAAAGGAGAAATCGCCCAAACTCTGCGTGTGGTGGAGCTTCTGGGTGGGCATGTCGAGGTAGAGTTTAGCGGGGCCTACCCAGTGGTTTCTAACGATGCCCAACTGACCGATTTTGTGCGCCAAATTGCCATCCACATAGTCGGCGCAGAGGCTGTTTTGCCGGCCCGTCCGGTGATGGGCGGCGAAGATTTTAGCATATTGGCGCAGCATGTGCCCGGCTGCTATGTCCGCCTGGGCGGGCAATTTCCCGGTCAACCGGCGCGCAACGGACACAGTGCCACGTTCGATATAGATGAGAATGCGCTGCCTCTGGGAGCAGCGCTCCTGGCCCAGACGGCCTTGCGCTATCTGGATGGGTCTGAGTTACTTAGGTTGTGATGGGGAGGGCAGAAAAATGACAGCGGAAAAAAAGCAAGAAGATCAGCTTTTTGTGTCGGACAAGATCAAGTGGATGTTGGATGGCGGTCTGGAGGCGATGGATGCCGGCGAGCGACAAATGCTGCTGGTGATGGCCGAGACTCGGTTGCAGAGCGGCTATGTCCCGACCGAAGAGGAAAAGCGGGTCATCGAAAGGCTGTGCGATCTGGCTGGCGAGGACTATGATGCCCAAGAGATCAAGGACAAGGTGCATAAAATGGTGACCGGTCGCAAAAAACCCGACACAGCACCGCTGCATTTGCCGCCTATGTTCGATCAATTGCGCCAGCGCATGCGCCGCAAATAGGCCCATTCACTTTTTACCTGACCGGAAAGGTCACAATCCGACATTAAACAACAGGCGTGCCTGGGGTTACTTAGAACCCCAGGCACGCCTGTTGTTATCGTCCTGGACATGGCAGCTTGTTGGTCGAGCAGGTGTTTTTGCACCGTGCCAAGAGTATTTCTTTTGACGCCAAAACGTTGGTTTCGACAGGCTCAGCGGTTTCGACAGACTCAACCGACGTTTGGCGCAAACTGTGCGATGCAGGTTTAGATGCTGAGCATTTCTTTGGCTTTGCGGGCCGCGCCGCTGGCGTCGGGGGCATAGCCATCCGCCCCGATCTGATCTGCATAGGCCTGAGTCACCGGCGCGCCGCCCACCATCACCTTGACCTGCTCGCGCAGGCCGGCTTCTTTGAGGGCGTCAATGGTCAAGCGCATCGCCGGCATGGTAGTGGTCAGCAAGGCCGACATTGCCACAACCTGGGCGCCATCCTTGACCGCTTGAACGAACTTGTCTGCCGAAGCGTCTACACCCAGATCGATCACCTGGAAACCGGCTCCTTCCAGCATAATGCCGACCAGGTTTTTGCCAATCTCGTGCAGATCGCCCTTGACCGTGCCTAATGCCACTTTGCCGATGGGTTCAACGCCGGCCTGGATCATCAAGGGGCGAATGAGCTTGAGGCCGCTTTGCATCGCCCGCGCCGCGATGAGCATCTCTGGCACAAAAAACTCGTGTTTCTCGAACCGGTCGCCTACTTCTTGCATGGCCGGCACCAGGCAGTTGAACATCAACTCGCCGGGCGCGACCCCGGCTTCGATGGCCTTTTGAACACCTTCTGATACGCCTTTGGCATTTCCGTTCACGACGGCTTGAAAAATCGGTTGCAAATCCATTTTGGGGCTTCTCCTTTTGCGTTTCAACCGATCCAATCGGTGTGGATCGCGTCAATAGACCTGGATCATTATTGTCTATTATACGATAACTGATCCAAAAATCAAAATTCTACCAAACGACCGGTTCGCCAAATTTCATCAGCGGTGGTATACTTGGAGAATGATGTCTTTACCCTGGGATATTCAAGAACTGGGCGCATGGGTTGTGGTGGCTATCGCAGCCGTGGCGGTGATGACCGTGATCCTCAGGCTGGTTGGCAAGGTCGTTTCGGCTTCTCTGAAAACGGCCATCATTTTGGGCAGCCTGGTGGTGATTGCACTGGCCTTGTTGGTGATTTCGACTCTGTTGAACGGCAAGTTACCGGCATTATGAATTTGACGCAGATATGGCGCAATGCGGCCTGGCTCATCCAAGCCGCGCTGATGGTGATTTTTCTGTTTGTGGGGGGATGGCTGCTGAGTGCCTGTCAACCTGCGACCACGCTTGCAACGGCGACGGTGGCCGTCTTTCCCTCTCCAACCGCTACAGTCACCTCTACGGCCACCTCGACATCTACCATCACTGCCACGCCGTCCCCGATACGGACGGCTACAGCGACGACCACTCCTACACCGGCAGTTACTCTTACACCGACTCTTACTCTTACAGCCACAACTGCCCCTACACCCACTCCCACGCCGACCTCGGCCCTGGCGCATCGCTATCGGATGACCTACGAGATTGAGCACCCCACTGTATTGGGCAAACAAACGCTGGTAGACAAACTGTGGCTGCCTTTGCCCAATACCGATGGTGATGGCACCACCGATTTCAAACTGTTGTCTGTTTATCCTCAAAATTACGAGATTTTGGATATTGGGGAGAAAAATCAGGCTGTTTATTGGGATAGTGTGCCAGATTTGTGTCCGCGCGACAACTGCCGCTTTGGCTATCAGTTCGAGATCACACTGGACCGGCCTATGTATGCCATTCCCTGGCAAGACGGCCCGATCTATGATCCGGCCGACAGCCTGTATCAGACCTATACCCGACCTGAGAGGGGCATTGAATCGGATGATGCCCGCATTATTGCGCTGGCGCGGCAGATTGTCGGGCAAGAGACCAATGCCTATAAACAAGTGTTGTTGATCCAGGCCTGGGTGCAGCAGAATGTGCGTTATCCGGTTTTGGGTTCTACCTATCCCGACGATGCTGTGCTGTGCATCAATCAGGGCCAGGGCGATTGCGCCGGTCAGAGCAAGGCCTTTGTAGCCCTGGCTCGCGCTGCCGGCCTGCCAGCACGGACGGTGTCGGGGCTGCTGCCGTTCAAGCGCGGGGTGGGCATGCTGGAATTGTTTGGGCCGCGCATCGCCTGGTTTGACCAAAATATGAGCGTTCATGTCTGGATTGAGGTCTATTTGCCGCCGCTGGGTTGGGTGCAAGGCGAACCGAACATGCCCGGTTTTGGCATTGACAAGGAGCGGCTGATCACCAAACGCGGCCCCTTTGCCTTTCCCGACGGGCTGTGTCAACAAGCCACCTATTTTCACCTGCCCCTGGCCGTGCAAGGTAACTGGTGCGGTCAAAGCGTCGGCTGGGAGGTCAGCATAGACACCGAGCTGATCGAGAAATAAACAAAGGACCGGCGGGGCCTGGTCCCTGCGCTTTTGGTCCGATGCTTGAGCATCTGACCAAAGCCTGGCAAGATTACGATAAGGAGCAAGATGTTAGAATCGTTGCGGGTTTTGGTGTGTAAATTGAACCAGGATTTACCGCGTTATGGCCTGGTGACGTGGACCAGCGGCAATGTCAGTGGGCGCGACCCGGAGAGCGGCCTGGTGGTGATCAAGCCCAGCGGCGTGCCGTTTGACGAGTTGACGCCGCAAAATATGGTGGTGGTGGATGTGGATGGGCGGGTGATCGAGGGGACGCACAAAGCCTCGTCAGATGTGCATGCGCACACCTATGTCTACCGCCATCGCCCCAATGTGATGGGGGTGGCGCACACGCACTCGAACTATGCCACAGCCTTTGCCGCGCTGGGGCGACCGATTCCGGTCTATCTCACGGCCATCGCTGATGAGTTTGGCGGCCCGGTTCCCATCGGAGCGTATGCACGGGTGGGCAATGACGAGATCGGCCGCGAGATCGTGCGCTCGATTGGCGACTCGCCGGCCATCTTGATGCAGAATCACGGTGTTTTCACCGTCGGCCCCGACCCAACGGCCGCGCTCAAGGCGGCGGTGATGGTCGAAGATGTGGCTCGCACGGTTTGGCTGGCTTTGCAGTTGGGGCAACCCATCGAACTGCCGTCCGAAGAAGTAGCGCGCGCTCGCCGTCGCTATGCCACCGAATATGGCCAATAGGTCTACCACACCATCTCGACAATGCGCACGGTCAGCCACACCTCAAGTATGGCCGCGACCAGCAGCATGGGCAATACCACAAACACCATCACCTTGACCAGATCGGCCAGCCGTGCCAGCACCGTTTGCGATAGAGTTGTGCCGGATGGCGGCGAAATGACCGATGCCCCCAGCCGCAGCGACAGGCCGGCGGCGATGATGGCGGCGGGCAGTTCAATGATGCCGTGCGGCAGGATGAACGTCGCCAGAAACAACAGCGGACTGGCCCCTAGCATCATCACTTCGCCGGCAAACGCTCCGATCAAGGCCATCGGGATCATCAACAGCAGCATGGGCGCAATGCCGAACGAGATGAGGGCCAGCGCGGCGCCCAGTAGCAGTACGCGGGTGTTGTGGAACAGCACCGCCCCCACACTAAAGCTGGGCAAAAAGCCCACGTTGGGCGTCTGCGCAAAGGCGTTTTCTGGCACCTGGAGCGAGATGGCTCCTTCGGGCAGCGGATATTGCCAGGCCAATCCCCAGCCTGCGGCGCAGGCTGCTAACAAGACACCGGCCACCACGCCGATGGGGATCAGATTGTCTCGCAAGATGGTCGGAATGTCGTGGCGGTAAATGCGTCGCAGCGAAAACCTGGCCCCGCCGGGCGATAGAGAAGGGGTGATGACACCGGGCGCAGCGCGGAAAAAGCTGACAAAATATCGCCATGCCTTGATCAGGTTCAGTTCGTCGAGATTGCGCCCCAGCAGTTCCTCACGGTTGAAAATGTGAATGCCCATGCGTACCAGCAGCACGTCAATGGTGAGCAGTGCGGCTACAAACCACCACAAAACATCGTAATTTGCCCAAAACATCACGGCGCTTTCGGCCTGCACCACAAAAGTCATCGGAATGATGATAAAGCTGGCCAGGATGTTGGCTGCCCGCACGCTGGTGGTCTGACTGGAAATGATCACTGCCCCCGACACCATCACCAGTGCCTCAGCCGTAGTCAGCAGCACCACTTGGACAAACAGTTGCAGCGAGGGCAGCCATCTCAGGCCGATGAACAGCCCCAGCAAATAGACGCCCAATCCGATATACGAGGCCAGCACCGGCACGATCATGGCCGCCAGCGTCTTGCCCCAATACAACTCGCGGTTGGTCAAAGGCGTGGCCAGCAGCGGCTCCAGGCTGTAACGCTCCTTTTCGCCGACAAAAGCCTCCAGGGCAATGACCAGCGAAAACGAGATGGGAAAAAAGCCCACGATCATGAGCAGGAATGGAATCAGCCGCTCGCCGACAATCTCGGCGCCGTATTTTTTGACCCAACCCTGCGCAAAATTGGCCGTGAGCTGCATCAGGGCCGGAAAAACCAGGGTTAGTAGAGCAATCGGCACCATCAATCGCCAGTCGCGCACCGTGTCAATGACCTCGCGGCGGGTGATGATCAGCGACCGCTTCCACGAGTCCCAATTTGCTTGCATCCATGCAGACAGGGCGTTCATCAGATGCCTCCCAATGATTCCTGGTTCGATGTATTTTCAACGACGGTCAGATAAACGTCTTCCAAGGGGCGCGGCACCGGGCTGAGTGAAAAAACCTTGTGACCGGCGCGGGTCAACCGCTCCAGCAGCAGCGGGTTGGTGATTTCGGGCGTTCGAGTGTGATAGCGCAGCCAGTCGTCGCCGTGAGACTGGATTTCGACCAGATCATGGATCAACGGCACGACGCCGTCCAGCGAGCCGACCAGCCGCAACTCGTGCAGCGGCGCGCCCAGTAGCTCGCGCTTGAGCTGCTCGACGGTGCCGCGCACGGCAATCTCGCCTCGCCGGATGATGGCGATCCGGTCAGCCAGCGTTTCTGCTTCGGCCAGGTTGTGGGTGCAAAGGATGATCGCCCGCTGACTGCCGCGCAGTGACAGGATGGCGTCGCGCACCTGCTTGGCGCTGTGCGGGTCCATCGCCGAGGTCGGCTCGTCGAGCAGCAGCACCGGTGGATCGTGCAGCATGGTGCGGATGAGGGCCATCTTTTGGCGCATGCCTTTGGAATACTCGCCCAGCCGCAAGTGCCACACTCCATCCATGCCAAATTGGGCCATCAACTCTTCGCTGCGACGGCGGCGCGTTGGCCGGTCTAGCCCTTGCAACTGGCCGAAAAAGTCCAGATATTCGCGGGCGCGCATGCGCGTATATACACCGGGCATTTCGGTCAGCACCCCCACCCGGCGACGCACCTCAATGGCGTCCTGCACCACATCATAACCATCAATCCAGGCCTGGCCGCGCGTGGGCGCCAGGATCGAAGCCAGCATGCGCACCGTCGTCGTCTTGCCAGCCCCGTTCGGCCCCAGCAAGGCCAAAATCTCGCCTGCCGGCACGTGCAAGTCAATCCCTTGCACGGCCACAAATCCATCAAACTCTTTGCGTAATCCCTCGGCGCGAATCATTCTCCCATCACGCTCCTGCTGTTGGTTGGCAAGCCATCCAAAATATGCTATACTTGGCCGACATGTTGGTCTTATTATACCAGCTTTTGTCCACTCTGACGAAATCTAGAAAGTAAAATGTGAAAATCTATCTCAGCGCCGATATTGAAGGAATCACCGGAGTCACTCATTGGGACGAAACCGAACTCGATAAAGCCGACAGCACGGCAGCCCGCGAGCAAATGACGGCTGAAGTTGCCGCCGCATGTGAGGGGGCCATAGAGTCCGGCGCCACCGAGATATGGGTGCAAGATGTTCATGATAGTGGGCGAAATATCATCGCTGCTCAACTGCCGCCTCAGGCGCGGCTCATTCGCGGCTGGAGCGGTCACCCGTTCAAGACACTGCAAGCTCTTGATAAGACTTGTGCTGCCGTGATGTTGATCGGCTATCACTCAGGGGCAGGAGCAGGGCGTAGCCCGTTGGAACACACCTACAGTGGCCATGTGATGTGCATCAAACTGAATGGCAGTTATGTATCCGAATTTTCTCTGGATGCTTTGACCTGTGCGCTGGTCGGCGTGCCGCTGGTTTTTGTGTCCGGCGACCAGGGATTGTGCGATCAGGTCGCTTTGTTCAATGCCCAGATCAAGACGGTGGCGGTCAAGCAAGGCAGCGGCGGATCTACAATCAATGTGCATCCCAACCTGGCCACATCCATGATCCGCCAGGGTGCGGCGCAGTCACTCCAAAGTGATCTTGATCTGTGTCGCACCGTGCTGCCTGAGCATTTCCGGCTAGAGGTGCGTTACCGCAGCCACGTCCGTGCCTACCAATACAGCTTTTTTCCTGGTGTTCGGCAAACCGACATATTTACGGTGCAGTTGGACACTGACAATTATTTTGATGTGCTGCGCTTTTTATTGTTTGCCGTCTAGCAGCCTGTCGGAGAGGGAATCGGGATCGCCTCTCCATTGACCAGTATG
>CAYVBK010000083.1:0-10160 GCA_964449465.1 uncultured Anaerolineae bacterium
GTTGCCAAATTCCAGTTATATCATTTTTAACGAGCGTTTCAGGGTAATGCTAGCCTGCTTGTACACACGACATCACAATGGTTTTGTCCGTGAAAAATACGCGGGGCAAATAATTGCTTTGGATCAAAGTTGGATTCCACCTTACGTGTTGAGGTTACTGGGTGAATACGTTATCAAAGTTTTGCATATCATAGAGAAAAATCTTGATAGCCTCAACCAAGATATCTACAGGCAGTTTTTGGTGTCAAATCGCAAGTTTTACGAGACGACCAAGCGTCAGGTGATGAGCTACTGGGACTGTTATTATCGAAAGCAATATCCAGATCGAAACAAATACGTTGGCTTTAAGGTCATCCGCTTCTTCGATGAACTTTTGTGAGGCAGATCATCCACAGGGCGCAGCCCAACACACGTTCCTGAGAAACTGCCGTTGACGAGGCAGGTTTCTCAGGTGAGGGAATACCCGCCGGGTATGGGAAGTTGCAGCCGACCGCCCTGTCCAGGCGATTTTGCGCGCTGACATATCGAAAACCGCGTTCCCGCCTGTGATATGCTGTCCTCGACGGAAAAATATATCAGGACTTATGCAAAACGTTGGTTGAGCCTGCCGAAACCAATATTTTGGCATCAAAACAGATATTTTAGCAAAGTTCTTGGTCTACTCGGTCGGCGAACTGCGTAAGCCCTAAAACGATGATCAGCACTCGCCACTGGCCAAAGGCTCAAAGCGTGTTCACCTCCAGATCGCAGCAGATACCCGGTCGCTCAGTCGAAATCTGTTGGCCAGTCGGGATGGCGATGATGTTCAAAAAAGCGATGGAGCTGCGACTCGGTCACGCGCGGCAGCGAGAGCGGTGGCAGGGCATCCTCGGCAAAAAACTCGGCCCCGCCGGTCTCGATACTGGTCGAGGGGCTGCCGCCCAGCAACTCGCACAAAAAGAAAATTTTGTAAATGTGCCACATGCCAGGAGGGTGTGGATGCAAGTTGCGGTCGTATAGAGCCAGCAGCTTGATGGCGCGCACCTGATACCCCGATTCTTCCCACACTTCGCGTTCGGCGGCGCGGCTGGGTGGCTCACCCACATCGCCCCAGCCGCCGGGCAGCGTCCACAGGCCATCCTTGAGTTCTCGCACCAACAGGATGCGTTCGTCTTGAAACACCACACCGCGCACGTCTATTTTGGGTGTGGCATAGCCACCTTGCGCCTCGAATGTGGTATTGATCTGCGGCGCAGGCAGCCCCGAATGAGCGGCCATGATCTCGGCGGCAATTTCGCGCACTCGAATATAGCGGTCGGCCTCAAAGGGATTTTTGGTATAGGTCAGGCCGCTCTGTGCCAGGGCTTGCAGTTCTTGCGCCCACATCAGCCATTGTTCGGTCATCTCGTCTCCTCAGTTACAATCGCCCACGCGTTGCACGCGGGCGCCCAAAGCCAGCAGTTTTTCCTCAACGCGCTCATAACCCCGGTCAATCTGGGTGATATTGCTGATGCGGCTGACGCCGCGAGCGCACAAGGCGGCGATGAGCAGGGCCATACCAGCGCGAATGTCGGGGCTGGACAGCGGGCTGCCGTGCAGCCGGGATGGTCCCACCACTACGGCGCGGTGCGGGTCGCACAAGACGATGCGGGCGCCCATGCCGATTAGCCGATCCACAAAAAACAGGCGGCTCTCAAACATCTTTTCCCAGATTAGCACCGTGCCTTCAGATTGGGTGGCCACGACCAGAGCGATGCTCATCATGTCGGCGGGAAAGTGCGGCCAGGGGCCGTCGTCAATTTTCGAGATAGAGCCATCCAGGTCAGAGTGAACGCGCAGGGTTTGCTGGCCTGGCACATACACCGTGTCGCCCTGGATGTGGATTTGCACGCCCAGTCGTTCCAGCATCAGGCGGGTCATGTGCAGATGCTCGACTCCAGCGTTGGGGATGTGCAGTTCGCCGCCGGTAACGGCAGCCAGGCCGATGAAACTGCCGACTTCGATGTGATCGGGGCCGATGCGCCATTCGGCGCCGTGCAACTGTTCAACGCCGTGAATGATCAGTTTGTTGCTGCCAATGCCCTCGATGTGGGCGCCCATACGATTCAAAAAGTGAGCCAGTTCCTGCACATGCGGTTCGGCGGCAGCATTGCAGATGGTGGTGTCGCCCTGGGCCAGAGCGGCGGCCATCAAGGCGTTTTCGGTGCCGGTGACGCTGGCTTCGTCCAAAAAGATAAACGCCCCGTGCAGCCGCTCGGCGTGGATGTGATACCCGCCGTCTATTTCGATGGCGGCACCCAACAGCCGAAAAGATTGCAGATGTGTGTCTACCCGACGTCGCCCGATCACGTCGCCACCGGGGGGCGGCAATTCGACCTGGCCGCAGCGGGCCAGCATGGGCCCGGCAAACAAGATCGAGGCTCTGATGTCGCCACACAAGGCCGAATCGAGTCGGGTGTTGACAATGTTTTTTGCCTGTAAAGCAATGTCGTGTTCTTCCAAAATCTCAATATCTACGCCAATATCCTCCAGGATGCGGAGCATGGTTTCCACATCGCGGATGCGCGGCACGTTGCGCAGCACCACACGCTCTTGGGTGAGCAGGCATGCAGCCAGTAGAGGCAGGGCGGCATTCTTGTTGCCGCTGGGATGAAACTCGCCGTTCAGCGGAATCCCCCCTTCGATGATCAATTCAGCCATAGCACTCTCCTTTTTGTGATCAAGAAACCTCATTGTTTCCACGCCATTGTACAATAGGGGCGGATTTGCGTCAAGGACGTTGTGTCGTCATTTACATAACATCAAGGCATCGTCTGGCCGTCGAAATGCCTGCGCTACTCCTCAACAAGTTGGGGGATTCCCTCTTGCCTGCATTGGATTATCTATGCAATCTGTTGTATAATATCCTGCTGAACGAGTTTGATGATGGTGTTTGGGAAAGGAACTATGTCTCCCATTATGGATCAACAAACCCTGGATTTTATCAGCCACAGCGCCGAGCAGACGCGCCGGTTGGGAGCACGATTGAGCCAACTGTTCGGCGGAGGTGAGGTGATTTTGGTGACCGGTGCGTTGGGCACCGGCAAGACATGCCTGGCGCAGGGGATCGGGCAGGGCTTGGGCATTGACGACTGGCTGACCAGCCCCACTTTTACCCTGGTCAACGAATATCGCAGTGGGCGGCTGTCCCTGTATCATGTGGACCTGTACCGCATCGTGGATGTTAAAGCGACGCTGGCCCTGGGGCTGGATGATTACCTGTACGGGCAGGGCGTGTGTCTGATCGAGTGGGCCGAGCGGGTACGTTCCATCTGGCCGGCCGAGTATTTGCAGATCGGCATGCGCCACATTGACGAGACCAAGCGCGGCCTGAGTCTGCGCGGTGTGGGCGAGCATCACGAGCAGATTGTCCAGCAGTTCAGACGTCAGGCATTTGGTGTATAAAGATGACAGAGAAACCGCTTTTGTTAGCCATAGACACGGCCACGCGCTTTGCCGGGCTGTCGCTTTATGATGGCAGCATGGTGCGCGCCGAAATGTATTGGCTGTCGAACAACAATCATTCAGTCGAATTGACGCCGGCTCTGGCGCGGCTGCTGGAGCAGCAAGGCCTCGAACCTCAAAAACTGTCGGCGGTAGCGGTCAGCACCGGGCCGGGATCGTTCACCGGGCTGCGCATCGGCATGAGCGTGGCCAAGGGGCTGGCACAGGCCTGCAAAATTCCCATTTTTGGCGTTTCGACGCTGGATGTGCTGTGTTTTCAGCACGATCAGCAGCGCCGGCCGATCTGGGCGGTGATCCAGGCCGGGCGCGGCCGTCTGTGCGCAGCTCGCTACGAGCGGCGGCGCGGTCGCTGGCAGCGGCGCGGCGAAATTCGCCTGCTGACCTTGCCCGATCTGGCGGCGGTCCTTCAAGATGGCGACCTGGTTTGCGGCGAATTGGAGCAAGACGAAATTGTCGATCTCCGGGCGCGCCGGCCGGCCGATGTGGTCTTTGCCTCGCCGGCTATGGCGATGCGCCGGCCGGCCTGCCTGGCCGAAATGGCCTGGGCGCGATTCGGCCAGGGCGAGCAGGACGATCTGGCGACCCTCTCGCCGGTTTATCTGCAAGACCTCAAATCTTGAACATGTCGAAATTGACTTTACCCTCTTGTTTTCCCTTTTACGATGCGGCGGTACCGTTTCGGACGACCTGGATGCAGGTGGATGACCTTGAGCAGGTGATGCTGCTGGAGCAGGTTTCGTTTGCCGCGCCGTGGCCCGAATCGGCCTATCGCTACGAGTTGACCCAGAACGATCTGGCGAGTTATCTGGTGGTCAGTCCCGATGTGCGTTCGGTAGCCTGGCGTCAACGGTCGCACGCGGATCTGCGCCCGCCCATCCTGGCCTATGGCGGTTTGTGGTTGCTGGTAGACGAGGCACACATCAGCACCATCGCCTCACATCCCGACTGGCGCGGACACGGCCTGGGTGAACTGCTGCTGGTGGGGCTGCTCGATGTGGCCGTGATGCGTCAGGCGGTTGAGGCCACGCTCGAAGTGCGGGTGTCCAACCTGGTGGCGCAAAATCTGTATCGCAAATATCATTTTGACCTGGTTGGACGTCGCAAGGGATATTATCACGACAATGACGAGGATGCGCTGATCATGACCACGCCGCCGCTTCAGGATGCCGATTGGCAGCTCGAGTTTGCCGCACTCAAGGCGGCGCTGCATCGGCGACTGTGTGCAGCCGATGTGCTGGCAGGGTAACTACCTACCCACTGTCATTCTGAGTTTGTTTCTTAGTAGGCGCAAAGAATCTCTCTTTGCGGTGTACAACGAGATTCTTCGTCGCCGCGCTCCCTTTGCTCCGCTCAGGACAGGCTCTCAAAATGACACTCCCAAAGGCTAATTTTCGGCTCAAGGCAGGTAGTTACCTGGCAGGTATTTGAAAGGATGTTTATGGTGCAAAAGATGCGTTCTGATGGGACTCCTTACAATATCCTGGAACTGAATCTCAAACGGCTGGGGCTGACCATGCTCCTTTTTTCGATCTATGACCTGTTGGCGGCGCTGGTGATGCTGGTTTGGCCGTCTCTGGTGCAGGCCGGGGCGGTCGGTTCGTTTTTGCCGCTGGTTCATCTGATCATGCCGTGTTTTTGCGTTTTGGCCTGGATGGACCCCAAGCGCAACATTGTCATCGTTACCGGTGCGGTGATGGCGCGGGCGATCTATGGGCTGTGGCTGTTGGGGTGGTTTTTTCTGTTTGGGCAGGTGTGGTGGTTTGCCGTGCTGGGGGGGATCAGCCTGGTTTTTGCCTTGACGCATTACATTTTGCTGCGCTTGAGCGATTTTGGCTTTTGGGAAGTGCTGCGGCGGGCCGGTAACCCGCCGGGCATTTCATCGGCCAGACGCAAGTCGCCGGGCGCCTAGATCAAACCGATTTTATGCCTACCTCTGTGCAACGTCATAACCTGATTTTTGTGATCCTGGACGGCATTGCCATCGGCCTGATTGCCGCTGGCGGGTCGTTTGTCTCGGTGTTTGTGGTGCGGTTGGGCGCATCGCCGTTTTGGGTCAGCCTTCTCTCCTCCATTCCCTCTGCCATTGCCCTGATTATGACCATTCCCTGGTCGCGTTTTGTCGAGCGGCAACCTCGTCCAGAGCGGGTATTGGCCTGGGCGCGGCTGTCGGGCTATGCCATGTATCTGCCGGTGGCAATCCTGACCTTTTTTATCCGCAACGAAACGGCGGCGCGGATCGTGGTCATTTTATGGTCGCTCACTGCCTTGCCGGGCAGTCTGACTAACCTGGTTTTTACGATGACGATGGGGCATGCCGTGCCGCCACAGCAGCGGTCGTTTTTGATGAGCCGCCGCTGGATGATCATGGGCATTGCTCAATCACTGGCCCTGCCACTGGTGAGCTGGCTGATCGATCACTTGCCTTTTCCATTGGGCTATCAGATCGTGTTTATGGCCAATGTGGTTATCGCGTTCTGGTCTTTTTATTGTACCCGCCAGATTCAGGTGCAGCGTCCTCCGATGGCGCCGCCGACGCATGCGCGCCTGCCGTTTTGGACGACGATTCGACAGATTGTGGCGCAAGTACTGTCGGCGCGGCCGTTCTTGATCTTTATCGGCGGCAAGTCGTTGTACAACCTGGGACTGGCCATGGTGTCGGGGTTGATCACCATCTATTGGGTCAAGCACTTGGACTTTTCGGACACCTGGGTGGGCAATATGACCACGACGGCTACTATCACGACGCTGATCTCTTATTTGCCCTGGGTGCGCATCAAGCGCAAGATCGGCACCTGGAAGCTGGTGATCGTCTCGGTTTTGGGCTGTTCGCTATATCCGGCTCTGCTGTCGCTGACCACCTCGCCCTGGGCGGCCCTGCCGGTGGTGGCCTGGAACGGCATTGTCGGGGCTGCGCTCAACCTGGCTTTTTTTGACGCTTTGCTGGATGTGTGTCCGCCTCGTTTGGAGGAGCGTTTTGTAGCCTTTAATTCGGTGGCCGTTCATCTCACCGGCATTGTCGGGCCGACCATCGGCGCATCGTTGTTGAGCGTGCTGCCCATTCGCTGGGTGTTGGCGGTGGGTTCGCTGGTGGCTCTGACCGGCGTGGGGGTGTTTGCGCTGGCCGGGGTGGGGCCCAAACATGCGGATGTGAGCGTGTCGGAGGGGGCAGGTGGAAGCTGAGAGCGACATGGCGCGTGTGCGCGCTGTCAAGGCCAGGTATGAAAAAGAGCTTTTGCGTAAAAAGAACGTGGTCGGCGTGGGGATTGGCCTGCGCGAGCGCGGCGGTGTGTTGACCGACCAGGTGGTGCTGACGGTGATGGTGCGCCAAAAAGAGGCTCTATCGCAACTGCGTCGCCGGGACATTATTCCGGCCGAATTGGATGGCGTGCCGGTGGATGTCAAACAGGTTGGTGTGGTGTTGGTACAGGGGGGAGAGAGATGAGCGTTCAAGATGCAGCCTGGGGTGCGCTGCTGGAGACCATCATTCAAGTCAAGCGCGAATATGCGCCCCGCTTGTTTGTCAGCCTGAATGTGGTGGCCTGTGGGGTAGGGTTCAAAAAGACGGCCGGACAATTTCTGCCCGATCCGTGTGTGGTGGTGTCGGTCAGCCACAAGCTGCCCAAGTCGCAACTGTCGGCGCGCGACCTGATTCCGGCCTTTTTGGGTTCGATCCAGACCGATGTACAAGAGGTGGGCATTTTCGAGGCGCAACAGACGCCGTCGTCACCGGTGTTGCCCACTGCCAGGTGCCGGCCTGTTCAGCCGGGCGTGTCGTGTGGGCATGCCGAGTCCTCGGCCGGCACGTTGGGTTGCCTGGTGCGGCGTGGCAGCGAGGTGTTTATTCTCAGCAACAATCATGTGCTGGCCAACCTCGGCCAGGCGCGCAAGGGCGATGCGATCATCCAGCCGGGCGCCTATGATGGCGGCGCGGCCGCCGACCAGATTGCCGTATTGGAAGAGTGGACGCCGCTGCAATCGGCTGTGCCGGAAAAGGCCGAGACGAGGCCCAAATGGCTGATAGATTTGCTCAATGCGCTGGCGCGGCTGGTAGGTTGGACGGGGCGTATCGAGGCGGCGCAGCAGCGGGCCGGTGAGAATGTCATAGACTGCGCCCTGGCCCGCCCCTTGTCGCCCGACCTGGTGCGGCCCGATATTTTGAACATTGGGACGCCCAAAGGAATCCGGGCGGCGACGCTGGGCATGCAGGTGCAAAAAATGGGGCGCACTACCGGCCATACTACCGGGCAGATCACCCAGGTGGATGTGAGCGTGCAGGTGGATTACAGCGGACACAAGTTGAACTTTGTGGACCAGTTGATGGCGACAGGGATGAGCGCGGGAGGCGATTCGGGGTCAGTGGTGCTGGACATGCAGGGGTATGTGATCGGGCTGCTCTTTGCCGGGTCGGGCGTGGCCACGCTGATCAATCCCATTCAATCGGTGCTGAGGGCGTTCAAGGTGGATGTGGTAACCGGTTGAGTCGTTGACATGGCGCCGAGATTGGGCTATAATCAGTCGCCAGTGGACGGAATGTGTCTGGAGGAGCCGTGAAGAACTATATCAACTGGATCATTGCCGCAGGTGTGGTGCTTGTTGTGGGCGCCACGCTGTATATGACATGGCCTTTATGGGTGCCGCTGATGCCGGGTTTGATGGAATGGCTGGGCGGTATCCTGAGCGCACAAGATTCGAGCTTTTTTTTCCCAATGGCCGCACTGGTGCTGACCGGTTTGGTCGAGTTGATTTTGGCCGGCGTTTTGCGCCATCGCAGCCGGTCTTTTCAACTAGAGCGCGAGGCTACCGCGGCGCTGCATCAAAAAGAGGTGGCGGTTTTGCAGCAAGAGACGACTTTGCTGCGAGAGCAAAAGGCGCAGTTGGAAGCCCAGTTAAAGGTGCGGAATGAAATGGTGGAGCAAGAGCGGGCTATGCTTCAGGCGCGGTTGGAGCGGCAACAGCGCGAAGTGGGTCTGCTGGTCAGCCAGACGATTTCGATCTCGCTGCCATCCATTGCTTCACGGGCGGTCTCTAATATGGAGCAGATCTTGAACCGCCTGGAAAAGATTGATTTTACCCTGGACCTGTCTCAAGATATACCGGAAGACCGTTCGCGCGCTGATATTGAGACCCTCTCGTCGAACTGGCTGCGTTTGGGCAATGCCTATTATTACATCGGGCTGCCGCTCAAAGCCATCTCGTATTACGAGCGTGTCGAATCGCTGCGACCCGACTGGGCGGTGCCGCTGGTCAATCATGGCATTGCTTTGCTGGCCGAGGGCGATATTCAGCATGCTATCGAAATTTTTGATCGCGCCATCCGCATGGATAACAACCTGGCGGCGGCCTACCACGGGCGCGGGGTGGCCTATGAGCGGTCAGGGCGAGAGCGGCGGGCTTTGGAAGATTACAACCGGGCGATCAAGCTGGATGCCGAATTTGTAGAGGCCTATTACTGCCGGGCTTCGGCCCTCAAAAAGCTGGATCAATATACCAAGGCGGCCCAAGACCTGGATAAAGTGATCGAGTTGGACAAGAATTTTACGCCGGCGTTTTTGGAACGGGGTATTGTGCGCATCGCGCTCAAGGATTATCAATGGGCTTTGAGCGATCTGAACCGGGTGATCGAGTTGGATGCCAATCTGGGCGAGGCATATTATCAGCGCGGCCTGGTGCGGGTAGTGTGGGGCGAGCATCAAGCGGCGATCAAGGACTTGTCGCGCGCCACCGAGCTGTTGCCCACCGATGGACGAGTGTTTCGCACCCGGGCCACGTCTTGGGCGGCGATGCAACAGTTCAAAGAGGCGGCGCAAGACCTGTCTCGGGCGATTGAATTGGGCGAGAGCAATGAGCAGGTCTTTAATGCGCGTGGCACGGCCTTGATCGAACTCAAGCAGTATCGGCTGGCATTGGATGATCTGGGGAGGGCGATTGAGCTTTCGCCCGGCTTTGCCGAGGCCTATGTCAATCGCAGCCGCGCTTATGAAAAAATGGGGCAGTATGAGGAGGCCTTGTCGGATTTGAATGAGGCTATCGAACTCAATTCCAGCCTGGCTATAGCCTATTATAACCGGGGGGTTATTTTTGGCAGTATGGGCGAGTATGACAAGGCCACGCAAAATATCAACAAGGCTATTGCCCTGGATCCTTCGCTGGCTCAATGAGCCGGCGAAGAGCCGTTGGATGAGAAGGGAAGAGTATGATATGACTAAATCTGGCTCGAAAAAGGAATTGATTGATGTCTTGTCGAATTTTTTTGCTCACAACAAGGGGCTACTGGTTTTTACCGGTATCGGTCTGGCAATAGTCGGCTTGATCTTGAACTGCATTCCGGCCTGGCATGACAGCGCGGGGTTGGTTGGGTGGTTGGTGCGCAGCGATTTGTTCTTGCATTTGGGGGTGATTGTGGGGCTGCTGGGCATCTTGCTCGGCGACGCGCTTTAGCCCGACCTTGCGGCGCAATGCAAACATGACAAACGCCCTGGCGTGTGCGGCACATTTGGTGCGACACATCCAGGGCGTTGTGTTGTGGGGTCAAGGCTGCTACCTGGGAGCATGCTCAAAAACCCCCTCACCACTGGTAAAAATAGACTTTTTCAGCGGTCTCCTAGGAGATCGCTGAAAAAGTCGTAACCGTTCAGGTGGATGGTGTAGGATGACTCATCTAGAGACTGGGCAGCAAC
>CAYVBK010000084.1:0-8709 GCA_964449465.1 uncultured Anaerolineae bacterium
GTGGGGATGCCCCAACTTTTGGGGTAATTTGGGCGCATTGAGTAGGGCATCTCCGAACAAGTTCGGGGATCCGCTGCCCTCAAGTGGGCCAGGTGGCCTCTCCGACAGCCTGCTAGCAGCCTGTCGGAGAACCTGGATGAGGGGGAATCCCCAACTTGTTGGGGCAGTTTTTGCTCATCAGATGGGCGTCCCCGAACAAGTTCGGGGATCCGGCGTACCCCAATGGGGCATTTGGTCTTCTCTCCGACAAACTGCTAGAGGATCAGCATAGCGTCGCCCAGGCTGAAAAAGCGGTAGCTTTGTTCGATGGCCTGTTGATAGGCCTGGAGGATTCGTTCGCGCCCGGTAAATGCGCTGACCAGCATCAGCAGGCTGGAGCGGGGCAGGTGAAAGTTGGTGATCAGAGCATCTATGACGCGAAATTCAAAGCCGGGATAGATGAACAGGTTGGTGGGGCCGCTGAACGGTCGAACCTCGCCGCCGCACGCTGCTGTTTCCAGCACCCGCACGCTGGTGGTGCCGACGGCTATGACGCGGCGGCCCTCGGCGCGGGTTTGAGCAATCTGGTCAACGGTTTCTGTGCTCAGGGTACACCTTTCGGTGTGGATGTGATGGTCCTGAACGTTTTCTGTTTCCACCGGCCTAAAGGTATCCAGGCCGATGTCGAGGGTGACAAAGGAAAACCGGATACCCCGCCCCCGCAGCGAGGCGATCAGTTCGGAGGTAAAGTGCAGGCCAGCAGTGGGGGCAGCGGCCGATCCGGGCTGCTGCGCATAGACAGTCTGGTATCGCTCCGGGTCGGCCAGCGGGGTGTGGATATAGGGCGGCAGCGGCATCTGTCCGATCTGGTCGAGCAGCGGCTCGATGGGGCGTTCCCAGCGCACCAGTCGCCCGCCGGCCAGGGTGATGCTCAAGACCTCGCCGATCAGGGCCGGTTGAGTGCCTTGACCGGCCGGCCAGAGGGCCAGGCGGGTGCCAACCGGCGTTTTGCGCCCTTGTACCAGAGCTTCCCAGGTCAACTCGTCCCGGCGCGACAGCAGCAACAACTCGACCTTGCCGCCGCTGGGCCATTTGCGTGCCGGCAGCCGCGCCGGAATGACCCGGCTGGAGTTGGCGATCAGCAGGTCGCCCGGCTGTAAATAATCGCCGATCTCTCCAAAGATACGGTGTTCGATGCGCCCGGTGTGCCGATCCAGCACCAGCAGCCTCGCGACAGAGCGCGGCTCGACCGGCGTTTGGGCGATGAGGGATTCGGGCAGGTGGTAATCAAAGTCGCTGGTTTTCAAGCTGTGTCAATTCTGCCGTTTGCTGCCCATCCACAGTGCGGCAATGATCAAAGACCAGCCGCCCAGGTTGAGCAGGCCAATGATAAAAGAGGCCATGGAGCGTAAGACATAGTAATCGCGCGACGAGGACACGTTCATCATTCTAATGATCCTGGCGTCGGCCAGTCCCCAACCGGTCAGGCAGCAGCTCAACAGAAACACGATCAGCAGCCCCAGCCCGCCCAGCAGTGCCACCCGATTTTTGCCTCGAAAATAGGCAATGGCGATCAAGACGACGCCGGTCAACAGCAAGAGAATGCGCAAAATTCCTTCAACAGTTCCCAGGATTCCAATCCAACTGACCATTGGCATAATGCTCCTTTCTGTCTACAGGCGTGGTGTTTATGTCGCACCTGTGGAGCGATTATATCTGATCTTGGCGGTCATGACAAATGTCAGATTCACAGCGCGGGGCTTGAGCCCCGCCTGCGGCGTTCTACCGAACGCGCTTGCCCCGCGCGGTTTTGCGCCGGCTTTACATAGATGCGGCGCAATGGTACAATAAGCGTTCGATCCGTTCAATCAAATGGGAGGAATATGCTAACTCAAACCTATATCGCTCTTGGCAATGCCTGGCCCTGGTTTCGCAAATGGACCAAGCACCAAATGTATCAGTTGATGGCCGGGTACTATGTGCAAGATGACTGGACGTTTATGAATTATGGTTATGTCTCAATGGATAACGAGGCCGGCGTGGCGCTGGATGCTCAAGATGAGCCAAACCGCACCTGTATCCAGTTGTATCATCATGTGGTAGAGACCGTAGACCTGCGCGGGTTGGATGTGCTTGAAGTAGGCAGCGGGCGAGGCGGCGGGGCGGCGTATGTCAAAAAATATCTCAAGCCGAGAGCGATGATCGGCATTGATTATTCGTCGCGCGCGGTCGAGTTGTGCCGGCGACAGTGCCATGACGGGCTGAGCTTTGTGGTCGGCGACGCCGAGCGGCTGCCCTTTGCTTCGGGCAGTTTTGACGCCGTGATTAACATCGAGTCAGCGCACTGTTATCGCTCACTCGATGTTTTTTTTGCCCAGGTGCAACGCGTGCTGCGCTCCGGCGGCTATTTTTTGTTCGCCGATTTTTGTCCTCGTTCTGGCCTGGCCGAACTGGATGCTCAGTTGGGGCGTTCGGGGCTGGAACTGGTGCGGCGCAAACACATCACGCCCCAGATCGTGCGGGCGCTCGATGTCGATCATACCCGGCGGATGAACCTGATTGCCCGTCATTCCCCTCGCCTGCTGACGCGGTTGATGCAACAATTTGCCGGCGTTCGAGGCTCCGAGATATACGAGCAGTTTAGCCGCGAAAAGACCGTTTATCAGAGCTTTGTGTTGCAAAAAAGTTGACATGGAGGATTGCCTGGATGCGTATCCGCCAGATTGATACATCTAGTTCTCAAGACGTTCGTTGCTTTATCCAGATGCCCTTTGACCTATACCGTCGCAGCCCGCAGTGGGTGCCGCCGCTGTGGCCGGCCATGCGGGCTGCGCTTGACCGCAAGCGGTTTCCCTTTTACCGTCGCTCGCAGGCCGAATTTTGGGTGGCCGAGCGGGAGGGCCGGGCGGTTGGGCGCATCGCCGCCCTGGATAATCGCCTGTACAATGAATATCACCGTTCGCAGACGGCCTTTTTTTATTATTTTGATGCGGTAGACGATCAGCAGGTGGCCGACGCCCTTTTTGACGCCGCCCTGAGTTGGGCGCGTCGGCGCGGTTTGAACAGGATGGTGGGGCCGCGCGGCCTGCTGCGCTTTGATGCGCACGGCGTGCTGGTGGATGGTTTTGAGCATCGCGCTTCGGTGGGGGTGCCGTACAATTTCGCATATTACGACCGGCTGATCCGCAACGCCGGTTTTGACAAGGAATTGGATTATTTCTCCGGTCACCTCACCGCCGATTATGACCTGCCGGAGCGTATGTACCAGATCGCCGACAAGGTCAAGCAGCGGCGAGGGTTTTGGATCAAGACATTCCAAGACAAACAAGAAATGTGGTCCTTTGTGCCACAGGCGCATCAAATTTACCTGGAGGCGTTCAAAGATGTGCCGGGCTATTATCCGATCCTGGAAGAGGAAATGCGCCTGTTGTTCGAGCGGGTGATTTCAATCACCTGGCCCGATCTGGTCAAGCTGGTGATGAAGGACGACCGCGCTATCGGCTTTATCATCTCGTATCCCGATGTGGCAGCGGCGGTGCAGCGCTGCCGGGGCCGGATGTGGCCGCTGGGCTGGCTGGATGTGCTGCGCGAACGCCGGCGCACCCGGTGGATCACGTTTAACGGCGTTGGTTTGTTGCCGGAATATCAGGGGATGGGCGCCAATGCCGTTCTCTATACCGAGCTGGCCAGGACGCTGCGCAGTTATGGTCGCTTTGAGCATGGTGACTATGTTCAGGTGGCCGAGACCAATTTGCCGAGTTTGGGCGATGCTCAAACAATGGGCTTTCCGATGTACAAGACACACCGCACTTATGATAAAGAATGGTAAAACGAGGAGCTTTTATGTCTCAAGAGGTGCAAGATGATCAGCCTGTGTCGGCGCCGCTGTCCTTTTGGGTCAAACTAATTTACGGTGCCGGCGATGTGGGCATGGCCAGTTTCAACACCCTGCGCCAGTTCTTTTATGCCATCTTTCTCACCGACACCGTTGGCCTGGACCCGCGCCTGGCCTCGATCACGGCCTTTTTGGGTGTGATTTGGGACGCGATCAACGATCCTCTGGTCGGGGCCATCAGCGACAATGTCAGGACGCGCTGGGGGCGGCGGCGACCCTTTTTGCTCTTTTTTACGGTTCCCTTTGCTCTGGGTTTTGTCTTTTTGTGGTGGACACCGCCGATCCAGAACAAGGTTTTGCTGGCTCTGTATGTGATGTTGACTTTTATGCTCAGCGATACGCTGCAAACGCTGGTGATGGTGCCGTTTCTCTCTCTGACTCCTGAAATGACCAGCGATTATGATGAGCGCACTGCTCTGACCGGCTATCGGATGTTTTTCAACCTGGTCGCCTCGTTGGGTACCGCGGTTGTGGCTCCTATGATTATGGATCGAGTGATCGAGGCCGGGTTTAGCGCACAACAGGGCTATATGCTGGTGGCGGCATTGTTTGGCGCGGTGGCGATTGTGCCGTATCTGGGCACTTTTATGGTGGTGCGCGAGCAGCCCGAACATCAATTGGCCCGTGAGGAGCGCATTTCCTGGCGAGAGACAATGCGTCTGGCCTGGGAAAACGTGCCATTTCGCTTTGCCGCTGGTTTGTATATGCTCAACTGGGTCACTTTTGACCTGGTGGCCATGATGCTGCCTTTTTTTCTCACGTATTGGGTGGGCGGCGGCGACCTGTTGTACCGGGTCAACTTGTTTGGCGAATCGGTGGCGCTGGAATCGGTGGTGCTGGGGGCTATGTTTGTGGTGGCCATCGCCGCGCTGCCGCTGTGGACATGGCTGTCGGCGCGATGGGGCAAACGCTGGGCCTATATTGCCGGCATGGGCTTTTGGGCGGTCGTGCTTTGTTCGGCCATCTTGATTCAGCCTCATCAGGTCGAGTTTATCATCGTCCTGGCGGTGCTGTCTGGGCTGGGCGCGTCTACGGCGCACGTGCTGCCCGATGCCATCTTTCCCGACGTGATCGAGTGGGATGAACTGCGCACGCGCCGGCGTCACGAGGGCGTCTATTATGGCGTCAAGAACTTTTCGCGCAAGCTGGCCGGTGCGGTTTCGATTTTTGTGGTCTTGCAAGTGCTGGGTTGGTTTGGCTACCGGTCTCCGCCCGGTGGCCTGACCCGTTTTGCGCAGCCCGTGTCGGCGTTGTGGGCCATCCGCGTGCTGACTGGCCCGCTGGGCATGATCTTGCTGCTCTGTTCGATTCTGGTGGCCTGGTTTTACCCGTTGAGCAAAGAAAAGCATACCCGTATGCGCCGCCTGCTGGCCCGACGCCGTCGTCAGCAGGCCATGCGATCGTCAAAGCAACAAGGGGACGTGCAGGCTGCCTGACCCACCATACCGAGGCATCTGGATGAATGACCGTTTTCGGTTTTTGACCGTCAAGACCCGGCTCATCCCGCCGCGCCCACAACGGCGCACGCTGGCGCGCCCGCGCCTGACGCAGCGTTTGTTGGAATCGCTGGATTATCCTCTGACCATGATCCAGGCCGGCACCGGCTATGGCAAAAGTACCGCTCTGGCCGCCCTGGCCGAGAGCGGGCATCCGCTGGCCTGGTATCACCTGGATCGCCAGGACGTGGACCCGCTGGTCTTTTTTCCGCATCTGTTCGAGTCGCTGCGTATGGCTATGCCGGGTTTGCCGGCAGAGGTGCTGACCGCCCTGCGCGGCTGGGAAGACGGCCTGTCTCTATCGGGCGACCTGGTGGTGGACCTGCTGGTCAACGAGTTGGCCGCAGCGACCCAAGAGCCGGTCTGGCTGGTTTTTGACGATGCCCATGTGCTGCGCGGTGCCGGCGCGGTGCTGGATGCGCTGGACCGCCTGATTGCCCGCGCTCCGGCGCATTTGCACATCATCTTGTCTACCCGTCAGCCTCTCGATCTGCCTTCGCTGGTGGCCTGGCAGGCCAAAGGCTGTGTGTTGTCCATTCGGCAGCACGAGCTGGCTTTTACCCCTGCCGAGGTGGATGCCTTGTTCGCCCAACATTACGGGCTGGCTTTGTCTGCCGACGACATTGAGCGGTTGGCGTCAGAGACAGAAGGCTGGGCCATCGCTTTGCAGTTGGTCTGGCAAGGGCTGCGCAGCGGCGCCGTCCACACCGTCTCACAGGCACTCGGCCGCCTGGCATTGCCCGAAGACCCCTTGTTTACCTATCTGACGCAAGAGATTTTGGCGCAGCAGCCGGTTGAGGCTCAGAATTTTATGCAGCAGACCGCCGTGTTGCGCGAGATGAGCGCGCCGCTCTGTGATGCGTTGCGCGGCACCGATGACAGTGCGCGGTGGTTGCGCTATCTGCTCGACAATGGCCTGTTTGTGGTAGACCTGGGCGATGGGCATGTGCGTTATCATTACCTTTTTCACGAATTTCTTTTGCGCAGCCTGGATGCCGCCCGGCGGCAGCGGGCGCACTTGAATGCCGCCGCCTGTTACCGCCATATGAACGACCTGCCGATAGCTCTCGAACATCTGCTGGCTGCCGAAGCTCCAGACCAAGCCGCCGATCTGTTGGACATTTTGGGGCCGCAAATGGTGCGTCTTGGGCGGCTGGACACTCTGTCGAACTGGTTCAATGCCCTGCCGCCGATGACGCTAGAGGCGCACCCCCGCTTGCTGGCCTACCTGGGTGACATTGCCCGCCTGCGCAGCCGTTTCGATGAGGCGTTGGGCTGGTATCGCCAGGCCGAACAACATGCCCGTCAACAGAGCGATTGGGGGGCGGTGGGGCAGGCCTTGCGCGGCCAGGCGCGTGTCTATCTCGACACCGTCAACCCGACCCAGGCGGAGAGTTTGCTGCAAGAAGCTCTGCGCCTGTCCGATGGTCAGCAGGACCGTCAGGCGCGCGCCAATTTGCTGGAATTGATGGCTGAAAATCGCCTCAATCTCGGCCACCCTGACGAGGCCGAGCAGTTTCAGGCGCAGGCGCGCGCCTTGCGCGAAGAGGGACCCGGCGAGGCCGAGTTGTCGGTGCGGGTGTTGCTGCGCACCGGTCAGTTTGACCTGGCGCGGCGGTTATTAGAAGAGCGCATCTGCCAAGAGCAGCAAGAGCCGGTACAGCGGCCGCGCGCCCATCGCGAAACATTGCTCTTGCTGTCCCTGATCCTGGTTTTTCAGGGCGAAGGTGAGGAAGCCTATCGTTGCGCCATCGAGGGGGGTGAACGCGGCCGCCTGCTCAACTCGCCCTTTGTCACGGCAGTGGGCTATATGCGCCAGGGCCACGCCTGGCTGTTGCGCAGCGAAGCCGCCGATCACGGCACGCGCTACGATCAGGCCTGCCGCTGCTACCGCGAGGCAATCAAGTGGAGCGATATGCTGGCCGTGCCGCGCCTCAAGGTAGAAGCCTATTGGGGGTTGTGTCGGGCGCACGGTTTTGTGGGCGCGCTAGATGCCGCCGAACGTGCCGCCGAGCAGGCCATTGCTCTGGCCGAGCAGGCCGGCGACACCTGGATCGCCGCGCTGGTGCGCGTGTCGCTGGCGGCCAGCTATGTCCTCTTGGGCAGGGCGGCCCAGGCCGCCGAATGGCTGTCGCTGGCCTGGGATGCCTTTTACGGCTGCGGCGACCGTTATGGGCAGGCGGTGACGCGGCTGTGGCAATGTCTGCTTTGGTATGACCGACCGGAGCGTGCCTGGAGCGAGACGCGCCTGGCGGTCGGTTTGCGCGACATGCTCGAATTGATCCAACAACAGCAATACGAATACCTGTTCACCCGTCAAACCCTGCTGGGGCCGCCCGATCCGCGTCGCCTGGCCCCGCTGCTCTTGCTGGCTCGCGATCAAGACATTCAGGCCGGCGTGGCCGGGCGGCTGCTGGCCCAGCTTGGCTTGAGTCAGGTTGAACTTCATCCTGGCTATCAACTGCGCGTGCAGACATTGGGGGCGTTTCGTGTCTGGCGTGGCGATCACGAGGTGGCCGCCGTCGAGTGGCAGCGCGAGAATGCCCGCTTGCTGCTGCAAGCGCTGATCACCGCACGGGGCAATTTGCTAGAGCGAGAGCAGCTCATAGACATGCTGTGGCCCGATCAACCGCTGGACACGGCCCTGCGCGATTTCAAAGTGGCCCTCAGCACGCTGTTCAAAGTGCTAGAGCCGCACCGTCAGGCCAATGCTCCTTCGGCCTATATCGTGCGCGCCGGCAGCCTCTATGGTCTGCGCTCCACCGCCGACCTGTGGCTGGATGTTCAGGCCTTTGAGCATGCTGTCGTGGAGGGCGACCGGCTGCTGGACACATCGCCCGATGCAGCGATGGCGGCCTATCGCCGCGCCGTCGCTTTGTATGGCGGCGATTATTTGCAAGAACAGCCCTACTGGGATTCTTGTCGCGCCGATCGGGAGCGGCTGCGCGGCCTCTATTTGCGCACTGCCGACCGGCTGGCGTATGCCCTGGCCGGGCGAGGCGACTGGAGCGAGGTCATTGCGGTGTGCGAGGCTTTGCTGACCCGCGATAATTGCTGGGAAGAGGCTTATCGTTTATTGATGCTGGCCTATGTGCAAACAGGGCACCGCACACAGGCCTTGCGCTCCTATCAACGCTGCGTCGAACGGCTGCGCGAAGAACTGGACATTGTCCCCGGACCGGAAATCGAACAACTGTACGCCTCGCTGCTCTAAATATCCACACACATTGGGATGTCACTCAACATAAAAACGCAGCAACGGCCTGACCGTCGCTGCGTTTTTAGTCTAGCATTACCCTGAAACGCTCGTTAAAAATGATATAACTGGAATTTGGCAAC
>CAYVBK010000085.1:0-7862 GCA_964449465.1 uncultured Anaerolineae bacterium
AGATAGTGATCCCACAGCAAAAGCAGATGACTGCGGTTCAAATGAAATCGGGCGGACAAACGGCGCAGGTGCGTGCGCACCGTCGGCAGCCCCATCTCGAGCGAGGCGGCAATTTGAGCATCGCTTTTGCCTTGCGCCAGTTCATTCAACACATCGCGCTCACGCCGGGTGGTGGCGCTCAACGGCACACTCTGTCCATTCACTACCACCGCCTGTTGATGCCAGTTGACATAAGTGTCGCCTATGATTTCCTTACTCTCGCTCCAATGGGTCTGCCATAGATCATCCACCACTCGCCGTATCAGATCGAGAGAGCAGGGCTTGGGCAAATAATACTGCACTCCACACTCACGCACATCCACCGCTCCGCCGGCCGAAGAATAGGCGGTCATCACCACGATCAAGATATCGGGGTCAATGTGCCGCAGACACTCGATCAACTCGATCCCAGACACACCCGGCATCACCATATCCAACAACGCCACATCAACAGGCCCATCTGCCGCCAGCCGCAACGCCTCATCGCCGTCGGCGGCCATCCGCAGCGGGTAGCCCCAATAGTTGAACGACATAGCCAGAATATCGCGGGCATCAAGATCATCCTCGGCGATCAAGATACGTGGTTTGGATTCGCTCATTATAGTCGTTTTCACCACCAAAGCACTGAGAATGATAACTTTACCTGCAAGATTCAACGAAAATTGATTCTCGGGCCTAAATCAGCCAGGCCGTCAAAACGCCCAAAAACCCGGCTGTTGGCATCAACAAGAGTTGGGCCAGCAATGCACCGATCAGTTGGATGGCAATCTGCCAGATGGTCACACGGGTCACATCGGCCAACAGGCGCTCGCCGCGCAAGGCTTGATCGCAAATATGCGCTGAGAGAGGGTCAACCAGCAGCACCAGCAGCACCGTGCCGATACCGGTGAGAAACGAGGGCAGTGTGAGAGCCGTGCGCGCCCCTTCAGGTGTCAACGCACTGGCGATCTGAGCGGCCGGCCCGGCCACCGAACGCAGCGTGGCTGCGCCCAGCCCGGCCAGAATCCACGACCAGGACAGCGGCTGCCGCCCGGCCCAGATCAGGGCACCGGCCTGCGGAGGGCGCAGCGATTTCCAGGCCTGCGGCAGGCCGCGAACGCTCAAACCGTGCAACACCACACGGGGCAAAGATCGGCGCAAGGCATAGGATTGCGCCGCCCGAGCCAGTAGCCGCGAAACCGAGGGGATCAACAGCGCACCGGCAATAATCCCTGCTGCTGCAGCCATCAAAACCCAGCGCAAAATCAGCGTCAACTCGTCTATAGACCGGGTCTGAGCCGCCCGGTCTACCAGGCCAGCCAACAGCACCGCTTGCAGCACAAAGGCAGCTCGCGACGAGAGAGCCACGAGATTGTAGACCGAATTGGCCTGCGCCGGCCGCCGCGTGCGCACGCCGGCCAGCCGCGCCGCATGCGCCAGCTCTTCGATACCATAAATCAGGGCGGTGAACACAAACACCGCCGCCAGCCGCCAGCTCATCATAGATTGCTCATTTCAAGGCCGAACCGCCCGCGTGGCGATGCAGACCGGCATAAACATCGAGAGCGGGTCACCCTCTTGAGACGCGTCATTGTCTTCATACAGGCCGGTCAACACAAACCCGGCATCAAGCTGCCCGCCGATCTGATCTTGCAAGGTATGGCTAAACTCGAACGGAAGACCTTCTCGCACGTAACGCTGCTTTTCCTCTTCGCTCAAGCTCTCCAGGTCGGAATAGGGCAGCCTGTATTTGACCTGAAGGATGCCCTGCTGTTCGGCCAACGCCTGGTCGAACAGATAGACCGCCGGATTCATAAACCCGGCCAGCAACACGCCACCCCTCCTCGATACACGAAAAGCCTCTCGCCAGACCGGACGCACATCTGGCACAAAGGTGTTGGACACCGGGTGAACGATCAGGTCAAACGATTCGTCGGCAAACGTGCTCAGATCGGCCATGTCGCCCTGAACGGTGACGATATCCAACCCATCGCGCCCGGCCACCAGACGATCTTGGGCCAACTGGCGCGGCGAGTTGTCAAACACCGTCACCCGCGCCCCGGCCGCCGCCAGGATGGGGCCTTGCTGCCCCCCACCAGAGGCCAGGCACAACACCTCGGCGCCAGACAAGGACGGAAACCAATCCGGCGGCACCGGTTTAGTAGGTGTCAACACAATCTGCCAGCGACCCTGCCGGGCCGCCGCAATGACATTCGAGCCAACCGGCACCGTCCAACAGTTGCCCTGCTCAACCTGGCGATCCCAGGCCGCACGATTACACGCCACAACATCCATCTTGTTTCTCCTCAACTGCTCATTGTGGAATCCCGAACTTGTTCGGGCGTATCCCATTGAACGCTTCCAGGCAGCCCCAACAAGTTGGGGATCCGTGCAGAAAACGGCCTATCCTGAGCTGTTACTTTTCTCCCTGATCTGGGTCATTGGCCCGGCCAGATTTTGCCGGGGTTGAGAATATGGTTGGGATCAAAGACCTGTTTGATGCGCCTGTGCAAGGCGATGGTAGCCTCGTCCATCACCAGATGCAGATAGGCCGAGCGTTTGTGACCGATGCCATGCTCGCCGCTGATGGTGCCACCCAGAGCGGCCACCGCCTGATATAGTTCGGTCAAAATCTGCGGTAACCGACTGTGCCACTCGCCCATATCCATTTCGGGCTTTTTGACCACTGTGGCATGCAGGTTGCCATCACCGGCGTGGCCGTAACAGGGAATCAGGACGCCATAGCGATCCGAGATCAGCGACAGTTGCGCCACCAAAGCCGGAATTTCGGACAGCGGCACCACAATGTCTTCTACACTTTGCACCGGGCAGATAGCCTTGAACGCTTCGGCAATGTTGCGCCGCGCCCGCCACATGCGCTCCTCGTAGGCGGGCGTATTGCCGACATAGACATCCAGAGCTCCGGCCTCCAGGCACAGGTCTACAATCGGCTCATACATAGCCTCTACCTGCGCCTGATTAGGGCCATCCACTTCGATCAACAGCATGGCCGCAATGTCAGGGTGAGGCGGCTTTTCATCCAGATACCGATAGACGGTCTGGACAGATAGGCGATCCATAAACTCGACCGAAGTGGGAATCAACCGCCCTTGCGTCATCATTTGCGGCACAGCCGCCACCGCCGACTCGATATCGGCAAAGGGGATGAGCAGCACCACCCGTGCCGCCGGCAGGGGGATCAACTTGAGAATGATTTGGGTGACAATGCCCAACGTACCTTCCGAGCCAACCAGCAGATGAATCAGATCATAGCCGGTCACGTCCTTGACGCGTTTACCGCCCCAACGCACCACTTCGCCGGTGGGCAAAACCACCTCCAGTCCCAGCACATAGCGGCCGGTGACGCCATACTTGATCGCCCGGCCGCCGCCGGCGTTCTCGGCCACATTGCCGCCGATAAAGCAAGTTTCGGTGCTCATGGGATAGCCGGCGTAAAAGAGGCCATATTCCTTGACCGCCTCATTGATGTCATTGGTGATCACGCCCGACTCGACGGTGATGGTCATGTTGAGGCGATCAATCTCCAAAATACGGTTCATCCGCTCTAACGATAGGACTATGCCACCATACAGCGGCACGGCCCCGCCCGACAGGCCCGACCCGGCCCCGCGCGGCGTGACCGGAATCCGCTCTTGGTCGGCCAGTTTCATGATCGCGGCAATTTCTGCGGTCGAGGCCGGCTTGACCACCACATCGGGCAGATGCGCATACTCGGTACCGGCCACCTCATCGTGCGCATAGGTATGCAACAGCTCTGGGTCGCCCCAAAGGACGTTTTTCTCGCCTGCCAGGCTGCACAACTGTTCTACAATAGCAGGCGTCACCGCACGATAACAAGTTGTGTTCATTTTCAAACCCTTTCTGGCCCCAATCTGGTGATCATACGACTTGGGTCGTATTCGACCGGTTCAAAATATGGTATGATACCGGCAATGATGAAATGATTGCCTTGAACTCAAACAATCAGCATCAGATAAAAAGGAGGCAACAATGTACGAGAGTGTGATCAGCAGCCAAATATATCAGGATGAAATCAAGCGAGTCGAGCGCAACGCCGAGTTGGCCTGGCGGTTTCGACACCTGAAATCAGCCGAATCAAAAATTTTAACGGCCATTCTGACAACGGTGTTGGGGTTGTTTCTACGTTAACGACGGTGCTTGACGGTAATGAAAAACAAACTGTATAGATGAAAACGCCGACAAAGAATGTCGGCGTTTTTGTTGGGACACAAGCACCGATATTTTACCCCTGATCGCACAATTTGAAAACCTGACGCAAAGCCTCGATCAGATCGCCTTTGGGTTTGAACTCGTGACCGACATAATAAGCATAGTCGGTCTCGGCGATGGCGCGGCAGATGCCGGCATAATTCAATTCCTGAGTGTCGTCCATATCGCGGCGACCGGGGTTGCCAGCAGTGTGAAAGTGACCGATCCAGCGAATGTTTTGGCGGATGGTGCGAATAATGTCGCCTTCCATGATCTGCATGTGGTAAATGTCATACAGCAGCTTGACGCGCGAGCTGTTGACTTTTTCGCACACGGCCACGCCCCAGGCCGTATGATCGCATTGATAGCCGGGATGATCAATTTTGGAATTGAGCAATTCCATGTTCAAATTGACTCCTTTTTTCTCAGCATAGGGGACAATGCGACACAGACCGTCCACGCAGGCGTCAATGGCATCCTGCTCACTCTGAAAGGGCTGGCGATTGCCGCTAAAACAAATCAGTCCGGGGATGCCATAATGAGCTGCAATATCAATAGACTCGCGCAACTCGGCCTCGATGCGCTCGTGATTGGCGCGCTGATTCAGGCCGTCGCCCAACGACTCGTGCCCGCCCATGCTGGCCACCGCCAGGCCATAGCGATGCGCCGTCTCGATCACCTCGACATAATTGGGCGGCCGCGACCAGAACTCGACCGCCGCAAAGCCGATCTCGGCGCCCACGCGAAACAAATCATCCAGGCTCATCTCGGCCGGCTTGAACATGGGGTAACACATAGATTGCTTGATGCGCATAGAAAATCATCCTTTCCAATATCATCCTGAAAGCCAGACGCGCGAGAAAAACTCGGGCACGCCCCGAATGTTCAAATTGAGATGGAACAAAGCTCCGGCATGCTCGCCGTCGCTCTCTTTTTTGTCACCGCCGGCGGTAGTGATGTACATGTCGGTATAATCGGCTCCGCCAAAAATGACGCTGGACACTTTTTTCACCGGAAAATCAATTTTTAGCACCTGCCGCCCATCGGGGGCATAGCGTACCAGGCGGCTGCCATCCCAGCGCGCCGACCAGACATAGCCTTCTGCGTCTACGGTCATGCCGTCGGGGCCGCCCTCGCCCTCTGGCACGCGCACAAAGACGCGCCGATTTGAGAGACCGCCATCGGCCTGGCCATAGTCAAACAGGTAAATTTCACGCCGCCGTGTGTCGGTATAATACATCTGCCGGCGGTCGGGCGTAAAGCCCATGCCGTTGGATACACCGACGCCATCGAGGAGCTGTGTCAGCGTGCCATCGGTGTCCAGCCGATAGAGCCGGCCCGGCCGCTCACGGGTTGGCATCGTGCCGCAAAAAACGCGCCCGGCCGGGTCGGCGATCACATCATTAAAACGACTGTCGCGCTCTTGAGGAATCTCGTCAATGACGGTGGTCAGTTCGCCGGCTCGCCAGATTTTCACCGCGCCACGGGCCATAAACAGCAACAGCGATCCATCGGCCTGCACAGTAAACCCGCCCACCGACTCGGGCAGTTCGGCGCACATCTCGTGATGGCCGATGGCCGGATCATAGCGAAACAGGCGGCCGCGCGGAATGTCGGCCCAATAGACCTTGCGCTCCAGCGAGTGCCACAGCGGTCCCTCGCCGGTAATACAGGCATAGTCGGCAATGGGTTGAGGTTGAGGTTGAGGTTGAGGTTGCATAGGTTATCCTTTCTCTTGATCAGGCAAACGTCCAACGATAGCGTGCCCCGGCCATACGCCGCAACAGTCCCACCTGGCCGGTGTGATTGGCCCAGTGCCAGGCCAGGTGCATCAGCACGCCGCGCCGGGTCAAATGGTCCCAATTGCCGCTCAACGCCACATCCAGATCGGTCAGTGCAGCCAAAACCGGCACAGTCCATTCGTCACGCACCCGCCGACACAACGCAATCAGCGCGGCGGAATCTGCCGAAAACGGCGGCAGTTCGCCGCTCTGATCCTGGCGGCCCGGCAGCACCTGCTGCCACAGATCGGGGGCGATCTCGGCCTGGGTCAACCGGCCGATCCACGAGGCCTCGGCCCAGGCCATGTGAACCATCAGCATGGCGATGGAATTGTTGGCCCCCGGTGGCACAAAATCCACAAGCTGCGGCGGCAAATCGGCGATCAGGTCAAACGCGCGTTCGCGCAGTTCATCCAACGCAGCAGCGGCCCAGGCCGCTTCTGAGCGACAAAATCCTGCGGCCGGCGTCAGATCATAGTGGCGGGGGCGTCCAACCCGGCTCTCTGGTGCGCTCATATCATCCCTCCCGCGGCCGACACCAGGCCGGCCACGTATGGCTCAAATTCACCGATGTAGACCCATTGACAGCCTCTGAGGTGGGATTGTAACACAAAATGACGGGTCGTGCCAATTCATGTCTGGCTGGTAGATCGGGTAGAGACGCAAAATTTTGCGTCTCTACCCGATCCACGCGCCCGACGCTGTGCCTCAATCTCGGTACAGTGTGCTGCACCGCAGTAGGCATCGTATATGCGCCACAAAACCGCCAAAATGTGCGAACAGGAACGCCATCACCATCGAACTGCGCGATGGCCTGTATCCCCTGCTGCGAGATCGCCACAACCGCTACATCAACGCCAACCTATCGCCCACGCCGATCATTGACCTGGATACTCGGACACCTCGTTTTATGGGTGCAGAGCAGGTCAGTCCAGGATGTGGGGATCAAATCACCGTCGTTTTGGTGACCCGTGTCCCCAGATGGCAGGTATGGATACCTGCCCTACATGCTGGCCTTGCAGTGGGCCAGCAGCAGGTTGGACCAGTCGTAAACTTGCTTGTAGAGAGTCATAGTGCGCTTTGCTCCTGAATAGGTCCGGCTTCCCGCGCCCTTGGCGACCCCGCGCCTTTGACGCGGCTCGCGCCAAGCGCGAGTTTGATGCTGGGGGCGGGACACCCGCCCCCAGACCCCGGCGTTGCCACAAAACGGCAACACCCAGAGGCCCAGAGGCACCAGAGGCCAGAGGGATCAGAGGCCAGAGCGGAAGCTGAGAGAATCCACCACTACCCGAAAACCGCTGGCGTAGTTCCTGAAGTCGGGATCGTTCAGGAGGCGACAGGCGCACCGCACATCACTGTCGCTATTGTAGAACGCGCCCCCACGCAACACGCGGCGCACCGCGTCGCCCGCCGACTCATCCTCGCGCCGCCTGTCGGCCGGATCATAAGGGTACTTGAAATCCGGCTTGGAGTAGTCTTTGCCCCACAGACTGCGCGTCCACTCCCACACGTTGCCGCTCAGGTCGAGCACGCCATACGGGCTGGCCCCGCCGGGGAAGCAGCCCACCGCGCTGGTTGTGCCGATGCCGGTCTCGCTGTAATTGGCCTTGTCCGGGTCGGGTGCGTCGCCCCAGGGATAGACCCTCACCCCCGACCCCTCACCCGAATCGGGAGAGGGGAGACCGCCCATAGGCATCAAGTTAAGCAGCTTTCTTCTGGCTCAAAGCCACAGGCTGCTGAAACCAAGGCCAGTCCGTGACAAAGATTAGGTTCTTTGGTTCTGACGAATCTCATAAAATCGTACCCCCTGCACATTAACAAAGTCTCATAAAG
>CAYVBK010000086.1:0-7396 GCA_964449465.1 uncultured Anaerolineae bacterium
AGGAGCGTGCTGAAAAACCTTCTTACCACCAAGACACAAAGGACACAAAGCATTTCTAGCGACTTAAAAGTATCGTAAACCCTTGTGTTCTTTGTCCTTTGTGGTAAAAATGGACTTTTTCAGCGGTCTCCTAGAAAGAGCGGGATGATAGCTCTATCGGAGGTTGCACAGGGGGTTTGGCAATGACGATCACCCGATGCGAGTTGCCGGTATAAGGCCAGCAGCTAATCAGGGTGACTCGTTCATCGGGAAAAGGCTCGATCCAGCGGGCATTGGCGACGCGCTGCTCCAATGTCACATCCAGGTCGGGCAAGATCATTTTTTCTTCGACAATGTACAGATAACCTCGTTCATTGACGTACAACCACACCTCATCGCCCACCTGGACATCGGCCAGGTAGCGAAACACCTCTCCCTTGATGTTGTTGTGACCGGTCAACACCGTGTTGCCCACATGGCCCGGAAAAGCCGATCCCTTGTGAAAACTGACCGCATAATCGGCCACCTGCCAAGTCAGCACCGCCTCGCCATGCACGGTGATGAGTTTTCTCTCCACCACCACCACCAGCGCATCGAGTTTGATCGAAGGGATTTGAATCCGGTCGGGCGGTGCGCTAGCCGGCGGCCGCACCGGTGTGGCCGTGGCCGTCGGTGTAGAGGTGGGCAGCGGAGTAGCCGTCTCGGTTGGAGTAGGCGTCGCCGTAGGGGGCTGAGTGAGAGTGAGGGTAGGCATCGGCGTGGGCGTGGACGAGGGCGTCGTGGTGACAAACAACGCTGGCAAATGCAAAGGACCGGCCGCATGCGGAGTGGCCGATGCTGTGCCAATCGCCTGAGACAGGCCGGTTTGCGGCGCGGGCTGAAAGGCCGGGCCGATCTGCGCCGCGGCCAGCAAAAGCAACGATAGCGGAATCAAGGCCACCAACAAGATCAGAGCCAGCAGCGGCGCCGACCGCTGCGTAGAATCCGGGCGAGGCGTAGGCAGACTGGGCGGTTGGGGGGACGCCGGCACAGGCTGCTCTGGCGATTTGAAATAGGGGCATCGGCTGTGCCGGGCGGTGAGGCACAACTCGACCTGGACGCGCGGCGAGATAAACAGAGCGCGACCTTGCTCCATACAGCGATGTTGATGTGAAGGATGGAGCAAAGGCGACTGCGAAAAGTCTTGACCGGTTTTGAGATAAGGACAGACCGTAGACATCAGACCTGCTCAGAAACAAGTGAGTGATGGGGCATCCCCATTCTTCGATTGACATTTTTGCCAAGCGGCAGGCAGCCTCAACAAGCCCATATTACTCATTTGATGACAGGTTGTCAACCGGTGTGGCCTCGTTGCTTTGCGGTGATGTACGGCTCCATTTGCGCAAAAAAGCATCCAGGCTGCCCGGCCGGGGCGGCATACGATACAAAAACAGCAAATTGCCCACATCCACATCGGCGGGCTGCCAGCCCTCAAAGGGAAAATACACACTCACCACCCGGGCGCCGGCCGGCAGTTTACGTGCCAGTTCGGGGCGCAATCGCTCCACCATCGCCGGCGTCAGATAGACAAAGACCACATCGGCCTGGCTCAGATCGGCCTCAAACAAGTTTTGCTGGCGAACGGACACCCGCCTGATCACGCCGCCCAGCAAGGCGCGCAACCAGGCGACCAGACAATGTACCGGTTCGATCTCGATGCCAACGGCACGGGCCTGAAATTCGCGAGCGGCAATCACCACCACCCGCCCATCGCCCGCCCCCAGATCGAACACCCGCTCGCCGGGCTGTACGGCCGCAAAACGCAGCGCCTCGCGCACCAGAAAAGGGCGAGATGGCGTGCCGGCGGCTCCATACACGCGCGGCAAAATCGTCCAAAATCCGCTCAAAGCCAGGGCCACCAGTCCCACATAGGCCGCCACCGACAGCCAATCAACGTCGGCCATGCTCATCCTCTTGTTCTATCCCGGCCGTGTCATTTTGGCTCCCCGCCGACCCGCCAAACCAGCTTTTGACCAACGGGCGGTTGAGATACCACCAGCCAAAAACCAGCCCGATCACCCCCATGCTGCCCACCAATGAAATGCGCGTAGACTGCGGCGCCAGCGAGCCGGCCGGCGCGCCCCAAATGGGCAAACTGCCCCCCAACAGCAAGCCATAATAGGCAGTGACCGCCCCCAGCAAAGTCAGACGCGCCCACCCCCACCGCTTGAGCAGCCCCACCAGCGTGGCAATCAGCACGGCCACATACAGGCACAGCGGCGTCCAGACCGCCCAATTAAACTCGACAATCCACCGACCATCAGCCAGACCGCGCAGTGAGAAAAGCCAGGTGCGCAAAACAGCCTCGACAATCAGATCACCGGTCCACACACACAGCACGACAATGCCCCAGGATCGCCGCTCCGCCGAAACCAGGCGGCTCATGGGTGAACTGCGCCGATCATATTGCGCCACGCCGCCTCCCACTTCTCGATGGCCGCTGGCAGGTCATATCGCTCACGCACAAATTGCCGCCCGGCCTGCGCCAATCGCTGCGCAGCAAGCGGGTCTTGCACCAGATCGCACACGGCGGCGGCAAAATCATCCGGCTCGTCGGCGACGCGCAAATGTTCGCCAGGCACACCGCCTACGCCGTGATTGCTCACCGATGTAGCCACTACCGGCACGCCGGCAGCCAGCGCGTCAATGACCTTTTGCAGCAACCCGCCGGCCACCCGGATCGGCGAAACGCATACCGCCGCCGCCTTGTACCAGGCCGCCAGGTCATCGGCAAAACCGACCACAAAAACGTTCTGCCCATCGTGTCGGGCCATCACCTCGGGCGGTGGAGCATAGCCCACCACATAGAAACGCGCCTCTGGCAGCCGCGCCCGCACGCGCGGCCAGACCTGATCCAGAAACCACAAAACACCCTGTACGTTCAACGCGCGATACATGGCCCCCACAAACAGCACATTGGGGCCGGGCGGCACGGCCGGCTGCGTTTGTTCATCCATCTCAAAAGAAGGCGACAGCGGCAAGATGAACAAGGGCCGCTCCACACCCTGCCCCGCCAGCAAGCGACGGTCGCCCTCCGAGATAGCCGTCACCAGATCATGGCGGCGGCACAGCCATGGCTCGATCCGCTTGAGCAGCCTTGAGGCCACCCGCAACAGGCCGCGTCGCAGGCCGTGCGTCGCATCGGCCTGTTGCTGAAGCAAAAACCAGTTCACATCCAACGGTCGAAAGGACGAACAGGGGCGCGGCAGCCCCAAGATGGCCACGGCGGTTTGGGTCACTTCGACATGCACCAGGTCGGGACGAACCTGACGCAGGGCCAGAGCAGCCTGTCGGCGCAAGGCCAGATAGCTGCGCACAAAGGCCAGCGGGCGCGGGCCGGGCAAGGCGGTGTGATGAGGCGCCAGATACAACCGCTTGCACAGAGCGGCCGTGTCGGCCACCAGCGGCTCTTCTTCGCGGCGCAGGCGGGCCACCAGCGATACCTCATCGCCGCGTTGGGCGAGAGCCTGGATCACCCGATAGACAGCCTGCCCGCCAGCGTGACGGACCGTCGCGGCCGGAAATTCCTTGTAAATGACCAGCACCCCAGACATTCAACACGCCATTTCCATAGGGACAGGGTTATCTCGCCTCTACTGCCCCTGTTCTGACTCGACAATACGATACGAACTGGAAAATTCGGCATTGAGCGAAGCGCGTGCTCCACAGTATTTGGTCTCCGACAACTCGATAGCGCGTTCAACATCGGCCGGCTTGATCTCGTGGCCGTAAACGACATACTCGATGTGGATGCGGGTGTATCGCTGCGGATGCTCGGCGGCGCGCTCGCCGTTCAGATTGATCTCCATACCGGCAACCTGAGCGCGCTTTTTTTGCAAGATGCTGATCACGTCCATCGCCGTACAGCCACCCACCCCCATCAACAACACCTCCATCGGCGTGGGGCCGCCTCCGCCCTCGTGACTGTCGAGAGTGATGGTGGGACCATCGCCAACCTGGGCGGTAAACCTTAGCCCGCTGACCCATTTGAGTTGTGCTTGAACTGCCATCGTGACTCCTTTACTCGTTGAGAAACCGGTCGGCTTGAATGGCTGCTGCCGCGCCCGAACCGGCGGCGATCACGCACTGACGAAAGTCGGGGTTTTGCACGTCGCCGGCGGCAAACACGCCCGGCACGCTGGTGCGCTGATGGTCGTCGGTGCGGACATAGCCGGCCTCGTCCAGGTCAAGCTGTCCTTGAAACAATTTGGTGGCCGGAATCAGCCCCACAAAGACAAAGACCCCATCGGCCGGAATGACCTGAATGGCATCGGTCTTGACGTTGCGCACCTGGACACCTGTCACCGTTTCCTGACCTAAAATCTCTTCCGGCACACTATCCCAGACAAAGCGCATTTTAGAATTGCCAAAAGCACGCTCTTGGAGCTGTTTGCTGGCTCGCAGCTCGTTGCGGCGATGCACCACAATCACCTCGCGGGCAAAGCGGGTGAGAAACAGCCCCTCGTCCAGGGCACTGTCGCCGCCGCCGATGACCACCGCCACCTTCTCGCGATACAAAAAACCGTCGCAGGTAGCACAGGTCGAGACGCCGCGGCCGAAAAACTCTTTTTCGCCGGGGATGCCCAGTTTGCGCGGAAAAGCCCCCGTCGCCACAATGATCGTGTGTCCCTGCACCGTCTGATCGTGTGTCTCGATGGTGAACGGCCTTGAACTGAAATCCACGCGAGCAGCCACCTGATCCGACACCTCGGCGCCAAACTCTTGGGCCTGCTGGATGAATTTCATGGCCAGCTCAAAGCCGTTGATGCCACCGGGAAAGCCCGGATAGTTTTCCACCACGTTGGTAGTCGTGATCTGTCCACCCTGCATCAGACTGCCCAAAACCAGAGTGCGGCGGGCAGCCCGCCCGGCATAGATGGCCGCCGTCAGTCCGGCCGGCCCGCCACCAATAATGACCACATCGTACAGCATCTAGCTCTGCTCCCCGGCCTGCAGGGCCTCGCGAATCTTGTCCATCACCAGAGCCACCGGTGCGGCGCCTTCCAACACTGTGGTTTCATTGATGATGGTACGCGGCACGCCGGCCACCTGGTATTTGACTGCCAGGTGTGGAAATTCAGAGGCCTCGACAGCATCTACCGTGACCATGGGGCTGGCATAAGCCATTTCAAAGCCAATGACGACAGCCTGCGGGCAGTAGGGGCAGGTGGGGGTGACAAAAACCTGCATGTGGACCGGGCGATCCAGCTTTTGAAGCTCGGCCAGTGTGTCGGCGTCCAATTGTGAGCCGGCGCCGCCGACCAGCCGGATTGCATGGATCAGCGAGGTAAACTCGAACCCGGCCGGGATGCCGTAAAAGCGAATGCCCACATCTTGCTCGCTCATAATCACCAGCGCCGGCACCCGATCCACCTTGAACTCGCGCGCCTTGTCTGCATCTACGATCAGGTTGTACACCTCGGCGGTGATCTGGTCGGACAGCGAGGCCACGTCTTGAATCAGTTCGCGGTTCTGCTGGCAATACTGACATTCCAATGTCTGGGTAAAGACGAGCAACCGCACCGGCGTTTTCACATCGGCCAACGCCTCGCGTACCTGAGTTTTAATTTCGTCATTGAGCAAAGACATTGTTTCATCTCCTTTTGATGGTCTATCAAACAGTATAGCGTATTTACATAAAATGTCCAGTCGCTCACAGACGAATGTCGGGAGCGATCTCGATTAGCTTGTGGGTGACGATCTGCTGAATCTCGGCCAGACGGGCCGGGCTGCGCGCTTCAAAGCGCAGCACCAACACCGGCTGCGTGTTCGAGGCACGCAACAGTCCCCAACCATCGCCAAAAAGAATCCGCACGCCATCTATATCTATAATATCATAGAACTGCTTGAAATGGGCCGAGATTTCATCCACAATTTTGAACTTGAGGTCTTCGGGACAATCTATGCGGATTTCGGGGGTAGAAACATATTGTGGCAACTCGTCCACCAGATCGGGCAGTGAGCGATCTGGGGCGGCCAACAAGCGCACCAGGCGGCCGGCGGCATAGAGGGCATCGTCATAGCCAAAATACTCGTCGGCGAAAAAGAGATGGCCGCTCATCTCGCCAGCCAGCGGCGCATGCAGCTCTTTCATTTTGGCCTTGATCAACGAGTGACCGGTGCGATACATCACCGGGCGACCGCCCCAGCGCGCCACTTCTTCCACCAAGCCTTGCGAGCATTTGACCTCGAAAATGATCGGCGCGCCGGGCGTATGGGTCAGCACCTCGCGACTGAACAGCATCATCAATTGATCGCCCCAGACAATCCGCCCGCGCACATCTACCACACCGATGCGGTCGGCGTCGCCGTCCCAGGCAATGCCCAGATCGGCCTGGGTTTGTTGAACGCGAACAATCAGGTCCTGCAAGGCTTCGGGAATGGTAGGGTCGGGGTGATGATGTGGAAACCGACCGTCCACATCGCAGTACAGTTCGATCACCTCGGCACCCATGCGGCGCAAAATGGCCGGACCAAACGGCCCGCCGGCGCCGTTGCCAGCATCCACCACCACCTTGAGCGGGCGAGACAGCGGCCCCAAACGGCGTGCCACCTCGTCTATGTAGGCTAAAGCAATGTCTTGCTGCGTTACCTGGCCCTGTCCCTGCACAAACCGGCCGGCCTGAATGATCCTCAACACCTCTTGAATCTCGGAGCCATAGATGGTGGTGCGGCCAACGCCCAGTTTGAACCCGTTGAATTCGGGCGGGTTGTGGCTGCCGGTGATCATGATGCCGCCGTCTACCGGCAAATGAAACAGCGAAAAGTACAGCATTGGAGTGGCTACCAGGCCAAGCTGAATCACGTCCAGACCCGACGCGACCAGCCCTTCGGTCAAGGCCTGGCAGAATGTAGGCGAACTGAGGCGGGCGTCATAGCCCAGGCTGACCCGCCTGACACCGTGTTGCACGGCATAGGAGGCATAGCCCTGCCCCAGCAGGCGAACCATATCGGGGGTCAAGTCGCGATCCACTACCCCGCGCACGTCGTATTCACGAAAAATTCGAGGATTGATGTCCATTCACATTCCTTTCCAAACACAATCACCCCGACGCTCTATCATCGGTCGAGGGCAGGCAATGCGCCAGGTCAGTTGCCTGACCATATCTCAGAGACCTGGTCACATTGTATCATGACTTGGTATCTCCGTCCAATGAACCGATTGGAGGGGGTGCAATTGTACTTTGGGGCATTTTTTTTGCCGTCCCAAGCCTCCGTCCTCGAGAGCAGTCCAATGGCATTAAAGAACACCGTTTGTTGACGCTGAACTCGTCCCCAGAACGAGAACGAGAGCGTTTGCCTCAAACTCTGCGTGCACCCCCAGGGAGGCAGGATTTGATGATTTGGGCATATCGTGATATGCTTATCTCATCGCACC
>CAYVBK010000087.1:0-7387 GCA_964449465.1 uncultured Anaerolineae bacterium
TGTGACCTTTGTGTTCTTTGTGGTTAAATCCACCTTTTTTCAGGAGAGTCATTTCTAAAAACGCAAGTATTGCAAACCTTGGTGTTCTCGGTGTCCTTTGTGGTAAAAATGGACTTTTTCAGCAGCATCCTAGAGCATATCATCCAGCAAATAGATCGTGGTGGGTTCTTGCCGCCCGCGCAGCAGGCAGGTTTCGACCAGGCGAGCGCGGGCGCGGGTGTGGATGCGATCCAGTGTAGCCTGCGTGATCAGGATTTGGCCGCCTTGGGCCAGTTCTTCCAGGCGTTGGGCAATGTTGACAGCGTCGCCGATGGCGGTATAGTTCATCAAATGCTCGGTGCCAATGTTGCCGATCACGGCCTCGCCGGTGTTGATGCCAATGCCCAACCCCAGCGCCTGCTCATCGGGGTCGTTCCAGGTTGCGCGTAGAGCTTGAAAGGCTTGCTGCATTTCGAGCGCAGTGCGGGCAGCGCGCAATGTGTCGTCTTGGTAGCTCACCGGAGCGCCATAGACAGCCATAACCGCGTCACCCAAAAACTTGTCAAACGTGCCGCGCCATTTGAGAATCACATCTACCATCTCCTTAAAGATGGTGTTGAGCAACTCGACCACCCGGTCGGCGCTGCGCTTTTGCGCCAGGCCGGTGAATCCCCGAATGTCGGCAAACATGGTGGTGATCAGGCGCGTTTCACCACCCAGTTTGAGATAGCGGTCGGGGTTTTGTAAAATCTGCTCCGAGACCTCGGGGGCCATGTAGCGGGTCATCACCTGGTAAAAGAGGCGATTGCGACGTTCCAGTTCATCGTGTTGATGTTTGATGCGCAAAAGCGACTTGACCCGCGCTCCCAGTTCATAGATGCTGAACGGTTTGGTCAAAAAATCGTCTGCGCCCGATTCCAGGGCGGCGATGCGCTGTTCGGTTTCATACAAGGCTGTGACAATGACGATGGGAATGTTGGCCGTTTCCGGGTCGCCGCGCAAGGTCTGGCAGACTTGAAAGCCGTTCATACCGGGCATAATAATGTCCAGCAAGATCAGATCTGGCTTGTATTGTCGGGCTGCCATCAACCCCGAAAATCCATCTTCGGCTTGAAACACCTGATAGCCGATCATGGACAGGTACTTTTCTACCAGCTTGCGGTTACGAGGATCATCGTCTATAACCAGGATTTTACCTGGAATGTCTTGGGTATTCCATCTGCCGATATCCTGGTTCATATCCTTACCGGTTTCTATGATCCCAAGAACGCCAGCGCGGCGCGCAGGCGTTCTTCAACCTCTTGCGCCGATGCAGGCACGTGCTGCAAGGCGGTTTGAGCTTCGACCAGACTATAGCCCAATGCGGTGAGGGCGGCAATGACTTCGCTGTCTTGGGGCATCAAGGCGCTGCCGAACGTGACGCCTGGCACGGCCTGAACTTTATCTTTGAGGTCCAGGATGATTTTGCGGGCTGTTTTGGCGCCGATGCCGTGAATCTGTGCCAGCACCGAGGCTTGTTCCTGGGCGATGGCTGTGCGCAGATGGTCGGGCGATGTAGCCGACAGGATGGACAGGCCGGCGCGTGGGCCGATGCCCGATACGCTCAGCAAGAGTTTGAACATGAGCAGTTCGTCCTCGCTGGCAAAGCCATACAGCGATAGCTCGTCTTCGCGCACGTGCAGATGGGTATGCAGCGAGACGATGCTGCCGATAGGCCCGCAACGCGAGAGCAGGGTTTCTGGCACGTACACCCGCAGGCCCAGCCCGCCGATCTGGACGACAAGGGCATTTTTTTCAATTGCGCTCAGGCGTCCTTCCAGTGTCGCAATCATTTCATCACCCATCCTGCAAATAGTATGTTCAGGATTTGCAAAACGTTGGTTGAGCGCGTTCGGCAGAACGCCGTCGAAACCAATTTTGACTCATAAAAAAAGACTATTTCACCAGAGCGCAGAGAATGATGAGAATCAACGAAATTTTAAGGCTCTTTACATTCTATGTGAACTGGGCGTCTCGGCGATAAAATCCTTTGTTCAGTGGACTCATTCTTTGACAAGGCCGGCAAACTGCTGATGATGAATGTGACAGATGGCAATGGCGATGGCATCGGCGGCATCGTCGGGCTGTGGAACCCGCTCCAGGTTGAGCAGCATGCGCACCATTTCCTGCACCTGTTTTTTGCTGGCCTGACCGTACCCGGCAATGGATTGCTTGATTTGGAGCGGTTTGTATTCAGAGACGGGCAATCCGGCGCGGGCAATGCCAACCAGGATCACGCCGCGCGCCTGCCCTACGACCAGGGCCGTGGTGATGTTTTTACAAAAGAAAAGCTCTTCGATGGCGACTGCCTGAGGCCGATATTGGGCGATCAGTTGACCCAATTTGTGGTCTATGGACAGCAGTCGTTCGGCGATGGACATATCGGGCGGTGTGGTGATGACGCCGCAAGCCATCAGTTCCAAATCGCCCGTTTCTTTTTCCTGCACCAGGCCAAATCCGGTGGTCGCCAGTCCCGGATCCAGTCCCAATACCCGCATTAGTTGTTGGCCGCCGCGTACATTTCAAACAGTTCGTCGGTGATTTCCAGGTTGGTAAAGACCTTTTCCACGTCGTCGAGTTCTTCCAGCGTGTCTACCAGGCTCATCACCTTGACGCCGACCGATGGCTCAACCGCCATTTTGGTTTTGGGCACCATAGCCAGTTCTACTGTGTCCGTTTCAATGTTGGCGTTCATCAGAGCTTCCTGAACGCCCTGGAACTCGGATACCGGGGTATAGAGCTCAACCATATCTTCGCCGATGACAATGTCGTCGGCGCCGGCTTCGAGGGCCAGCTCGAATAATTGGTCGGGGTTGTGGCCGTTGAGCGGGATGGTGATATAGCCTTTGGATTCAAACATCCAGGCCACGCAGCCGCTCTCTCCCATGTTGCCGCCGCCGCGAGTAAAGGCGCGGCGCACATCGGCCACGGCACGGTTGCGGTTGTCGGTCAGCACGCGCACGATCATCGCCGTGCCGCCGGGACCATATCCTTCGTACGAGACATTTTCCAGATTTTCGCCTTTTTCGACGCCGGCGCCACGGCGAATGGAGCGTTCGATGTTGTCTTTGGGCATGTTGACCTGGCGCGCCTTTTCGATGATCAGGCGCAGCTTGAAATTCGACTCGGGATCGGGGCCGCCTTCGCGCACGGCGATCATGATTTCACGGCCGAATTTGGTAAACAGCTTGCCGCGCCGGGCGTCTTCTGCGCCCTTTTTTCTTTTGATGGTAGACCATTTTGAATGACCTGACATGTTTCCTCCTTAAATTTTGGTTGATGATGCGGTCGAGTCGGCTGACTCGACCGGTTGACTCGAAAGAATTTTGATTTGTCGTGCCGTTTCAACGGCCTGTCCCTGCCAGTGATTGTTGGCAAACACCAACACCTGTTCGGCCTGGGCGTCCATTTGTCGGATGTGCGGAATCCACTCGCGCAGTTCCGGCTCGCTGTAGTGATAATTGTATCGCTCCCAGGCCTGGTCGTGCTGCCACCAGGTTTTGGCGTTGCGCCCATGCAGGCGCAGGTAGGCGGTGGGCGCGGTGACCAGGGCGGTGCGCGGCAACAGGCCGGGCAGGGCCGGCATGTCTACGTTGCAGAACCCCACTTGCAACTCGCGCAGCAGGGTCAGCACGCGCTGCGAAATCCACTCGCGGTGACGAAACTCGATCACCAACGGCAGGTCGGACAGGTGTTCGGCGCAGCGGCGCAAATAGTCCAGGTTGGCGTCGGTGCAGCGAAACGAGCCGGGAAATTGCAGCAGAACTGCGCTCAACTGTCCTTGCTGCCGAAGCGGCGTCAACGCGGCTCGAAACTGCGTCAGCGCGGTAGTCTCTGCCTGGCGATGATGGGTGATGTCTTGGTGCGCTTTGACCGCGAACCGGAAATGATCGGGCGTTTGTGCCGCTATTTTCACCAGTTGATCGGCGGTGGGCATGCGATAATAGGTAAAATCCAACTCAACGGCCGTAAACTCGCGGGCATAAAAGGCCAGCCATTGGTTTTGCGGCAGGTCGGGCGGATAAAAAACGCCCTTCCAATCGGCATAGCTATAGCCGCTGGTGCCCACGTAAATCATGCCGAGGATCTCCTTTGCTCAGGCAGGGCCGTCATCTCGCTTTGCAGCCCGATCAGGGGGCGGTTTTTGCCACCGCCTTCGGCCGGGCCGATGACGCCCATCTGCTCCATCTGGTCAATCAGACTGGCGGCGCGCGGGTAGCCGATGCGCATGCGTCGTTGCAGCATGGAGGCCGATGCGCTGCCGTGTTGCCGCACTATTTCGATAGCCTGGTCGAGCAGTTCATCGCACGGCGTTTGTGCCTGGTTCAACAGATCGTTCCAGGGGGCCGGCTCTGCCTCCCACTCTTCCTGGACAGCCCACTGTTTCCAGTAATCCACCACGCCGGCAATTTCATGTTCGGTCACCCAAACGCCCTGGATGCGTTGGAGCTTGCTCGATTCGGGCGACATGAACAGCATGTCACCTTTGCCCAGCAGCGTTTCGGCGCCCACCGCATCCAAAATCACCCGCGAGTCGGTCCCGGTGCTGACAGCAAAGCCGATGCGGGCTGGAAAGTTGGCTTTGATCAGGCCGGTGACCACGTCTACGCTGGGCCTTTGGGTAGCCATCACCAGGTGAATGCCTGTCGCCCGGGCCATTTGCGCCAGACGACAGATGGACTTTTCCACTTCTTCGGGGGCAAAGAACATCAGATCGGCCAGTTCGTCAATGAATACCACGATGCGCGGCATGTATTCGCTACTGCCCACCTGCCAATGGCTGTTGTAATCGTCAATGTGCCGGGCGTTGAGGTCGGCCAGTTTCTTGTAACGCTCTTGCATTTCGTTGAGCAGCCAGCGCAGCATCACCACCACGTGTTCGACATCTACCTGGACGTTGCCATACAGATGAGGCAGACCGTCGTAGGCGGTCAGTTCGACCCGCTTGGGGTCAACCAGAATCAGGCGCAGCGTGAGTGGCGAATTTTGAAAGAGCAGTCCGACGATCAGGGCATTGATGCAAGCCGATTTGCCGGAACCGGTGGCTCCGGCAATCAACAGGTGTGGCATTTTGCTCAAGTCGGCCACCACCGCATGCCCGGCTACGCCCGCGCCCAGTGCCAGCATCAGCGGCGTTTTGCGGCGAAATGAGCGCGATGAGATGATTTTGCCAAGCGAAACGACCGACAATTCTTCGTTTGGCACTTCGATGCCGACAATAGAGCGGCCCGGCACCGGCGCTTCGATGCGAATGGGCGAGGCGGCCAGGGCCAGCGCCAGATCGCTGCTCAATGAGGCAATCTTGGACACGCGGATTTTGCGTTCGGTTTCTTCGCCGTCCACTCCTTTGCGGGTGACAAAGCCCGGTTCGACGCCGAATTGAGTCACACGCGGCCCCCAGTTGGTTTCCACCACCTGGGCTGGTACACCAAACTGCGCCAGCGTGTTTTCGATGATGCGCGCCCGCCGCTGTGCCGCTTCCAGGTCGGCAGAAACGGTCGGCGGCTCATCCAACAGGCTGGTCGGCGGCATCTCGATGCGCAAGGCGCGGCTGCGTTTGGGCTTGGGCGTCACCGCCGCTTGTACTGCTGCCGGTTTCTCGAGGCGAGGCGTTGGCGCCGGGGGCGCAGCAGTCGTCTGATTGTTGGCCGGTTCGGTAAAAGAGGCGGTTGGCGGATCTTTTACCAGTGCCTTGTTTGCCGATGGCGGCGCGGCTGAACGGCTCACCGCGACCGTCTCTTCGATTTGCTCCAGCCATTCCTGCACCGACTGCCCCGAAGCGATCACCAATCCTCCCAGCAGCACAAGGGCCAGGATCAGGCCGGTGAGCCAGGGACCAAGCAGATCGTTGAGCAGGCCGCTAAACACGGCGCCCACATAACCGCCTCCCTGCCCTTGCTGTGCTGCCGTCCATGGATCATCTCGAAACAGGATCAGGTGAATCAGGCCGAGCAAGGCCAGGGCGACAATTTCGCCTCCTACCAGAGCATGCCATGAGATGTCTTGCAGGCGGGGTATCTTGCCGATGCTGAGCAGGATGCCCACCAGAGCCACCATCAAGACAACGACATAACTGCCCCAGCCGACCATGATCAGAATGAGGTGGCTCCACCAGTCAATGACGGTGCCGCCGGTGCGGTAGAGCAGCCCGATCAGTGTGACCACGGCCAGGGCAAGCAAAAGAACGCCGGCAATGCCCTGTTCAATCAGCTTTTTGAGCCATGTCAGGTCGGCTGCCGGACGCGATGGCAAAGCGGGTTGTTTTTCTTTTTTGCTGGCCATAGTTTTGAGACGTTGAGACTGAATTCAAGCGCATGAATTATACAGTAAAAAACTGTTTCTGTCTACATCTCGGTTGATACAAGGCCGGTGATGACGGCAACTTTATTGACTCTCTGGCCCGGCATAGACACAGACACCCAATGATCCCGGCCCGCTGTGGGTGGACAGGCCTGGCCCCACCTGGCACATTAAAAATTCGACCGGGTTGAGGCGGGCGCGCAGGTGTTCGGCCAGTGTTTGCGCTTCCTGGCGGGCGGCGATTTCGGTCACACCCAGGTAAACAGCCCGGCCGTTGCCGGCATGTTCTACGACCAGTTCTTCCAGGTGGGCCAGGGCTTTTTTGCGGGTGCGCTGGCGTTCCAGTGCCTCGATTTTGCCGTTCTGGACGGTCAGGATAGGCTTCATGTCCAGCAATGTGCCGATGAATCGCGCCGCCCCGCCGATCCGTCCGCCTTTGTGCAGGTATTCCAGCGTGTCAACCAGGAAAAAGAGGTGATTGTGTTCGATCATGGGTTGCAGGGCTGTGATGATGTCGGCTACATCGTGTCCGGCAGCGGCCATACGGGCGGCGCGCAGGGCGATCATGCCTTCGCCGACCGAAATGGAACGGGTGTCCAAAAAGTGGATCGGCGCGTCTGGCCAGGTTTCGGCGGCGGCCTGCGCCGAACGAATGGTGCCGCTGAGTTCGCCTGATACGTGAACGGACAGGATGGTTTCGCCGCGTTCGACCCAGGGCGCAAAGGCCTCAATAAACTGCCCTGGCGAGGGCTGCGACGTGGTGGGCAGCTCGCGGCAGCGGGGCAGCATTTCGATAAACTGGTCGGAATTGATGTCTTGATCTTCCATATAGGTCTGGCCGTCAATGTGAATCTGGATCGGCACCACGGTGATGTCGAATTGTTTGATCAGATCAAGAGGTAAATTTGCATCACTATCGGTAACAATATGAACCATCAGGGTCTCCTTTCGATGATGATGGATAATCGGGGTTGTCTGTAAGAACACGTTGGCAAGAACTCGGTTGCGTCATAGGCTAACGCAAGTTTTGCGCAACCAGAGCGCAAAACGCTCAAGCACTTGAAAAAAA
>CAYVBK010000088.1:0-5554 GCA_964449465.1 uncultured Anaerolineae bacterium
CCGGACTGCAAAGCCACAAAAATGCCATCCCAGCGGGTGTTGATCAATTCAAACTTGAACCCGGCCTTGGCGGCGATGGCGGTCAGAACGTCGGGGTCAAAGCCGACAATGACGCCCTTGTCGTCTACAAACTCAAAAGGTGGGTACTCGGCGTTGGTGCCGACCTTGTAGACCACCTCGGCCGGTTTGGGGGTAGCTGTCGGTTCGGCCGGTTTGGGGGTAGCTGTCGGTTCGACCGGTTTGGGGGTGGCCGTCGGTGCCGGTGTGCTGGTCGGCGCGGCGACCGTGGGGGTAGCTTTTTGACAGGCCACCACCGAGGCGATCATGGCGATGGTCAAAAGCACAAGAACGACTTTTTTCAGCATTTCTCCTCCTTGACTGAAATAGAAATTGGGGCCTCGCTTTCCCTTGAGCCAGACAAACGAAAAAGCCAACCGCAACCGACAATCCGAGTACGATTGCCCGGTCACCGCTGGCCTGGGCTGGGTCTGCCTTGCTGTTAAAAGAGAAACGAGTGTAAAATTGGAGTTATTATATGCTCAATCCATGCCCCTGTCAAGTGAGCCTGCCGATTGACAGGGAAAAATCAGAGTGATACAATAAGGTTGCTATGTCCTTATCCGTCTGCGATCTCAGGAGGTGACATCTGCACAATTCTTGATCGGTTTCTGATCCAGCCTATCTACAAGACATTCTAAATTAATCTATGTCAATGAGAGACAAGGGAGGAAAAATGAAAAAGAACTTGTGGCGAACCATGCTTTTGGGCTTGATGATTGTGGTTTCGGTGGTTGCGTTGGGTGGCTGCAAAAAGACCGTCAAAAGCACCGAAATCAATGTGCTGTGTACCCCGCAAGAAGAGTGGTGCCAGGGTATGAAGCAGGAATTTGAGGCCAAGTACGGCATCACCGTCAACTATGTGCGCATGTCCAGCGGCGAGTCGCTGGCACGCATCCGTGCCGAAAAGGACAATCCGCAGTTCGACATCTGGTGGGGCGGCCCGATTGACAGCTTTGTGGCAGCCAAGCAAGAGGGGCTGCTGGAAGCCTACAATTCGCCCAGCTACAAGAACCTGCTGGATCAGGCCAAGTACAAGGATGCGGAGAACTATTGGGCGGGCATCTATGTCGGCACGCTGGGCTTTTGCACCAACAAAGACTGGCTGGCCGCGCACCCCGGCGTAGCCGCGCCCAAATCGTGGCAAGACCTGCTCAAGCCCGAATTCAAAGGCCAGATCATGGTGGCACACCCCTCTACCTCTGGCACCTCATATACGGCCATGGCCACCGTCTTGCAGTTGATGGGCGAAGAAAAGGGCTGGGAATACATCAAGCAGTACGCCAGTCAGGTCAGCCAGTTTACCAAGAGCGGCGCTGCCCCGGCCAAGTTTGTCGGTCAGGGCGAGGCTGCTGTGGGCATTGTCTTTTCGCACGACATTGTCAACGAAATTGACAACAATAAACTGCCACTGGAGCTGACCTTCCCATCAGAAGGCACCGGCTATGAGATCGGCGGCATGGGCATCCTCAAGGGCGCCAAGCACCTGGATGCAGCGCAGTTGTGGTTCGACTGGGCGCTGACTGCCGAAGCGCAGGCTCTCGGCCCCAAGTACAAGGCGTATCAGGCCCCCACCGTCAAGGGCGTCTCGCTCTCACACCCCGAACTGTTGCAGGTCAAGTTGATTGATTACAACTTTGAGTGGGCCGGCAGCAACAAAAAGGCCTTTGTAGACAAATTTACCAACGAAATCGCCGCCGCCGACGCGCTCAAATAATTCATTCCCCAGGTCTGATCCGGCGCAGCAGGACTCGCTCACGCCGGGACTCGCTCACGCCGGATCAGGCTCACTGCGCTAGAACGGAGGTTAAGGGCCGTTGACCACTGCATCTCCGCCTCAATCCCCCTGGCTGCGTCGCTATCGCGAGTTGATGTTGATCGCCCGCGATCCCACCCTGTTGATCAGCCTGATTTTGTGTTCGCTCTTTTTGCTTGTTTTTGTCTTTTACCCCATTCTGCGCACCTCGATCAATGGCTTTTTTGACGCGCAGGGGCACCTGAGCCTGGAATTTTTCCGCCGCTATTTCGACTCGTATTACGGTCCTCTGTCACGTCGAATTTTCCTCAACACGCTGTTGATGGGTGTGCTGACCGCAGCCGGCGGCACCCTGGTGGGGTTTATTTTTGCCTATACAGTAGTGCGCTGCAATGCGCCGGGCAAAAAGCTGATCCACATTTTGGCTTTGGTGCCAACCGTCTCGCCGCCCTTTGCCATTGCCTTGAGCGCCATTCTGCTGTTTGGCCGCAACGGGTTAATCACCCGCAAGCTGCTAGGCATGACCTTTGGCCCCGGCTCGAACGATATTTACGGTATGGATGGGCTTGTTTTTGTGCAGATTATCACCTTTTTTTCGGTGGCCTATTTGATGCTGCGGGCCATGCTAGAGCGGCTGGACCCTTCGATGGAAGAGGCGGCGCACAGCCTGGGGGCCAGCAAGCTGCACATTTTCCGCACTGTCACCCTGCCGCTGCTCATTCCCGGCATCGCCGGAGCATTTTTGCTGCTTTTTGTCGAATCGCTGGCCGATCTGGGCAACCCGCTGTTTATCGCCGGCAATGTCACCGTGCTGTCGGCGCAGATTTTCCTGGCAGTGGCCGGCGAGTATGACTATCAAAAGGCTTCGGCTCTGGCGGTGGTGCTGCTCATCCCCACGCTGATCATTTTTTTGGTGCAAAGATACTATGTCAACCGCCGCTCCTACATCTCGGTGACGGGCAAGCCTACCGGCGGGCAAATTGTGGAAAAGGAAAGCTGGATCCGCTGGCCGTTTATCATTTTTACCTATGCCTTTTGTCTGTTAATCATCATGCTCTATGCGGCGGTGGTGTTTGGCTCGTTCAGCCGGGCCTGGGGCGTAGACTATGGCTTTACGCTGGACTGGTGGAAGCACACCCTGACGCGCGGCATCGAGGCCATTCTGGACACCACGTTTTTGAGCACGCTGGCTACACCGGTGGCCGCCTTGATCGGTATGGTCATTGCCTTTCTGGTGGTGCGCAAAAAATTTAGCGGCAAAGAGTTGCTCGATTTCGGCTCGAACCTGGGCGGGGCCATCCCCGGTACCATTTTGGGCATCGGCTTTGTGCTGGCATTCAGCGTCTCGCCGCGCCTGCTGGTAGGGGTGGTCTATGCCATCCTGTCGCTCTATTTCACCCTGACGGCGGCAAGCGGGCGGCAACGCTGGATCGTGTTCCTTGTCGGCACGGCGGCGGGCATCGGCCTCAGCCTGCTCGATGGGGTGCTGGGGCAAGAAGGCCTGTATTATCTGCTGGGCGGCCTGTATGTGGCGTTGGGACTGTTTGAGTGGCTGGGCCGTCGCCAAAAACAGATCGGTTGGGCAGCCATCGGCGCGGGGCTGTATCTGTTCTCCTACGACCTGATCGAATATGTGGCTTTTCCCATTGCCCAATTTAGCCGCGCCTTGCCGCGCGGCTTTTGGAGCAATGCCGTTTTTCAGGCCGCCGATCATATCAAGGTAATCTTTCAACTGCCGCCGGCGTTCACGGCCATCGGGTTGGTCTTGGGCAGTGCGCTGTTGATCGGCCGGGAGCAGGGGCGCTGGCGGTTGCCGTTGGCCGTTGTCTTGCTGGCCCTGCCCTGCGCCCTCACCTGGATGGGCATGCCAATGGCCCTGGTTGGCACGCCCTATATCATTCTGGCCGCCTATGCCGTGCGCAGCCTGCCGGCCTCGGTGCGGGCAGGCGTAGCCGCTTTGCAGCAAATTGACCCATCCATCGAAGAAGCGTCCAACATTTTGGGCGGCGATGCCCAATACACCTTTCGCAAGGTCACGCTGCCGCTGATCTTGCCGGCCTTGCTGGCCGGGCTGATCTTTAGCTTTACGCGGCACATGACCAGCGTCTCGGCGATCATTTTCCTGGTCAGTGCGCGCTGGCGCATTGTCACCGCCTCGATCTTGAGCGAGTGGGAGCAGGGCGGCATCAGCATCGCCGCCGCCTATTCCACCGTGATCATTGTGTTCGTGTTGATCGCCGTCGGCATCCTGTACCTGATCACCAACCGTTTGTTCCGTCAGCGCGGCAACGTCAGCCTGACCTGGGGCGAATGACACACTGTGGAGGATAGGCCATGTATCTTGTTTTGCAAGATGTGTTCAAAGTGTTTCCGCCGCGCGGCGGCAGCGGCCCGGTGACGGCGGTCAACGGCGTCTCGCTGGCGATTGAAAAAGGCGAGTTGATCACCCTGCTGGGGCCATCGGGCTGTGGCAAAACCACCACCCTGCGCCTGATCGCCGGGTTCGAGTTTCCGACCGCCGGACACATTGCCCTGGACGGCCGCGAGATCAACAACTTGCCGCCGCACAAGCGCGACATGTCTATGGTTTTTCAAAGCTATGCCATCTTTCCACACCTCAACGTGTTTGAAAACGTGGCCTATGGTTTGAACGTGCAGCATCGTTCCAAAGCAGAAATAGAGGCGCGGGTGGATCGTGTCTTGGGCCTGGTCGAATTGACCGGCCTGGAAAAGCGCGCCCCCAACCAGCTTTCGGGCGGACAGCAGCAGCGGGTGGCCCTGGCGCGCGCCCTGGTGATGGAGCCCAAAGTGCTGCTGATGGACGAGCCACTGTCAAACCTGGATGCCAAGCTGCGCGAGCAGATGCGCACCGAAATTCGGCGCATCCAAAAGCAGTTGGGCATCACCAGTGTCTATGTCACCCACGATCAGATTGAAGCCATGACCCTATCGGATCGCATCGTGGTGATGAATCAGGGGGTGATCGAACAGGCCGGCTCGCCAACCGAGATTTACCGGCATCCAAGCACGCGCTTTGTGGCCGATTTTATCGGACGGGCCAATTTTGTGCCGGGCGTGGCGCAGGGGCGCGAAAATGGCAACTGGATGGTGCAGGTGTGGGGACAAACCTGGCCTCTGACGGCAACCGACAATCTGCACGCAGGCGATGAGGTGACGCTGGTGATCCGCCCGGAAATGCTGCACATTGCGCCCGACCAGGGACAGATCAACGGCCTGGTGCGCCGCGCCGCGTATCTGGGGAATGTGATTGACTATGATGTCGAGGTCAACGGACAATTGCTGGGGGTGGTAGAAAACAACCCTACCCGCATGCAAATTTACCCCGAAGGCAGTCGGGTGGGGTTGAATGTAGATATGGAATGTATCCATATCCTGGTTTGAAAATGATCGCCCGGCAAGGGCAGGGCTTGCCCCTGCCCTTGCCGGGCGGGCGCACAACCTGCAGGGGCGGGTGCATGCCCTGCGCGCCGGCATCCTGGCCCTCGATGCCGGCGGCACTGGTGGCTTGACAACGTAGACAGGGGTTGGTACAATCAAGATACCCCAATGCGAGAACGGAAGAAGACGGCCAGATGGCTGTTTCCTTCCGTTTTCTATATGCCCAATCAAGTCTTCATCAGTCAAGATCCACTAGATCAGTTGTTACCCAGCCGACTAAATCCTTGGTTTCGATCAAGACCCAAAATTCTTGATCTGTTGTCGACCACGCACAATCCGTTA
>CAYVBK010000089.1:0-3729 GCA_964449465.1 uncultured Anaerolineae bacterium
AAGGACACAAAGCATTTCTAGCGACTCAAAAGTATCGTAAACCTTGGTGTTCTCGATGTCCTTTGTGGTAAAAATAGACTTTTTCAGCGGCCTCCTAGGTGTCCATGTCCGGGCTGTGAGGGCGGGCCAGAATAGTCAGCATGTGCGCCATTCCTCAGCAGGTGCTATTTTGGGAGCAGTTGACCGTCTGGTCGCTGATCGAACATCGAGGGTGTTGTTTTGAGACATTGAAAGGAGCATTATGAACAACCGTGACCGGGCGATTGCCATTTTACGCTATCAAAACTATGATCGTTTGCCGGTAGTTCACTTTGGCTTTTGGGATGAGACGCTGCTCAAGTGGGCCGAAGAAGGGCATATCACCGCCCAAGAGGCGCACGAGTGGGCCGACGGCAATCCCACCGATGCCGCGATCACCCACCGGCTGGGTTTCGATTTTAACTGGTACAGTTGCTTTCACCCCAACACCGGCCTGCGACCGGCTTTTGCGCCGCGTTTGATCGCCGAATTTCCCGACGGCTCGCAGCACATCATGAACACCGATGGGGCTATCGTCTTGCACAAACCGGAGGCTGGCTCGATTCCGGCCGAGATCGAACATACGCTCAAGGATCGCTCCTCGTGGGAGGCCGAGTTCAAGTGGCGGCTGCAATTTGTCGCTGAGCGGGTCACGCAGGCCTGGGTCAATGTGGGGCAGCAGATGGTGCGTTTTGATCAGGGTGGCCTGGCCTATCTGCACAAGAACGAGCGCGACATTCCCTATGGCCTGCACTGCGGCAGCCTGTACGGCAAAATCCGCGACTGGCTGGGGCTGGTCAATTCCTCCTATCTCCAGGTGGACGACCCCGAGTTGTTTGACGAAATCATTGATACGGTAGGGACATTGTGCTATGAGGTGACCAGGGCCGCTCTGGAAAGCGGGGCCAAATTCGATTTTGCCCACTTTTGGGAAGACATTTGTTTCCGCGAAGGCCCGCTGATCAATCCTCGCGTGTTTCGCGCCAAGGTGGGGCCGCATTACCGGCGCATCACCGAACTGGTGAACAGCTATGGGATAGACATTATCTCGCTGGATTGCGACGGCAAAATTGACGACCTGGTGCCCATCTGGCTGGATAACGGCGTGAATACCATGTTTCCTATCGAAGTGGGCGTGTGGGATGCCAGCATTGCTCCGTGGCGGGAAAAGTACGGTCGCGAACTGCGCGGCGTCGGCGGTATGGACAAGCGCGTCTTTGCCTATGACTATGCGGTCATTGACGCCGAAATCGAACGGCTCAAACCTCTGGTAGACCTGGGCGGCTATATTCCCTGCCCCGACCATCGCCTGCCGCCTAACGCCAAGTGGGAGAATGTGCAGTATTATTGTGATCGGATGAGAAAGATGTTTGGATAGAATGTGCCGCATGAGATGTGTTGTGTGGTATGTCTTGCGCAACGCATCTCGTGCCACACGACCCAGAAAGGATGCCCCGTGTCTTGGTTGATTGAATACGAATCTCAAGTTTTGACCTTTATCTCTATTTGTCACCGATTGGCGCAAAGGATGTATGTCACCGGCTATGGTGGCAACCTGGCCTGTAAGCTGCAAGATGACCTAGTGCTGATCACCCCTACGCAGATGAACAAGGGGGACATTACGCCGGAGGATGTGGTCTTTATCAACCTGCGCGGCGAGACGGTGGAAGGGCGGCGCCGGCCTACCGGCGAAACGCCCATGTACCTGACCTTTTTCAACGAACGCCCCGATGTGGTCTCGGTGATCCACTGTCACCCGCCGTCGGTGTGCGCCATGGCCATTATGGACGGCCCCAACTGGCTGATGCGCCCCCTCTACCCCGAAACGACCACCGAGATCGGCCCGGTGCCGCTGGTGCCCTATGGCGAGCCGCTCACCGACCGGCTGGCGCAAAATTTTGCCCCGTTTTTACCCAAATACAACAGCTTTATTATGGAAAATCACGGTCTGGTCACCCTGAGCCGTGGCGACATCAAGTGGACGATGCTGAACATCGAGGTGCTAGAGGCGACGGCACAGATGATCTTGCTGGCTCTCGCGTCAGGACAGGGGATCAAGGAACTGGGCCGGCAAGAGGTGATCGATCTGGGCAATGTGATGCGCACGCGCGACCTGCCGCTGTTCGGCGCGCCGGGGGTGAACCGGTCGTTGGAAGAGCTGTATTTCTAGGAGCGTGATGAAAAACCTTCTCACCACCAAGACATAAAAGACACAAAGCATTTCTAGCGACTCAAAAGTATCGTAAATCTTGGTTTTTTTGGTGTCCTTTGTAGTAAAAATAGACTTTTTCAGCGATCTCCAAGGGCTTCCGGTGCTGTCGCTGCCGTTTCTGGCTTTGATGAAATTGCAGTCGGGGCGCACGCAAGACCTGGCCGATGTGTCGCGGATGCTGGGTTGGGCAGAGTCGGAAACTCGTCGGGCCACCCGCGCCGTGTTTGCTCAATGGCTGCCCGACGCGCTGGCGGATCTGGACAGCCTGATTGCGCTGGGCGATCTGGAAAAAGGCGATGGAGGTTAAAAATGTTCCAGGTAACGATACATCTTGAAAAGACATTCTTTGGCTCAAAGGAAAAAACACTGATCGAGGCCGGCCCGTTATCTGCCTCTGTTTTTCTTTTTGACAGCGGCGTGTGCGGCCTGCGGCTGATCAGTGACGTGGGCGAGCTGGTCTTGCTGCCCTTTCAAGGCCAGCAGGTCTGGTCGGCGACGTTTGGCGGGCGCAACCTGACTATGAAATCCATGTGTGACATGCCGCGCTCTGGCGTGCCATTTTTGGAGACGTTTGGCGGGTTTGTCCAGCACTGCGGCGCGCTGGCGATGGGCGGTCCCGGCCCCACCGACACGCACCCGCTGCACGGCGAACTGCCCAACGCCCCCTATCAAAAAGCCTGGCTGGTAGTTGGCGAGGACGACAGGGGCGTCTACATCGGTTTGAGCGGACAGTACCGGCACACGGTGGCGTTCAGCACCAACTATGTCGCCGAGCCGCTGGTCAGGCTCTATGCCGGTTCGACCCTGTTTGACCTGTCTATGACCGTCGTTAATCTCAAAAATACGCCGATGGAGTTGATGTATCTGGCCCATGTCAACTTTGCTCCGGCGGACGGCGGGCGGCTGGTCTATAGCGCGCAGCCTACGCCGCAGCACGTGCGGGTGCGCGCCAGCATTCCAGCACACATCAAGCCTGCGCCCGGCTATGCCGAATTTCTGGCCGTGCTCAAGGATCACCCCGAAAAGCATCATCTGCTGTCGCCCGAGCTGCTGGCCGATCCGGAGACGGTCTTTTTTATTGATTATCTGGCCGATGAACAGGGCTGGGCGCACGCCATGCAGGTGCATCCGCAGGGGGTTGCCGATTATGTCGCCCATCGCCCAGAGCAATTGCCCAGGGCCACTCGTTGGATCAGCCGCATGCCCGATCAGCAGGCCATCGCCCTCACCGAGCCGGGCACGGCCGAGCCGGAGGGCTATACCGCCGAAAAGGCCAAAGGCAATTTGCGCGTGTTGCCGCCGCATGGCACATTCCACTGCGATCTGCGGATCGGCGCCTTGTCTCCCGCTCAAGCCGATCAGATAGAAAAGCAGATCGAGGAAATGATCGGGTCTGGCAGTTCGCTGGTTGGGTAGGCATCTTGACGCCGTTCTGCTGGAACGGGCCTAGGAGACCGCTGAAAAAGTCTATTTTTACCACAAAGGACACCGAGAACACA